>NZ_AXVR01000011.1 GCF_000484695.1 Salinispora cortesiana | reverse complement strand
CCCACAGGGGGTCAGGCGGCAAAAGGGGTGCAAGCACCGTCCGGCGCTCAAAAGATCACAAGAAAAAGAGGGCGGCGACCGCGGGTCTCACGGGGGACGCGCACGGCGCCGGGTCCAGGTGTAACGACCGGCCGGCCACCATCATTCCCGGCGACCCGCACCCGGCGTCACCCACCTGAGCGAGGCGCCTGCTCGGCCGTACGCAGGGTGTAACACCCCCACGCCCCCCGAGATTCCACCACCACCATGCCCCCGACCACACCCCAACCGACACAAAACGGTCATCGGGCGCTGCGGGTCGTGAGCTGTTGGGGCCAGCCCTTTCCGGCGGTGAATCGGTGGAAAGGGCCAGCCCTCCCTTGATAGGTAGCGCGTCAGGCCCCAACCTTTCGCAGCAGGCCCTCCTGCACCGCGCTGGCGATCTGCCGGCCGTCCCGGGTGAACATCCGACCGGCCGCCAACCCACGCGCTCCGGATGCCGACGGGCTCCAGCAGTCGTAGAGGAACCACTCGTCGGCGCGGAACGGCCGATGGAACCAGAGGGCGTGATCGAGACTTGCGCCCACCACCCCGCCGGGTCCCCACACCTCTCCGTGCACTGAGAGCACCGAGTCCAGCAAGGTGAGGTCGGAGGCGTACGTCAGGGCACAGGCGTGCAGCAGTGGATCATCCGGGAGCTTGCCGTCGATCCGCATCCACACCCGCTGGTTCGGCTCGGCCGGACGGTCACCGGGGCGCACCCAGCCGGGCTCGCCGACGTAGCGGACGTCGATCGGCCGGGGAATCAGTGCCCAGATACCCAGCCGCTCCGGGTAGCGGGCGAGCCGGTCGGTCATCGTCGGCACCTCGTCCGGGCCGGGCACGTCCGGCGGGGAGGGCGCGTGATGGTCCAGCCCCTCCTCCTGACGTTGGAAAGACGCCGACATGAAGAAGATCGGTTTGTCGTGCTGAAGCGCCACCGACCGGCGGACGGAGAAGGAACGACCGTCGCGGACGCACTCGACCTGGTAGTCGATGGGCTCACTCGGATCGCCCGGTCGCACGAAGTAGCCGTGCAGGGAGTGCACGGAGCGCTCCGGATCAACCGTCCGCCCGGCGGCGACCAGCGCCTGGCCGGCGACCTGCCCCCCGTACACCCGCTGTGGGCCGACCTGCGGGCTCATCCCCCGGAAGGTTCGCTCGCCGGTCGGGCTGAGGTCCAGCACCTCCAGCAGTTGATCGACCGCGGCCTGACCGACCACCGCGCCAGGCTCGCTCACCGGGCCTCCAGTCGCGACCAAGGGGATCGCGGGCCCGGCTCGCTCCGAACGCTCACTGGAGCGCCCGGGCCGCAGCGAGGTCGACCAGCGACCCGAGCTGATGCACGCGCAGGGTGTTGGTCGAGCCGGGGGTTCCGGGCGGGCTACCGGCGACGATCACGACGTAGTCGCCGGGGTTGGCCCGACCGAGGCCGAGCAGCGCCTCGTCGACCTGCCGAAACATGCCGTCGGTGTGCTCAACGAAGGGCATCAGGAACGTCTGCACCCCCCAGGAGAGGGCGAGCTGGTTGCGCACCTCCGGCACCGGGGTGAACGCGAGCAGCGGCAGGTCGCAGTGCAGCCGGGAGAGTCGCCGGACGGTGTCGCCGGTCTGCGAGAACGCCACCAGGGCCTTGGCGTCGATCGCCCGGGCGATCGACGACGCGGCGATGGTGAGCGCGCCCCCGTGGGTACGCGGATCGTGCTGGAGCCGCGGCACGCCGATCGAGCCCGCCTCCGTCGTCGCCACGATCTTTGCCATGGTGCTCACGGTGAGCACCGGGTACTTTCCGACGCTGGTCTCGCCGGAGAGCATCACCGCGTCCGCGCCGTCGAGCACGGCGTTGGCCACATCGGAGGCCTCAGCCCGGGTGGGCCGGGAGTTCTCGATCATCGAGTCGAGCATCTGGGTGGCGACGATGACCGGCTTGGCGTTCTCCCGGCAGAGCTGCACCGCGCGCTTCTGGACCAGGGGCACCTGGTCCAGCGGCATCTCCACGCCGAGGTCGCCACGGGCAACCATGATCCCGTCGAAGGCCAGGACGATCGCCCCGAGCTGATCCACTGCCTCTGGTTTCTCCACCTTGGCCAGCACCGGCCGGTGCACGCCCTCCTCGGCCATGATGGCGTGAACCAACTTAATGTCGTCGGCGGAGCGGACGAAGGAGAGCGCCACCAGGTCGACACCGAGGCCGAGGGCGAACCGCAGGTCCTCGGTGTCTTTGTCCGAGAGCGCGGGGACGCTGACCGCCACGTTCGGCAGCGACACACCCTTGTTGTTGGAGACCGGTCCGCCCTCAGTGACCAGGCAACGGATGTCGTTGCCGGTGACGTCGGTGACCTCGACCACGACCCGGCCGTCGTCGATCAGCAGCCGGTCGCCGGGCTTCACCTCCTGGGGAAGCTTGCGGTAGGTGCAGGCGACCCGGTCCCGGGTGCCGAGAATGTCATCACTGGTGATCACCACCGAGTCACCGGTACGCCACTCGTGCGGGCCGTCGGCGAACCGGCCGAGCCGGATCTTGGGGCCCTGAAGATCGGCGAGAACCGCGACCGGCCTCCCCGCCGCCTCGGCCGCCTCCCGAACCAGCCGGCAGACCGCCTCATGATCGGCGTGGCTTCCGTGGCTGAAGTTGAGCCTCGCCACATCCATTCCGGCCTCAACAAGGCCACGAATACGCTCCGGTGAGGAGACGGCGGGGCCAAGTGTGCAAACAATCTTTGCGCGGCGTGTCACGCCCATCAGGCTAATCTCTCCTCCGGGCCGGTCCGCGGGCCGACCCCTGTCGCAATGCGAACACGTTCTCCGACGTTGCGCGGCTGCACGGCCGGCAGCGGATAACCGCCGGGAACGTCGTGGGGGGGCGGGCGTCGGCGACCGCGCGCCCCGAGATCGTACCGCCCGCGGTAAGTCCGTCAGAAAGGCATGGGTGAACAGCGCGGAGACATTCGACCTCGGTCGCTGGCTTTCCCGTTCCCCGCCCCACTGCGACCAGGGAAGCGCACGCCCCGGGAGAGCCGAAGCAAACTGGCACGCGTCCTGGGAGACAACCGGACGGTCCGGCACAGCCTGGTGGGGCGGTCGACGATGCCGACCGCCCCACCAGGAACGCGCCTAGACTGCCCAGCAGTTGGGGCGGATCGACTCGTCGCGCAGCGCCTGCCGAATCACCGTGTAGGTGGTCCCGTCCAGCACCAGCCCGAGGTGCCCGACCAGCCGCAGCGGACACCAGGACTGGATCAGCACGTTGCTCGCCCCGTCAGCCAGCGCGGCGTTGCCCACCGGCCGCACCAACTGGTCCTGCCACGAACGGATCGTGGTGTAGCTGACCGAGCCGGGGGTGTCGTCACCGGCGTTGAGGTCGGCCAGGAAGTCCGAGCCGATCGTCATCTGCTGACAGGCCACCACGCCGGCGCAGCTGCCGAGCCCGAGGAAGGCGATGATGTTGGCCACGTACGTCCCGTACTGCGGGCTGCCGAGGCTGACGTATCGACCGACGGCTCCGGTGCCACCGAGTCGCTTCAGGTAGTAGCGGGCCACCAATCCCCCCTCGGAGTGCCCCACCAGATCCACCCGGGCGGCACCGGTGGTGGCGCGCACCTGGTCAACATAGTCGGCGAAGGCGCGGGCCGAGGTCGGGATGTCGCCGAAGCCCAGCCCCGGCAGTTCATAGATGAAGGGGCGGAAGCCGTCGGCGTCCAGGCGGGCGGCGAGTGGCTCGTAGGCGAAGGCGAAGCCGCTCAACCCGCCAACGATGATCACGGGGTTGTCGGCTACGTCAGCCGGGCCGACTGCGTCGGAACTGCTCGCCGGGGCGTGGTGGGTGGACGTTTGCTCCGCCGTAGTACCGGCGGGTGCCGCACTGGCGGCGCCCCCCGGGACGGCGGGTGCTGCGCTGGCGGCGACGCCCGGGACGGCGACGGTGGCGCCGAGCGCGAACGCAAGCACGATGGCGGTCTTTCGAAGCAACATGGCTGCACCTCCATGAGGGTGGTGGGTGCGGTGCGTCCGATCGACCGGTGCGAACGATGATGCGGGCAGAAATTCTTATTCGTCAATGCCTGGCTACCCTCCAGTAACCTGTTGTTCCATCAACGGCACACTCCGGCCGTCCGGACAAAGACCCCATAGGGGAAAGCAACTTCGCGGAACCACCGCACCACGGCGCAGGCACAACCCCTCCAGGTGAGAGTCGCTGTACCTAGATCTGTAGTAGAGGTGCTATCTTCCAGAGTATGACTACAGTCGAATGGTCGGAGGCGGTCGAGGCCCCCCGAAATCCCGACGATCGCCTGGTCCTCGACGTTCGAGACCTACGCATGCGCTACGGCACTGTGGACGTGCTGAACGGCATCGACCTCACCGCCCAACGAGGCGAGGTGATCGCGCTGCTCGGGCCGAACGGTGCCGGCAAGACCACCACCATCGAGATCCTTGAGGGGTTCCGGCTGTCCTCAGCCGGAACGGTCCGGGTGCTCGGTGTTGATCCCGCCCGCGGCGACGAGCGGTGGCGCGCCCAGATCGGCGTGGTGCTCCAATCCTGGCGTGACCACGGCCGATGGCGGGTGCGGGACCTCCTCTCCCACCTCGGCGACTACTACGCGCCGTACGCGACCGACCAGATCCAGCGCCCGTGGCCGGTGGACGACCTGCTGGCCGCCGTCGGGCTGACCGCACATGCCAACGCTCGGGTGTCCCGGCTCTCCGGTGGACAACGGCGGCGACTCGATGTGGCGGTCGGCATCGTGGGCCGGCCAGAGCTGCTCTTCCTGGACGAGCCGACGGTCGGCCTCGACCCGGCGGCCCGACGCGAGTTCCACGAGCTCGTGCACCGCCTCGCCGACCTGGACCACACCACCATCCTGCTGACCACCCACGATCTGGCCGAAGCGGAAAAGCTCGCCGACCTGATCGTCATCCTGGCCAACGGCCGGATCATCGCCCGGGGCTCGCCGGACCAGCTCTCCCGCCGGCTGACCACCGATGCGGAGATCCGCTGGACCTGCGACGGCCAACGCCACGTACACGCCACCATGGACGCCACCGGCTTCCTGCGCGACCTGCTCCGCGACCACGGCGACGGGGTACAGGAACTGGAGGTACGCCGCGCCAACCTGGAGGACGCGTACCTGGCCCTGGTGCACGAGGAAGAAACCGGAATCCGTACCGGCCGGGCCGAACGGGTGTGGCAGCAGCAGGAGGAGAACCGATGAACCCGAAGACCACCGCCCTCCGGGCCGGCCTACGGCGCGGCGTGATCGAGTTGCGCAGCACCTTCACCAATGGCCAGGATCTATGGAACTACTTCTTCCCCACGGTGGTGCTGCTGGTCGCCGTCTTCTTCATGCGCGGGGCGACCGTGCCCGGCACCGACTTCTCCCTCGGCGCGCGGACCCTGCCCAGCGCGCTGGGCATGGGCCTGCTCTTCGGCGGGCTGCTCGGGTTGGCCCAGCACCTCGTCGTGGACCGGGAGGACGGCACCCTGCTACGGGCCAAGGCCATTCCGAACGGGATGCTCGGCTACCTGATCGGCAAGCTGGTGCTGGTCTCGTCGGTCGCGATGATCGGCCTGGTCATCCAACTGACCCCCGGGATGTTCTTCCTGGACGGGCTCCGGCTGGGCGACCCCAGCGCCTGGCTCACCCTGGCCTGGGCGGTGCCGCTCGGGCTGATAGCGACGCTCCCGCTGGGCGCGATGATCGGCTCTCTGATCGAGAACCCGCGCAACATGGGGCTGTTGGTGCTGCCGGTGATGGGCCTCATCGCCGTCTCCGGCATCTTCTACCCGATCGACGGTCTGCCCGGCTGGCTCCAGGGTGCCGCCCAGGTCTTCCCGCTCTACTGGCTAGGCTTGGGTATGCGCTCCGCGCTGCTTCCGGCTGACCTGGCGGCGGTCGAGATCGGCGGGTCCTGGCGCCATCTGGAGATGGTTGCCGTCCTCGGGGCGTGGGCGGTGCTCGGGCTCGTGCTGGCGCCGGTGCTACTGCGCCGGATGGCCCGCCGGGAGTCCGGCTCGCGCGTCGCGGCCCGACGGGAGCAGGCCATGCAGCGGGTCGGATGAGAGGGCAGCAATGAGCGAGACCGTGCACAACCGAATCGCGGTGCTGCGCGCCGAACGGGGCATCTCCCGACGGCAGCTCGCCGACGGGCTCGGTGTGCACTACCAGACCATCGGCTACCTGGAGCGGGGAGAGTTTCGACCCAGCCTACACCTGGCGCTGCGAATCGCCGCCTACTTCGAGGTGCCGGTCGAGGTGGTCTTCTCGATCGAACCGTTTCCCCGCATCGGCGACCCCGCCATCGGGAACCGTCGCCCAGCGTGAACCAGGAGCGGCGGCCAGCGCCGCCAGCGTCCGTACCTGCCCCCGCGGTCGGTCGGCAGCCCATCAGGGACTGCCGACCGCCGGACAGAGGTCAGCCGGTGACGGCGTTCAGCGCCGGCAGGTAGCCGTCGCGGTAGCCCTCGTCGTTGGGGTGGTATGCCTCGATGAGCCTGGTGACGTCGTTGATCCAGGGCTCGTCGCCGCAGACGCCGTGGCCGGCGAAGTAGGCACGAGGGTCGGCGAAGGTGGCACCGGCCGCGGCGGCGCGGCCGGCGATGATGTTAGTGAGAAGGTCGGCGGCCTCGTTGAGCTGCTGCCGCTTGGTGGCGCTCATCCCGAACAGGCCACACCAGCCGGTCTCGAAGAGGCGCGGGTAGCCGAGCACGATCAGCCGGGCGTTCGGCGCCCGGTCCCGGATCGCCGCGTAGGTGGTGTCCAGCCGGCCGGGCAGGGTGGTCTGGGCGAAGTCCCGGGCCTCGTCGACGGCCTCCGTGCAGGCCGAGGTGCTGCCGAACCGGCAGGTGAGCATCACGCTGGCGAAGCCGGCATCATTACCACCGATGGTGACTGTCACCATCGTGGTGCTGGCGCTGAGCGAGTCGACCTGGCTGTTGATGACATCGGCGGTGACCGCGCCCCCACAGGCCGGGAACTGGAAGCTGGTCACCGCATTCGCCGCAGCCCAGCGCGGGGCGTAGGACTTCTGACTGCGCAGGCAGCTAGACCCGTCGTACGGGCCGGCGCCGACGCCGGAGGAGTACGAGTCGCCCAGCGCGACGTAGTTGATGGTCGCGGCCTGCGCGGCGCTGGGGACCAGCACCGCGCCGACAACGGCGACGCAGAGGGCGACCAGGGCCGCCAGGGCACGGGCGGGCGCACGGGGTGGCATGTGGACCTCCACAGGGCCGGGGGTGGGGAGCCCAGAGACCGCGCGCGTGGCCAGGGTAGAGCTTGCTACTAGCTGGTAATACTACCGAAACAATTCACTAATGTGAATACGCCGTGCCGCTGGCCGTCCCCGGCGGCCAACGGTGGAAGCAGCCGCGCCCGCAGCCCCCTCAGCCAGCGAGCGGCCGAGCATCCGAAGCCACCGGTGCCGGCAGCGAGCCCCGCCCGTCCAGGTACGAATGGATGGCGGCAGCGGCGGCCCGGCCCTCGGCGATCGCCCACACGATCAACGACGCGCCCCGGTGCATGTCCCCGGCGACGAAGACGCCGTCCACGTCGGTCTGCCAGTCCGAACGGGCCTCCACCGCGCCCCGTTCGGTGCGGGACACCCCGAGCTGCTCAAGCAACGGCTGCGGCTCGGTGCCGTCGAAACCGATCGCCAACAGCACCAGGTCGGCCGGCAGCTCCCGCTCGCTGCCCGGCACCGGGGTGACGACCCGCCGGCCGGCGCTCTTCTCCACCGTCACCTCGGCGATCCGGACCGCCCGCACCGCCCCGCTGCCGTCGTCCACGAACTCCTGCACGGCGACGGCGAAGACCCGCTCCCCGCCCTCCTCGTGCGCCGGGTACTCGCGCAGGATCCACGGCCAAGTTGGCCACGGATCCCGTGCCTCGTCCCGCTCCCGGGACGGCTGCGGGTAGAGGTCGAGCTGGTACACCTCGGCGGCGCCCTGCCGATGCGCGACGCCGAGGCAATCCGCGCCGGTGTCGCCGCCACCGATGATGACGACGTTCCGGCCGGCCGCATCGATCGGCGTATAGTCCGGCAGCACCGCGGTGGCCGGCGGGTTGCCCCGCGCGGCGGCGACCACCCGGTTGGCCGCAACGAGATACCCCATCGCCTGGTGCACACCGCGCAGCGATCGCCCGGGGGTTGCCGGGGTGTCCCGGCTGGCCAGGGCACCGCAGGCGAGCAGCACCGCGTCGTGCTCGGCCCGCAGCTGCTCGGCGGTCACCTCGACACCGACCTCCACCCCGGTCCGGAAGCGCACCCCCTCGGCGGCGAGCTGCGCAAGCCGCCGGTCGATGTGGTGCTTCTCCAGCTTGAAGTCCGGGATGCCGTACCGCAGCAGGCCACCGAGGGCGTCGTCCCGCTCGTACACAGTGACCGCATGCCCGGCCCGGGCCAGCTGCTGCGCGGCGGCGAGCCCGGCGGGCCCGGAGCCGACCACCGCCACCGAACAACCGCTGGCGGACGGCACCGACCAGGGCCGTAGCCCACCGCGGGCCACGGCAGCGTCGGCGATCTCCACCTCAACCTGTTTGATCGTGACCGGCTGCTGGCCGCCGAGGCCGAGTACGCAGGCCGCCTCGCAGGGGGCCGGGCAGAGCCGACCGGTGAACTCCGGAAAGTTGTTGGTGGCGTGCAGCGTCTCCACTGCGGCGTCCCAGCCACCGGTGCGGACCAGGTCGTTCCAATCCGGGATGCGATTGCCCAGCGGGCAGCCATCATGGCAGAACGGAATGCCGCAGTCCATGCAGCGGGTGGCCTGCTCCCGGATCAGCTCCTCACCGGCCGGTGGGTAGACCTCCCGCCAGTCCATGATCCGCACCGGCACGGGCCGCCGGGCGGGAAGCTGCCGGTCGTACCGCAGGAAACCAAACGAATCAGGCACGAGCTACCTCCTGAACGGCCACCCGCGCGACGGGCGACACCGGCGTGGACGGTGCGGACGACGCGGGCTGCGCTGCCGGCACCGCCAGGGCGCTCATCACCGCGTCGTCCACGTCGTAGCCGGCGGCTTCGGCAGCCCGCATGATCTCCAGCACCCGGCGATAGTCCCGGGGCACCACGGCGGTGAACTCCTCCACCGCCTCCGACCAGCGCTTGAGCAAGTCCTCGGCGACCGCGGAGTCGGTCTCGGTGTAGTGCCGCTGGACCAGGTCGTAGAGGGCTGCCTGCTCCTGCTCGCTCAGGGGCGCCAGGTCCACCAACTCCGTGTTAACCCGCCGACGATCCAGCCGCCACACGAACGCGGTCCCACCGGACATCCCGGCCGCGAAGTTCCGCCCCGTCGGCCCCAACACCACGACGGTACCGCCGGTCATGTACTCGCAGCCGTGGTCGCCGACGCCCTCGACGACAGCAGCCGCCCCGGAGTTACGCACCGCGAACCGCTCCCCCGCCCGACCGCGGAGGAAGACCTCACCTGCCGTGGCCCCGTAGAGGATGGTGTTGCCGGCGATGATCTGATCCTCCGCCCGCCGACCCGGCATGGCCTCCGCGTTGACGAAGGGCGCGGCCCGATCCGGGCGGAGCACCAGCCGCCCACCGGAGAGCCCTTTGCCGACATAGTCGTTGGCGTCGCCGTGCAGGCGCAGGGTGACCCCGGACGGCAGGAACGCACCGAACGACTGCCCGACGGTGCCGTACAGGTCGAACTCGATCGTGTCGGTGGGCAAGCCGGCCCCACCGTGACGACGGACCACCTCGCCCCCGAGCATCGCGCCGACGCTGCGGTGCTCGTTGCGCACCGACACCTGCGTCCGCACCCGGGTGCCGGAGCGCAGCGCCGGCTCGGCGAGTGCGATCAGCTCGTTGTCCAACGCCAGCCCGAGACCGTGGTCCTGGGCGCGGACGCCCCGCCGAGCGGTCTCCTCGGGTAGCTCCGGCAGGCGCAGGATGGGGCTCAGGTCGATACCCGCCGCCTTCCAGTGATCAACTGCGGGGGCGACATCGAGCAACTCGGTCCGGCCGATCGCCTCGTCGATCGAGCGCAGACCCAACTCGGCGAGGTACCCACGGACCTCCTCGGCGAGGAAGAGGAAGAAGTTCTCCACGAACTCCGGCCGGCCGGTGAACCGCTCACGCAGGACCGGGTTCTGGGTGGCGATGCCGACCGGGCAGGTGTCCAGATGACAGACGCGCATCATCACGCAGCCCTCGACGATCAGCGGGGCGGTGGCGAAGCCGAACTCCTCCGCCCCGAGCAGGGCCGCGACCAGCACGTCCCGCCCGGTCTTGAGCTGGCCGTCAACCTGCACGGTGACCCGGTCCCGGAGCTTGTTGAGCAGCAGGGTCTGCTGCGCCTCGGCCAGGCCCAGCTCCCACGGGGTGCCCGCGTGCTTGAGCGAGTTCAGCGGGGACGCACCGGTGCCGCCATCGTGCCCGGAGATGAGGATGACATCGGCCTTCAGCTTCGCCACACCCGCCGCCACCGTACCCACCCCGACCTCACTGACCAGCTTGACGTGCACCCGCGCCGCCGGGTTGACGCACTTGAGGTCGTGCACGAGCTGGGCCAGGTCCTCGATGGAGTAGATGTCGTGGTGTGGTGGCGGAGAGATCAGGCCGACGCCCGGGGTGGCGTGGCGGGTCCGGGCGATCCATGGCCAGACCTTGTTGCCGGGAAGTTGACCGCCCTCGCCGGGCTTGGCACCCTGCGCCATCTTGATCTGCAGGTCATCGGCGTTCACCAGGTACTCGGTGGTGACCCCGAACCGACCGCTGGCGATCTGCTTGACCGCGGAGCGGCGGGTCGGATCGTGTAGCCGCTCGACGTCCTCACCGCCCTCGCCGGTGTTGGACTTGCCGCCGAGCCGGTTCATCGCGATCGCGAGGGTTTCGTGCGCCTCCACCGAGATCGACCCGTAGGACATGGCGCCGGTGGCGAAGCGCCGAACAATCTCGCTGGCCGGCTCGACCTCCTCGATCGGCACCGGCGGGCGCACTCCGGTACGCAGCGTGAACCGACCCCGCAGCGCACCCCCTTGGGCGGCCAACGCGTCAACCTTCGAGGTGTACGCCCGGAACACGTCGTACTGCCGGCTGCGGGTGGCGTGCTGGAGCAGGAAGACGGTCTCCGGGTTGAACAGGTGCAGCTCGCCCTCACGCCGCCACTGGTACTCGCCGCCAACATCCAGCCGGTCTGTCGTCGCCGTCCCCGGCTCCGGCCAGGCGTGGGCGTGTCGAGCGGCGACCTCAACGTGGATCCCGTCCAGGTCAACCCCGCCGATCTTACTGGGAGTGCCCCAGAAATACCGCTCGATCAGCTGGCTGTCCAGCCCAACCGCCTCGAAGACCTGGGCGCCGCAGTACGACGACACGGTCGAGATGCCCATCTTGGACATGATCTTCAGGACACCCTTGCCGAGCGCCTTGACGTAGTTGCGAACCGCGGTGCCCGGCTCGACGCCGACCAGCGCCCCAGTCGAGATCATGTCTTCCACCGACTCGAACGCCAGGTACGGGTTGACCGCCGCCGCGCCGTACCCGACCAGCACGGCCGCGTGGTGCACCTCCCGGCAGTCGCCGGACTCCACGATCAGCGAGACCTGGGTCCGGGTCTGCTCCCGAACCAGATGCTGGTGCACCGCCGCGGTGAGCAGCAACGACGGGATCGGGGCGAGGTTGGCGTTGGAGTCCCGGTCAGAGAGGACCAGGATGCGCACGCCGTCCTCGATGGCCTCGGAGACGTGCCGGCAGATCTCGGTCAGCCGCGCCCGGATGCCTGCGCCACCCTCCCGGATCCGGTACAGGCCAGAGACCCGGACCGCCTTGAATCCGGGGAGATTCCCGTCCTCGTCGATGGAGAGAATCTTCGCCAGCTCGTCATTGTCGATCACCGGATAGGGGACCACGAGCTGCCGGCAACTCGCCGGCCCCGGCTCGAGCAGGTTGCCCTCCGGCCCGATCGTGGACTGGAGACTGGTCACCAACTCCTCCCGGATGGCGTCCAGCGGCGGGTTCGTGACCTGGGCGAAGAGCTGGTGGAAGTAGTCGTAGAGCAGCCGAGGTCGGGTGGACAGCGGGGAGATCGGGGTGTCCGTTCCCATCGAGCCGATCGGCTCGGCGCCGACCCGCGCCATCGGCGCGAGGAGAATCTTCAGCTCCTCGTCGGTGTAGCCGAACGCCTGTTGCCGGCGGCGTACCGAGTCGTGGGTGTAGACGATGTGCTCCCGCGCCGGCAGGTCGGTCAGCTCGATGAGGCCGGCGTGCAGCCACTCCTCGTACGGCTGGGCCGCCGCCAGCTCGGCCTTGATCTCGTCGTCGTGCACGATCCGGCCGCCCACGGTGTCCACCAGGAACATCCGACCGGGCTGCAGGCGCCCCTTGGCGACCACGGTGGCCGGATCCAGGTCCAGCACGCCCGCCTCACTGCCGAGCACAACCAGCCCGTCGGAGGTCTGCCACCAGCGGCCGGGACGTAGGCCGTTGCGGTCCAGCACCGCCCCGACAATCTCGCCGTCGGTGAAAGCCACCGACGCCGGCCCGTCCCAGGGCTCCATCAGGCTGGCGTGGAACCGGTAGAAGGCCCGTTGCTCAGCGGGCATGTCCGGGTCGTTCTCCCAGGCCTCCGGAATCATCATCAACACCGCGTGCGGCAGGCTTCGCCCCGCCAGGTGCAGCAGCTCCAGGACCTCGTCAAAGTTGGCGGAGTCGGATGCCCCCGGCGTACAGACCGGGAATATCCGACGAATGTTGCCAGGCAGCGCCGCACCAGTTCCACGGGCGAGCATCGACTCTCTCGCCTGCATCCAGTTCCGGTTGCCACGGATGGTGTTGATCTCGCCGTTGTGGGCGATGAATCGGAACGGGTGCGCCAGGGGCCAGGACGGGAACGTGTTCGTGGAGAAGCGGGAGTGCACCAGCGCGATGGCGCTGCACATCCGCTCGTCGGTCAGCTCCGGGTAGAACTCCGGCAGCTGGTCCGGGGTGAGCATGCCCTTCCAGACCATCGTGCGGCCGGAGAGCGACGGAAAGTACGCCGGTACGCCGCGCTCCGCCGACTCCCGCTCGGCCTGCTTGCGGACGCGGTACGCCACCCGCTCCAACTCGAGCCCGGTCAACCGGGAACCAGCCGGGCCCGTCGCCGAGTCGGTGAGCCGGTGCGCGGTGACGAAGAGCTGCCGGACCCGGGGCATCGCCGCGAGCGCCGTCGCGCCCAGGCCAGCCGGATCCACCGGCACGTTCCGCCACCCAAGCAGGTCGACGCCCTCGACCAACGCGTACTTCTCCACCACCTGGCGGGCCCGGAGCTCGGCCTCGTCGTCGTCCGGCAGGAAGACCAGGCCGGTCGCGTATTCGCCGATCGGGGGCAGTGGGAAGTCCACCACCGCGCGCAGCAGCGCGTCCGGCACCTGGATCAGGATGCCCGCACCGTCACCGGTGTTCGGCTCCGCACCCCGGGCACCCCGATGGTCCAGCCGACGCAGCGCGGCGAGCCCGTTCGCCACCACCCCGTGCGACCGCCGGCCGCGCAGGTCCGCCACGAACGCCACGCCACACGCGTCTCGTTCGTACGCGGGGTCGTAGAGCCCGGCTGTGGACCCGTTCGGGTCGGAGTGCGGGACCTGCTGCGGGATGTGGTGCGGGTACGGAACGGCCACCCGGGCCTCCTGTCGTCACTCAGGCTGAATCTTGGTCGGGACGACGTCGGCCCTCAAGGGTCATTTGAGTCTACGTTAGGGGGGGCCGCACAAGGCCAGTGCAGATTGATCACACCTTCCAGAGTGTGAGAAAGATACTCATCCCTACCCCACACCGCCCTCGGCCGGCTTCCCCGCAGGTTGGCGGCCGGAGCTGGTCAGGACGGGGGATGCCACTTGTCGGCGGTCGTGCCGGCACTGCCCAGCAGCCGGGGGGTGAGGGCACCGAGGACAGCATCGCGGGCGCGGAGCGCGAGCCGACCACGGGCCTGGAGCACCGCCGACATCCGTCGGGTCTGCCGAACCGTCGCCGCCACCCGGGGCCGTCGGGTCCGGTCGTAGGCGACGACCGCGTCCGGCAGCCGGGACTCCCGGAGCAGCGCGGCCAGGGTGGCGGCGTCCTCGAAGGCGAGGCAGGCCCCCTGCCCGAGGTGCGGGGGCATGCCGTGCGCCGCGTCACCGAGCAGCACCGCCCCGCCAGGACCGGTGGGGAAGCCGTACGTGCGGGGCAGCGGACGTAGTTCGCGGATCTCCCGCTGGACCAGGTCGGCCGGGTCGGTGGCGTCGAGCAGATCGGCGATGGGTGCGGGCCAGCCGGCGTACCAGCGACGCAGGAGGGCGAGCTGGGTCTCTGGCGACTCCGGCCGGGGCGCACCGGCGGCGGTGGCCACCCAGTAGATCCCGCCGCGGCTGGAGGCCCCGGAGGAGCCCCGTTCGCCCAGCGACACGTAGATGAAGCGGTACCCGGCACCGAGGATCTCCCCGGTCGGCGGCAGGTCGGCGGGGAGATGGGGCGTCCGGTACCACGGGATCACCGCCCGCCACGCGGCCGAGCCACAACTGACCACCGCTGCCTCCGGTGCGAGTTGCGCGCGAGCCACGCTGTCGAGGCCGTCGGCGGCGACTACCAGGTCCGCCTCGTAGGTGTGCCGGCCGTCACCGACCGACGGACGGGCGCCCGGCTCCGCGCGAACCGAACGGAGGGTCACGCCGGTCCGCAGTTCAACACCGTCGCCCAGCCCGGCGATCAGCGCATCGTGCAGGTCCTCCTGGTGCACCACCACCGGGCTTCGGTCCGCCGGGACCGGGCGGGGACGCACCAGTTGGTGTCCGTCGGGTCGGCGCACCCCGCTGCTCGACAACGGTGTGGCGATCGCGTCGAGCCCGGCCCCGAGGCCGAGGGCGCGCAGGGCGCGCACTCCGTTGGGCCAGAGCACCACCGCGGTGGGTTCCGGACGGATCCGATCGGCGCGCTCGACCAGCGTGACCTGCCAGCCGGAGCGCGCCAACGCACCCGCGACCGCAAGGCCACCGACACCGGCGCCGACCACGACCGCGCTACGCATGCGGCCCTCCTCGCTCAGCTGTCGCGCTGGTCGGCGGAGCGGGCGGCATCCGCCGGCCGGTCGGTGGGCGGGTCGTCACCGGAGCGCCCGGTCTCCGGCCCCGACGGTGCCTCGCCCGTCTCCTGCCAGTGCCGGAACTGCTCCTCGCTGACCACCTGGTAGCCCTCCGGGGCTCCCGGCTGGGCACTCGCCTCACGAGCGGAGAGGTCGACCTGCGACACGTCAGACTCGGGCGCGGACGCCGACACCTCGTGAATCGGGATCAGGTATTCGCGCGGCCCGCGCACCCGCACGAAATAGATCAGCGCACCGAGAAAGACCACCGCCGCGGTCCAGACGTTCAGCCGTAGGCCGAGGATCATGTTCGCGTCGTCGGTACGGATCATCTCGATCCAGAACCGGCCGGCCGTGTAGCCCAGCACATAGAGCGCGAAGGCCCGGCCGCGGCCCAGCTTCAGCCGCCGGTCGAGGAGGAAGACGAGGGTGGCCACACCCAGGTTCCACAGCGCCTCGTAGGCGAAGGTCGGATGGTAGAGCCCGGCCTCGAGGATGGGTGTCCCGGCGTCGTCGCGCAGGGCTCGGCCCGTCTCCGGGTCCATCCGGTGGATCTCCAGGCCCCAGGGCAGGGTGGTGAGCCCGCCGTAGAGCTCATTGTTGAACCAGTTGCCGAGCCGCCCGATCGCCTGGGCCAGCGGCAGTCCCGGGGCGAGGGCGTCGGCCACCACCGCGAACGGAATACCGAGCTGACGGGCGGCATACCACGCACCGAGCGCGCCACCGGCCACGGCACCCCAGATACCGAGACCCCCCTCCCAGATGGCGAAGGCCTTGAGCGGCTCGCCACCGGTGCCGAAGTATTTCTCTGGTGAGGAGATCACGTGGTAGATCCGGGCACCGATGATGCCCGCCGGCACCGCCCACACGGCGATGTCGAGCACCGCCCCCGGCGCCACCCCGCGTTGCCGCAGCCGCCGCTCGGTGACCCAGCAGGCCACCACGATGCCGACGAGAATGCAAAGCGCGTACGCACGGATCGGCACCGGGCCCAGCTGCCACACCGCGGTGGTCGGACTGGGCAGGGCCGCCAGAGGGGTCTGCGAGGCGAGGGTCACGAGTGAACAGGCTACCGCCGATCGGCCCCGCCGTGGCACCCCGGCCCGCGCGACCGGTGGCGCTCGCCTCGGGACCGCCGGGCCGATGGGTGGCCCGGTCGGGCGTCAGGAGGCCGGGGTCCGGACGCCAGCCGCGAGTTCGGCGCTCAGCTCACGCAGGGCGGTCAGCCCCGCCGGCAGGCTCGCGGCATCGAGCAGGCAGCGGATCAGGGCACTGCCGACGATGACGCCGTCGGCGAACCCGGCCGCCGTACCGGCCTGCTCCCCGGTGCCGATCCCGAGGCCAACACCGACCGGCAGGTCGGTGACTGCCCGGACCCGGGACACCAGCACCGGAGCCGCCGCCGAAGCCTGCGTACGGGCCCCGGTGACCCCCATGATCGCGGTGGCGTAGACGAACCCCCGGCAATGCTCGACGGTCATCCGCAGCCGAGCGTCGGTGGAGGAGGGCGAGACGAGGAAGGTTCGGTCCAGCCCGTACGCGTCGGAGGCGGCCAGCCACTCCTGTGCCTCGTCGGGAATCAGGTCGGGCGTGATCAGCCCGGTGCCGCCCGCTGCGGCGAGGTCCCGGGCGAAGGCGTCAACACCGTACTGCTCGACCGGGTTCCAGTAGGTCATCGTCACCACGGGTGCGCCGGTGGCGGCGACCGCGTCAACGATGCGCAGCGTGTCGGCGACCCGTACCCCGCCGGCCAGGGCGATGTCACTGGCCCGTTGGATCACCGGACCGTCCATCACCGGGTCGGAGTACGGAATCTCCACCTCGATGACGTCCACGCCCGCTTCGACCATGGCGGTCATCGCGGCGATGCTGCCCTCGACGGTCGGGAACCCGGCGGGCATACAGCCGACCAGGACGGCCCGGCCCTCGGCCCGCGCCTGGTCGAACGCGACCCCGATGCGACTCACGCTGTCACTCCTTGTCGAGGACGCCGAAGTACTCCCCGGCGGTGTGTACGTCCTTGTCACCACGGCCGGAGAGGTTGACCACCACGACCGGCTCCCGACCCAGCTCGGCGGCGAGCTCCGGGGCGATCGAGACCGTGCCGGCCAGCGCGTGCGAGCTCTCGATCGCGGGGATGATGCCCTCGGTACGGCAGAGCAACTCGAAGGCGGCCATCGCGTCGGCGTCGGTCACCGGCCGGTACGTCGCCCGGCCGGTGTCGTGCAGCCAGGCGTGCTCCGGCCCGACGCCCGGATAGTCCAACCCCGCCGAGATCGAGTGCGACTCGACGGTCTGACCGTCGGCGTCCTGAAGCACGTAGGTCCGGGTCCCATGCAGCACGCCCGAGGAACCACCGGTAATGCTGGCCGCGTGCCGGCCGGTCGCCGGCCCGTCCCCGCCGGCTTCGAAGCCGTACAGGCGCACGCTCGGGTCGTCGACGAAGGCGTGGAAGACACCGAGCGCGTTGGAGCCGCCGCCGACGCAGGCGGTGACCGCGTCGGGCAGCGCACCGACCAGGTCAAGGCACTGCTGGCGGGCCTCGTCGCCGATGCCTCGGACGAAATCGCGGACCAGGGCGGGGAAGGGGTGCGGACCGGCCGCCGTACCGATCAGGTAGTGGGTGTTGTCGACGTTGGCGACCCAGTCCCGCATCGCCTCGTTCATCGCATCCTTGAGGGTGCGTGACCCGGTGGTGACCGGCACCACGGTGGCGCCCAACATCCGCATGCGCGCCACGTTCAGCGCCTGCCGTTGGGTGTCCACCGCACCCATGTAGACCACACACTCGAGATCGAACAAGGCGGCAGCGGTGGCGGTGGCCACCCCGTGCTGACCGGCGCCGGTCTCGGCGATGACGCGCCGCTTGCCCATCCGCTTCGTCAGCAACGCCTGGCCGAGCACATTGCGGACCTTGTGCGCCCCGGTGTGGTTGAGGTCCTCCCGCTTCAACAGCACCTGTGCACCGATCTTGGCGGAGAGACGCTGGGCGGGGTAGAGCAACGAGGGGGCGCCGGCGTAGTCGCGGAGCAGGGCGGCGAACTCGGTCTGGAACGACTCGTCCCCCATCGCGGTACGCCAGGCGCTGTCGAGCTCGTCCAGCGCGGCCACCAGGGCCTCGGGGACGAACCGGCCGCCGAACCGGCCGAAGTGACCGGCGGCGTCCGGGTATCGACCGGTCGCGGTGGGCGTGTCGACGCTCATCGCGGCTCCCTTCGTTCTGACCAGCGCGCGCTCAGCGCACCGGACGGGGTGTCGCCGGGTGGTTACCGGCGTTGACCAGCTCGGCCACCGCCTCCCGGGGGCTCTTCTGGGTGACCAGGCCCTCGCCGACCAGGACCGCGTCGGCACCGGCCGACGCGTACCGGATGAGGTCGTGGGGGCCGCGCACCCCCGACTCAGCGATCTTGACAACCCGGCTCGGCAGGCCGGGCGCGATCCGCTCGAAGACCGAACGGTCGACCTCCAGCGTACGCAGGTCGCGAGCGTTGACTCCGATCACCTGGGCGCCGGCCTCCAACGCCCGGTCCGCCTCCTCCTCGTCGTGCACCTCGACCAGGGCGGTCATGCCCAGCGACTCGATCCGCTCCAGCAGGCCGACCAACACCTTCTGCTCCAACGCCGCCACGATCAGCAGCACCAGATCGGCGCCGTGCGCCCGCGCCTCATGCACCTGGTAGCTGGAGACCACGAAGTCCTTCCGCAGCACCGGAACATCAACCGCGGCCCGGACGGCGGCGAGATCGTCCAGCGATCCGCCGAACCAGCGCCCCTCGGTGAGCACGCTGATCGCCCGGGCACCACCAGCGGCATAGTCGCTGGCGAGGTCGGACGGATCGGTAATCTCCGCCAGCCGCCCCTTGGACGGTGAGGAGCGCTTTACCTCGGCGACCACCGCCACGCCGGGCCGACGCAGGGCCGCGTACGCGTCCAGCGGTGGCGGGGCGGCGGCGGCCAGTTCTCGAATGCGCTCCAGCGGGACCTGCTCCTGCCGCCGAGCCACATCCTCACGCACTCCGGCCAAAATCTCATCCAGCACGCTGGGCTTCGCCGAACCGGCGTCACTTCCCCCCGCGTGCGCATGCTCCGCAGTCACCAACGCTCCCCTCTCCGGGCGTCATGGGCCGATGCTAGGCGGCGTACCCGACGCAGGCCGCCGGGGGTATGGCGCTTCTCACGAATCGGCTTGCGGCATAATGCCCAACCTCCAGTGAAGGCGAGCTCACACACAGCCACCACCTCCCGGTCACCGATCGAGGCCGACGATCACCGACCACAGCCATCGTGGGCATTGATGTAATGCTATCCGGCAGGGCGATCGCCGGCCGGATGCCCCGGGGCAGGGCTGTGAGCAAGCTCAAGGCCAGCGGACTCTTCCCAGGTCAGCGCCGCGGAGGCAGAGTTGACGCGGCGGACACCCCGACGAAACGTGAGTCGACGAGCATTTCCCTCGGGCAGACTCGATTCGGCATCCGCCCGCGCCACCCAACGATCTCCGGGATTGATCATGAGCACTGGGAGCATCGACCTCACCACCATCTCCCGTACGGTCGCCTCGCTCGCCGTCGGCATGGTGCACACGCTCGAGCGCGCCGTGGTCGGCGAGGCGCAGATGCGCACCGCGCGGGGCAACGCGTGGGAGGCCGTCTGCGCCGACCGGGCCCGCGCCGACCAGCGGGCCGAGTTGGACCGGATCGTGGCCGAGCTCACCGCAAGCCACGAGCCGCGGCCGATGGGCTGAGGCGACGGACGGCGTCAGTCGTCCGTCGGATCCGCACCCCGATCCAACGCGTCCCAGGCGTCACTGGTGCTCCGGCCCGGCACCGGGCCGGTCACCGCCCCCGCAGACCGCTCGTATCGGGCGCCCATCACCGACCAGCGGTCCCCCCGGGCCGCGGTCAGCACACCGGCGGCCGCGGCGCACCCGCCGCCGAGCAGGCAGAGCAGCGGCCACTGCCGACTGACCTCGCCGCTGAACCCCGCGAGCAGGCCATACCCGCCACCAACCGCCACCGCCACCGCGAGCCCGGTCAGCACGCCACCCAACAGCCGCCGTACCCGGCCCCGAGTGGCCAGCACCGCGCCCCATCCGGCGAGGGTGACCAGGGCCAGTGCGGGCAGCCAGGGAAGTAGCTGCACACCGGTGCGGGCAACGCGGACCGGGGGCAACGGGGCGGGGCGGGGCGCCAGCTCGACCACCCAGGCCCGGGTCACCGCCCACATTGAAAGGCCCGCCCCGGCCACCCCGAGGAGCACGGCGTAGACGAGTTCCCGCCGGGCGGTCCCGGGCCGCCCCGGACCAGCCTCGTCCCGGGCGCTCACCGGGCCGCACGCAGGGTCTCGGCCGCGGCGATGGCGGCCAGCACCGCGGCAGCCTTGTTCCGCGTCTCCTGCTCCTCGGCGGCCGGATCCGAATCCGCCACCACGCCCGCGCCAGCCTGCACGTGGGCACGCCCGCCGTGGATCAGGGCGGTACGGATCGCGATCGCCATGTCGAGGTCACCGCCGAAGCCGAAGTAGCCGACGGTGCCGCCGTAGAGCCCACGCCGTACCGGCTCCAGCTCCTCGATCAACTCCATCGCCCGCACCTTCGGGGCACCGGAGAGGGTGCCCGCCGGGAAGGTCGCGACCAGCGCGTCAAAGGCGGTGCGGTCCGCGGCGAGGACGCCGACCACTGTGGAGACGATGTGCATCACATGGCTGTACCGCTCGATCGTGGCGAACTCGGGCACCTCGACCGTGCCAGGTCGACAGACCCGCCCCAGGTCGTTGCGGCCCAGGTCCACCAGCATCACGTGCTCCGCGCGCTCCTTCGGGTCGGCGAGCAGCTCGGCGGCGAGTTGGGCGTCGGCCTCCGGCGAGCTGCCACGCGGCCGGGTGCCGGCGATCGGATGCAGCAGGGCACGCCGCTCCCCGTCCACCTCGGTGGTCACCTTCAGGTGCGCCTCGGGAGACGAACCGACGATGTCGAAGCCGTCGAAACGCAGCAGGTACATGTACGGGCTGGGGTTGGTGGTCCGCAGCACCCGGTACACGTCGAGCGGGTCGGCGTCGGTCGCCCGTTCGAATCGCTGCGACAGCACGATCTGGAAGCACTCACCGGCCCGGATCGCCTCCTTGGCCGCCAGCACCGCCTTCTGGTAGCCACCCTCGGGCGTTCGGCAGCGCACGTCCCCGACGGGTGCTGCGCCAACGGTGGAGGCCATCGGGGGAATCGGCCGGGACAGCGCAGCAGTCATCGCGTCCAGCCGCCCGACCGCGTGGTGGTATGCGGCGGTGACCGCCGCCGCCCGATCCGGCGCCTCCGGCGGTGGCAAGACGGCGTTGGCCACCAGGAGCGCCGAGCCGTCGTAGTGGTCGAGCACCACCAGGTCGGTGGCGAGCATCATTCCCAGCGCGGGCAGGCCGAGGTCGTCCTCGGTGCGCTCGGGCAGCCGCTCGAAGTGCCGGACCAGGTCGTACCCGAGGTAGCCGACCATGCCGCCGGTCAGCGGCGGCAGCCCGACGGTGTCGTCGGGAGGCGGCCCGGCGAGAGCGGCGACGGTGTCCCGAAGCACCGCGACCGGGTCACCGGCCGTGGGTAGCCCCGCCGGGGGCTGCCCCGTCCACACCGCGGCACCGTCGCGTTCGGTCAGGGTCGCCGCGCTGCGGACCCCGATGAAGGAGTACCGGGACCAGGTCATGCCGGTTGAACCGACACCCTGCTCGGCAGATTCGAGCAGGAAGGTGCCCGGACCGCCGGCCAGCTTGCGGTAGACGCCGACCGGCGTCTCCGCGTCGGCGAGCAGCCGCCGGGTGACCGGCACGACCCGCCTTCCGGCGGCCTGCTCGGCGAAGGTCGTCGCGTCCGGACGGACGATGCCGTCGGTCATGGCCGGACCTGCCGTTCGTCGGCGGACGCACCGGTGACCGGCAAGCTGTTGTGGAAGCAGGATCGCCGGCCGGTGTGACACGCCGGGCCGACCTGATCAACATCGACCAGCAGGGCGTCTCCGTCACAGTCGAGGGCGACGGCGCGGACGTACTGGTGGTGTCCGGAGGTCGCGCCCTTGACCCAGTACTCACCGCGGCTGCGGGACCAGTAGGTGGCCCGACCGGTGGTCAGCGTCCGATGTAGCGCCTCGTCGTCCATCCAGGCGAGCATCAGCACCTCGGCGGAGCCGTGCTGGCGGACCACCGCGGCGAGGAGCCCGTCCGACGTACGGCGCAGGCGCGCGGCGATGGCTGGGTCCAGGTGGGACGGCCGGGCCGGACCGCCGCTCGGGTCCGAGCCGGGCTGGGCGCCGGGTGACGGCGCGTCAGGTACGGGCATAGTCACTCATTCTCCGATACCCGATGGGCGGGTGGTAGGGCACCCGTGTGCCTTGCCCACCCAACAGAATTCAACTACCGTTGAGTTCAACAGTCGATCTTCTACCCGGAGGTGCGCAATGCAGGACGCCATCGCCCTTCGTGACCTGGTTGTCGACCGGGGCGGGCGACAGGTGCTGTCCGGAATCAACGCCACCGTGCCGCACGGGACGGTGACCGGCCTGCTCGGGCCGAGCGGCAGCGGAAAGACCACGCTCCTGCGGGCACTGGTCGGGGTGCAGGTCGTCACCGCCGGCACGGTCACCGTCCTGGGCCACCCGGCTGGCGCCCCACAGCTACGCCGCCGGGTCGGCTACCTGACCCAGGCGCCGAGCATCTACGCGGACCTGACCGTCCGGGAGAACGCCCGCTACTTCGCCGCCCTACAGGGGCGGGGCACCACCCAGGCCGATCAGGCCGTGACCGACGTCGGGCTGCGGGCAGCCGCCGGTCAGCTGGTCGCCACCCTCTCCGGTGGCCAGCGCAGCCGCGCCTCACTGGCCTGCGCGCTGGTCGGCGACCCCGAGCTGCTCGTGCTCGACGAGCCGACCGTCGGTCAGGATCCGGTGCTGCGCGCGGAGCTCTGGGCCCGGTTCCACGCGATGGCCGCGGCCGGCACCACCCTGCTCATCTCCAGCCACGTGATGGACGAGGCCGCCCGCTGCGACCGACTCCTGCTGATCCGCGAGGGGCGGCTGATCGCGAACGACACACCAGCGGCGGTACGTGCGGCAACCGGCGTGGACGACCTGGAGGAGGCGTTCCTACGAATGATCCAAGCAGGCGAGGCCGGTACGGCCGGCCAGGAGGCGTCGTGAATCCCCGGATCCTCGCCGCCACCACCGGCCGCATCCTGCGCCAACTGCGCCACGACCGGCGCACGGTCGCGTTGCTCGTGGTCGTGCCCGCAGCCCTCCTCACGGTGGTCTACTACATGTACGTCGACCAGCCGACACCACCGGGCCAACCGGCGCCGTTCGATCGGATCGCACTGGTGCTGCTGGGATTCTTCCCCTTCATCATCATGTTCCTGGTGACCAGCATCGCCATGCTGCGCGAACGCACCAGTGGCACGCTGGAACGGCTACTCACCACCCCGTTGGGCAAACTCGACCTGCTCTTCGGATACGGCATCGCGTTCGGCCTGGCCGCCGTGGTACAGGCGGCGGTCGCAGCCGCGGTGGCCTACTGGCTGTTCGATCTCGACACCGCCGGTAGCAGCGGGCTGGTCATCCTGATCGCGGCGGTCAACGCCGTGCTCGCCGTCGCGCTCGGGCTCCTCTGCAGCGCCTTCGCCCGGACCGAGTTCCAGGCCGTACAGTTCATGCCGGTCGTGGTCGCCCCGCAGCTGCTGCTCTGCGGGCTCTTCGTCCCCCGCGACGAGATGGCCGGCTGGCTCCAGGCGGTCAGCGACGTTCTGCCCCTGTCGTACTCGGTCGAGGCGTTGCTGGAAGTCGGCTCGAACGCCGAACCGACCGCGACAATGTGGCGCGACCTGGCGATCGTGGGCGGCGCCGCGGTGCTGGCGCTGATACTCGCCGCCGCCACCCTGCGCCGACGCAGCGGCTGACCCGACGACGCAGCGGACCCGGTGCCGCGATCGAAGGCGGCCAAGGGCACGATCGGCAGGACAGAGACGACAACGAGCGAAGGGCGAGGATGGTACGGCGGATCGGACGGCGACCCGGCAACCCGGACACCCGGGCGACGATCCTGGCGGCTGCCCGGACCACCTTCGCCGAACGGGGCTTCGACAAAGCCTCCATCCGTGCCATCGCCGCCACCGCCGGCGTGGACCCGGCACTGGTGCACCACTACTTCGGCAGTAAGGACAAGCTCTTCCTCGCCGCGATGAACGCCCCCGCCGACCCAGCCGAGGTGGTGCCGACCGTACTCGCCGGAGACCCCGACCAGATCGGGGAACGGCTGGTCCGCGCCTTCCTCGGCATCTGGGACTCCCCCGCCGGCACCCCCGCGGTGGCGCTGCTGCGCTCGGCGGTCAGCAACGAGTGGACCGCTCGGCTGCTGCGCGAGTTCCTCACCACGCAGGTGCTGCGCCCGGTCCTCGACCACCTCGACGTGGACCCGGCGCAGGCACCGCTCCGTGGGTCGCTGGTGGCCAGCCAGCTCTTCGGCCTGGCGATGGCGCGCCACGTGCTCCGACTCGAGCCGATCGCCAGCGCTGCCCCCGAGACGCTCATCGGCTCCGTCGGCCCCACCATGCAGCGCTACCTCACCGGTCCGCTGGAGGGCTAGCCACCCCGCCAAAGGGGCGGGGACGGCGCGCTGGAAGGCCGGGTCGCCCCCCACTGGGGGCTGGGTCTCGCCCAGCCGCAGTCACCGGGTCTGCTCCAGCCACGAGGCGTAGAGCTGCCCGTACACCGACTCGGCATCGCGGACCAGCTCCCCATGCGCACCCCGCTGCACAATCCGCCCTCGATCCACCACGATCACCTCATCGGCGGCCTGTGCCGTGGAGAGCCGGTGCGCGATGGCGAGCGTTGTCCGGCCCCGGGTCACCGCGTCCAAGGTGCGTTGCAGACGCACCTCGGTCGCCGGATCGACCGCGCTGGTCGCCTCGTCGAGCACCAGCAGATCCGGGTCGGCGACGTACGCGCGGGCGAGCGCGACCAACTGCCGCTCGCCCACACTCAACGCCTCACCGCGCTCCCCCACCGCGGTGTCCAGGCCCGCCGGGAGGCTGTCCAGCCAGTCCGCCAGCCCCAGCTCCACAAAGGTGGCGGTGAGCTGCTCGTCGGTGAGGTCTGGCCGAGCGAAACGGACATTCTCTGCGACCGTGGCGTCGAAGAGGAACCCGTCCTGCGGGACCATCACCACCCGCGAGCGCAGCGAGCCGAACCGCACCTCCCGCAACGGCACCCCGGAGAGCAGCACGTCCCCCGCCGTCGGATCCATCAGCCGGGTGAGCAGCTTCGCGAACGTCGTCTTCCCACTGCCGGTCTCGCCGACCACCGCCACCCGGCTCTTCGCCGGAATCTCCACCGAGATGTCATGCAAAACCGGTGCACCGCCCGGATAGGCGAAACCCACCCCGACGAAACGGATATCCAGCGGACCCGGCGGAAGCTCCCGCCCCGACTCGCCGGGGTCCGCGACATCCGGCTCGACATCCAACACGTCGAGTACCCGTCGCCAGCCGGCGATCGCGTTCTGCGCCTCGTTGAGCACCTCGGTGGCGATCTGCACCGGCTGCACGAAGAGGGTCACCAGGAACAGGAACGCGGTCACCTCACCGACGCTCAACGTACGGTCAGCGCCGAGCAGCACTCCCAGCACCACCACGCCGGCCAACGCCAACCCGGCCGCGATCTCCCCGACCGAGCTACCCAGGACGCTGATCCGGATAGCCCGCTGCTGGGCCCGCCGCTGGCTGTCGATCGCCTCGTCCAGCCGACGCGCGGTGCGCCCGGAGATGCCGTACGCCCGGATCACCGACGCGCCCACCACGCTCTCGGCGATCGCGCCGAGCAGTATGCCGGTGCGCTGCCGCACCACCCCGTACGCGCCGGCGAGCCGCCGCTGGAGCCGCCGGATCACGAACACCGCCGGGCCGAACGCCGCGTACACCACCAGGGTCAGCTGCCAGGAGTAGGCGAGCATGACCCCTGTCGTGACCACCAGCTGACCGAGGTTGATCAGCAGGATCACACCACCCCACTGGAGGAACTGGGTGATCTGGTCGACGTCGCTGGTCACCCGAGACACCAACGACCCACGCCGCTCGGACTGCTGGTGCAGCATCGACAGGTCGTGGACGTGTCGGAAGGCGCGAACCCGCACGTTGGAGAGGGCGGTCTCACTGACCGTGAACAGCCTCCGCATCATGAGGTAGCCACAGGTAGTGGTCACCACGAGCACCGCCGTGGTGACGGTCACCACCGTCCAGACCACATCCAGGCGGAGGCCGCCGGCGATGCCGTTGTCGATGCCCTGCTGCACCGCAACCGGCACGGCCGCCCGACCAACCATGTAGACCAGCGCCAGGCCGAGCGTGCCCGCCAACCCGACCCGCAACTCCGGGGAGAGCGCCAAGCCCCGCCGCAGCGTCCGCCAGGTCGACTCAGCCGCCACCTCCGGCGCCACAGTGCTACTACTCACCGGTCCACCCTCCGCTCGCGACTGCGGGGCTCGCAAGCTCACTCCTCGCACTCACCGGTCCACCCTCCGCTCGCGACCGACTCACCGGTCCACCTCCAGTTCGAGGCCGGTTGTCAGCGGCGGTGGGACCTCGTCGTACCCCTGCTGCTGGGCCTGCTCCGCATCGGCCTGCTCGTAGGCGGTGACCAGATCGGCGTATCCGGGCACGGTGGCGAGCAGGTCGGTGTGCGTGCCCCGGGCTATCACCCGCCCGTGCTCCAGGTAGACCACCTCGTCGGCGAGGGCGATGGTCGCCCGCCGGTAGGCGACCACCAGGATCGACGTCGCCGCTCTCCCCGGCTCCGCGGCCCGCAGCCCGGCCAGGATCGCCGCCTCCACCCGCGGATCGACCGCGCTGGTCGCGTCATCCAGCACCAGCAGACGCGGCCGACCGACGAGGGCTCGGGCCAGGGTGAGCCGCTGCCGCTGCCCCCCGGACAGCGACGTGCCCCGCTCACCGACCCGGGTGTCCAGGCCCTCCGGGAGCGCGGCGACGAACCCCTCCGCACCCGCCAACCGCAGCGCCGCCCAGACCTGCTCATCACCGAGGCCGGGACGGTCCAGGGTGATGTTCGCCCGCACCGAATCGTCAAAGACGAACGGCACCTGCGCCACATGCGCGACAGTACGGGCCAGCGAGTCCGCGGTGAGGTCGCGTATGTCCACCCCGTCCACCTCGACGGCGCCCGCACGCGGGTCAACCAGCCGAACAGCGAGCGAGGTGATGGTGGACTTCCCCGCGCCGGTCGGCCCGACCAGGGCGACCGTCCGCCCCGCCGGCACGGTGAAACCGACCTCACCCAGCACCTCGGCGCCGGGCAGGTGCGCCTCGGCCGGCTCGTACGCGAAGTGGACGTCGCGGAAGGTGAGGGTTGCCGGGCCGGCGTCGTCGGGGTCGAGCGTCATCGGGCCGTACGGCATCTCGCCGGTGGCGTCGAGTACCCGGCGGACCCGTTCCCAGCCGGCGACGCTGCGCGGCAGCTCGGCCAGGACCCAGCCGATCGCACGGACCGGGAACGCCAGCACGGTGAAGAGGAAGGCGACGCTGACCAGCTCCGCCACACTGATCGCGCCCTGCCGCAACCGAAGGGTGCCGACCACCAGCACGGCGAGCGTCCCGAGGCCGGGCAGGGTCTCCAGCATGGGGTCGAAGACGCCGCGCAGCCGCCCCACGGACACCAGCGCGTCCCGAAGGTCGCGGGCGCGGGCGGCGAACCGCTCGGTCTCCTGCGCCTCCCGACCCATCGTCTTGACCACCAGCGCGCCGTCGAAGCTCTCGTGGGCGATACCGCTGACCTCGGCCCGCAGCCGCTGGGCGCGGGCCTGCCGGGGGGCCATCCGACGGGAGTAGACGACGTTGAGCGCGAAGAGCGCCGGGAAGACACCCAACCCGACCAGAGCGAGCGCCCAGTCGGTGACGAAGAGTGAGACCACCGCCCCGACCAGCATCACCAGCGTGCCCACGGCGAAGGGCAGCGGGGCCACCGGGTACCACGCGGCCTCGACGTCGGAGTTCGCGTTGGACAGCAGGGTGCCGGTCGCGTTGCGCTGGTGCCAGGAGAGCGGCAGGTCAAGATACCGGCGGGTGACCCGCCGACGGTAGGCGGCCTGGAGCCGAAACTGCATGTAGCCGGCCCCGAGCCGGCGGCCGAGGATGCCGACCACCCGCAGCACGCTGAGCCCGAACAGCGCAGCGGCGGCCAGGGCGAGCGCAGCGGTGGGCACCGAGCCCTCGGCGATCGCCGGAACGACCACGTCGCCGACCACCGCACCCACCACATACGCGCTGGTGACGATCAGCAGGCCGAAGAGCACACTGGAGCTCGCCGCGACCGCGAAGATCCTGGGTTGTTCCCGAATCGCCCGGCCGAGGACGACCAGCCCTCGCCAGAGCACGTCCCGACTCGTCCCGCTCGCCACGTTCTCCCCCGCCGTAAGTCGCCATTATCTCTCCTATCCTTACCCGCTGGAACCAGGTCTGCCGACTCGGGCGGGCATCCGATGCGGTGCAACCGGCGTAGCCGGACGTGCTGGGCCTACCATCAAGGCATGCCGCAGTACGCCCGATCGGAGCGAAAGACGCTCGCCGACCTTATGCAGACGCTGGGACCGGACGCACCCACGCTCAACGAGGGTTGGGCCACCCGGGACCTCGCCGCCCACCTGGTGCTGCGGGAACGCCGCCCGGACGCCGCCGGCGGCATCCTGCTACCGCCGCTACGCGGGTACGCCGAGCGGGTCCGCCGCCAGCTCGCCGCCCGCCCCTGGGAGCGGCTGGTTGACCAGGTGCGTCAGCCGCCGGTGTGGAGCCCGATCAGCAATCCGCTGCTCGACGAGGCGGCCAACACGATGGAGTTCTTCATCCACCATGAGGACGTTCGCCGGGCGCAAGCCGACTGGCAGCCCCGCGACCTGCCGGCGGGGCTGCAACAGGCGCTGTGGAAGCGGGCAGCGGGGCTGGCCCGGCTGACGCTGCGCCGTTTCCCAGCCGAAGTGCTGGTCCAGGCCCCGGGGTATGGGCAGCGACCCGCTGGCCGGGGCGGTGAGCAGCTCCGGTTGGTGGGTGCCCCCGGTGAGCTGGTGCTCTTCCTGAGCGGACGGCAACGGGCGGCGCGGGTGCAGATCGACGGCCCGCCGGGCCCGGCCGACCGGCTGCGCGACGCCCAGTTGGGGCTGTGAAACGCCCGCACGGTCGAAAAGTTCCACCCGCCAGCCGTACCTGACCTGGCCGGACGGCCGAACACTCCCGTCTGGGCTGGCGCTGCGCGGGTTCAGGCGATGACGGCCGGCTCCGACCACTGCGGCCGACCGGCGCGGTCCAGGTCGTAGCGGACGGCGGCGATCCGGTCGACCGCCTCCACCAGGTCGGCCTCGGGCAGGGTGAACGGCAACCGCAGGAAGCGCTCCAGCGTGCCGTCGAGACCGAACCGGGGACCGGGGGCGAGGCGAACGCCCACCTGCTCGGCGGCGCGGGCGAGTGCGCTGGAGACCGGACCGTCGAGCTCCGCCCAGAGGTTGACCCCGCCGTGCGGCGCGGTCACCCGCCACTCGGGCAGGCGCTCGGCGAGGGCACCGAGCAAGACGTCCCGCTGGGCGGTGAGCTGGGCTCGCCGGGCAGCCACGATCGCCGGCCTCCGCGCCAGCAGGTGGACGGCGACCAACTGGTCCAGCACCGGACTCGCCATGTCCACCCCGACCCGGACAGCAGCGAGCCGCTGCACCTGTGGCGCGGACGCACGAATCCAGCCGATCCGCAGCCCGCCCCAGTACGCCTTGCTCATCCCCCCGACGGTGAACACCCGGGAGTGTCGGTCGAAGCTGGCCGTGGGCGGGGGCATCACCCCACTGGCCAGGGACAGGTCCACAAACGACTCGTCGATCACGAGCTCGGAGCCGACGGCGTGAGCGGTGGAGACCAGCCGTTCCCGCAGCTGGGCCGACATCAGGTGTCCGGTCGGGTTCTGAAAGTCGGGGATCAGGTAGGCCAGCTTGGGTCGCCCCTGGCGGAGGGCGCCAAGCAGGAGGTCAGCGTCCCAGCCGAGGGCATCCGGGGCGAGGCCGTGAGTGCTGATGCGGGCCCGCCGGGCGTGCAGCGCGGCCAGGGCGTTCGGGTAGCTGGGCGCCTCCATCAGGACACTGCTGCCCGGACTGTGCGTGAGGCGGAGCACCAGGTCCAGGGCGTGCTGGGTGCCGTTGGTGACCATGACCTGCTCGGGTGAGGTGGGTAGGCCCCGTTCGTCGTACGTGCGGGCGACGGCCTCCCGCAGTTCGCTGATGCCGGTCGGGTGGTAGCCCGCCCCACCCAGGTAGCGGGGCAGGTCTGCGGCGGCGGCTTGGGCGGCGGGCAGCAGCTCGGGCGGGGCGGCCAGGGCCGCGACTCCAAGATCAAGCATCTCGCGGTCGTCCAGCGGAGTCCACAGGCCGCTTCCCGCCATCCGGTGGTTGCCGGGAAGCATGGTCCAGCTGCCCGCACCCCGCCGGCTGGCGAGGTGTCCGCTGTCCCGGAGTTCCCGATACGCCGCGGTGACCGTGGTGCGGCTGATCCGCAGGGCCTCGGCCAGCTCGCGCTCGGCCGGCAGACGGGCGCCCAGCGGAAGCCGCCCGTCGGCGAGCAGCCCCCGGATGGCGGCGGCCAGTGCCGCGTAGTCGGGGCTGCGCCGACGACCGGGGAGCGCATGCCACTGGCCGAGCAGCCGGGCCAATTGGTTTCCGCGTATCTGACTCGTCATGGGGGCCACTCCACCATTATTGGCTCTACTGGTTGCCTGATTGGTTACTAGATTGGCATGCGTGAACCAGATTGGCAATCTCAGCTATCGACCCGCGCGACGGCTGACCCAGCTCTACGCTGGGCTCAGCCTCTACGGCGTGAGCATGGCTCTGTTGATCCGCTCCGGCCTCGGCCTGGACCCCTGGGACGTCTTCCACCAAGGGCTCGCCGGACACACCGGGCTCTCCTTCGGCACGGTGACCATCGCGGTCGGGACGCTGGTACTGCTGCTGTGGATCCCGCTGCGGCAGCGGCCGGGCCTCGGCACGGTCAGCAATGTGGTGGTGGTCGGGCTCGTGGTGGACGCCACCCTCGCCCTGCTACCGGCGGACCTGCCGCTCGCCACCCGAACCGCCCTACTCGTCGGCGGGATCGTCGCCAACGGCACGGCGACCGGACTCTATCTCGGCACCCGGCTCGGCCCCGGCCCCCGCGACGGCCTGATGACCGGCTTCGTCGCCCGCCGGCCACGATTCTCGATCCGGCTCGTCCGCACCATCATCGAGGTCGCCGTACTGGGACTGGGCTGGCTGCTCGGCGGCGCGGTCGGCCCCGGCACGGTGGCGTATGCCCTGGCCATCGGCCCGCTGACCCAGTTCGTGCTGCCCCGCGTGACGGTCCCTCCTCCGCCCACCCCCACCCCCACCCCAGTCCCGGCTTCCGGTTGAGCCGTGCGCTCCCGCGCACTGCCCCCGTCACGCCGACCCCCCAGCGGCTGTCCGGCTCACCGCTAGCGACGCACAGGACGACCCGTTGTAGCCCAACGAGAGGAGGTGTTTCCTTTCCGGCGCAGGATCGGCACAATCTGGCCATGGGGGAGAGACAGTGGCAGTGGACGGACGCGTGGATCTTCGTTTCGTTGGTGATCGCACATGGGGCCGGCCGGCACCGTCGAGCAGCGTCCAGCCGACGGCCCTTAGGTGTCCGTCTCACCGACGTTCTCTCCACCGCCGACCACCTCAACCGCGCGATCCCCGAACGGCAGGAGGTCGAGGTTGCGATCCGCCGGTTGGTCGGCACCGGCCTGGTCAGCGTCACCGACGGCTGGTTCCGGATCACACCGGAGGGAGAACGGCTCTGGCGCACCCGCCCCCACGCCGGCCTGGCCACCACGGTCGACACCGTGCAGGGCGCGTTGAGCCGTCGGCACACCCCGGGCGACGCGGACTGGCATCTGGACGAGGCCGAGCACGCGGCGGCGGTCCAGGAGTATGCGGTACGTTCCATCCCGACGCCGCGACGTTCCCCCAGGAAGCACGCCCGCCGGGACTGACGGGCGCGGCCCATCCGCTGGCCGCCGAGGCAGGTCAGCGAACCGGGTGACCGGCCTCGCGAAGCGCGTCCTTGACTTCACCAACGGTGAGTTGGCCGAAGTGGAAGACGCTCGCGGCGAGCACCGTGTCGGCACCGGCGTCGATCGCCGGTGGAAAGTGGCCCGCCTCCCCCGCGCCCCCACTGGCGACCACCGGCACGTTGACCACCGCCCGCACCGCGCGAATCAGCTCGAGATCAAAACCGGTCTTGGTGCCGTCGGCATCCATCGAGTTGAGCAGGATCTCACCCGCGCCCAGCTCGGCACCGCGCCGAGCCCAGTCAATGGCATCGATGCCGGTACCACGCCGGCCGCCGTGCGTGGTCACCTCGAACCCGCTGGTCGTGGCGGCGGAGGAGGCGCGCCGCACGTCGAGGGAGAGCACCAGCACCTGCCGACCGAACCGGTCAGCGATTTCCCCGATCAGCTCGGGGCGGGCGATCGCCGCGGTGTTCACGCCGACCTTGTCCGCCCCCGCGCGCAGCAGCGCGTCCACGTCACTGACCTGCCGCACCCCGCCACCGACGGTGAGCGGAATAAAAACGGACTCCGCCGTGCGGCGGACCACGTCCAGCATCGTGCCGCGGTCACTCACCGAGGCGGTTACATCCAGGAACGTCAGCTCGTCAGCCCCCGCCCGGTTGTACGCCGCGGCCCGCTCCACCGGGTCACCCGCGTCCCGCAGGTTGAGGAAGTTGACGCCCTTGACCACCCGCCCGGCGTCCACGTCGAGGCAGGGAATCACGCGTACGGCCAGGGACATGCCGCCAGCCTAGCCAACACGATTCGCCGGTGGTCGTCGTGTACTGCCGACCACCGGCGAATCGCGTTGGACAAGACGCATCCCTACCGCCGAGGCACGGCGGGACCAGGGCTCACACCCGGACCAGCATCTTGCCGAGGTTCTCACCGCGGAGCATGCCCAGGAAGGCCGCCGGAGCATTCTCGATGCCGTCAATGATCGTCTCGTCGTAGCTGAGCTTCCCGTCGCGCAGCCAGCCGCCGACCTCCTGCACGAACTGCTCGCCCAGATGCCCGTGGTCAGAGACGATGAAGCCGCGCAGGGTGAGCCGGTTTCTGATGATCATCGCCAGGTTGCGCGGGGCGGCCGGTGGCTCGGTCGCGTTGTACTGTGCGATCATCCCGCAGATCGCGGCCCGGCCGTTCTGCCGCATCGCGCCGATCGCCGCCTCCAGGTGCTCGCCGCCCACGTTGTCGAAGTAGACGTCGATCCCGTCCGGCGCGGCGGCACCCAGCGACTCCCGCACCGGGGCGTCGTGGTAGTCGAAGGCAGCGTCGAAGCCGAGCGCCTGCAGCCGTTCGACCTTGGCCGGCGAGCCGGCACTGCCGACCACCCGGGCTGCGCCGCGAAGCTTGGCGATCTGGCCCACCATGCTGCCCACCGCACCGGCTGCACCGGAGACAAAGACGGTCTCCCCCGGTTGCATCGCGGCGACCTCGAGCAGTCCGGCGTACGCGGTGAGCCCGGTCATTCCCAACACCCCGAGGTAGGTGCTGAGCGGGGCGAGGGCAGGGTCTACCTTCCGGACGGTCGTGGCGTCCAGCAGCGCGTACTCCCGCCAGCCGAGCCCGTGGAACACGGTGTCGCCGAGGGCGAAGCCGTCGGCCTCGCTCGCCACCACCTCACCAACCGCCCCGCCGTCGAGCGGCGCGTCCAGCGCGAACGGCGGGACGTAGGAGGCAACGTCATTCATCCGCCCCCGCATGTACGGGTCGACGGAAATGAAGGTGTTCCGAACCACGATCTGCCCCGGACCCGGGGTGGGGATGTCGGTGGAGACCAACCGGAAGTTCTCCTCGGTCGGCCAACCCTGCGGCCGCGAGGCTAGCTGGATCTCACGGTTGGCGGTCTTGCTCATGATTGCTACTGCTCCTTGTATTGGTGGATCGTTCTGGTGATCCGAGTGAGGGTGTCGCGCAGGATGACGAGATCGTCGGCGTCGAGCCCGGTCGCCTGGGCCAGCTGGCGGGGAACGTCGGCCATGCGTTCACGCAGGGCCCACCCCGCCGGGTTCAGCTCCACCGCCACCCGTCGCTCATCGGCCGCCGACCGCCGCCGGACCACCAGGCCCGCCACCTCCAGCCGCTTGAGCAGTGGGGAGAGCGTTCCGGAGTCCAGCTGCAGCCGGGCGCCGAGGCCAGAGACCGTCGGTGGCTGCTCCTGTTCGCATTCCCAGAGCACCAGCAGCACGAGATACTGCGGGTAGGTCAACCCGAACTCGGCGAGGATGGGCCGGTAGACATCGGCCATGGCGCGCGACGCGGTGTAGAGCGCGAAGCACACCTGCCGCCGCAGCACCAGATCATCGGTCACCAGAAAAGCGTAGCGCGCAGTTTAGTTGTGCACAACTAAACTGCGCGCTACGCGCCCTCCTGACTCCCCAAGCACCGGTACGAGGGACAACGCACCCCCGTGGGCCAAGGATGCCGGCGGGCAGCGGCGCGGCAAGGGCGCCGGGTGAGATCAGGCGTCGGCCAGTGTCCGCAACGCCTCGGCCACGGTGAAGGCACCCGCATACAGCGCCTTGCCGGCGATTACCCCCTCCACCCCGACCGGCTCCAGGGCGGCCAGCGCACGCAGGTCGGCCAGGGTCGAGACACCACCGGACGCGATCACCGGAGCGCTGGTGCGGGCGCAGACGTCACGGAGCAGGTCCAGGTTCGGCCCGTGCATCGTGCCGTCCTTGGTGATGTCGGTGACCACGTACCGGGACGCACCGGCCCGGTCCAGCCGCGCCAGCACCTCCCACAGGTCGCCGCCGTCACGGGTCCAGCCCCGGGCGGACAGGGTCTGCCCTCGCACATCAAGGCCGATCGCCACCCGGTCGCCGTACTCGCCGCAGACCCGATCGCACCACTGGGGATCCTCCAGTGCGGCGGTGCCGACATTGACCCGAGCGGCCCCGGTCGCCAGTGCGGCCCGCAACGACGCATCGTCCCGGACTCCGCCGGAGAGCTCCACCCGCACGTCCAGGCGACGCACCACATTGGCGAGCAGCTCCGCGTTGGAGCCCTGACCGAAGGCCGCATCCAGGTCAACCAGGTGAATCCACTCCGCCCCGTCCCGCTGCCAGGCCAACGCGGCGTCGAGGGGGTCGCCGTAGACGGTCTCACTGCCGGCGGCGCCCTGCACCAACCGGACGGCTTGCCCGGCAGCGACATCGACGGCGGGCAACAGGGTGAGGCTCACAGAAATCTCCTCAGCTCAGGAACGACGGTCCAAGGCGATCACCACGATCGCCGGCAGTACGAGCAGCAGGAGCGCGACCAGCCCGAACCGCAAGGCAAGATCATCTACTAGGGTCCAGATCATCAGGATCACGGCCACCGTCGACAGCACGATCGCGGCGCGCTCGCCTCGGGTTCGCCGGGGCAGCCGGCCGACCCGCCCCCGGTGTACCGTCGGGATCAGCCGACGAAGCAGCGCGCGCCGCTGGGCCTGCCGGGCGAGCTGCCGCTGCCGCGCCGCCCGCCGCTGCGCTGCCTCCGCCTCCCGAGCGGCCCGACGCCGTGCCCGCTCCTTACTCACCGATGCTCCCCAGCAGAGCGGCCGGTCGCCGGCTGGGCGCTCGCCGAGAGCGTACCCAACCAGTTTCGCAGCAGTGCGGCACCAGTGTCGGCGGACTTCTCCGGATGGAACTGGACGGCGCTGAGTGGACCCCGCTCCACAGCCGCCACGAACTCCGCCCCGTGCTGGGCGGTGGTCACGGCGACCCCGGCAGCCGCCAGCGCGGCCGCCCCGCCCACCGCATAGGAGTGGACGAAGTAGAACCGGCTCTGGGCCAGGCCGGCGAAGAGCACCGAATCGGCCGGCGGAGAGACCGTGTTCCAGCCCATGTGCGGCAGCCGCACCGCGGAGAGTTGACCCACCTGCCCGGGCAGCAGCCCAAGACCATTGGTCACCACACCGTTCTCGATACCGCGCTCGAAGAGCACCTGCATGCCGACACAGATGCCGAGCACCGGACGCCCGGCGCCGACCCGCTCGACAATCACCGGACCGGCACCCAGCGCCGCTATCCCCGCCATGCAGGCGGCGAAAGCCCCGACGCCGGGGACCACCAGGCCATCCGCATCGGCGGCAGCGGCCAGATCGTCGGTCACCGTCACCTCCGCGCCGACCGCCGCGAGGGCGCGCTCCACGGAGCGAAGATTCCCCGACCCGTAGTCCAGCACCGCGACCCTGCTCACGAACCCTCCCCTGGCAGCAACCACAGGCCCCCGGCGACCGCCGCCAACATGGCCAGCGCCGCGGTGGTGAGCACCACCGCACGAGGCACCCCCTGCCGGTGCAACGAGAGTGCCCCGCCGACCAGCACCCCGGCCAGAATCAGCAGCAGGGTCGGTAGCACCCCACCCATCAGCGCCACCCTCCACCAACGACCACGGTCCTCACAGTCTTCCCTTCGTGCTGGGCACCACGCCGGCAAACCGAGGGTCCATGGCCGTCGCCTCGCGCAACGCCCGGGACACCGCCTTGAACTGCGCCTCCACCACGTGGTGGGCGTCGGGGTGCCCGCCCGGCCGGGCCGCCCGCAGCACGTCCACGTGCAGCGTGACCCGGGCCGACTGACCGAAGGACTCCCAGACATGTCGGGTCATGCTGGTCGGGTAGACCGGTCCGATGTACGGGGCGAGCGCCGGCTCGTCGTGCACGACGTACGGCCTCCCCGAGAGGTCGACGGCGGCCCGGACTAACACCTCATCCATCGGAACGGTAGCCGAGCCGTACCGCCGGATGCCCGCCCGGTCACCCAGCGCGCGATCAACCGCGGCGCCCAGCGCCAACGCCGTGTCCTCCATCGTGTGATGTGCGTCGATGTGAAGGTCACCGACGGTGTGCACGGTGAGGTCAAACCCGCCGTGCCGGGCGATCTGGTGCAGCATGTGGTCATAGAAGCCGACACCGGTCTCGATATCGGCCTTTCCGCTACCGTCGAGGTCGATCTCGACGAGAACCTTGGTTTCCTTGGTGACCCGCTCGACCCGGGCAGTGCGACTCATGACGAAAGCTTCTCCACAGCGATCAGGAAGGCATCGGTCTCGGCGGGGGTGCCGGCGGTGACCCGCAACCAGCCGGGCAGGCCGACGTCACGAACCAGGACCCCGGCGTCGAGCAGGACCTGCCATGCGGCGCACTGGTCCCCGCCGACCTCGAACAACACGAAGTTGGCGTCGCTGTCGGCGACCCGGTGACCGCGGGCCCGGAGCTCGGTCACGATCCGGTCCCGCTGCACCTTAATCGCCGAGACGGTGCTCAGCAGCTCGTCGCGATGCGCCAGGGCGGCCCGCGCCGCCGCCTGCGTCAGCGCCGAGAGGTGGTAGGGCAGCCGGACGAGTTGCACGGCCGCCACCACCGCCGGGTCGGCGGCCAGGTAGCCCAGCCGGCCGCCGGCGAACCCGAACGCCTTGCTCATGGTACGGGTCACCACCAGCCGGGGGTGGTCACCCAACAACGACAGGGCGCTGACCGTGCCGGCCCGGGCGAACTCCGCGTAGGCCTCGTCGACCACCACCATCCCCGGCGCCTCGGCCAGCACCGCGGTGACCACGGCCAGGTCCAGGACGGTGCCGGTGGGATTGTTCGGCGAGCAGAGAAAGACCACGTCCGGACGGTGCTCACGGACCTGTGCCACCGCCTCGGCGACGGTCAGCCCGAAGTCGACGCCGCGCCGGGCCGGTGCCCACCGGGTGCCGGTGCCGAGCGCCAGCAGCGGATGCATCGAGTACGCCGGCAGGAAACCGAGCGCGGTCCGCCCCGGCCCACCGAAGACCTGGAGCAGTTGCTGGTGGACCTCGTTGGAGCCGTTGGCCGCCCATATTTGATCAAGATTGAACTCGGCACCCAGATACGCCGCCAGGTCGCCACGGAGCGCCACCGCGTCCCGGTCCGGGTACCGGTTGAGGTCCCGCAGCTCGGCGGCGATCGCCCTGCCGATCGTCTCGGCCACCGCGTCCGGCACCGGGTACGAGTTCTCGTTCGTGTTCAACCGCACCGACACGTCCAGCTGCGGCGCCCCGTACGGGGTCAGCCCGCGTAGGTCCGCCCGGATCGGCAGATCGTCCAGGCTGGTCACGATGCTTCCTCCGACAGCCGAGCGGTGACCGCCTGGCCGTGTGCTGGCAGGTCCTCCACCCTCGCCAGGGCGACCACGTGCGGCGCCACGTCCCGTAGCGCCTCCTGCGTGTACTCCACCAGGTGGACACCGCGCAGAAAGGACTGCACCGACAGGCCTGACGAGTGCCGAGCACAGCCCCCGGTAGGCAGCACATGGTTGGAGCCGGCGCAGTAGTCGCCGAGCGACACCGGCGACCAGGCACCGACGAAGATCGCCCCGGCGTTGCGCACCCGCAGTGCCCACTCGCGGGCGTTCTCGGTCTGGATCTCCAGATGCTCGGCCGCGTAGGCGTCCACCACCCGCAGCCCGGCCGCCAGGTCCGCAACGAGGACGATGCCGCTCTGCTCTCCGCTGAGCGCGGTGCTGACCCGCTCGGTGTGCCGGGTCGCCGGTACCTGCCGGGCCAACTCCTGGTCCACCGCGTCGGCCAGCTCCACCGACGGTGTGACCAGCACGCTCGCCGCGAGCGGGTCGTGCTCGGCTTGGCTGATCAGGTCGGCGGCCACATGCACCGGATCGGCGGTGTGGTCGGCCAGGATCGCGATCTCGGTGGGGCCGGCCTCGGCGTCGATGCCGACCACGCCCCGCAGCAACCGCTTCGCGGCGGTGACCCAGATGTTGCCCGGGCCGGTGATCAGGTCAACCGGCGCACAGAAGGCGGTGCTGTCGGGGTCAACCGAACTGCCGTACGCGAGCATCGCCACTGCCTGCGCGCCGCCGACGGCATACACCTCGGTCACCCCAAGCAGGGCGCAGGCGGCGAGTACCCGCGCGTCGGGCAACCCGCCGTTGTCCCTGCGCGGCGGACTGGCCACAACCAGCGAACGCACCCCGGCCTCCTGCGCGGGCACCACGTTCATGACCACCGTTGACGGGTACATCGCCAGACCACCGGGCACATAGAGCCCGACCCGATCAACCGGCACCCAACGCTCGGTGACCGTGCCACCCGGCACGACCTGCGTGGTGTGGTCACTGCGGCGCTGCGCGGCGTGCACCCGGCGAGCCCGGTTGATCGACTCCAACAACGCCGCGCGGACCTGCGGGTCGAGCTTCCCCTCGGCCTCGGCGATCACCTCCACCGGGACCCGCAGCAGCTCCGGCGAGACCCCGTCGAACCGCTCACTCGCCGCCCGGATCGCTGAGTAGCCATGCTCCCGCACCTCCGCCACGAGCGGGCGGATCTGCTCGACAGCCGCGGAGACATCGAGCCGGGCACGGGGCAGCAGGCGGCGCGGGTCACGAACCCCGCCACGTAGGTCGATCCGGTGCAACACCCTTGCGAGTCTAGGCGGCTCGGGTCCGGGCTGACCGGCACCGCCCACACGACGAGACGATGAGCCGAGACACACCCTCCGGAGGAGGATCGGGCTACCCTCGACCCGTGACTGCGCGGCTGCCGGTGTTCCCGCTCGGAACCGTCCTCTTCCCCGGTCTGGTGCTGCCGCTACACATCTTCGAAGACCGGTACCGCGCCCTGGTGCGCCACCTCCTCACCCTGCCGGAGCAGCGGCCGCGCGAGTTCGGCGTGGTGGCGATCCGGGCTGGTTGGGAGGTCGCTCCCACCGCACCGGACGGCCTCCCGTCACCCGGCGAGGACGTCACGCTGCACGAGGTGGGCTGCACCGCCGAGCTGCGCCAGGTGACCGAGCTGCCGGACGGGGGCTACGACATCGTCACCGTGGGTCGGCAACGGTTCCGGATAGACAGCATTGACCGGACCAGCGCGCCCTACCTGACTGCCGAGGTCCAGTGGTTGCCCGAGCCGCCTCCCCCGGACGAGGCCGGAGAGCTGTCCGCCCAGGTGACCGCGGTCTTCCGGCAGTACCTGGGCCTGATCCGCGCCGACCCGGAGGAGGCCTCGGAGCAGCTCCCGGAGGATCCGACGGTCCTGTCGCACCTGGTCGCCGCGACGGCCGCGCTGACCCTCGCCGACCGACAGCGGTTGCTCGCCATCGACGACACCGCTGCCCGGCTCCGCGCCGAGCTGCGGCTACTCACCCGCGAGGCGGCTCTGCTGCGCCAGGTCCGGGCGGTTCCGGTGCCGCTGAAGGAGCTGGCGTCTCCGCCGACGCCCAACTGACGCCCGGCCCGGTCGACCAGTCGGGAATCGGCTCCGGACGCAACGATGGCCAACGGGACCAGCCCGCCAGCAGGGTGTAACCGACCGCCGCGCCAAACGCGGGCAGCAGCACGTTGCCGTACGGCACCGGCAGTGGACCCCACCACCCCACTCCCCCGGCCCGCAGTTGCGCGGGTTGTCCGAAGGTCTGCCCCTCCGCGGCGGTCGCCAACAGGTACTCGAAGGTTCCCAGCCCCACCCGTTGGCCGACCTGCCAGGCGACCAGCGCCGCCCCCAGCGACCCAAGCACGGCGGCAGCCAACCCGATCGGACCCCGGTAGCGGCGCAGCAGGAACCAGAGGCCGACCGCGACCAAGACGCCGAAGGCGAGACCGAGCAGGCTGAACCAACCGTCGGCTGCGATCGGCTGCTCCGGCTGCGACTCGCCGTAGACAGCGCCCGACTCGGTCTGCACCACCGGGGTGTCCGGGGCCAGCGTGGCCCAGAGCAACCCCAGCGGGACACCGAGGATCACCACCCCGAACGCTCCCGCCGCCGCCCAGACGAGCTGCGGCCGAAGCCGGGGCCGCGGCGCCTCGGCAACGGGCGGCGCGCCATACCAGGTCAACGAGGCGGGCGGTTCCGACCCGACGGCCGCAGCACGATCTGGGTACGACGAGGTGGGGCCATCGCCCGGCGACTCGCCGTCCGGTGGTACGGCCCGGGAACTGGGCCGGTCGGGGTCGGGGGTGTCCGCGCTCACCCGGTGATCCTCTCAGGAGTGGCGGCGCCGTGGGGCGCCGGTGGACGACACGCCCACTCAGCGGGCGAACGGCTCCAGCATCACCGCGGCGGCGCTCAACCACGCCTCCCGGGTCGCCGGCTGAAGCTGGTGGTACTCGATTGACGATCCGGACTCCAGGATCGGGTCATACGGCACCACGGTCACCGCCCGAGTCCGGGTGGCGAAGTGTCGTTCCAGGTCGGCGCGGAGCTCACTGCGCCCCGGGGTCGGGCACGAGATCAGGGTCACCGCGTTGTCAGCCAACTCCCCCATGCCTACCTCGTGTAGCAGGTCGAGCATCCAGTCAGCGCTGAACGCGGCATCCTCCCGCGGCACCGTGGTGACCACGAGCTGGTCGGCCGCCTGCATGACGGTACGCCAGTTGGGGCTCTCCACGTTGTTACCGGTGTCCACACAGATCACGTCGTGGGTGCGGCGGAGCAGCTCCAGCACCCGCCGGACGGTGAACTGGTCGAGCCGCTGGGCGAAACGGGGACTCTCCTCACCCGCCAGCACGTCGTACGAGCCGTCCGAGGCGTGCCGGAGATAGTCGTCGAGCTGGTCCAGCAGCTCCGGCCCTTCCTTGATCTCGATGTGCGCGAGGTCGCCGATCAGGTGCCGGATGGTACGGGCGTGCCGGGCGCTTCCCGCACGCAGCCCGAGCGTGCCCCGTAGCTCGTTGTCGTCCCAGGCCAGCACGCCCCGGCCACGCACGCTGCCGACGGTCGCGGCGGCCAACACGGTCGCAGTGGTTTTGTGTACGCCACCCTTGGGATTCGCGAACGCCAGCACCCGGGGACTACCGAGTTCCCCCCGCAGTACGGTGGCCGCGCGTTCCGATCCGCTCGTCGCTGACGGCTGCCGCCACTCCACCCTGGCGTAGCCCCGGTTGACCGCGGGCTGGTACGCCGGCTCAGACGGGTACGCCGGCTGAGACCGATATCCAGGATCAGCCGGACCCGCCGGTTCGGAGCGATACACCGGCTCAGAGCGATAGTCGTGCTCGGACCGATACCCGGGATCAGCCTGATAGGCCGGCTCAGACCGATACCCGGGCTCCGACCGGTACGCCGAATCAGACTGGTAGCCGTTCTCTGCCGGCGGCGCGTGCCGGTAGCCGTTCTCTACCGGCGGCGCATGCCGGTAGCCGTTGTCGAGCAATGCGTAGCGGGACTGCACCGGCGGCGACTCTGGTTCGGAGAAGCGAGGCTCCGGACCCGGAGCCAACGGGTTCCGATAGCCCGCAGCAGCCCCATACGCCGGCTCGGCCGGCAGTCCCCGCTCGGCCCGGTATGCCGGCTCACCTCGGTGCCCCGCGTCCCGCGGATCAGCCCCGTAGGTTCGCGCCTCCGCGTCGTACGCCAACTCGGCGGGCGGCGAGCCGGGCCCCGGCAGGTGCGATCCGGCTGCCGGCACGCGGGCCGCGTAGCCGTTGCCGGCTGCCCGTCGCGGCAACGGCTCGGCTGGGGCCGCAGGCCCCGACCGGTCCGGCCCGGCCGGCTCAGCCCCGCGGCTACCGAGCCGCGCCCGGTCGAGCAACGCCCGCCACCGCGGTGCCGGTTCGGCCGGCTGACTCCAGCCGGTCTCGCTGCCCTCCACGGCTCGCCCTCCCAGCTCCATGCTGCCCCGCCTGACAGGCTACGAACGAAAGCCTATTAGGGCTATACCGGTCCGCCTGCCACCGGGCCGACCTCACCTTCCGAAACCGGCTCGGATGCACCGCTGTCGACCGCGTTCGCCGAGGTGACCGGCGTGGTTGGCGCCTCGGCCGGGTAGCTGAAGCTTGATGAAATCGATGGGGACTTCCGCACCTCCGGGACCGGGGCGGGGTCGGACTCCTCCGTCGGCGGCGGCGGGCTGGGGGTGGCCGGTTCGGGGTCCGGGGTGGAGACGGCCGGATCCGAGACCGCCGGGGTGGGGGTGGCCGGCGTGGAAGTGGTGACCGGATCCGGGACCACCGGATCGGGAACAACCGGGTCAGGAACAACCGGGTCAGGAGCAGCCGGATCCGGGACCACCGGATCGGGGGCCACCGGATCGGGGGCCACCGGATCGGGGGCCACCGGATCGGGCGTGGTCAGATCAGAGTCCGTAAAGGGGTGCGCGACCACCTCCTGCTCAGGCAGGGGCGGGGTGAAGACGGCGCGGTCCAGCCGGTGCACCTCCGGCGCCGGGTCAACGACCCGCACATCCGGTTGGGACGCCACCTGGCGCAGCTCGACCGGCTCTGCGCGAACCACCGCCGCGTAGACACAGGCGCACCCGCCGCGGTATGCCTTGGCTTCGGCCTCCGCCATCTGCGCCGCGCTGAGATACAGCGCGCTCTGCTCGCGCTGCTCTGGTCTCCCGTCACTGACCGCGGCGGCCTGAGCCCGGTAGTCTCCCGCCTCCCGTTCCTTACGAGTCGCCAGATCGGCCATGGCGGTGATCACGTCACCCGGCAGGTCCGGCACGTCGATCCGGACAACCTCGGTCTGCCGCTCCGGTAGCGGCACCCGACCGATGACAGCGGCGACCGGCACGTTGCCGAAGACGTTGGCGGCCTGATGGGGCGTCAGGTATGTCGACAGCGAGACCAGCGCAAAGGTGTCGTCCTCCGGAGACGGGGACGCCGTCGGAAGAGCTTCCAGGTCGTCCGTGGCGTCCTGCAGATAGCCGGGAATTGACTCCCCGGCGGCCACCCCGACCCGGGTCATCTCGTCCGCGGTGGGGGCACCGCCCTGCGGAGCACCGATCCCCCACACCGCGGTGACCGTCACCGCAAGGCAGGAGAGCAACACAGCCGCGAGGAGGACCCCAGGTTGGGCAGGGCCCTGGGCCAGCCGGTTCGCCGTGCCCACAAGATGGGGTAACAGCCGCTGGTCCAGCTGGCGCAGCAGGTCACCGGAGCGCACGGACGGAGATCCCCTCGTCGCGTTGGATCGGTCAGGTCATTCCCGCGCTTAGTCCCGCAGGATTCCCAGCGCGCGGTCCAGGTCGTCAGGGTAGTCGCTGACGAAGCAGACCTCCGCCCCTGTTCGGGGATGGCGGAACCCCAACTCCCGGGCATGCAGCCACTGCCGATCCAGGCCGAGCCGCTTGGCGAGGGTGGGATCGGCTCCGTACGTGAGGTCGCCCACACAGGGGTGGCGCAGCGTCGAGAAGTGCACTCGGATCTGGTGCGTACGGCCCGTCTCCAGCCGTACGTCCACCAGGCTGGCCGCCGGAAAGGCCTCAAGTGTGTCGTAGTGGGTGATGCTGGGCTTACCACCCGAGACCACCGCCCAGCGGTAGTCGTGGTGCGGGTGCCGATCGATCGGGGCATCGATGGTGCCGCGCAACGGATCGAGATGCCCCTGCACCACGGCGTGGTAGCGCTTCTCCACCTCGCGGTACTTGAACGCCCGCTTCAGGAAGGTGTAGGCCTGCTCACTCTTGGCCACCACCATGATCCCGGTCGTGCCGACGTCGAGCCGATGCACCACGCCCTGCCGCTCGGCCGCGCCGCTGGTGGCGATCCGGTGGCCGATCGCGGCAAGCCCACCGATCACGGTCGGTCCGGTCCAACCGGGACTGGGGTGGGCGGCCACACCGACCGGCTTGTCCACCACCACGATGTCGTCGTCGGCATACACGACGCCCAGGCCGGACACCGCCTGCGGCACGACGGCCGGCGGAGCCGCTGGCGCCGGCAGCGTCACCTCCAGCCAGGACCCGGCCCGAATCTTGTAGGAATTAGCCCGCACCGTGCCATCAACCAGTGCGGCGCCCGCGTCGACCAGGGCCGCCGCGGTCGTCCGGGAGAGCCCGAAGAGCCGCGCGACGGCCTGGTCGAGACGGAGTCCGTCGAGCCCGTCCGGGACTGGCAGCGATCGCTGGTCACCGCCGGCCGCGTATGCCGCCGTCATGCCCGCTCCCGCGGCGCGGTGGGGGTCGCCCGTCGTCCGTCCCGGCCGAGCCGGCTGCCGTCGCGCTGGCGGCCGGTCAGCTCGAGGAATACCGCGAGGACGACGCCGCAGACCAGCGCGCTGTCGGCCACGTTGAACACCGGAAATGCCCGACCGTACGGCTCGAGGACACTGATCATGTCGACCACGTGTCCGACGAACCAGCCCGGAGCACGAAAGATCCGGTCCATCAGGTTTCCGAGTGCCCCGCCAAGCACCAGCCCCAACGACACCGCCCAGGGCAGGGAGCGCAGGCGCAGCGCCGTCCAGAGGATCCAGCCGATCACGAGGATGGTGATCAGCGAGAAGACCCAGGTGTAGTCGGCGCCGATGCTCCACGCCGCGCCGCTGTTGCGGGTGAGGCTGAGATAGACCAGGCCGCCCAGGAGTTCGACCGGCTCCCGGCCTTCCAGCGCCTGAAGTGCCAGGTGCTTGGTCCCGAAGTCGAGCGCCAACACGGTGAGGCCGATGCCGAACAGGATCAACGCGGCGGGGCGGCGGGGCGTCGCACCGGCGGCCTCGACGGGCCGGTCCGCCTCAACGGGCCCACCCCCCTCGACGGGCCGGTCCGGCTCGACGGCGCCGTCCGGCTCGGGGGCCGGGCGGCCCGCCGGCTCGGCGGATCCGGCCGCCTCGGCGCGGCCGGATCCCGGGGTCGGTCCTGCGGTCATCTGCTCCCCATCGACGCTCGCGGCGGCGGCGCCGCCTCACCGGGCTGCTGGGGAGCGAGGTCTCAGCGCCGCTCCGCCAGTTGCTTGCAGGTCACACAGAGGGTCGCCGACGGGAAGGCAGCCAGCCGCTCCACCGGGATCGGGTTGCCGCACCGCTCGCACCAGCCGTAGCCACCCTCATCGAGCCGCTCCAGCGCCCGCTCGACCTGCGTGATCCTTTCCAGGATGCTGTTCGCGAGGGAAATCTCCTGCTCCCGCTCGAACGTCTTGGTGCCGGTATCGGCCTGGTCGTCCCCGGCCGAGTCGGTCAGCCGGTCGCGCTGCAGCTCGGTGATCTCGCTCAACGTCTGATCATACTCGGCACGAAGCTCGTCTCGCCGCGCTGCCAGGGCTACCCGGATCTTCTCGGTCTCCGCCGCGCTGCGGGTGGACTTGGTCGCCGGCTTACGGCCGGCGGTCCTCGTGTCGGCTGGCTTCGCCATCGTCGCTCCCTTAGCCGCGGAGCCGCGGAGGACCGCGGCACCTGGACAGAGGCCGCCGCGCTCGGCGCCCCCAGGTACAAAACGGGCGCGCAGCCATAGGGCCGCGCACTCCGGAGGTTCGCAAGGATACGGAACGTACAGGCGTCCGACAATGTGGCGCACCGACGCCCTGACGCCCACCCCGAATTAACTCATCTCGGGCAAAAGGAACGCTAGCAGACTAAATGCTCCGAAACTCGCCGTAATCGCCAAACCCGTACGCCGCTCACCGCTGCCAGCTTGACGGTTCGCAGCCACCGCTCCGCCTCGTTCCGCCGCCGCGGCAGCGTCCGGCGCCGCGGCAGCTTCCCGGCCCCTCGGACCCAAGGAGAGCAGGCTGCCGCCCGCGGAAGTAGCCACCACCGCACCAGGAGCACCCGTTGCCCAGAGCAGGGCAGGGCAAGGCAGGGCAACGGGTCAGGAACCGGGGACCGGAAGCCGAGGGCCGGGCCAAATACCAGGGGTGGGCCAAGTACCAGACGCGAGGCCAGGGCACGTGGTGGTCGGTCCGCCCTATCCGTCGCGGAGCTGGTGCAGCGTCTGGGCGATCTCGGCGCTGACCCCACCGACATAAAAGATCTTGTCTCGACTGGCCGCCCCAGCGCCCAGGGAAACCGCTCTCCGCCGGACTCCGAGCGCTTCGGCGAGGACACGAAGCGCCGCCTCGGTGGCCCGCCCATCCACCGGTGGTGCCGTCACCGCGATAACCAGAGCAGGGCCATAAGGCCCCGGGTAACGGCCCCCAACCCGGGACCGAGACGATCCCGGCTTGATCCGGACCGCGACGGTCAACGGTTCATCGCCGTGGGCGTCGGGCGCCTCAGGCACCGGCACCGCCGCTGGCGATCCGTCCTTCCTCGGTCAACAAGGTGGCGACCGGGGCGCAGTGGGCACAAGGGGTAAAGCCGAGGTCTACCGCCTCGGCGACGGGAAGCGGCTCGGGCTCGCCGAGTAGCCGCGAACAGCCGGCCAGGTGGTAGCGGGGGTGGGCGTCAACCACCCACACCTCCCGGCCGAGTCGGGCCAGCCGTGCTGCCTCCGCCGGGGAAACTGACTGTGGAGCTGGCTCGTCGTTCGCAACCGGTTCGGAGACTGCGACCGGCGGCCCGGGTGGTTGCCGCCACCCGGTGCCGCCATGGTCGATCAGCGGGGGAAAGTGCTGCCCGGGAAGCATGAAGCTCCCCGGTTGCCGGTCGGCACTCCCACCGCCTCGATCAGTCTCGGACGGCGGTCGCTCCGCCGCAGCCCGGGACGCGGCTGCCTGGCGGGCACCCACGACGAGCGCGACGGCGGCCAGCAGACTGGCCGCGATGGAGACAATCAGCAGGAGGCTGGATCCATCAGCGAGGCCAGCCACCAGCAGCACCACCGCAACGAGAATGAGCAGGATACTGGCGACTATCAAAGCCCACCCCCGCGCCTCGTTCCGATTCTGAGCGAGACCGGGCGGCCGTCAGCGCGACGACCGCCGGCCGGTGTGGTCAGCGACCGGCTTCCAGCGCGCCGGAGCGACCGCCGCCGTAGGAGCCGGCGAGACCGGCTGCGGCAAGTCCATTGCCTCCACCAGCGCGCCCACCACCATCGGTCCGGTCGATCTCGACATCCGGGCCCTGCCCACGGCTGTCAAGATCACGCAGCTGACTTTCGAGGTACGCCTTGAGGCGGGTGCGGTACTCGCGCTCGAACTGCTTGAGCCCCTCGATGTGCTCCTGCAACGCAGTGCGCTTGGTGTCCAGGCCACCCATAGCCTCCTGGTGCCGCTGACGGGCGTCCCGCTCCAGGGCATCGGCCTTCGCCCGCGCCTCGCGGGTGACCTCCTCGGCCTTGGACCGGGCCTCGGAGAGCACCTGGTCGGCTTCGCGGCGGGCGTCGGTGACGTGATCATCGGCGGTCCGCTGGGCCATCATCAGCACCCGCAGCGCCTGCTGCTCACCGTCGCCACCGGCCGGCACGGCACCGGCGCCGCGGACCTGCTCCAGCTCCGCCTGCATCGCGCGGGCGGCCTGCTCGGCCCCGGCCTTGTCCCGCTGGACCCGGTCGAGCTGGGCCTTCACGTCGTTGAGCTCGGCGGCGAGCCGGGCGTCACCGCCGGGGCCGACCGGACCGGCGGGGCCGCCGCCACGGCCACCGCGCTCCACCTGAGCGCGCAGCTCGTTGTTCTCCTCGATCAGACGGGCCAGCTCACGCTCGACCTCATCCAGGAAGGCATCGACCTCCTCCTCGTCGTACCCCCGCTTGCCGATCGGCGGCTTTTTGAAGGCGACGTTGTGGACGTCGGCCGGGGTCAGCGGCATCGAAACTCCTCGGGTCAGTTGCGGCCGCGAAAGCGCATCGGTCATCCAGCGGTCCGGTAGATCGACGGCCCTAACACGAACTCCATCAGCACGAACAGGATAACCAGGAGCACAAGGGAGGCCAGGTCGATGCTCACGGTACCAATTCGCAGCGGAGGGATCACACGCCTCAACGCGTGGAGCGGAGGATCAGTGACGCTCCACACGGTTTCCAGCCCCGCCGACGCCCCCCGTCCTGGTTGCCAACGCCGGCCGTACTGGAGCACAGCACTCAACACAAATCGGGACAACAGGATAAGAAGAAAGACAAACAAGACCAGATAAAGAACCTGCAGCAGGATTGACAACACGGCTGGCGACGTCCCTTGCACTCGGGCTGATCAACTGAGGCTGAAGAAGCCGCCCTCAGCGATCTTGGCTTTGTCCTCCGCGGTGACCTGGACATTGGCCGGCGAAAGCAGGAACACCCGGTTGGTCACGCGCTCGATCGTACCGCGCAGCCCGAACGCCAGCCCGGCGGCGAAATCAACCAGTCGCCGGGCATCCGCCTCATCCATCTCCGTCAGGTTGATGATGACGGGGACACCGTCTCGGAAGTGCTCGCCGATCGTCCGCGCCTCCCGGTAGGTCGTCGGGTGCAGCGTGGTGATCTGGTAGCGCTGCTCCTCCTCCACCGGCACCCGCTCCCGGACCGGCGCCTGGGGCGCCAAGGCCAGGTTGTCGCGGGTGTGGTAGGTCAGGGCTCCAGACGACTCGGGGGCGGACCGGGTGATCGATCGGACGCTCGTGCGCTCGACCCGCTCCGACTGCTCGCCCTCCTCGCGGTGGTCGACGTCACTCGACCGTGCCGCAGCCCGCTCCAGACGTCCCCGGTCGCCGAGCCGCGAGCGGGGCGGAGCGGCCTCCTCGACGTCGTCGTCCTCTTCTCCGAAGTCCTCGGAGTATCGGCTCGACCGATACCGCGACTCGCGGTAGCTCCCCTTGTCGTAGCCACCATCGTCGTAAGCCCGCTCGTCGTCCTCCTCGACCAGACCGAGCCAGACCCCCGCCTTGCGCAGCGCACCCATCCCGCGCCCTTCCCGTCCGCCCTACGGCACGCACCCCTGTGCCGTGTCGTCTGCCGCAAGTGGATCACTTCTGCTCGCCGGATCGGCACCCCCCGGGCGCGCGCTTCGCGTCGCGCGCCCCAACCCCGACGAGAGGAATGCCACTCCCACCAAACAACACCGATGTAATTTGCTCCTGGCGGTCAGGCTACCGCAGCGTGGGGCGCATTCCGAGTAACGCGCTGCCTACCCGGACATGTGTCGCGCCGTGCCGGATCGCCGATTCCAGATCCCCGCTCATACCAGCCGACAACATCATCGCCTGCGGATGCTGGACCCGGAACCCGGACGCCACCTCCGCCAACCGGGCAAACGCCCGGTCCGGCTCCCAGCCCAGCGGCGCCACTGCCATCAACCCGCCGAGCCGCAGCCCGTCGGCACCCGCCACCACCTCGGCCACCGGATCGAGTCCCGCGTCCGGGTCGGCGGAGTCGGGCAACGCACCGCCGCGACCCACCGCCCCATCGATGCTGACCTGAAGGAGCACCTCCAACGGCTGGTCCCGTTCTGCCGCCGAGGCCCGATCCAACGCCCGGGCCAACCGGACGCTGTCAACCGACTGCACCACGTCGGCGTACCGGACCACCGACTTCGCCTTGTTCCGCTGCAGCTGGCCAATGAAGTGCCACCGAGGTGTCACCCCCGCCGCGGCCACCTCGGCGGCCTTCACCGCGGCCTCCTGGTCCCGGTTCTCCCCCACCTCGACTGCCCCGAGCCCCACCAGGGCGACAACGTCACTCGCCGGGTACGTCTTGGTTACCGCGATCATGGCCACCTCCCCGGGGTCTCGACCGGCCGCCGCACAGGCGTCGGCGATTCGGGTACGGACTCGGGCAAGGCCAGCTGCAAGATCAGCGTTCCGGTTGGTGGGCGTCGCGGCGGGGGTGTTGGTCATCGGCAGGACTCAGGAACCGTTCTTGAGGAAGTCGGGAACATCGACATCGTCGAAGAGAACCCGACGCGGCGACTGCTGCGGGGCGGGGGTGGTGGGCGGCGCCGGTACCGCCGGCGTGGCCGGTGCCGGCTGATTCTGATTCGTCTTGCGGGCCGGCTCGGCCGCCTTGTATGCGGGCGCGCCTCCGTCGAAGCCTGCGGCGATGACGGTAACCCGCACCTCGTCGCCGAGGGCGTCGTCGATCACCGCACCGAAAATGATGTTGGCTTCCGGGTGGGCCGCGTCGGTGACCAGTTGCGCCGCATCGTTGATCTCGAACAGTCCCAGGTCGGAACCGCCCGCGATCGAGAGCAGCACGCCGCGGGCACCGTCCATGCTCTGCTCCAGCAACGGGCTGGAGATGGCCGCCTCGGCCGCCTCCACCGCCCGGTTTTCACCCCGGGCACTACCGATTCCCATCAGCGCGCTGCCGGCACCGCTCATCACACTCTTGACATCGGCGAAGTCCAGATTGATCAGACCGGGAGTGGTGATCAGGTCGGTGATCCCCTGGACACCGGAGAGGAGCACCTGGTCCGCGGTGCGGAAGGCATCCATCATGGAGATGTTCCGGTCACCGAGCGCGAGGAGCCGGTCGTTCGGGATCACGATCAGCGTGTCGCACTGGTTCCGCAACTCGTCAATGCCGGCCTCGGCCTGCACCTGGCGGCGCTTGCCCTCGAACGAGAACGGCCGGGTGACCACACCGATGGTGAGCGCGCCGAGCTTGCGGGCGATGTTCGCCACCACCGGAGCTCCCCCGGTGCCGGTGCCACCACCCTCGCCGCAGGTCACGAAGACCATGTCGGCGCCCTTCAGAACTTCCTCGATCTCGTCGCGGTGGTCCTCGGCCGCGTTCTTTCCGACATCCGGGTTGGCACCGGCGCCCAGACCACGGGTCAGTTCCCGCCCCACGTCGAGCTTGACATCGGCGTCACTCATCAACAGTGCCTGCGCATCGGTGTTGATCGCGATGAACTCGACGCCCTTGAGCCCAACCTCGATCATTCGGTTGACGGCATTCACGCCGCCACCACCGATACCGACGACCTTGATGACCGCCAGGTAGTTGTGCGGAGGTGTCATCTGAAGGTCCTTTCCCCCTCGAGATTGGCATGGGCCGCGCCACTCGGCTTGCCCAGGATCAACGGTTGACGACGCGGCCATCACCAGGGTTCGGGTGTAAACCCTCACCCTCTACTAGAGGGTTACATTTATGTCAACCACTGATCCTCTTCGGGGCAACGTAAGCGCCTCCGCCCGATGTGCCAAGCAACCCGGCGGCGTGTCGCCCCGGCGGGCAGATCACATATCACCGAACGGTCACCACGTCCGGAGCGCTGACATCGATCGTGGCCGCCGCCCCGTTCAGCAACGCGGTGGCGACCTGCGCCTTGTCTGCCCCCCGGGTCGCGTCCCCCCACACCACCCGCCGCTCATCGCGCAGGTGAAGCGTGAGTCGGGCCAGCCCTTCCACCGTGATGTTCACGAGCTCACCCCGCAGCTGCGGGGTGAGCTCGGCGAGCACCGCCAGAGCGGCCTGGGTCTCCGGATCGGCCGGGCCCGGTGCCGCCAGCCGGATCACCGGTAAGCCGTCGGGGGGCGCCGACAGCCGGCGAAAGACGACCCCAGCAGCATCCACCACGAGAAACCGGTCCTCCTGCGGCACCACCGCCACACCGGTCCGCTCGGTCAGCCGAACCACGAGGGCATCCGGCCAGTCCCGCGTCACGTCAACCCGCTCGACCGCCGGCAGGGCCCCGATGCGCGCCGCGGTGGCGGCAAGGTCCACCCGGGCCAGTGGCGTGCCGTCGGGCACACCCGCGACATCACGCACCTCGACCGGGGTCACCAACTCGGCCCCCTCCACCCGCACCTCACGCACCCCGAACAGGCCAGTGCCGACCAGTATCCAGCCGACCAACCCCGCCAGCGCCAACCCGCCAGCCGTGAGCGCCCAGGGCAAAACGGCGCGCATTCGGCGCCGCCGGGCCCGGGCCATGAACCGTCGGGTTGAGGCGGGCACCGCGTCCCGGCCGGCCCGAACCAGCTGCCACCGGCGGACCGGCCCCCGGCGGCCGACACCCCCCTCCACCCCGGAGGTACGCCGACGCGTAGGCCCCGAACTCATCCGGCGGTGGAAACATCTGGAGTGGAGCCACCCGGGATGTCGGGGACGGTGCCCCCGATCGTCGTCGCACCCCCGACGTCACCGCCGGGCACGATGCCGGTGGGGCTCGCCGCGGCCCGCTTCGACAACGCGTCGAGCAGTTGGTCGCCCAGCAGCGAACTGGGCGGCGCGCCCATCGTCACCACGACATCACCCGGCTTGGCCCGGCGGGCCACCTCGACCGGGGCCGCCTCCCAGGAGTCCACGAAGACCTTCCGGTCGGCCGGCAGCGGCACCGCCTCGATCAACGCCGCCGACCCCTCCCCCGGCTCCCGCAACTCCCCGGGGCCGAAGACCTCCAGCAGCACCAACTCGTCGGCGATGGCGAGGGCCTCGGCGATCTCCGCCTGCAGATCCCGGGTGCGGTAGAGCCGATAGGGCTGGAACACCACGATCAGCCCTCCGTCGCCGGCCACCTCCCGCAGCGTCCGCAGGGCCAGCGCAATAGGTGTCGGGTGGTAGGCGTACTCGTCGTAGACCAGCACATCGTCCGCGACGCCCTTACGCTCGAAGCGCCGCCGCACGCCGGGGAAGGCCGCCAGCGCGGCCTGCGCCGCCTCCAGCGGCAGGTCCAATAGGTATTCGGCAAGCACCGCCGAGGCGCTGTTGAGACCCATGTGCCGCCCCGGCACCGGCAGCCGGAACTCGCCCAACGACCGGCCATCGATCTCGGCGAGATAGCGAATGCCCCGGGTGGATGAGGCCATCTCGGTCAGCCGTAGGTCCGCGTCGGTCGCGGTGCCATACGTGTGCACCCGCCGCCCCTCGGCCCGCAGCGTCTCGGCCAGCCGCCGGCTCCCCGGGTCGTCAGCACAGGTGATGATGAAACCGTCCGGGTCGGTGAGGCGGGCGAAGTCAGCGAAGGCCGCTTCCAGATTGGCCAGGTCACCGTAGGTGTTCAGGTGGTCGGCCTCAATGTTGGTGATGATCGACACGAATGGCCGATAGATCAGAAAGGAGCGGTCGCTCTCGTCCGCCTCCACCACGAAGTACTCACCCGTGCCGTGGTGTGCACCGGAACCGACCTCAGATATCTCCCCGCCGATCACGAAGGACGGATCCACCCCGGCCTGCTGGAGCACCATGGTCACCATCGAGGTGGTGGTGGTCTTGCCGTGGGTGCCCGCCACCGCGACCGTCCGCCGGCCGGTCATCGCCGCCGCAAGTGCCTCGGAACGGTGCAGCACCCGCAGGCCACGACGGCGCGCCTCCACCAGCTCCAGGTGGTCGGGGGGGATTGCCGAGGAGTAGACGACGGTGTCCACACCGTCGAGGTTGGCCACCTCGTGACTCATGTGGATGGTGCCACCCAGTGCCCGCAGGCCCGCCAGGGATGGCCACTCGCGCAGCTCGCTGCCGGAGACCGAGATCCCGCGGGTGAGGAAGAGCCGGGCCAGGCCACTCATCCCGACCCCGCCCGCCCCGATCAGGTGGATGGCGCCGAGATCCTCCGCGGTCAGCCCACCGGCCGGCGAGAACCTCGCCGCACTCGTCCCGCTCACCGGACCACCGCCTCATAGACAAAGTTGAGTAGTGCTTCGTCGCCGTCGCGATGCCCGTACGCGGCTGCGGCAGCCCCCATCATGGCCAGCCGATTCGGGTCACGGATCAACGGGATCACCGTGTTCTCCACCCAGGCCGGTGTCAGCTCGGCGTCGTCAACGAGTAGTCCGCCCCCGGCCTCCACCACCGGCAACGCGTTTCGTCGCTGCTCCTGGTTGCTGTGCGGGTACGGCACGTAGATCGTCGGCAGCCCGACCGCCGCCACCTCTGCGCAGGTCATCGCCCCGCCCCGGCCGAGCATCAGGTCGGCCGCGGCGTACCCCAGCTCCATCTGCGACAGGTACGGCACCGTCACGTACGGTGCGGGCAGGTCGGTCGGCACCGACACCGCCTCATTGCGTGCACCGACCACGTGCAGCACCTGCACTCCGTTCCGGGCCAGTTCCTTGGCCGCCCCGGTGACCGCCAGGTTGATCGAGCGGGCGCCCTGTGATCCGCCGGCGACGAAGAGCACCGGCAGGTCTGGACGGAGACCGAAGTGGGCGCGGGCGGCGGTGCGCATGGCAGCCCGGTCCAGACCGGCGATGCCCCGGCGCAGCGGCACCCCCACCACCCGGGCACCGCGCAGCGACTCGGCCTGCGCCGGTTGGTGCGGGAAGCCCACCGCGACGTGCTTGGTGAACTTCATGCCCAGCCGGTTGGCCACCCCCGGCGGCACATTGACCTCGTGGATGACGATCGGCAGCTCACGTCGCCAGGCAGCGAGGTACGCCGGAACCGAGACGTATCCGCCGAACCCCACCACCGCATCGGCCTGCACCTCGTTGATGACCTTGCCGGCCGCCCGGGCCGCGGTCCACATCCGGCCCGGGGTCTTCACCAGGTCCAGGTTGACCGAGCGGGGGAGCTGGTACGCGGGGATCTGACGCAGGTCGTACCCGGCGGGCGGGATCAGCTCGTTCTCCAGCCCCTTGGGGGTGCCCAGACAGGTGATCCGGATGCCGGAGTCGTGTCGGCGCAGGCAGTCGGCGAAGGCGAGCAGCGGGTAGATGTGCCCCCCGGTGCCACCTCCCGCAAGCACCACCGAACGCAGCGGACCCATCACCGTCTCCTCTCCTCCGCCGACCCACGCCGGGCCCGATTCGCCCGAACCGCACGCGGTGCGGCCTGGTCGTCTCCATGCCGCCCCCGGGGCGCCCGGGCCCGGGGCGCAGGTGGGGCACCCGGGCGACGCCGGCCGGGAAGCGGCGGCAATGGGGCCCAGACTAGTCGGACCCATCGGGCCGGCGGACGGGCATGCAGGGCTCTCGCCGCATCAGGTTCGGCTCGGGCGAACGAGGCGAGCATGCCGACCGCGGCGAGCGTGACGATCAGGGCGCTCCCGCCATCGGAGATGAACGGCAGCGGCACACCGGTCAGCGGCAGCAACCCGATCACGCCACCTATGTTGATCACGGCCTGGCCGATCAGCCAGGCGGTCGCCGCGGCGGCGGCGAGCTGCCGGAACCGGCCGGTCACTCGGCGGGCGATCCGCAGCCCGGTGTACGCGAGCACCGCGAAGAGCGCCACGACCACACCGCACCCGACAGCACCCAGCTCCTCAGCGATGATCACGAAGATGAAGTCATTCTCCGCGGCGGGAAGCGAGCCCCACTTCAGGGAGCTTTTGCCCAACCCGGTGCCGAACCAACCCCCGTTCTCGATCGCGTAGCGCGCTTGCAGCATCTGGTAGCACTCGTGCAGCTTGCAGGTATCGAGCGGCGGCGGGTCAAAGAAGTTCGTCAGCCGGTCCAGCCGAAAATTACCCTCGTCCTCCTGGCCCGCCTTGCTCGACCCAGCGCCGAATGAAGCGACCGCCACCAGCAGACCGACACCGAACAGGCCGATCGCGCTCAGCACCGCGAAGACCCGCATCCGCACCCCGGCCGCCCAGAGCAGCCCGACGACCAGGGCCAGCAGACAAAGCAGCGTGCCCAGGTCGTTGTAGCCGACCAGCACGAACAGCAGCCCCAGCACCGGGAAGAACGGCGTGGCCAACTCCCGCCACCAGCCGAGCCTGGCGCCCTTTCGGGCGAGCACGTCCGCACCCCACAGAACGAGGGCGAACTTCGCCAGCTCGGAGGGCTGAAGCTGGAACGGCCCGACGTACAGCCAGTTTAGTTGTACGGAGAACGGGCCGACCTGTTTGACGCCGGCCAGCGAGCGGAGCGCGAGCAACAGATTCAGGAGCAGCAGCAACCCCACCGTGCCCCAGAGCGCCGGCCAGGCGACCGCCTGGAAGGTGCGGACCGGCAACCGCTGGCACGCCCAGAAGGCCACGATGCCGAACACCGCAAAGATGGCCTGCTCGGTCAGGGACGCGGTGGCATCGCCGCGTTTGGCAAAGTCCTCCACGCTGGTCGCCGAGAAGACCATGGTGAGACCGATCAGCAGCAGCAGGCCGGCGCTGAACAGCAGGAGGTAGTAGGAGGCCAGCGGCCGGTCCAGCAGGCCACGCAGCGCCGCCAACCCGCCGGCACCGCTCAGTCCGCGCAGGGGCGGAGCGTCAGGAGGTTCCTCGGGTGGCCGCGCCACCCGAGGAACCTCGGCGGTACGCGTACCCCCCGACGGCCGACGCCGCTCCGCCCCCGGGCTGTCCTCGATATCTGGTCCCTCCCCCACCCGCCCATCATCGCGGGTGGAGGAGGGGTGGTCCCCGCAACCGTCTCCTCGGCGTGTCGAGAAATTCGGTCCGGTCAACCGACGCGGGCGAGGAACTCGCTGTAGAACAGGCCCAGGGCGATCGCCACCCCGATGCCGGCGATGATCCAGAACCGCACCACGATGTTGACCTCGCTCCAGCCGGCGAGCTCGAAGTGGTGCTGCAACGGTGACATCCGGAAGACCCGCTTGCCGATGGTCCGGAAGGAGATGATCTGAATCACCACGGACATCGTGATGATGACGAAGAGCCCGCCGATGATCGGCAGCAGCAGGATCGTCCGGGTCGACATCGCCATTCCGGCGATCAGACCACCCAGGCCCAGCGCCCCGGTGTCGCCCATGAAGATCCGGGCCGGCGAGGTGTTCCACCAGAGGAACCCGACGCAGGCGCCGGCTGCCGCGCCAGCGATCAACGCGATCTCCAGCGGGTCCCGAACCGCGTAGCAGTACTCCTGGGTGTAGTTCGGGTCGGCGCACCAGTGCCGGTACTGCCAGAAGGCGATCAACGCGTACGCCGCGAGCACCATCACCGAGGCGCCGGTGGCCAGACCGTCCAGACCGTCGGTGAGGTTGACGCCGTTGGTGGCTGCCATCACCACGAAGATGAAGAGAATGACCGCGCCGACCTTGGTGAGCTCCAGCGCGGGGATGTCCCGGATGAAGCTCAACGTCGTGCTGCCGACCGTCTCGGTGTTGGTCAACGTGCCCTGAGAGTCGGTCATGGTGCTCGGGAAGTAGAGCGCGATCACCCCGAACACCGCCCCGACCAGGATCTGACCGAGCAGCTTGCCGCGCTTGTTGAGGCCGCCACTGTGCCGCTTGCGGACCTTCAGGAAGTCGTCAATGAAACCCACCGCGCCGGAGAACACCATCAGCCCCAGCAGCACCAGCGCCGTGATGGTCGGTTCGACCTGAGCGATCTGCGCGTCCGGCAGCGTGGTCAGGGCCAAGTGACCGGCGACGTACGCGATGACGGTGGCCAGGATGAAGACCACCCCGCCCATCGTCGGCGTGCCCTTCTTGCCCTGGTGCATCACCGGCCCCTCGGCCCGAATGGGCTGGCCGGCCTTCAACCGGGTGAAGACCTTGATCGCAATCGGGGTGCAGAACAGCGAGACCAGGAAGGCCACCCCGACCGCGACGATGACTGCCCTCATGCCAGGCCACCGTCCGCTCCCGCGCCCCGATCGGTCACGGCGTCGGCGCGCAGCGCGTCCGCCACCTCCCAGGTGCGGTACCGCGAGCCCTTCACCAGGACGACGTCACCGGGCCGCAGGTCTCCCCGCAGCACCTCGACGGCGCCCGCCTGATCGGTGAGCTGCACCGATTCTCCTTCCCAGTCACGTACCGATGTTGCGCCCTGATGGATTGGGGCCGCCGCCTCGCCCACCACGAGCAGGCGGTCCACCCCGAGGTCGGCGGCGAGTCGACCGACCTCGACATGCCCGTCCTGCTCGTACGGCCCCAGTTCGGCCATGTAGCCGAGCACCGCGATGGTGCGCCGCTGTCGGAACCCGGCCAGCGCCCGCAGGGCGGCGGCCATCGAGGCGGGGTTGGCGTTGTACGAGTCGTCGATGACGGTGACCCCGTCCACCCGCTCGAAGACGTCCATCCGACGACTCGAGACCAGCCCGAGCTCACCCAGGGCGGTCGCCAGCTCGGTCACCGGCATTCCCAGTTCCCGGGCCACCGCGGCGGCGGCGAGCGAGTTGGACACCTGGTGCCGGCCGGTCAGCCCGAGCCGCACCGGCGCGCGCCCCTCCGGTGTCACCAGCGTGAACGACGGCCGGCCCCGCTCGTCGAGCAGCACGTCAACGGCGCGTACGTCCGCATCGGCCGCCTCGCCGAAGCGGACCACCCGCGCCCGGGTTCGCGTCGCCATCGCGGCGACGAGGTCATCGTCGGCGTTGAGCACGGCCAGCCCCTCCGCCGGCAGCGCCGCCACCAGTTCCCCCTTCGCCAGGGCGATGGTCTCTCGGGAACCGAACTCACCGATGTGGGCCACCCCCACGTTGAGCACCACGGAGATCTGCGGCGGTACCACCTCGCAGAGGTAGCTGACGTGCCCCACCCCGCGGGCCCCCTTCTCCAGCACGAGGTAACGGGTGCCCGGGTCGGCCTGGAGCGCCGTATAGGGATGCCCCAGCTCGTTGTTGAACGAGCCGGGCGGGGCGACCGTCGGCCCGAGTCGAGCGGTGAGGGCAGCGATCAGATCCTTGGTGCTGGTCTTGCCCGAGGAGCCGGTGAGACCGACGACGGTCAGCTCGGGCAACCGGTCCACCACCGCGCGGGCCAGTCGCCCCAGCGCCAGCTGGGCATCGGCTACCAGCACCATCGGCACGCCGGGCAGCACCCGGGTGCCGAGCACCGCCACCGCACCCGCCCGGATCGCCCCTTCGGCGTAATCGTGCCCATCCACCCGTTCCCCGGGGAAGGCGACGAAGAGCCCGCCCGGGCCGACCTTGCGGGAGTCGAACTCGACCGAGCCGGTGACCGCGACGCTCGGGTCAGCGGCGGCCAACCGGCCGTCGACCGCTGCCGCCACCTCGGCCAGGCTCAGCCGGATCACGGCTGCCCCACCTGGTCGCCGAAGCGGGCCCGCAGCGCGGCGGCCAGCTCAGTGCGGTCGTCGAAGGGATGCATCTGCCCGCCAACCTCCTGCCCCTGCTCGTGCCCCTTGCCCAACAGCGCCACCACGTCCCCCGGCGCAGCGAGCTCGACCGCCGCCGCGATCGCCGCACGCCGACCGGGCACCTCCAGGACCTGCACCTCGGTGTCGGCCCGACGCACGCCGGCGAGCACCTCGGCCCGGATCTCGGCGGGATCCTCGGTCCGCGGGTTGTCGTCGGTCACCAGCACCACATCTGCTCCCTGGGCGGCGGCGACGCCCATCAGGGGCCGCTTGCCCCGGTCCCGGTCGCCGCCGGCGCCGAGTAGGCAGATCAGCCGGCCGGTGCTGAACTCCCGCAGGGCGGCCAGCGCGGCGACGATCGCATCGGTCTTGTGCGCGTAGTCGACGACGCCGCGCACCGGGCCGGGGGACGGCACCAACTCCAGCCGACCGGGGACGCCGCCGCAGTCAGCCACCCCAGCAACAGCGGCCCGCGGCGCCACCCCGGCCGCCACCAGCACGGCGACGGCGAGCAGCGCGTTGGCGACGTTGTGCCGTCCGGGCAGGGCCACCCCGGCGGGCAGGATCAGCCCGTCCGGGCCGTGCAGGGTGAAGCGCTGCGCGTACCCCTCGCCACCGACCTCGTCGGCCCACCAGGTGGCGGAGCGGTCGCCGGCCGCGGAGTAGGTCACGGTGGCGGGTCGACGCAGCGGAATCAGCGCCGGGTCGTCGTGGTTGAGCACCTCCACCTCGCAACGGCCGTCGAAGAGCTTCGCCTTGGCGGCGAAGTAGTCCGCGGAGTCGGCGTGGAAATCGAGGTGGTCGGAGCCGAAGTTGGTGTAGCCGCCGACGGTGAACCGGACGCCGCCGACCCGCCCCATGGCCAGGGCGTGGCTGGACACCTCCATGACCACGGCGGTGACGCCGCGCTCTCGGGCAGCGGCGAGCATGGCGTGCAGGTCGGTCGCCTCGGGCGTGGTCCGGACACTGTCGATCGCCAGATCGCCGAGGCGGGTCTCCACCGTGCCGATCAGACCGGTGGTGTGCCCGGCCGCCCGCAGCCCTGACTCGACCAGGTACGCCGTGGAGGTCTTGCCCGCGGTTCCGGTCACCCCGATCACCGTCAACCCGGCGGTCGGGTCGCCGTACACCACACTGGCCAGGTCCCCCAGCACGGCCCGCGGGTCTGGCACCACCAGCATGGGCAGACCGGCTTCCGCGGTCGCGGCCGCGCCATCCGGGTCGGTGAGCACAGCCACCGCACCAGCCTGGGCCGCGGCCGGAACGAATTCGGCACCATGCCGCCGGGCACCCGGCAGGGCCGCGTACAGGTCGCCGGGGCGGACCTCCTGGCTGGCGTGCGTCACCCCGGTGACCGTCGGTTCCGCTGGCGGGGACCGGAGGTCAACGGCGTCCGCGCGGGACTCGGCGGCGAGCCGAGCGGCGAGGCTACCGAGCCGGATTCCGGTCACGCTACGAGGGCGAGGATTGCCGGACACGGCGTCAGACCCTACCCGGTCGTCCGGTTCCGGCCGCACAGCCGCCCCGGTGGTTCGTCGGCACGCACCGATGATGTCCCGTCTACGCTGGTCAGCGGGGAAAGACGTCAAAGTTGGGCGGTGGGACCGGCGACTGCGGCACCCGATAGTGCTGCAAGGTGAACCGCATCATGTCGGCGAACACCGGCGCGGCGATGTCGCCGCCACCGCCCCCGGGAGTGTGGGCGAAGACAGCGATCACATATCGGGGCTTCTCCACCGGGGCCATCCCGATAAACGCCGCCACCTCACCGGGCTGCTTCTGCCCGTCTACCCGCCGAGTGCCGGTGCCGGACTTCCCGGCCACCCGGTAGCCGGAGACTGCCGCGGCCCGACCGGTCGCGCCGTCGACGGTGGTCACCGCCTCCATGATGGTACGCAGCTCGGCGGCGGTCTCCGGGGTCAACACCTCCCGGGTCGTCGGCGCCTCCGGCGTGGTCCGCTCTCCCTGTGGCCCGACGATCTCCTTCACCAGCCGCGGCGCCACGTACGTGCCGTCGTTGGCGATGGTCGCGTACGCGGCAGCCATCTGGATCGCGGTGACGTCCACGCTGTGCCCGATCGGCACCGACCCGTACGACGAAGCACTCCACTGGTCGGCGGGGAGCAGCGCACCGCTCGCCTCCCCGAGTAACCCGACACCGGTCGGCTCACCGAGCCCGAAGCGCTTCTGGTAGTCGATGAGCCGGTCCGGACCGAGCTGGTCGGCGATGGCGATGGTGCCGACATTGGACGAGTACGCCATCATCCCCGCCAAGCTCATCCGTTTACCGTTCGCCCTGGTGGTGTCGGCGAACGTGGTGTCACCGAGGCGGACGGTGTTGGGGACGGGCAGGGTGGTGTCCGGGGTGATGACGCCCTCCTGGAGGGCGGCGCCGAACGTGATCGCCTTGTGCACCGACCCCGGTTCGACCACGAAGCCGGTCGCCACGTCGTCCCGGTCGGCCGGGTCGCTCTCCTGCCAGTCCGCGACGTCGTAGGTCGGGTAGGAGGCCTGGGCGAGAACCTCGCTGGTGCCTACCTCCAGGATGACCGCGGTTGCGGTCGAGCCGTTGACCGCCGCCATCGCCTCGGCCAGCTTGGCCTGCACCACGTATTGCAGGTCCCGGTCGAGAGTGAGGCACACCGAGCTGCCCGGTTTCGCCGCGGTCGTCTCGCTGAAGCCGCCGGGGATCTGCGCGCCCCGCCACCCCACCTCATACCGTTCCAGACCGTCCTTGCCGGCGAGCACCTCGTCATAGCCGGCCTCGAGCCCTTCCAGGCCGACCATATCCGGGCTGGTGAAGCCGATCAGGTTGGCGGCCAGATCCCCACCGGGGACCTCCCGTCGCTCATCTCGCTCGACGCCGACACCAGCCAGCTCAAGGTCCTCGATCTGCTCGGCCAGGTCAACGTTCACCCCCCGTTTGAGGTACACGAACTCCAGTTCGTCGCCGTTGGTCTTGCGCTTGCGCATCTTCTCGGCGAGCTCCGCCGCCGGGATACCGAGCGGTTCGGAGAGCGCCTGCGCGGTGGTCACCGGGTCGTCGATCAGGGTCGGGTCGGCGAAGACATACCGAGCCTCGACACTGTGCGCCAGCACCTCGCCGTCCCGGTCGTAGATCGAGCCACGAGGCGCCGGCAGAGTCACAGTTGTCAGTCGATCCTCGACTCCGGCACCGGCGTAGTCCGGATTCTCCACGACCTGCAGCACGACGAGCCGAATACCGATGACGGTGAACAGGGTCAGCACCAGCGCGGTGCCGAGCCGCAGCCGACGGCCGGGGTCGGCCAGACGGGGTGGCCTCAGCCGGCGGCGTCGCGTCGGCCGAGCTGAGGTTGGGCGCGGCGGGCGTCGCCGCGGCGGTGGTTCCTCCGCCGGTGGGCGCCGAGGCACGGTGCGCACCACGGAGGTGCGACGCGGCGGGTTCGCCCGCCGGGCAGCACCGCCCCGCCCACCGCTGAGCACCTGGAGTGCCGGACGGAACGGGTCACCGGAGCGACTGTGATCTCCTCGCGGTGTCCGACGGGGCTCCGCGCGACCTGCGCGGGCGTCCCCCAGCCGCTGCTCGCCGATGCTGCGACCGCGGGGGGTGTAGGCCCGGGCACCAGAGATGCCACCACCCGACTCTGCCGGGCGGGGATCGGCTGAACTGTCGGCGCGGGACGGGCCGCGCCGGGACCCCTTGGCGTCCCGGCGCGGCTCCTCCGATCTCGGCGGCACAGCTACCCCCCGCTACCCGGCTGACCGGCCCCCGACGCTAGCCCGCTGCCCGGCTGCGGCACATCGATGGCCGCGCCGCCGTCGGGAAGCTGGATGTAACCCGGCTCGAGCTCGACAAGACCAAGCTTGCGCGCGGCTTCGAGCAGATTGCCCGGCGCCTTCGCCTCGGTGATCTGTTGGTTCAGCTGCTGCTGCTTCAGGTTGAGGGTGGTCTGCTCCCGCTGGAGTTGAGACAGCCGAATCGCGTTCTCATTGATCTTGGTGTTGACCAACAGGATGCCGAGCACCCCGCCGACCACCAGGACGACGACCAACGTGGCAAACGGTGCGCGCGGCACCGATACCGGAGCCGGTGGCGCCACCCGCAGCCGAGTCGTTCGGGTGCTGGTCCGCGCGCTCGGGCGCAGCGCCGCGGTGCCCTGGGTCGGGAACGCACGCGTACCCCCCGCGCGGGTCGCCCCCGGCCGCCCCGCCGGCAGCGTCTGGGTGCCGGCGCGCGTGGCCCGCTCCGCCGCGGTCCGGCCCCCCGCCCGCGGTGTGCGCTGCCCGCCACCGGCCCCGTTCCGGCGGTCGCGCTTGTCAATCGTCATGTCCCTCCCCCTCGTCATCCGTCCCTGTCCCGTCATCCCCCGAGGCCGGCCGTCGCACGGCCGGACCCGTCCCCGGTTGGTGCATCGCTCGGACCCGCCGCCGGTACCGTTCGCGGTCGGTACGCTGGCGCTGCTGCAGGGTCGGGTCGAGCCGTTCGGCGGCCCGCAGCCGCACCGAGGCGGCCCGTGGGTTCGCCGCGACCTCCGCCTCGCCGGGCAGCTCCGCCCCTCGGCTAAGGAGCCGGAAGGTCGGGCCGGTCCCGGGCAGTTCGACCGGAAGGTCGATCGGACCCTTGCTGCGAACCCGGTCCGCGAGCGCCACCTTGGTGAGCCGGTCCTCCAACGAGTGGTAGGACAGGACCACCATCCGGCCCTCGATCGTGAGCCGGTCGAGCGCCGCCGGCAGCGCCGTCTCCAACGCCGCCAACTCTCGGTTCACTTCAATCCGTAGCGCCTGAAAGGTCCGCTTTGCCGGATGACCACCGGTGCGCCGCGCCGGCGCGGGGATTGCCTGCCGGACCAACTCAGCCAACCGCGCCGACGAGGTGATCGGGGCCCGGTCCCGCTCCCGAATGATCGCGGACGCGATCCGCGGCGCGAACTTCTCCTCGCCGTAGACCCGCAGCACCCGGGCCAGCTCCGGATGCGAATAGGAATTGACCACCTCCTCGGCGGTCACTCCCCGGCTCTGGTCCATCCGCATGTCCAACGGGGCGTCCTGCGCGTAGGCGAACCCGCGGTCGGGCGCGTCAAGCTGCAACGAGGAGACCCCGAGGTCAAAGAGGATCCCGTCCACCGCGGGATGGCCGAGCCGATCGAGCACCTCGGGCAACTCGTCGTAGACGGCGTGCTCCAGGTGGACCCGGTCCGCGAAGCGGGCCAGTCGCACACGTGCGTGCGCCAGCGCCTCGGTGTCCCGGTCCAGCCCCACCAGCATGGTTCGCGGATGCGCCGTCAGTATCGCCTCGGCGTGCCCGCCCAACCCCAGCGTGGCATCGACGTAGACCGTCTGACCCGTCCGGTCCAGCGCGGGAGACAGCAGCTCGAGACAGCGCTCAAGCAGCACCGGCACGTGCGCACCGCGTAGCTCCCCCATGTCGCCCCCCACTGGTTCCGTCCCGTCTGTCGTGCCGTGCCTGTCGTCGGACGGTGCCCCCGCCGTCGTACCACCAGATCCCCATCCGCTCCCGCCCACCTTCCGGCAACGGCCCCCGATCGGATCGTGCGCCTGGCACCGGGGAAGGGATGCCAGGAACTCGAAAAGCGGCTGGAGATCTCGCGGTACGCCAGGCGCCGTCGCGCCTACAGACCGGGCAGCACCCCCTCCTCGATGTCAGCGAATTCGTCTTCGCTCTCGGCGAGGTAGCTCTCCCAGGCGACCCGGTCCCAGATCTCCACCCGGGTGTGCGCACCGATCACCACCAGATCCCGGTCGAGTGCGGCGTACTCCCGCAGGTGACCCGGGATGGTCACCCGACCCTGCTTGTCGGGGACCTCGTCGTGCGCGCTGGCGAAGAAGACCCGACTGTAGGCCCGGGCCGCCTTGTGCGTCATCGGCTGCGCGCGTAGCTGATCCGCGATGCGCTGGAACTCTGGCGTCGGGAAGACATAGAGGCAACGCTCCTGCCCTTTGGTGATCACGACACCCCCCGCCAGCTCATCCCGGAACTTCGCCGGAAGGATCAGCCGGCCCTTGTCGTCCAGGCGTGGAGTGTGGGTGCCGAGGAACACGGCCCAAACCCCCTCGCCCTTCAAGCGGCGTTCGCGGCGCCGCTGACCCCCGGGCCGGTGGGCCCTCCCGGCCGCACCATCGGGCCCCACTCTACTCCACTTCCCTCCACCCGCAACCAGAATCGCCCGCGTGGCGCGGCTACCGCCCCGCCAAAACCGCACGTCAAAGCGGGTGGAGCGGAGTGGAGGGCGGCACCGCCCCCGGGAAGGCCCACCGTCCGACATAGATCGGACCCACTCCCCACCCCGATCCACCCAACGGCACCGGGCAACGAGCCGAAGCGTTCCGCCCCAGCAGCGATCTGGAGAGTCCGCGGGTGGAGTAACCTCGCTCGCGTGACGGACGCGAGAATGCCCCTACGGGCGAAGGTGGCCAGCTCTGTGTCGCGGACCGCCGCGGCCCTGTCGCGGGCCGCGGGCCGCGGGGACGGCTCGGTCATCGGTGGTTGGATCGGCCTCAAGATCGACCCGGAGCTCCTCGCGCACCTCGCCGCGGGCCGCGCCATCGCCCTGGTCTCCGGCACGAACGGCAAGACCACGACCACCCGACTCGCCACCGCCGCGGTCGGCGTGCTCGGCAAGGTCGCCACCAACTCGTTCGGCGCGAACATGCCCACCGGGCACACCTCGGCGCTCGCCAAGGCCGGCAGCACCCCGTACGCGGTACTCGAGGTGGACGAGCACTACCTCGCGCAGGTGCTGGACGCCACGGACGCCCACGTGGTGGCGCTCCTCAACCTCTCCCGCGACCAATTGGACCGGGCCCGGGAGGTCGCCATGATGGCGCAGCTCTGGCGGGCGGCGCTGATCCGCCACCCCGAGCTGCGGGTCATCGCCAACGCAGACGACCCGATGGTGGTCTGGGCCGCCACCCCGCCGACCAATCACGACCAGCGCATCACCCCGCCCCAGGTCGTCTGGTTCAGCGCTGGCCAACGTTGGCACGACGACTCCTGGGTCTGCCCCGAGTGCGGCTCGACCATCGCCCGGCAGGACAACCAGTGGTGGTGCACCGGCTGCCCGCTGCGCCGGCCACAGCCGCAGTGGTCCGTCGAGGACGACGGCGTGATCGACCCGACCGGCGCCTGGCACAAAGTCCAGCTCCAACTCCCGGGCACGGTCAATCTCGGCAACGCCGCCACCGCCCTCGCCGTCGCGGCCGAGTTCGGCGTACGACCGGTTGACGCCGTGCTCCAGCTCGGCTCAGTCACCTCGATCGCCGGCCGGTACGCCCAGGTCGAGCGAGACGGGCGGCTGATCCGCCTGCTGCTGGCGAAGAACCCGGCCAGCTGGCTGGAGGCGTTCGACATGGCCGACGAGGCGCCGACACTGCTGTCCATCAACGCCCGCGATCCGGACGGGCTGGACACCTCCTGGCTCTTTGACGTCGACTTCAGCCCCCTGCGGGGTCGGCAGGTGCTCATCACCGGCGACCGAGCGTTCGACCTGGCCGTCCGACTCGACGTGAACAACGTGCCGTTCCGGCACGTACGCTCCTTCACCGAGGCGATCCAGTTGGTCCCGCCAGGCCGACTGGAGGTCATCGCGAACTACACCGCGTTCCAGGACATCCGAGCGGAGTTGGACCGTGTTCTCTGACAGCCTGCGCATCGTCTGGGTCTACCCGGATCTGCTCTCCACCTACGGTGACCGGGGCAACGCACTCATCCTGGCCAGCCGCGCCCAGCGGCGCGGCTACCCGGTCGAGGTGCTGGAGGTCCGCTCCGACCAACCGCTGCCCGCCACCGCCGACATCTACCTGGTCGGCGGCGGCGAGGACGGCCCCCAGGCGCTCGGCGCGCAGCGGCTCATCGCCGACGGGGGCCTACACCGCGCCGTCGCGCAGGGCTCGGTGGTCTTCGGTGTCTGCGCCGGCTACCAGATCCTCGGCTCCTCCTTCTTCGCCAAGGGCACCAAATACGCCGGCCTGGAGCTGCTGGACCTCTCCTCCGACCGGGGCCCCTCCCGCGCCATCGGCGAACTGGCCGGCAACATCGACCCACGGCTGGGTCTCCCGCCGCTGTCCGGTTTCGAGAACCACGGTGGACGTACCCGCCTGGGCCCAGGGGTGTCACCGCTGGCCCAGGTGACCGCCGGAATCGGTAACGACACCCGGACCGAAGGGGCCTGGCGGGGAAAGCTGCTCGGCACCTACTCGCACGGACCAGCCCTGGCCCGCAACCCAGCCCTGGCCGACCTGCTGCTGCGCTGGGCAGTCGGCGTCAACCAGCTCCCCCCGCTGGACGACACCTGGTCGGACCGGCTCCGCGCCGAACGCCACGCCGCAGTGGCCACTGCCGCCCGACCATGACCCACGACGGCCGCCGCGCTCCGGGCACCCCCCACCACCTCGGCCGCCGGGTCCTGCCCCCGCCCCGCGGGTGGCGGGGGCAGGACCCGGTGGCCAGCCGATTCGGCCTGCTACTGCTCCTGCTCGCCGGGTTCGGGGTGGCGCTGCTCGTGATTCCCCGCCCGGACCCGACCGCCCTGCCCCACCTGGCCGACCAGTTGGGCGGGTACGCCCCAGTCACCGCGATCGGCGGCGGGGCACTCCTGCTCGTTGCGCTGGTCCCCCGCACCTTCATCACCCTGGCTGCCGGTGCCCTCTTCGGCGCCGTGGAGGGGGCCGCCTACGCGCTCGGCGCGGCACTGCTGGCAGCCGCCATCGGCTTCACGGTCGGTCGGTTCCTCGGTCGGGCGTTCGTCGCCGACCGAATTCGCGGTCGCCTCGCCCGGCTGGACGGCTGGTTCACCCGGCAGAACGTGCTCGGCGTCGTTACCGTACGACTGCTGCCAATCGCCGGCTTCGGCCTGGTCAGCTACGGCTACGGCACCACCGGGGCGCGGGTGCTGCCGTTCCTCGTCGGCAGCGTTGTCGCCTCCGCGCCGACCGCCTTCGGATACGCCGCCGTCGGCGCCGCGGTCACCTCGCCCGGCGAGGTCAACTGGTTCGCCGCCGCCCCGGCCGGACTCGGCCTGATCGCCAGCGCGGTGCTCATCCACCGCTGGTGGCGCGCCGAGCGGGCCGGTGGGGCCGGCAGCCCAGGACGGACTCGGCGCCGGCGCTGACCAGACGCACCCGGCACGCCGGGTGCACAGCCGCGCCACCCGTGCCGGGGCAGCCCCACATCGATCATGGAGTTGTGGTGGGGTGGCGCTCCCCGGACCGGGCACCTACCGGGCACCACAACTCCATGATCAGCAGTGTGGGCTGACGAGCGACCTCAGGCCACCACGGAGACCATTCGGCCGCGGACCACGATGACCTTGCGTGGTTCCCGGCCGGCCAGCGCGGCGGCGACCGCCTCCAGCGCCGCCGCCCGGACGGTCTCCTCCGCCGCGTCGGCCGGCACCTCGATCCGACCCCGCACCTTGCCGTTGACCTGCACCGGGTACGTCACCGACTCGGCCACCAGCAAGGCCGGGTCGGCGACCGGGAAAGCGGCGTAGGTCAACGAGGACTCGTGGCCCAGCCGGCGCCACAGTTCCTCGGCGACGTGCGGAGCGAACGGCGCCAGCATCAGCACCAGCGGCTCGGCCACCTCGCGCGGCGTCTCCGGCAGCCGGGTCACCGCGTTGGTCAGCTCGATCAGCTTCGCGATCGTGGTGTTGAACCGCATCGCGTCCATATCGCCCCGGACCCCATCCACGATCCGGTGCAGCAGTCGACGGGTCGCCTCGTCGGCCGGGGCGTCCACCACCCGGGACGCGCCGCTGCGCTCGTCCACAATCGCCCGCCAGACCCGCTGCAGGAATCGGAACGACCCCACCACAGCCCGCGTCTCCCAGGGGCGGGAGACCTCCAGCGGGCCCATCGACATCTCGTACACCCGGAACGTGTCCGCCCCGTACGCGGCACACATCTCGTCCGGTGTCACCACGTTTCGCAGGGACTTACCCATCTTGCCGTACTCGCGGTTGACCTGGACATCACCCAGGTAGTAGGCGCCGGAGCGCTCGACCACCTCCTCCGCCGGCACGTACGCCCCACGCGCGTCGGTGTACGCGTACGCCTGGATGTAGCCCTGGTTGAACAGCTTGCGGAACGGCTCGAAGCTCGACACGTGCCCCAGGTCGTACAGCACCTTGTGCCAGAACCGGGCATAGAGCAGGTGCAGTACGGCGTGCTCGGCGCCGCCGACGTACAGGTCGGTGCCCCCGCAGTCGCCCTCGCCGCGCGGGCCCATCCAGTACCGCTCGGTCTCCGGGTCGACGAAGCGGTCGGCGTTGGTCGGATCCAGGTAGCGCAGCTCGTACCAGCAGGAGCCGGCCCACTGCGGCATCACGTTGGTCTCCCGGGTGTAGCGCTTCGGACCGTCGCCCAGGTCCAGCTCCACCTCGACCCAGTCCCGCCGTCGCGACAGCGGCGTCTCCGGGTTCGACTCCGCATCCGTGGGATCGAAGGTGCGGGGCGAGAAGTCATCCACCTCGGGCAGCTCGACCGGCAGCAGCTCCTCCGGCAGGGCGATGGCGGCGCCGGTCTCGTCGTACACGATCGGGAACGGCTCACCCCAGTACCGCTGCCGGCTGAATAGCCAGTCCCGCAGCCGATACGTCACCGCGCCCGAGCCGTGGCCCCCCGCCTCCAGCCAGGCGATGGTCCGGGCCTTCGCCTCGGCGACGCCCAGGCCGTTCAGGTCCAGGCCGCGCTCGGGCACGGCGCTGTTGATGGCCGGACCGTCGCCGGTGTACGCCTTACCGTCGAAGCCCTCGGCCGGCTGGACGGTACGGACGATGGGCAGGTCGAACACCTCGGCGAAGGCCCAGTCCCGCTCGTCCTGACCGGGCACCGCCATGATCGCGCCGGTGCCGTAGCCAGCCAGCACATAGTCGGCGATGAAGATCGGAATCTGGGTCCCGGTGACCGGGTTGGTGGCGTACGCCCCGATGAAGACGCCGGTCTTCTCCTTCGTCTCGGCCTGCCGCTCGAGGTCGGTCTTCGCCGCGGCCGCCTTGCGGTAACCCGCCACCGCCGCCCGTGGGCTGGCCTGCCCGCCGGTCCAGGCCTGGGGAACCCCCGCGGGCCAGGCCGCCGGTACCAGTTCGTCCACCAGGTCATGCTCGGGCGCCAGCACCAGGTAGGTGGCGCCGAAGATCGTGTCGGGCCGGGTGGTGAAGACGCTGATCCGCTGCTCGCCCCCCGGACCCGAATCCGGGGCGGAGGTGGGGAACCCGATGTGCGCGCCGATGGAGCGGCCGATCCAGTTCCGCTGCATCAGCTTGATCGGCTCGGGCCAGTCCAGCTTCTCCAGGTCGTCCAGGAGCCGGTCACCGTACGCGGTGATCCGCATCATCCACTGCTTCAGGTTCCGCTTGAAGACCGGGAAGTTCCCCCGCTCAGAGCGACCGTCGGCGGTGACCTCCTCGTTGGCCAGCACGGTGCCCAACCCCGGGCACCAGTTGACCGGGGCCTGCGAGACGTACGCCAGCCGGTGTTGGTCAACGACGGCCCGCTGCTCGGCGGCGGTCAGCTCACCCCACGGTCGCCCGTCCGGGGTGCGCCGGGAGCCGCCGGCGAACTCCGCGATCAGCTCGGTGATCGGGCGGGCCCGCTTCGCCTCGCTGTCATACCAGGCGTTGTAGATCTGCAGGAAGACCCACTGGGTCCAGCGGTAGAAGTCGGCGTCGATGGTGGCCACCGAGCGGCGCTCGTCGTGGGCCAGCCCCAGCCGGCGCAGCTGCGCCTTGTACCGGGCGATGTTCGCCTCGGTGGTGGTCCGCGGGTGGGTGCCGGTCTGCACCGCGTACTGCTCGGCGGGGAGCCCGAAGGCGTCGAAGCCCATCGCGTGCAGCACGTTCCGCCCGGCCATCCGCTGGTAGCGGGCGAAGCAGTCGGTGCCGATGTAGCCCAGCGGGTGGCCGACATGCAGCCCGGCCCCCGACGGGTACGGGAACATGTCCAGTACGTACAGTTTCTCCGCTCCCGCCCGCGGATGCTCGGGGTCGGCCAGCGGGCCGGTCGGGTTGGGGGCGTGGAAGGTCCCCTCGCGTTCCCAGGTGTCCTGCCAACGACGCTCGATCTCGTCGGCCAGAGCCGCCGTGTAGCGGAAGGGGGGAATCTCGCTGGCCGGTGCGGCTGCCTCAGTCATGGCTCTCCTCGCTTCAGTCGGCGCGGATGGTCTCGTGCGGTGTCGGTCGATGCTCGCCACCGGCCGGCGGGACCTGGCCGGCGACAGGCACAAAAAAGCCCCTCGCACAGGAGGGGCCGCCGTGCTGTCGCGCGTTCAGCGCATCAGCACGGCCCGGTAAGAAGCAGGAAGACTCCGGCCATACCCCGGAGTGTACCGCCGACCCCCGGTAGCGCGCCCGCGGCCACCCGGGCTGGTCATCCCAGGCCGGCCATCCCCCGGCCCGTCCTGCCCGCACCGGTCATCTCCCGGCCGGTCATTCCCGGCCCGCCCGCCGACGCGCCGCCGGGACCCGCCCACCAAGTTCGTCGTAGCGCGTGCTGTCGGCCAGCGGGCTACCCGCCCGGTAGGCGGCGCGGGCCAGGGCGTACCCGCCGACCGGCGCCGAGACGAGTTGCAGCCCGATGGCGACCAGGCCCACCAGTACCGTCCGGGGGCCGGGCAGCAACAGCAACACCGCCAGCAGGACACAGATCAGGCCCAGGCTGCCCGACTTCGCGACGGCGTTCATCCGGTTGTAGACATCGGGCAGTCGGATCAGCCCGAGGGAGCTGATCACGATCAGGCCGACGCCGATGACCAGTAGCGCGGAGGCGACCAGCATCCGGATCATGGCCGCCGCCGATGCACCAGGCGGGCCAACGCGACCGTGGCCAAGAAGCTGACCATGGTGCCGGTGAGGACCAGGTCCAGTAGTCCGGGCGCGTCCAACCGAACCGCCAACACCGCCACCGCCGCCAGGAACACGAAGAAGCCGTGGTCGAGCGCGGCGGCGCGGTCGGCGTCGGTGGGGCCGACAATCAGCCGGCCGAGCACCACGGTCATCGACAGGGCGAGCACCACCAGCACCACGTCGAGCAGGAGCATCCGTCACCCACCTCCCTCACTACCGGTCCGGCCGCCGCCGACCGGTCGGACGGCGGCCAACAGCCGCCCCTCCAGCTCCGCCACGGCACGGCGAAACGCTGTCGCGTCCGCGGCGTACATGCCGTGCACCCACATCACCCGCGGATCCCGCCGCACCGCCAGCGCGAGGGTCCCCGGGGTCAGGGTGACGAAGAGCGTGAGCAGGGCCACCTCGGTGTCCGTCCGGGCGCGCAGCGGAACCCGAACCACCGCGGGCTGCAGCCCCAGGCCCGGAGTGACGATCTCCCGGGCCACCACCAGGTTCGCCTGCACCAGCCGACCCGCGAACCAGGCCAGGAACCCCACGATCCGCGCGGCCCGGACCGCGGCCCGTCGCACCACGCCGCTCATCGGCCGCTCACCGCCCGCACATACCCGGCCGGCTCCAGCAGTCCCGCCGCGGCGGCGTCGGCCACCTGCAACAGCGGCCCGCCCAACGGCCCAAGCAGCAGCGCGCACCCGCCGAGCACCAACGGCGGTCCGAGCAGCGCCGCGCCGGGGCGGGCGGTTTGCTCCCGGGCCGGTCGCGGTACCTCACCCCAGAACGCGACCCCCCAGATCTTCAGCATCGACAGCAGCGTCACCAGGCTGACCAACACCGCCACCGTCAGCACGAGCCAGTCACCGACCTCGTTGGCGGCTCGCAGCACCAGAAACTTGGCGAGGAACCCGCCGAACGGGGGCAGCCCGGCCAGAGACAGGGCGGCGACGCCGAAGGCCACCGCGAGCAGCGGGTTGGACGAGGCCAGCCCACCCAGCCGGCTCAGCCGGTCGGTGCCGCGGGTGGCCCGTACCACCGCCGCGCACAGGAACAGTGCCGCCTTCACCAACACGTACTGGGCCAGGTAGAAGATGGCGGCGGCGAGACTCGCGGCGGTGAACAGGGCGAGCCCAAGCAGCACGTACCCGATCTGGCTCACCATGTGGAAGGCCAGCACCTTCCGCATCGAACGGACGCCGATCGCGCCGAGCACCCCGATCACCATGGACGCCAGTGCCACCGCCACCAGCAACGGGTGGTACGCCGGATCACCGCCGTACAACACGGCGTAGATCCGGATGATCGCGTACAGCCCCACCTTGGTGAGCAGACCGGAGAAGAGCGCGACGACCACCGGTGACGCGACCGGGTAGGCGCGGGGCAGCCAGTCGTGCAGCGGCACGAGCGCGCTCTTGAGCGCGAACGCCAGCAGCACGACACCGCCGGCGACCGCGGCGGCGGGGATCTCCCGGGCCATCCCGGCGAGGTCCGCGAGCCCGACCGTACCGGTGACCCCGTAGAGCAGTCCGACACCGGCCAGCAGGATCGTGGAGCCGAGCAGACTGGTGGCGATGTATACCCGGCCCGCGCCGGCACGCCCCGGGCCCCCGGAGAGCGCCAGCAGCACGTAGGACGGAACGAGCATGATCTCGACCAGCACGAACAGGTTGAACAGATCGGTGGTGAGGTAGGCGCCGTACGCGCCCGCCGACAGCACCATCGTCAGCGGCAGGAAGGCCCGCCGGCGATCATCCCCGGTCCCGACGGCGGCCACCAGGCAGGCGAGCACCACCATCGCCGAGACCGTGACCAGCAACGCGCTCAATGGGTCGGCCGCCAGGGTGATCGCGACAACCGGCGGCCAGTCGCCGACCCGGAGCACCGGAACCTCGCCATCGGAGGTCGCCAGGAGCAGGACGACACCCACCGCGATGACCACCGCCGTGGCGAGCAGCGCCACCACCCGTCGCAGCATCAGCCGGCCGGGGAGAGCAAGCAGCACGGTGGCGGCGAGTAGCGGACCCACCACCGGACCAATCAGCAGGAGGCTCACCGCGGCCCCCTGTCCCACGTCTCCGGTCGTCGACTCCCCCGCCGGGAGGCACGGCGCAGCAGCCGCAGCAGGTAGACGGTGATGCCGAAGGTGATCACGATGGCGGTCAGGATGAAGGCCTGGGGCAGCGGGTCGGCGCTCTCCGCGCCCCCGCCGTCAACCGGCGGCTCCCGCCGGTGCAGCCCGCCGGCGGCCAACAGCAGCACGTTCACCGCGTGCCCGAGCAGCACGAAGCCGAGCACCAGCCGCAGCTGCCCAGGGCGAAGCAGGAGGAAGACGCCGGCCGCCACCAGCACCCCGACGATCAGCGGCCCGCTCATCGGACCCGCTCCCGAACCGGCCCGGGCGCAGGGCCGGCGGGCGCGCTGTCCAGTCGGCGGACCGCCGCCACGACCAGGGCCAGCACCATCAGGTACACCCCCAGGTCGAACAGGAGAGCCGACGACACCGAACCGACGCCGGGCAGGGAGAGCTTGACCGGAGTCAAGAAGGCCCGGCCCACGGCCAGCGGCGCCATGCCCGCGACGAGCGCCAGGAACAGGCCGACGGTGAGCAGTGGCGCTCCCCGAAGGCGGCCCAGCAGCGGCGCTCCCGCGGGGTGCGCCAGGTGGCCGAGTCCGACCGCGGTACCGGCGAGCAGTGCGGCGATGAACCCGCCCCCGAGCTCCTGGTGGCCGCGGAGAAACAACACCGCGGACGCGGCGAGCATGACCGGAGCCAGTACGCGGTATGCCAGCGCGAGCACCGGATCGACGGCGTGCCGTACGGCGCCGGGACGATGCCGTACGGCTTCGGCCGGCCGGGCGAGCCCGATCAACCCAACCGCGACCACCGCGAGTACGACCGCCTCACCGAGGGTGTCCAGGGCCCGGAAATCGACGAGGATGGTGTTGACCAGGTTCTGCCCACCGGTGGCCGAGGACGCCTCCCGCAGGTACCAGTCGCCGACGGGCGACAGGTCGCGACGGCCGGTCAGCGCCGCCGTCGCCGCCGTCGCCACCACCCCGGCGAGCACCGCCAGCCCGACGCCGGCGATGATCCCCACCCGACGGCCCGGCGCGACCAGCCGGCCGGGCCGGCCCCGCAGGGCGAGCATGACCACCACCGTGGTGAGCACCTCGACCAGCATCAGGGTGAGCGCCACGTCCGGTGCCCCCGTGGTGAGAAACCAGACTGCCAGGATCAGGCCGACCGCGCCGGTCAGCGCGACCGCCGCGAGCGCCGACCGGGTGGTGACCAGGCCGGCGAGGGTGACCAGTAGCAACCCGAGCACGAGCCAGTCCCCGGGCCGGGTGGCATCCGGGTGCCGGCTGGGTAGCGGGCCGAGGAGCAGCACGGCGACTGCCGCCAGCGCCACCACGGCGAGCAGTGGCCGGGCCAGGTAGGGAGCGGGCGCCGTGACCTGGGCGGGTCGGGCCACGACCGCCCCGAAGCGCACCAACGCGCGCCGCCACCGCTCGAGGTGTCCGGTGAACGGAGACGTGGTCGGTATCGCCGCGAGCACCGGATCGGTCCGACGCCGGTACCAGAACAGCAGCGTCCCAAGCAGGACAGTGAGCACGGAGAGCCCGAGCGCCGGGGTGAAGCCATGCCAGAAGGCCAGGTAGGGCGCCTGCCCCTGGGGCCGGGCATCGCTGGCGGCCCGCTCCACCATCGGGCTGAGGAGGGCGACGGTGGGGCCGAGAGCGGTGGCGAGGACCGCTGCGACAGCTGCCGGAGCCAGGAATGACCAGGCCGGTTCGTGCAGCTCACGCTGCCGGGTCGGGCCGGAGAGGACACCATGGACCAACCGCGCGGCGTACGCGAAGGTGAGCGTCGCGGCGAGCACCGCCAGGCCGGCGGCGACCCACCCGAGCAAGGGCACCTCGTCCACCGTGACGAGCGCCTCGAAGATCGCCTCTTTGCCGACGAAACCGATCGTCGGCGGCAGACCGGCCAGCGACATCGCCGCCAACACGGTAAGCGTCACGGTGATCGGCATCGCCCGCCACAGCCCGGTCAGGGCCCGGATGTCCCGGCTGCCCGCCTGCCGGTCGATGATTCCCACCAGCATGAACAGCGTCGCCTTGAACAGGGCGTGCGCGATCGTGTACAGGATCGCCGCCGCGTCCGAGGCGGGCGTACCGACGCCGATGACGCTGACCAGCAGGCCGAGCTGGCTCACCGTGGAGTACGCGAGCAACGCCTTCAGATCGTGTTGGCGCAGCGCCAACAGCGCGCCGACGATCGCGGTGAGCAGCCCGAGGCCGATCAGCGTGAGGTCCCAGGGCCACTGGCCGCCGAACAGCGCCGAGAAGCGCATCAGCAGGTAGATGCCCGCCTTCACCAGCGTGGCCGCGTGCAGGTAGGCGCTGACTGGGGTGAGGGCGACCATGGCGCCAGGGAGCCAGAAGTGGAACGGCACCTGCGCCGACTTCGTGATGGCCGCGAAGATCACCAGGGCACCCGCCGCCCAGGCGGGTCCGGTCGCCAGCCGGCCCGGATCGGCCAGGATCAGATGAAGGTCGCTGGTGCCGAGGCTCGCGGCGAGCACGACCACCGCCACCAGCAGTGCCACGCCACCGGTGGTGGTGACGACGAGGGCCTGGATCGCCGGCCCGCGGGCCGGCAAGCGACCGTCCTGCCCGATGAGGACGAACGACAGGATACTGGACAGCTCCCAGAAGACGAAGAGCAGCAGCAGGTCGTCGGCGAGCACCAGACCCAGCATCGCCCCGGCGAACAGGGTCATCGTCACGTACACCCGGGTGTGCCGGCTGTCCGGGCTCAGGTAGCGCGGACAGTACGCCATCACGAACGCGCCCACTCCCAGCACCAGCAGGGCGAAGATCAGACTGAGTGCGTCCATCCGCAGCTCCGCGTAGACCCCCAGCGACGGTAGCCACGGCCAGGAGATGAGGACCGCCTGGTCGGCGAGGAGCGCGGGGCGCTGGGAGAGGAGCAGACCCGCCCCGGTCAGGTAGCCGACGGCGAGCACGTACCCGGCGTTGCGCCCCAACCACCAGGTCAGCACCGGCGCTGCGGCGGCGAGGAGGAACTGCCCGCCGAGGACGACAGCGAGAATCATGCCGGCCCGCAGCAACCGGGCCGGCGTCGCCCACGAGCACCCGGCACCGCCACGGCTGCCCTCGCCTTCTCCCTAACTCCACCGACCGCGTCGGGGCTGCGGACTACCCGTCCGGCCCCCTTCGACACCTCAACCGACGGACAAATATTCCGGACGTATGCGATGGAACGCTGGTGGCGGTCGGATGCGGTCACAAAACATCGCTAGCCTGAGAGTCCGGTGAGACTTTCTGCGGCAGACGAGGCTTGCGCGTGACCACGCGAACCAACGGCGGGTCCAGCCGCTCCGAACGGAGCCGCCGTCGAGGCGACGAGGAGGACGTCCGTGACACAACAGACCCGGGACGAGGTGGGCGGTCTGCTGCCACACGATGAGTTCCGCGCCGTTGGTGACGCAATCGTGACGAACATCGAACAGGTTATCGAGGGCAAGACCGCCACCGTGCAGCTCGCCCTCGCCGTTCTGCTCGCCGAGGGCCACCTGCTCATCGAGGACGTCCCCGGAGTCGGCAAGACCAAGCTGGCCAAGGCACTGGCGCGCTCGATCGACTGCTCGGTACGCCGCATCCAGTTCACCCCCGATCTGCTACCCAGCGACGTCACCGGGGTCAGCGTCTACAACCAGGAGACGCACGACTTCGAGTTCCGCCCCGGCGCTGTCTTCGCCAACCTGGTGGTCGGCGACGAGATCAACCGGGCCTCGCCGAAGACCCAGTCAGCGCTGTTGGAGTGCATGGAGGAGCGGCAGGTCACCGTGGACGGCGTGACCTATCCGTTGCAGACGCCGTTCATGGTGGTCGCCACCCAGAACCCGATCGAGATGGAGGGCACGTACCCGCTGCCGGAGGCGCAGCGCGACCGCTTCACCGCTCGGATCGCGATGGGGTACCCGGACGCCGGGGCCGAGTTGGCGATGCTCGACGGGCATGGTGCCACCGACCCGCTGGAGTCGCTGCGGCCGGTCTCCGATGCCAGCACCGTCCGCCGACTCATCACCCACGTCCGGCAGATTCACGTCGCTGACGCCCTCAAGCGGTACGCGGTCGAGCTGGTCACCGCCACCCGAGAGGCTCCCGACCTCCGCCTCGGCGCGTCGCCCCGAGCGACCCTCCAGTTGCTGCGCACCGCACGCGCGGTCGCCGCGCTCGAGGGACGCGACTACGTCCTCCCCGACGATCTGCAGGCACTGGCCGTACCGGTGCTGGCGCACCGAATCATCCCGACCGCCGACGCCCAGCTGGCCCGACGCACCACCGACACCATCGTCGCCGACCTGGTGCACCGGCTGCCGCTGCCGCAGGAACATCGGCGTTCGTCGTACGACACCCGGCCCACCACCGACAGCGGCCGCGCCCGGTACGAGCCGCGGAGGGCGTGAGGTGCGCGACGGGCTGCGCGGGCTGACCACGCGGGGCCGGTCGTTCCTCGCCGCAGCGGTCGCGGCGGGGATCTCGGCCACCCTCCTCGGTGAGCGGGACCTGCTCCGAGTGGCGGTGCTGCTCGCGGTCCTGCCACTCCTGGCAGCGCTCTACGTCGGCCGCAGCCGGTACAAGCTGGCCTGCAATCGTTCACTGGAGCCAGAGCGCGTACCCGCCAGCGCCAGCTCCCGGGTGGTGCTGCGGCTACAGAACCTGTCCCGCCTGCCCACCGGCACGCTCCTGCTGGAAGACCGGCTGCCGTACGCGCTGGGCAGCCGGCCCCGGGTCGTGCTGGACCGGCTCGGCGCGCAGCAGGCCAGCTCGGTGGCGTACACGGTGCGGGCCGACGTACGCGGCCGATACAAGATCGGCCCACTGGTGGTCCGGATAACCGACCCATTCGGTCTGTGCGAGGTGACCCGGGCCTTCCCCAGCACCGACCAGTTGACGGTGGTCCCGCAGGCCACGCCGCTGCCCACGGTCCGGCTTCCCAGCGAGTACGCGGGCAGTGGCGACAGCCGGGCCCGGTCGGTCGCGGTGCACGGCGAGGACGATGCGGCGACCCGGGAGTACCGGTTGGGCGACGACCTACGGCGGGTGCACTGGAAGTCAACCGCGCGCACCGGTGAACTGATGGTCCGCCGCGAGGAGCAGCCCTGGGAGAGCCGCGCCACCGTGCTGCTGGACACCCGGGCGTACGGGCACTGCGGTGACGGGCCGACGGCCAGCTTCGAGTGGGCAGTCTCCGCCGCCGCGAGCATCGCCGTGCACCTGCGGCAGGGGGGCTACCGGCTACGGTTGCTCACCGGCTCCGGTACGGACATCGACGCGACGGAGGCGACCGGGCACGGGCTCCTCCTGGACAACCTCGCCGACGCCTGCCTCGACCAGCGGACTGAGATCGCCACGCTGGTCCGGGAGGCGCGGCAGCACGTCGCCGGCGGTCTGATCATCGGCCTGTTCGGGACGCTCAGCGCCGTTGAGGCCGAACTGCTGGCCGCGCTACGCGGCAACGGCACCACCTGCGTGGCGTTTCTCCAGAACACCTCCACCTGGCTCACCCTGCCGGCCGGTGCCCGGGCCGAGGCCGACGACGCGCACGCCACCGCCGCGCTCGCGCTGGTACGAGGTGGCTGGCGAGTGATCGGCGTAGACCACGGCTCCCGGTTGCCGGTCCTGTGGCCGCAGGCCGGCCGGGGCTCGCAGGGCTTCGCTGTCCGGGCCGCGTCGGCCGAGACCGTGGCGAGCAGACGATGAACCGGAGGCCGCACGCATGATCTCCCAACGGAACCTGGGCCTGGTCGCTGCCGCCGCGACACTACTCGCCGCGGCGCCATTGTCGGCCATCTTCGACCGCTCGACCTGGCTGTTCCAGTCGACCATCGCGGTCGCGGTGGTGGCCGCGGTGGCCGCCCTGGCCCGGCTGGGGCGGGCCCCGCGGTGGGGGCAGGTGCTGGCCATGCTCGGTGGCCTGTTGCTCGCCCTGACGTGGCTGTTCCCCTCCGGTGCCGAGCTGCTGGGAGTGGTACCGACCCCGGCCACCATCGGGCACTTCGGGGCGCTGGCGGAGGCGTCGCTGGTAGACATGCGCACCCACCGCGTGCGGGTGCCTGACACGGACCCGTTGCTCTTCCTCACCGTGCTCAGCATCGGCGGGATCGCCGTGCTGGTCGACCTGATGACGGTCGGGTTGCGCCGGCCCGCGCTCGCCGGCCTGCCGATGCTGGCCGTCTACTCGGTCCCGGTGGCCGTCTACGTGGACAGTGTCCCTCCGCTGCCGTTCGTCATCGGCGCGGCCGGCTACCTGTGGCTGTTGGCCGCCGACAACGTCGACCGGGTCCGGCGGTTCGGCCGGCGATTCACCGGCGACGGCCGGGGGGTGGACGGGTGGGAGGCCTCCCCACTTGCCGCCGCTGGTCGCCGGCTCGCGGCGGTGGGGGTCGCGGTCGCGGTCCTGCTGCCGCTGGCGGTGCCGGGCATGACCGGCGACCTACTCGACCGGTTCGGCTCGGGCACCGGGGAGGGCGCGGGTGGAGCGGGCCGGGGCACAGCCAGTCAGGTCGACCTCTTCTCGGCCCTGCAGGGCCAGCTCAACCAGGGCGAGGTCACCGACATGGTGAAGGTGACCACCAATGAGTCGGAGCCCTTCTACCTACGGTTCGGCACTGCCGACCAGTTGCGAAGCGACGGCTTCCGGGCGCGGCCTCCCAGTGGCACAGCGGTCAACCGGGAGTTCGGCCCGACCGTACCGGACCGGGAGGGCATCACCCGTTCCCGTTACCGGGCGACGGTTGAGGTGACGGAGAGTTTCGACATGCCGCTGCTGCCGGTGTACGCCGAGCCGGTGCAGTTCAAGCTGAACGGCAGATGGTCCTACGACCCGAACCAACAGGTCCTCTTCTCCAACCGGGAGCGTTCGTCGAGCAAGCGCTACGAGTTCGAGTACGTGCGGTCGACCTACTCCCCGACGGCGTTGCGGCAGGCCCGCCCGCTCCCAACCGAGCACAGCCTCCGCCGGCAGACGGCTGCGCCGACGGTGCCCGAGGTGGAGGCATTGGTGGACGAGCTCACCCAGGGCCAAAGCACCGAGTTCGACAAGGTGCGGGCCATCTATGACCACTTCGCCACGGAGAACGGGTTCAGTTACGCCCTCAGCACCGAGGGGGGCACCGGCGGTCAGGAGATCGTCGACTTCCTCACCAACAAGGTCGGGTTCTGTCAGCAGTACGCCGCCGCGATGGCGTGGCTGGTTCGCGCCGCCGACATTCCGGCGCGGGTCGCCTTCGGGTTCAGCACCGGCACCAAATCTGACGGTGACACCTACGTGCTGACCAACCGCAACCTGCATGCCTGGACCGAGGTCTACTTCGACGGGTTTGGCTGGGTACCGTTCGACGCCACTCCCGCGTATGGCGTGTCGGGGTCTGTCCGCTCCGACTGGGCCCCCGATCTGGATGCGGAGGAGGAGGAGGTCACCCCGGGGCCGAGCACGACAGCGGGGCCGGCAGGGTCGGGTTCCGGGACGAATCCGAACCAGGCGGAGGAGGGGCTGGAGGAGGAGCTGTCCGGGCAGCCGAGTGGCACCGGCACTCCCACCCGGACCGGGTCATCCTGGCTCTGGGCTGTCGGGGCCCTGGCCCTGCTCCTGCTGCTCACCGCCCCGGCGCTACAGCGGTCCGCCCTACGTCGACGGCGCAGTGGCAGACGGATGCCGTCGGCTGTGCCGGCCGGGGTAGCCACGGGCGGGGCGTCTTCGGGCGACCATCGCATGATGGTGCTGGCCGACGCGGACCGGGCACGGGCCGACGCGCACGCGGCCTGGGACGAGTTGCTGGACACGCTGGTGGACTTCCGGCAACAGATCAACGGGGCGGAGACACCGCGCGCCACCGCCAGCCGGCTCGCCCGAGACACCTTCCGTGCGGACACCGAGGCCACGTCGGCGGTACGGCTGCTGGGCCGGGCCGAGGAGCTCGCCCGCTATGCCCCGGATCCACACCCCGGGGAGCCGCTGCTGCCGGCCCTGCGCCGGGTCCGGGCCGCGCTCGTGGCGGGGTCCGACCGTCGCACGCGTCTGCTGGCGGCAGCCCTGCCCCCGTCGATGGTGCTGCGTTGGCGGGGCGCCGTCGCAGACGCCTCGGCCCGCCTGATGTCGTCCTACGGCCGATTCCGGGCCGCGACCCTACGCTGGAGCCCGCGGCGGCTGCTCACGGATCGCCACCCCCGTTGACCACACCCCGCCCCAACCGGCGACGACCGGTTGGGGCGGGACGGTCAAGGGCTCACCGGCGCCCCTCCGGGCGCTGCCGCCACCGGTCCTCCATCCGGTCCAGGATTGACGGTCGACGACCCGACCGCCCACGGGGCCGGCGGCGCGTCGTCGTCCCACCCACGACATGCAGGTCGGGGGACTGCGACCGCCGGTGTGACTGCGCCCCGAAGCCCAACGCGGCCAACATGACGACGAAACCCGCCACCGCTAGTGGCGGGGTCTTAATCACCGCGCCATAAACCAGCAGGGACAGGCCGACGACGACCACGCCGGCAGCGATGAGCAGACGACGCCGCGCGTGGAAACGCGGGTCGCTGGCGCGCACGGCCGAGGCGAACTTGGGGTCCTCGGCAAGCGACCGCTCGATCTGATCGAACAGCCGCTGCTCGTGCTCCGAGAGCGGCACGGCACTCCTCCCCGGTCACGTTGGTCGGCCCGGGCGGCCGACAGACCGTGGCAGCCAACCAGCTGCTTACCCGCAAGTCTACGAGGGCCCTCGCGCGTCGGAAAGCGGGACGACCTACGGCCGGCGCTGATTTTCCCTCAGGTGCTGGTCACGGGCGCTCAACAGGCTGGCGGGACCGATGACGGACCGCCCGAAACGGGCCGCGGCGGCGTCAACGGCACGTTCGGCTTCCCGCCATCCCCGCGCGGGCTCGCCGAGGACGAGTTGCCGAGGTGCGTCCCGGACGGGCACGATCTGCTCGGCCCGGACGCCGACCAGCCGGATCGGTTCCCCGGGGTCGAGGAGGGTGTAGAGCGCCCAGGCAGTGTCGAACATCTCCCGACCGACATCGGTCGGAACATCGAGACTGCGGGAGCGGCTGACGGTACGAAAGTCGGCCAGCCGCACCTTCAACGCCACCGTCCGCCCCACCTGGCCGGAGCGGCGCAGCCGGGCACCTACCTTCTCGGCGAGCCCGAGCAGAGCCCGACGGATCTCCCGCCGATCGGTCACGTCGACGTCGAACGTCATCTCCGCACCGACCGACTTCTCCCCCCGCTCCGGGGTGACCCGCCGCGGGTCCCGTCCCCACGCCAGCTCGTGCAGGTGCCGAGCGGCGGCGGTACCGAGCGCCCGACGGAGCATCCCCTCCGGCGCCTGTGCCAGCTCGCCGACGGTGACCAGGCCGAGCCGGCGCAGCGGCTCGGCCGACCGCTCCCCAACCCCCCAGAGCGCCTCCACCGGCAGCGGATGCAGGAACTCAAGCACCCGCGCGGTCGGAACTACCAGCAGCCCGTCCGGTTTGGCCCGGGTCGAGCCAAGCTTCGCGACAAACTTGCTCGACGCCACCCCGACCGAGCAGGTGAGCCCCACCTCGGTCGCCACCCGCTCGCGGATCAGCCGGGCGATCGCTGACGGCGGGCCGAACAGCCGCTGGGCGCCGGCCACGTCGAGGAAGGCCTCGTCCAGGGAGAGGGGCTCGACCAGCGGGGTGACATCCCGGAAGATCTGCATAACGCTGCGTGAGGCGGTCGTGTAGGCGGTGAAGTCGGGCGGCAGGAACACCGCGTGCGGGCAGAGCGCCCGGGCCCGCGCGGTCGGCATCGCGCTCCGGACGCCGTACCGTCGGGCCGGGTAGCTCGCCGAGCTGACCACCCCCCGCGGCCCGAGCCCGCCGACCACGACCGGCCGCCCGCGCAGCTCCGGCCGGCGGTACACCTCGACTGCGGCGAAGAACGCGTCCATGTCAACGTGCAGCACTCGACATCCGGAGTCGTCGGCCTCCGGCCCGAAACGCGGGTCGCCGCCGCGCGGCAACGACTGGCTGCGGCCCATACCCGGAAGGCTAGTGCGGATGTCCCCGCCCCGGCCAGCGGCGCGGCAGCGAAACCGCAGCTCAGCCCCGGACCACCAGCAGTGGGATCGTCATCTCCGCCGCGGTGTCCGAACCGTGGTACGCCACCAACCGACTCGCCATCGGCGGCTCGGACCGAGTGGCCAGCACGGCGTAGCTGCCGTTGCAGCACACCACCACGTCCCCGATCCGGCCCAGGTGCTCCTCGGGGACCGGGCCGAACCAGCCAGCCGCCACCAGCTCCGCCCGGGTGGTGACCCGGGCGGCAGCGCCGAGCACGGCCGACCAGGTGGCCACCACGTCGTCCTCGGCACCGGGCCGCACGTGCAGGTAGCGCACTCGGGGCTCGCCGGCCACCACCGTCACTCCGGCGCGCAGGCGCGGGTCGGCGTCCAGGTCGAACCGGTGCTCGGCGGGAATGTCCAGCTGACCGTGGTCGGCGGTAACCAGCAACGCCGCGTCCGGCGGCAGCCCTGCCACGAGACGAGCCAGCAGCCGGTCAACATCGGCCGCGGCGGCGCGCCAGGGCGCCGAATCGACCCCACTGAGGTGACCGTGCCGATCGAGGTCTGGATGGTAGCCAGAGACCAGGGTGGGCCCGGACCCGACCGTCAGCGCCGCCAGCATCTCCCGACCCAACTCATCAACGCCCGCCGCACCCCGGTAGTCGCCGCCCCGATTGGCCGCCAGGGTGAGGCCGCTGCCGCCGAACTCGGGCCGGCTCACCACCGTCACCTGGACCCCGGCAGCCCGGGCCCGCTCCAGCTGGGTGGGGACGGGCTGCCAGCGCAGCGGCTCCGGGTCGCCGGCCCAGTCGATGTGGTTGAGCACCTGGTCGGTGCCGGGGATCCGCAGGGTGAACCCGAGCACGCCGTGTGCACCGGGGGCGGTGCCCGTGCCCAGGGTCACCAGGCTGGTCGGAGTGGTGGACGGAAAGCCGGAGGTGAGCGGCCGGCCGGCGGTTGCGGCCAGCCCAGCCAGAGTCGGTGCGTACGGCGTGGCAGTGGGGATCTGATGCCAGCCGAGCCCATCCACCAACAGCACGGCGATCCGGCGCACACCGTCGAGCGCTGCGGTCAGGCCGAGCACGTCGGTCGCGCCGGGCACTCCTAGCGCCGCGAGCGCGGCGGGCAGGATGTCGGCGAGGCTCGCCGCGCCGTACCGGGGGGCGAGGATCCCGAACGGATCGCTCGCCCCGGAGTCAGCCGCGGCGGGCGGACCCGCACCGGCCCACGGCGGCTCGGTGCCGGGCAGGCGCTTCTGCTCGGGCGGGCCGGTCATGCTCGCCGGCGGGCGAACAGGTGCAGTTGGGCGGCGAGATCCCGCCAGGGCGGTTGGGCGGCGAGCGCCAGCTCCAGCTCCAGCAGGGCGGCGGGCTGACCGTCGGCGACCGCGGCGGGCAGCAGGTCGGTGAGGACGCGTACGCCGTGGATCTCCTCGACCTCCAGGCCCGCGGCCGTGAGCAGCACAGCCGCCTCATCGGCGGTGAAGCGCCGCCGATGAGTATCCCGGGATCCGGCGGCTCCGGAGGAGCTGGCGGCGAGTAGTGCGGCGGCATCCAACTGGCCGGTCATCGCCCGACCGAGCACGGCGGCGGCTCGCCCGGCGACCAGCGCGCTCGCGGCCCCGCCAGGGCGCAGCGCGCCGGCCAGCGCGGCGACCACCGCTGCCGGGTCGTCAACCACCTCCAGGACGGCGTGGCAGAGCACCAGGTCCACGCTGGCCGGCTCCACGAGCCCGGCGAGCGCGTCACCGTCGCCCTGCACCGCGCGTACCCGGTCGGCGACCCCGGCGTCAGTAGCGCGGCGGGTCAGCGCGGCGAGCGCGTCGGGGTTGGCGTCCACGACAGTCACCTGGTGCCCCGCCTGGGCCAGTGGGACCGCGAAGCCGCCGGTGCCCCCACCCACGTCGAGTACGGTCAGGTCGGTGCCGGCACGGCGGTCCAGCTCGGCGCGCAGCACCGACCAGATGACGGCGGTACGCGGGGTCAGCGGCGGGCCAGCGAGTCGCCCTCGGGTCTGCTCCACCTCGACCAGCCTAGTCACCACGTCCAGCCCCGTCCGGAACGGCTGGCCGATCAGGCTTCGCCGCCGGTGACGACCTCCTCCTCGTGCCGCGAACGCACCGAGTTCGCCACGGGCCCCTCGGTGATCTCGTACTCCCGGGCCTCGGCGTGGTGGTTGGGCACCCACCCGGCGCCGAGCCGGGTCCGGGTCGTGTTGGCCACCCCACCGTTGTAGGCGCGATTCCCCGTCATCGGTTCGTCCCCTCGTACCGCGCGGGCCACGTTGCCAGCGCGGGCAGGAGTCTCCCGCCGCCCGAAGCGAAAAACCATAACCTGAATCACTTGACGATCACCGAAAGTCGCGGGCGGGCTGCCGAACATGGAGTTCAATTGGGTCCAGTCGATCAGCGGTGAGATTGATCACCCCCTCGTGCCGGCGGAGGAGACCCCGGACCACCAGTCCCCCGCTGTTCTTCGCCACCTGCCGATAGCGCTGCCACAACCCGGGGGAACAGGTGACATTGAGCATCCCCGTCTCGTCCTCCAGATTGAGGAAGGTGACCCCACCCGCGGTTGCCGGACGCTGCCGATGGGTGACGATCCCGCCAACCCGAACCCGCCGCCCCGGCTCCACCTGCGCGAGCCGGGCGATCGGCACCGCCCCCAGGGCGTCGAGCTGGTCCCGGACGAACCGGGCCGGATGGCTCTCCGGCGACAGCCCGGTCGCCCAGACGTCCGCGACGAGGCGATCGACCGCCGCCATCCCGGGCAGCGTCGGCGCGACCGTGCCGGGCACGGTGCCGGGCAGGCGGTCGGGATGCTCCTGTGCTGCTGCCCCGGCGCTCCAGAGCGCCTGCCGTCGGGTCACGCCGAAACACGCGAAGGCATCCGCGGTGGCTAGCGCCTCCAGTTGCGTGGCGGTCAGACCCACCCGCCGGGCTAGGTCCGACATATCCCGATACGGCCCGCGCACTGCCCGCTCGGTCTCGATCCGCTCGGCCACCTCCACGCCGAGCGTACGCACGCTGCCCAGCCCGAGCCGAACCGCCGGACCGCCCAGCCCCCACGCGTGCGGCGGCTCCCCCGGCTGGCTTCCCCACCGGGTGCTCGGGGTGGACTCCAGGACCGCCTCGGCACCGCTGGCGTTGACATCCGGCCGACGGACCTCCACCCCGTGCCGACGGGCGTCATCCACCAGGGTCTGCGGCGAGTAGAACCCCATCGGTTGGGCGTTGAGCAGCGCGGCCAGGAACGGTGCCGGGTGGTACCGCTTGAGCCAGGAGCTGGCGTAGACCAGGTAGGCGAAGCTCATCGCGTGGCTCTCCGGGAAGCCGTAGCTGGCGAACGCGGTGAGCTTGCGGTAGACATCGTCGGCCAGTTCACCGGTGATGCCCCGCTCGGCCATCCCGGCGTAGAGCCGATCGGCGATCCTGGCCATCCGCTCCGCCGACCGCTTGGCCCCCATCGCCCGACGCAGCTGGTCCGCCTCGGCCGCGTCGAAGCCGGCCAGGTCGATGGCGAGCTGCATGAGCTGCTCCTGGAACAGCGGCACGCCCAAGGTCTTCTCCAACGCGTTGCGCATCAGCGGATGCGGGAAGGTGACCGGCTCCTGGCCGTTTTTACGCCGGATGTACGGATGCACCGAGCCGCCCTGGATCGGGCCCGGCCGGATCAGCGCCACCTCCACCACCAGGTCATAGAAGCAACGGGGCTTGAGCCGGGGCAGGGTGGCCATCTGGGCGCGGCTCTCCACCTGGAACACCCCGACCGCGTCGGCCCGGCAGAGCATGTCGTAGACCTCGGCATCGTCCAGGGTCATATCGCCCAGTTCGAGCCGCGCCCCAATCATGTCGTAACCGTGGTGCAATGCGGCGAGCATGCCGAGGCCGAGCAGGTCGAACTTGACCAAACCGACGGCGGCGCAGTCATCCTTGTCCCACTGGAGCACGCTCCGGCCGGGCATCCGCCCCCACTCCACCGGGCACACCTCGATCACCGGCCGGTCGCAGATCACCATGCCACCGGAGTGGATGCCCAGATGTCGCGGAAAGGTCTGCACCGCGTCGGCGTACGCCACCACCGGCTCGGGGATGCCCTCGACCTCGACCGCGGCGACCGAACCCCACCGATCGATCTGTTTACTCCAGGCATCCTGCTGGCCGGGGGAGAACCCGAACGCCTTCGCCACGTCCCGCACCGCCGACCGGGGCCGGTACGAGATGACATTGGCGACCTGAGCGGTGTGCTCCCGCCCGTACCGGGCGTAGACGTGTTGGATCACCTCCTCTCGACGGGAGGACTCGATGTCCACGTCAATGTCCGGTGGCCCATCCCGCTCCGGGGCGAGGAAGCGCTCGAAGAGCAGCCGGTGACGGACCGCGTCCACGTTGGTGATCCGTAACGCGTAGCAGACCGCCGAGTTCGCCGCCGACCCTCGGCCCTGGCAGTAGATGTCCTGCTCACGGCAGAACGTGACGATGTCGTAGACCACCAGGAAGTAGCCGGGAAAGCCCAGTTCCTCGATCATGTTCAACTCATGTTCAAGCTGCGCGTACGCCTCGGGGTGTGCCTCCGGTGGGCCGTAGCGCTCGCGTGCCCCCCGCGCCGTGAGATGACGCAGCCAGCTCATCTCGGTGTGCCCGGACGCCACCGGATACGCCGGTAGCGCCGGGGCGACGAGTTGTAGGTCGAAAGCGAGCTCCGCGCCGAACTCGGCGGCTCGGGCCACCGCCCCCGGATAGGCGGCGAACCGAGCCGCCATCTCGGCACCGCTGCGCAGGTGGGCGGTGCCGGCAGCGGGTAGCCAGCCGTCGATCTCGTCCAGGCTCCGTCGGGCCCGGACCGCGGCGAGGGTGGTGGCCAACCGACGCCGCCCCGGAGTGGCGTAGTGCACGTTGTTGGTGGCCACGGTCGGTAGCCCGGCGTCCTCCGCCAGCTCGGCGAGGGCATCGTTGCGGTCGGTGTCGACCGGGTGGCCGTGGTCGGTCAACTCCACCGCGACCATCTCCGCGCCGAACAGCGCGGTCAGCCGATCCAGTTCCCGGGCCGCCGCGTCGACGCCCTCGGTGAGCAGCGCGGTCGGCACATGGCCCTTACGGCAGCCAGTGAGCACCAGCACGTGGTCCCGCAACTCGGCCGCGACCTCTGCCAACTCCCCGTAGACCGGACGGCCCTTCTCGCCACCGCGTAGCTGGGCCCGGGAAATGGTGGCGGCCAACCGGGCGTACCCCTCGTGACCGTGGGCGAGCAGCAACAGGTGCTGCCCAAGCGGGTCCGGCTCACCACCGGGCGCGCCCGGCAGGTCGAGGGAGAGCTCCGCGCCGAAGACCGTCGGCAGGTGCAGGGCACGCGCCGCCTCGGCGAAGCGCACTACGCCGTAGAAGCCATCGTGGTCGGTCACCGCGAGAGCGGTGAGCCCCAACCGGGTGGCCTCCTCGGCCAACTCCTCCGGGTGGCTGGCACCGTCGAGGAAGCTGAAGTTGGTGTGCGTATGCAGCTCGGCGTACGGCACCACATCATCCGGGCGGGCTGTCGCGGGCGGCGGATGGTATGGACGTCTACCGGCCCGCGCGGGGGCATCGCCGCCGTCGGCCTCCACCACCAGCGGGTCCACCATGTGCAGATGCCGCTCGCCGTCGCGAGCACGACGTTGCCCCCGAGCGGGTTCGCCGCTGAGCACCCGCTCCAGCTCCGACCACGGCAGATCCGGGTTGTGGAAGCTCATCGGTGGCCGCCTGCGCCACGGAGATCAGTCATAGCTCGCCTCCACCAGCCACCGGCCCCCCTCGACCGCGAGCAGCAGGGCGGCACCATCGGCGAGACAGACCTGGAACCGGGCTCGCCGCCGGGCCTCCGGCGGTTCCCACCACCGCTCGTCAACCGGCCATGGGCCAGTCCATCCGGTGATCGCCACCGGCCGGCCGGCCCCGATGGTGAGCCACGCCGGTACCGCACTCACCGCCAGACGTGCACTGACCACGACGGGCTCCTCGACGGCGTCCTGCACGGTAGCGGCCAGCGGCTCGGGGAGCACCACCGCTGGCGCCGGCGGTGGAAGCCGGCCCGGCCACGGCGGCTCCCCCGGCCGGCCCGGCAACCACCCCGACGTGGGGGACCCGGGGCGGGCCGGCCGGCGTTCATCGCCCCACGGCACCAGGCGTACCTGGTCGGCCGGGGAGCGCCCGCCGCCGAGTACCGCGGTGACCACCGCCTCGGGGCCAAGGAGACCCTGGATCCGGCTCAACGCCCGGTGGGCCCGGTCCCGCTCCTCCCCGGCCTCCCCCCACAGGCCGGGCTGTAGGGCCCCCAGCGCGACCACCCCGTCGGGCACCAGCCGTAGCCGGACGATGCCGGCGGTGGGCCGCACCGGTTCGGCACCCGACCGGCCACCGGAGAGCCACCCGTCGAGCTGCCACCGGGTCCGGTCGGCGATGGCAGCGGCGGTGAGCAGACCGTCGTGCCGCCAGGTTCGGTGCAGTTCCTGACCGTGCGCGGTCACCGCCTCAATACCGAGGCGGGTGCAGGCCAGCCCGTACGCGGCGAGGCGGTCGTGCAGCCGCTCGGCCAGTGCGCGGGCGACGAAGGCCGCCGCGTCAACCCGGTCGAGCGGTTCGTCCTGGTCCGCGGTGACCGTCAGGTCCACCGGGGGTCGCCGAACCGCAAGCGGGCGGTGGTCCCGGCCCATGGCCAGCCGGTGGGCCAGCGCACCGTCGGCGCCGAACCGGGCCAGCACGTCGCCGTGCGACAGCGCGGCGAAGTCGCCGAGGGTGCAGCTGCCGAGCCGACGCAGCAGGTCGGCCAGGGCCGGTCGACCGAGCGCCTCGACCGGCTGATCGGCGAGGAACCGCGGCGTCCCGCCCGGGGGGACCACCTGTCCGGTGCGGGCGGCCAGCCCGGCGACGAACTCCCCGTCAGCGATGCCGACCTGGCTCTCCACCGCACAGGCCTGGGCGACGTGCTCGATGATCTGCTCCGCCGCCGCCTCCTCACCGCCGAGGTGGCGGGCCGGGCCCCGGGCCGGTACCGCGCACATCCCGGGGCGAACCACCGCCACCCCGGCCACCAGCTCCTCGACTGCAGCCACCACCGGCTCGAACGCTCGGGCGTCTCGGGCGGGATCGTGGGCGAGGACGGTGAGTCGGGGGCATCGACTCTGCGCCTCCCGCCGCCGCAGTCCTCGGCGCACTCCCTCGGCCCGAGCCTGCTCGGAGCAGGCGACCACCCGGTTGGCGTGCAGTACCGCGACCGGGTCGGTGGTGGGCACCCCCTCCACCTGTTCAGCGGCGACCACCGGCCAGTCCGGGCACCAGAGCACCATCGTGCGGAGACCGGTCATGCCGAACCGGCCAGGGTGAGCGGCCAGGGCCCGTCGGTGGCCGGTGGCACCGCTCGGAGCCGGCCGGCACCGGTACGCCCAGTGGGCGAAGCCGCCCGGGCGCCACGGGTCGAATCCGGAACCACCTGGGTCGAACCGGCAGCGGGCAGCCAGATCGTCACCTCCCGGGGACGGGTGGCGGCGCCCCGCCCCCGCGCCGCCACGGTGACCTCCCGCCGCCGCAGCCGGCCCCGGCCGACACCGATTCCCTGCCAGACTCCCCGGGTCACCTGAAGGGTCAGGTCGGCACCGTCCCACCGTCCGTACGGGACGAGGACGCTGCCCCGCTGCCGGGCCCGAGCTGCCAGCCGACTGGCGACCGATGTGGACACTGTGGCCGGGACGGCGGCGACCACGACATCCACCCCGTCGATCAGCGTGGCGACGACGGTGGCCCATTCGGGTCCCGGGTTCGGCACGAGGGCGAGCCGGTCCAGGGCGATCCCGAACTCGGCGGCGGCGACCGCCCCGAAGGTTGGCACCCCGACCACGGCGCACCACGAGCCGGCCCGGGACGCCTCGGCGAGCAGCGCCAGGACCAGGGAGGTGGCGCCGCTGCGCCGGGGCTGGCCAGTGGCGACCGAAATCGTGCTGCCGCGGCGCAGCCCCCGGTTGGGCAGCAGGCCGGTCAGTTCGGGGGCAACCGGTAGCACCCGCTGTCCCCCGATCGGGTCCGGCGCACTCGCCGGACGCACCAGACCCGCCAACGCGGCGGAACCGACCACCATGCGGCCCGCCATCGGACCTACCCCCTGTCGTGCTGTCGTACTGATGGACCAGCGCAATGCAAATAGCTCAAGAACTCACAAAACGGACCTATTGGGAAATCCCCTGCTGCCGTCAGCGCCCTCGGCGTCGCCGCGGCTCAGGCCGCCCGACCACCAAGGGACGGCGCTCGCGCCGCACCGAGCGCGGCCTCCACCACCAGCACGAACTCCTCGGCGGCACGCAGCAGGTCGTCGGCCTCCCGGGCGGTGACGACCCGCGGGATGCCAGCCTCGGCAGCGGCTCGCTTACTGGCGGCCAGAGCGAAGAACCGGGCCCACTCGTCGAGCTCGGGAGCAACACCGGAGAGCAAGACCCAGACACTGGTGACCCGACCACGCCGAGTCGACACGGGGCGAGCACGGGCAGCGAGCAGCGCCGCGGCGGCCCGCAGAGCCGCCAGGTGGGCCGCCGCGTAGCGGAGACCGTCGGGGCCGGTGCGGGCAGCTTCGCCGAGCCCGCGACGAGCCACCGTGAGGAGCTGGACAGGGGTGCGCTGCGGCAGCATGTGGGCCGGCACCGTTGGCGCCGTAGCTGGCTTGGTCGGCATGCTCTGTCTCCTCCAGGGCCGAGGCGCCACCCGACGGAACTGATCCGCCGACGGACCGCCGGGGTCGAGTGGTGCGGAGGAAGACGCACCGGCGGGGCCGGCCGGGCATGGACGCTTCCCCACACCACACCCGGCCGGCATGACCGGCAGGTTCGTCGCCCGCCGCCGGGGGTCGAGGGCGGCGGGCGACGCTCCCGCCTGACGGGCCAGGGCTCGCGACTGCCCACGACCCTGGGCGCGACCCGCGATGCCGCACCCGCCCGGAGCAGCGCCGCGAAACACCACTCCGGCTGTCGGAACGAGCATGCGAAGCAACAAACCCTCGGCCAATCGAACACCCGTTCTAACTACTGCTGACAGTACACCCTCCCGCCAACAAAAACACAACGTGTGCCGCGCGTCGCCGCACGTCGGACGGGTCGAACACCGCAGCACCACCGCAGTCAACCTGGCGGCCTGACCGCCGTGGGCGCCGCTCGGGCTCACCGCCCACCGGCCACCACCGCTGGCGTGGCCAACGAAGGGCGCCCGGGGCGCACCGGTAAGAATGGCCGGATGCACCCACACCCGAAAGTACGGGCGACGCAGGAGGCACTGGACGGCGTTGGCGCACTCGACGGCTCTGGCGCACCCAGCCTCGTTCGCCTCTTGCCCGACGCGGTCCACACCGCCGCGGCAGCCGCCGCCGCCCTCGATGTCGAGATCGGTCAGATCGCCAACTCCCTGGTCTTCGAGACAGCCGACGGGCCGCTGCTGGTGCTGACCTCCGGAGCGCACCGGGTGGACACCGTCGGCCTCGCCGCGGCGATCGGCGTCACCCGGCTCCGGCGGGCCACGCCGGAATTCGTCCGCGAACACACCGGACAGGTCATCGGTGGAGTCGCCCCGGTCGGCCATCCCCAGCCGCTGCGCACCCTGGTGGACACCGCCCTCGACAAGTACGACGAGATCTGGGCCGCCGGCGGCGTACCCCGCGCGGTCTTCCCCACCACCTATCCGGAGCTGCTGCGGGTAACCGGCGGCACCCCGGTCGAGGTGGCGTGAGCGGGCTTGTCGAACGAGCCACGCCCGGTCAACCGCCGGGCGCCGGTCCCCGAGTTGGTCACCCTGCATGTGTGGCGGACCAACCGAGCCAGGCTGCCCCGGGCGCTGGCCCGGATGGCGGCCGACCCGCGCCGGCTCCGCGCGCTGCCCGGCGTCCGCTTCGCCAAACTGCTCGGCACCGGGACCGGCACCGGCTTCGGCCCACGCGATGCGGACCTGACCCGGTGGGCGGCGCTGACCGTGTGGGACTCCCCCGCCGCGGCCACCGGCTTCGCCGACTCCCCGGTGGGACGGGCCTGGGCACGCATTGCCCACGCCGCCGTCCGAGTCGACCTACGCCCGCTCACCAGCCGGGGCGAGTGGTCCGGCCAGCGGCCGTTCGGCGACCCGCCAGGCGGGCGATCCAGCGGCCCGGTGCTGGCACTGACCCGGGCCCGGCTCCATCCCGCCCGAGCGGTCACCTTCTGGCGGGCGGTACCCCCCGTGGCCCGCGCGCTGCACACCGCACCCGGCCTGCTCGCCCGCTTCGGCGTCGGCGAGGCGCCGCTGGGCTGGCAGGGCACGGTCAGCGTGTGGCGCACCCCGGCGGAGCTGGTCGCATTCGCGTACCGTCACCCCGAGCATCGCGCCGCGATCATGCGAACCCCCACCGAGGGGTGGTATGCGGAGGAACTCTTCGCCCGGTTCGAGGTACGCGACGTGGTCGGTGACCGGACGGTGCTGGGCTGGACCACGGACGGCGGAACGAAGGTGGGGACGGCATGAGGCTGGTGCGGTGGACACCGGACGACCTCGTTCGGCGGCTGGACGACGTGGTGGCCGTCTACGGCGAGGCGATGGGGTACCGCGCCGATCTACTCCGGGCGCGGCGCGGCTACATCGCCTCCCACGTCCGCCGCCCCGGCTTCCGCGCCGTCGCCAGCCTCACCTCCGAAGGCCACCTGGCCGGATTCGGCTACGGATACCACGGGAAGCCCGGCCAGTGGTGGCACGACCAGGTGGGGCGGATGCTGGACCCGGCCACCCGCCGCCGCTGGCTGGCCAGCTGCTTCGAGGTGGTCGAGCTACATGTCCGACCACCGGCACAGGGGCACGGACTGGGCGCCGGCCAGCTGCGCGCCCTGCTCGGGATAGCGGAGGGGAGCACCACCCTGTTGTCCACCCCGGAGGCAGACGAGCAGCGCTCCCGGGCCTGGCGACTGTACCGACGCTTCGGCTTCGTTGACGTCCTGCGCGACTTCCGCTTCCCCGGTGACGAACGACTGTTCGGGGTACTCGGCCGGGACCTGCCGCTCCCGCCACCCGCCGCCTCCGGGCGGGCCCCCACATGACCCGGCCCCCCGCCCTGCCGGGGCACACCCTCCGGACCGCCTGGGCGCTGCTGGCCGTGCTGGTGCTGGTGCAGATCTGCTACCCCCTGACCACGGGGCAGACCCGGGCCCGGCTGACCGTCGCCACAGTCCTGCTCGGCTACCTGCTCTCGGTCGGCCACGCGCTGCTCAGCCGGGGTCCCCGGACGGCGGCGGCGTTGCTCGTCACGGTCACCGGCGGCGGCTTCGCCATCGAGGCGCTCGGAGTGGCCACCGGATTCCCGTTCGGCAGCTACGACTACTCGGAGCAGCTCGGACCGAAGCTGGCCGGAGTACCACTGATCATCCCACTCGCCTGGACCTGGATGGCCTGGCCTGCCTGGCTGACCGCGGTCCGGCTCACCGGTGGTGGGCCGGCCGGGGGCATCGGGCCGACTGTCCGCCGAGTTGCGCTGGCAGCGGTCGGACTGGCCGCATGGGATCTCTTCCTCGACCCGCAGATGGTCGCCGAGGGGCACTGGGCCTGGCGGAACGCCACCCCCGCGCTACCCGGCCTGCCCGGCATCCCCATCAGCAACTACCTGGGCTGGCTGCTCTTCGCGGTGCTGGTGATGGCCGCCCTGCGGCCACTGGCCGGCACCGCCGTGGCCACCACCGACGGCCGCGACGCTCCGATGCTCGCGCTCTATCTGTGGACGTACGGCTCCAGCGTGCTGGCCCACGCCGTCTTCCTCGACCTACCCGCCTCGGCCGGGTGGGGCGCAGCGACTATGGCGCTGACCGCGGTGCCGCTGGCGGTGACGCTGCTGCCCCGACGCCTCCGGCCGGCACTGCTGCCCCGACGCGGCCGGACGACACCAGCGGGCCGGCGGCGTCGCGCCGACACGTCGGTATGAGCAATCCGGCCCGGCGTCGCGCCGCCGGCCCCCGCCGAGGTGGGGCGCCGACATGATCCTGTTGCTGGCGATACTGGCCGGCGTGGCCGCGCTGACCACACACACCCTGGTCAACGCCGGCCGTTGGCTGCGCCGCCCGGTCGGGACGCCGGCGACGGTGACCGAACCGGTGGCGGTGCTGCTGCCGCTGCGCAACGAGGCCGCCCGAGTCACCCCATGTCTGCGCGGGCTGCTGGCCCAGCATGGTGTGCCACAGCTACAGATCGTGGTGCTCGACGACGGATCAACCGACGGCACCCACGAGGTTGTCCGCACGGTCGTCGGCGACGACCCCCGAGTCACCCTGCTCGACGGCGCTGCTCCACCGCCGGGTTGGCTGGGCAAGCCGCACGCCTGCTGGCAGCTCGCCACCCGAGCCGATCCGGCTGCCACCGTGTTGGTCTTCGTCGACGCCGACGTGGTGCTCGCCCCCCACGCCGTGGCTGCGGCGGTCGGCGAGCTACGGGCCGCGCGGGTGGCGCTGCTGTCGCCGTACCCCCGGATCCTGGTCACGACGGTGGCCGACCGGCTGGTCCAGCCGCTGTTGCAGTGGTTGTGGCTGACGTTCCTGCCGCTGCCCGCGATGGAGCGGTCGGCCCGGCCGTCCCTGGCCGCGGCCGGTGGGCAGTTTCTGGTCGTGGACCGGGTCGGATACACCGCCGCCGGTGGACACGCGGCGGTGGCCGACCGGGTTCTGGAGGATGTCGAGTTGGCCCGAGCGGTCAAGCGGTCCGGCGGCCAGATCGCCCTCGCCGACGGCTCACAGCTGGCCACCTGCCGGATGTACGACGACTGGCCACAGCTGCGCGACGGCTACTCGAAGTCGCTGTGGGCCTCGTTCGGTCGTCCCTCGGCGGCAGCCACGGTGGTCGCGCTGCTGCTGCTGCTCTACACCGCCCCGGCGCTGGTCGCCGTGGCCGCGCTGGTCGGCGGTGCGCCGGGGACAGCCGCCGTCGCCGCTGGGGCCTACCTGCTCGGGGTCGCTGGGCGGGTGGTCAGCGCCCGGGCGACCGGCGGTCAGTGGTGGCCGGACGCGTTGGGGCACCCCGCGTCGGTAGCGGTCCTCGGTTGGCTGACCCTGCGGTCGTACCATCTGCGGAAGCGACGGCGCCTGAGCTGGCGGGGCCGTCCGGTCGGCTAGGAGGCACACCATGGCGCGGATCGTGATCGTCGGCGCCGGGGTGGGTGGCCTGGCCACCGCCGCCCGGCTGGCCGCCACCGGGCACCAGGTCACCCTCCTGGAGCAGGGTGAGACGGTAGGTGGCAAGCTCGGTCGGTACGTACACGGCACACCCGCCGGCCCCTTCCACTTCGACACCGGGCCCAGCCTGCTGACCCTGCCCCAGGTGTTCCACGACCTGTTCGAGGCCACCGGGGCGAAGCTCGACGAGTACCTGGACCCGGTCCCGCTCGACCCAATCGTGCGACACGTCTTCCCCCAGGGTGGACCAACGCTCGATTCGTGCGCCGACTCCGACGAGTTCGCCGCCCGCATCGGCGCGGCCTTCGGCGAGCGGGCCGCCGACCAGTGGCGGCACCTCTGGCGGCGTGCCGAGCGGGTCTGGACGGCCTCGGAGCGGGATGTCCTGCGCCGCCGGATCGACTCGCCCCGGGACCTGGCGATGCTGGCCTGGCGGCTGGGTGACCTGGCCGCTATCGGGCCGGGCCGCACGCTACGTGGAATCGGCCGCGCCCACCTGTCCGACCCCCGGCTCCGGATGCTGCTCGATCGGTACGCGACGTACGCCGGAGCTGACCCGCGCCGGGCGCCGGCGGCCCTCGTCGCCGTCCCGTACGCCGAGCTGGCCTTCGGCGGCTGGTACCTCCGCGGCGGCCTGGGCACCCTCGCCGACGCCCTGCTGACCCGCTGCCTGGAGCTCGGGGTGGTGGTACGGACCGGCGTCCGGGTCACCCGGATCGACGCGGCGGGCGGACGGGTGCACGGCGTACGCCTCGCCGGCGTGAACGCCCCCGTGCCGGCCGATGTGGTGGTGTCCAACGTTGACGCGCTCACCCTCTACCGGGACCTGCTGCCCACCCCGCGACGGCTGGCCACGCTGACCGACCGCAGCCTCGCCGGCTTCGTGCTGCTGCTCGGCGTACGCGGGGACTCTGGGCTGGCGCACCACAACGTCTTCTTCCCCGACGGCTACGACAACGAGTTCGACGCGGTCTTCGGGGCGCCCGGGCGGGGGGTTCGGGCGTGCCCGGCCCCAGACCCGACGATCTTCGTCACCGTGGCCGCCGACGAGACGGTCCGCCCGGCTGGACACGAGGCGTGGTTCGTACTGGTCAACGCCGCTCGGCAGGGCACCGCCGCGGATGCTGTCGACTGGCGACGCCCCGGCCTCGCCGAGGCGTACGCGGACCGGATCCTGGACGTGCTAGCCGCGCGGGGGGTGGACGTACGGGACCGGCTGCTGTTCCGGGAGATTCGTACGCCGGCCGATCTGGGCACCGCGACGGGCACACCGGGCGGAGCGATCTACGGCACCACGGGCAGCCTGCTCCGCCCACCAAACCGGGGGCCGGTCCGCGGGCTGTGGTTGGTCGGTGGCTCCTGCCACCCCGGCGGAGGGCTGCCGATGGTCGCCCTCTCCGCCCAGATCGTCGCCGACTCCATCGGCCCGGCCTGGTAGCGGGTAGACGCGGTCCACCGACGCCCACCCGCGGCGGTGTCACGGCTTCGCAGGCGACGCGGGATGCGGGGCACCGGAACGTGGGCCTGATTCCGTCGTCGGCGCACGGCACGAACGCCGCTCCGGTGGGCCGCGAGCGTCAGCTGGCGTTGATCAGTGCCCCCCGGACGGCGGCCAGTAGCTGTCCGAGGCCGAAGCCGGCCAGCAACGCCCAGACCGCGCTCGCCATGGTGATGGTGCCCGCGGCGAGGTCCGGCTCGATCAGCCCGGCCAGCCCGGCCAGCAGCAGGCCGGCGAGGGCCACCACGACCCGGGTCGGCCGCTCCCCCACGGTCACCGCACCGATCTCTCGCATTCCGGCGGAGGTCGCCCGGGCACGCACGTACTCGTGCAGCCAGGAGAGCGCACCACCGGCGGCCACCAGCGCGCCGGGCGCACCGAGCAGCCAGAACGCGACCAGCCAGGCCGCCTCACCGAGCCGGTCAGCCACCGAGTCGTAGACGTACCCAAGCCGGGTGGTGCGGTTGCTCACCACCGCTACCGCGCCGTCGAGACTGTCCGCCACCGAGGCGAGCAGCACCAGCAACGCGCCGAGGAAGGGCCCGTCCTGTGGGCGGACCGCGACCAGCGGCACGCCGAGGCAGAGCAGAACCCCGGCGACGGTCACCGCGGTCGGGGTGACCCGCAGCCGGCCCAGCACGTAGCCCCCGTGATACGCGAGGCGCAGCCAGGCACGGACGAGCGGGGCCGCGGCGCGCGGATCGAACCCACCGTGCAAGCGCGCCCAGGCCGTGGCGTACTGGTCCCAGTTCAGCTGTCTGCCCACCACGGATCAACCGTCGCACCGATCGCGCGGTGTCGTGGCGCGTCTGGTCACCCGGGGGTGCTGACTCGCAGATTCCGCCAGATCTCCCGGGTAGCTGTGGACCGGTTGAAGGTGATGAAGTGGATGCCGGGAACCCCCTCGTCCAGCAGCCGCTGACACATCTCGCTGGCCTGCTCGACACCGAGCTCACGGACCGCCTCCGGGTCGTCCGCGACCCGCTCGAAGCGCGCGGCCAGGGCCGGTGGGAAGGGCGCGCCGGAGAGCTGCTCCGACCGCTCGATGGTGCTGACCTTCGTTACCGGCATCACACCGGGGATGATCGGCGTGTCACAGCCGGCCGCGACCACCCGGTCCCGCAGCCGAAGATACTCGTCTGCGTCGAAGAACATCTGCGTGATCGCAAACTCGGCTCCGGCCCGGCACTTGCGGACGAAGTACGCCGTGTCGGAGTCGATGTCGGGCGAGCGGGGGTGCTTGTACGGGAAGGCGGCAACGCCGACGCTGAAGTCACCCGCGTCGCGGACCAGGCGGACCAGGTCCTCCGCGTAGTCCACACCATCCGGGTGCGGGACCCACTCGCCGGTGGGGTCCCCGGGCGGATCGCCACGCACGGCGAGCACGTTACGCACGCCCGCAGCGGCCAACCGCCCGATCACGTGACGCAGCTCGGCCACCGAGTGGTTGACTGCGGTCAGGTGCGCCATCGGCAGCAGCGTGGTCTCGGTGGCGACCCGTTCGGTAACCGCCACAGTCGTGTCCCGGGTTGAGCCACCAGCGCCGTAGGTGATCGAGACGAACGACGGGCGCAGCGACTCCAGCTCCCGGATGGCCTGCCAGAGCAGCCGCTCGCCCTGCGCTGTCTTCGGCGGCATGAACTCGAAGGAGAAGGTCGGCCGGCGGTCGCGGATCAGCTCCCCGATCGCCGGCTGCGGATTGGGGAGAACCGATGGAAGACCAAGCGCCACGCCATGACTCTAGCGGCGCACGGCCGCGATCCCTAGACCTTCCTCCGCCGCAAACGGTGACAAGGGGCACGGCACGGCCGACACCACGCAACACGGCAAAGTCGACGCCGCACGGTAGGGCACGGCGCGTCGCCAGGCCGCCGGTGCGTCGCTGGCCGTCGCGACCGGCTAGCGTCAGGGCGTGACCTACCCTGCTCCTGTTTCCCCGGTGGACCGTGCCGGGCTTCGGCAACGCGTCAACAAGGCACTGGCCGACTTCCTGGTGACCCGACGTGCCTGGATGACCAACGTTGACGCCTCCCTCGCCCCGTTGGCCGACGCGGTCGAGGCATTCGTCCTCGGGGGCGGCAAGCGGCTACGGCCCGCCTTCGCCTACTGGGGCTACCGGGGCGCGGGTGGAGTCGACACCGAACAGGTGGCGACCGCCCTGGCCGCGTTGGAGTTCGTGCAGGCCAGCGCGTTGATTCACGACGATCTGATCGATCGCTCGGACACCCGGCGGGGGGAGCCGGCGGTGCATCTGCGGTTCGCCGCCCGGCACCGGTCGGCGGACTGGGACGGAGACGCGGACGGATTCGGTGACGCGGCCGCCATTCTCCTGGGCGACCTGTGCCTCGTCTGGTCGGACGAGTTGCTGCACTCCGCCGGACTGGACCCGCACACCGTCGCCCGGGCACGGCCGGTATTCGACCAGATGCGGACCGAGGTCACCGTGGGCCAGTACCTCGACGTACTGACCCAGGCCACCGGGGACACGTCGGTCGAGCGGGCCGGGAAGGTTGCCCGCTACAAGTCGGCGAAGTACACCGTCGAACGCCCATTGCTACTCGGCGCCGCACTGGCCGACGCCACCCCCGAGGTCCACGCGGCGTACTCGGCGTACGGGTTGCCACTGGGCGAGGCCTTCCAGCTTCGCGACGACGTGCTGGGGATCTTTGGTGACCCGGCACAGACCGGTAAACCAGCCGGCGACGACCTCCGCGAGGGAAAGCGGACATACCTGGTGGCGGCGGCGTTGGAGATGGTCGACACCGCCGATCGGGAGGTGCTGCTCGACGGCCTCGGCGACTCCGACCTCGACGACGCGGGGGTGGCCCGGCTGCGGGAACTGATCGGAGCCAGCGGTGCGCTGGGCCGCGCCGAGCAGCGGATCCAGGAGCTCACCGACACCGCGCTCGCCGCACTGTCCACCGTTGACCTCGACACCGAGGCGCACCAGGCCCTGGCCGACCTCGCCATCGCTGCCACCCGCCGCCCCGCCTGACCCCCGCCCCATCCGGCCAGACCTCGACCGGACCGGGCGGGGAACCGCCGAGGTCAGAAGCCGAGGGCTTGGGCGCGGCGCTTGACCTCCCGGGCCTGATCGCCGGCCAGCGCCACGGCGGCGGTGCCGCCGGGCAGGGTGTCGTCGGGCTGATAGAGCCAGCGCAGAATCTCTTCGTCGTCGTAGCCGGCGTCGGTGAGGAGATTCAGCACCCCGGGTAAGTGCTTGAGCACTCCTCGGGTCGCCACCAGGTCCGCCGGCACCCGACGGGCACCGTCTCGGCGGACCGCGATCAGCTCCCGGTCCCGGATCATCTGGTGGACCTTGCTGATCGTCAGGTCAAGGCGCTCGGCGACGGCCGGCAGGGTCAGCCACGCAGCCGGTTCGGCGGCAGGGCTCACGGCGGGCTCGCCAGCGGGAACGGAGTCGGTCACCCGACCACCCTGCCACGCCGCCCCGACATCGAGCGAGGGCCCCCACGGCACCGGATCAGTGCCGTCGCGCACCGACCGGAGCTGCGAAAACGGCCATCCGGTGGGTCACTGGATTCAAGATATCAGTGCCGGCCTGTAGCATCGGTGTCCAACCATCTACCCCTGGACACTCCAACCATCTACCCCTGGACACATAGACTTCCTGCCGATGGACACACATGTCGCCGACACGTTGCTGGGCTCACTGATCGACGGGCGCTACCGCATCCGCGGTCGGGTCGCCCGGGGTGGCATGGCGACTGTATACACCGCAACCGACGAACGCCTCGATCGCACCGTCGCAGTTAAGATCATCCACCCCGCGTCGGGCCCGGGGGCTCAGGGGCAGACGGCAGGCTTCGTGGAACGCTTCGCCGACGAGGCGAAGACCATCGCCCGGCTGACCCACCCCAACGTCGTCGCGGTCTACGACCAGGGCATCCACGCCGACCGGCCATACCTGGTCATGGAGTACGTGCGCGGTCGCACGCTGCGCGACGTGCTCGCCGAACGGCACCGGCTCAACCCCGACGAGGCGCTCGCGATCACCGAACAGATGCTCGCCGCGATCGCCGCCGCGCACCGGGCCGGGCTCGTCCACCGGGATGTCAAACCAGAGAACGTGCTGGTCGCCGAGGCACCGACCGGAGGTGCGGCCAACCTGGTCGACAGCGTGGTGAAGGTCGCCGACTTCGGGTTGGCCCAGGCGGTGGAGGCGAGCGCCGACGACGCACAGGCCAACCAGCTGATGGCCACGATCGCCTATGTCGCACCGGAGCTGGTGACCGACGGGCACGCCGACCCGCGCACCGACGTCTATTCGGCGGGCATCGTGCTGTTCGAGATGCTCACCGGCCGCGTGCCGTACGACGGCCATCGCCCGGTCGAGGTGGCCTGGCAGCATGTGCGACAGGATGTACCGGCACCGTCGACCCTGGTGCCAGGACTACCGAAGGCCCTTGACGACCTGGTCATCCGCGCTACCCGGCGCGATCCCGGTGCCCGCCCAGCCGACGCGGGTGCACTGCTCGCCCAGGTGCAGGTGGCTCGGGAGGGGTTGGGCAACCCGAACACCCACACCACGGTGCTGCGCCGGGTGACCGAGAAGCCCCCGGTGAGCGAGCCGACCATGGTGGTCGCGGCCGTACAGCCGGCGCAGCGCCCCGCCTGGGCCCGGTTGCCCGAGGAGGCCCCACGGGGCGGCGGCCGACGACGGGCGGCCGACAACGAGAGTGCCTGGTCCCGGTTGGCCCCGCTGTCCGGTCGACTCATGGGTGAGCAGCGCGGCCGGCTTGCGGTGGCCGCTGTCGTCGTGATGCTGGGGCTGATCGCCGCGGTGGGTGGCTGGTGGGTCGGGGTCGGCCGATACACAGCGGCCCCAGAGCTGGTGAGCCTGGACCAAGCCACTGCGGAAGCGCAGGTGAAGCGGGCCGGTCTGGTCCTCCAGTACGCCGATCCGCGCCACGACGACCAGGTGCCGAAGGACGCCGTGCTGTCCCAGGATCCGGCCTCCACGTCCCGCATCGTGAAGGGTGGCACGATCACCCTCACCCTCTCGCTGGGCCCCGAGCAGTTCGCGGTGCCGGATGTCGTCGGCAAAGAGTTCGAGTTGGCCGCGACCGACCTGACCGAGGCCGGTCTGAAGGTGGTCAAGGGCTCCGCCAGCTACCACAACAGCCTGCCGGAGGGCATGGTGGTCGCCACCGACCCGAAGGCGGGCGTCGAAGTCAAGCCCGGACACGAGGTCACGGTAACTCTGAGCAAAGGCAGGGCGCCCATCTCGGTGCCGAACCTGGTCGGCAAGCCCCTGGACGAGGCCCGCTCGATCCTGAACCAGCTCGGGCTGGTACTCGTTGAGCCACCGACGGTGAAGGAGTCCGACAAGCCCAAGAACGAGGTCATCGGGCAGAGTCCAGCCAACGGTGACGGCGTGGAGAAGGGGACGGAGGTCAGCCTGGAGGTGAGCCAGGGACCACCACAGGTTGTCGTCCCCCGCGTGATCGGCATGCCGTGCCAGCAGGCCAAGCAGGTGTTGGAGGGGCAGTCCTTCCCGGTCGCGGTGCAGTTCAACCAGAACGGCACCGTCCGGTTCCAAAGCCCCGGTGAGAACTCCCAGGTGCCGCCGGGGACCCAGATCACCCTCGGCTGCCTGTGATGGCGACGATGCGACCGGTCGGTGCGCACACACCGACCGGGGGCGGGCTGGCGAAAGCTGCCCTGCCCTACCTAGACGCGACGGGCGCCGAGGTTGCCCAGGTCTACGTGTCCAATTCGCGGGGCTGGGCATTGCCGCCCGGCAACCCGACGCAGGACGCGCTGTTTCGCGACAGCTGCACCGAGCGCGGCGTCCCGGTATTCATCCACGCGTCCCTACTGGTCAACCTCGGCTCGCCCACGGCAGCGACGGTGGAGCGGTCAGCGCTAACGCTGGCACACGCGCTACGCCGAGGGGCGGCGATCGGCGCCCAGGGGGTGGTGTTCCACGCCGGCAGCGCGGTTGACGCCGGATACACCGACACGGCGATGCGCCAGGTCCGAGAGGTACTCCTTCCGCTACTGGACACCGCCGGTGACACGAACGGGCCGATGCTGCTGGTCGAACCGAGCGCCGGCGGCGGGCGCTCACTCGCCGCCCGGGTAGAACAGCTCGGCCCCTACCTGGACACGGTTGACCGACACCCGTGGCTCGGTGTCTGCCTCGACACCTGCCACGCCTGGGCTGCCGGGCACGACCTGGCCGTCGAAGGTGGCATGACCGCCACGCTCGACACGCTGGTGAACGCCGTGGGGGCGGACCGGCTTCGGCTGGTACACGCCAACGACTCAAAGGACCTCTGCGGCTCCACCCGGGACCGACACGAGAACATCGGCAAGGGCACCATCGGGGAGCCCGCCTTCGCCGAGCTGATGCGCCACCCAGCGACCTCCGGGGTGCCGACGGTGGTGGAGACCCCCACCGAGAAGCATGTAGGCCACGCCGGCGACGTGGCCGTTCTCAAGCGACTACGTACCTGACCCGGCCCGCGGTGCGGATCAGGTACGCAAGGCACGGGTGAGGACGTCGATCGCACGGTCGATCGCCGCGTCGTCCACACCGAGATGGGTGACCAGGCGCGCGGTACGCGGGCCGAGCACACTGACCAGTACCCCTTCCGCACGGACCGCGGCCGCGAAGGTGTGGGCGTTCATCGGCGTCTTGGTGAGATCCAACGGGACCAGGTTGGTACGCACCTCGGCCGCCAATACCCCGAACGGCGCCACCGCATCGGCGAGCCGGGCCGCCTTCGTGTGATCCTCGGCGAGCCGCTGCACCTGGTTTGCCAGGGCGTACCGGCCGGCAGCGGCGAGGATCCCGGCCTGCCGCATACCGCCGCCCATCCGCTTACGGATGAACCGGGCTCGTTCGATCTTGTCGGCACTGCCTACCACCAGCGAGCCGACCGGCGCGCCGAGCCCCTTGGAGAGGCAGACCGCCAGGGTGTCGAAGAGCATGCCGTAGGTGGCCAGCGGCACCCCGTCGGCGACGTGCGCGTGCCAGATTCGAGCACCGTCGCAGTGCACCGCGACCTGGGCGTCGTCGGCAACCCGACGCAGCTCACGCAGAGCCGCCAGCGAGATCACCCCACCGCCGCCCCGATTGTGGGTCTGCTCCACGGCGACCGCCCGGGTGGGCACCGCGAAGTAGCCGTCGGGCCGAATCATGCCGGCGACCACGTCGGGGTCGACCGCCGCGCCGACCGCCGGCCAGGTCCGCGACGAAATGCCGCCGTAGGTGGCAGCCGCACCGATCTCGTACGTCACCACGTGCGCATCCGCGTCGCAGAGCAGTTCACCGCCGGGCGGCACCAACAGCTGCAGCGAAATCTGGTTGGCCATCGTCCCGGTCGGGCAGAACAGCGCCGCCTCGTGGCCGAAGAGCGCCGCAACCTCGGTTTCGAGGGCGTTGACTGTGGGATCCTCGCCGTACACGTCGTCGCCCACCTCGGCGACGGCCATCGCCTCCCGCATTCCCGCGGTTGGGTGGGTAACGGTGTCCGAGCGTAGATCGATCATGATGTCCTCACTCCTCGCGTCAGCCACAACGATCCCTTCCGGCCGCCGACTGCGGGGCTCGCAAGCTCACTCCTCGCGTCAGCCACAATCATCCCCACCGGCCGCCGACTGCGGGGCTCGCAAGCTCACTCCT
>NZ_AXVR01000010.1 GCF_000484695.1 Salinispora cortesiana | reverse complement strand
AAGGCCGAACCCAAAACGCTGCGTTACCGAATCCTCCAGACTCCCGCACGCCTGGTCCGCGCCCGCCGCTACCGCTGGCTGCGCCTGCCCCGCACCTGGCCCTGGGCCACCGACCTAGCTACCGCCATCGAGACCATCCGCCGCATGCCCATGCCCGCCACCTGACCACCCCACCACCGCCCCGACGACCAGGAGGAACCCGAGGAGACCACGCCCCACCGGCGCGACAGCCGGCCCACAGCCATACCCGACGAGCCCAAGACATCCACCAGCTACAATGCCGGCCCCTCAATCATCGACAGGCGTCAGACCCGCGAAGAATCAGGGTATAGGTCGCATTCTCGGTACAGATATTGCGAACTCTTTCGGCCCGACGCGTTGGGTCCGTCTCGTTCCACATAATGATGTAGCGCTGGACAGTGTCGGTAAGGTCGCTCATGACTGCGGCTCCTCTCGTCTCGGCAGCCACGCGGTGTTCCCCGTGGCCCCAAGAGATTCGCACCGCCGGCAGCAGAATGTCCATTATGTGCTAGATGATGTCTCACCTGGATGTCTGGATGCCTGGGGGCCTGGATGTGTGCCCCGTCGCCCGCGATGATCCGCGTTGTCCTCGGATTAGTCGAATCGGGTTTGGCCTTGGATGTGCGGATGTTGCTTCGTATCGATCAGATGATCGATATTTCTCGAAATAATCTTGCTCGGGTCTATTGCTTGGGGTTACTTCAGACCTTAGATTAAGACTCGACTTTAGGGGTGCCATGAAGGGGCGAAACAGCGTAAAGGACATCCGGGTCCGCAACCGGGCTGCGGTGCTCCGACGGGTGGTGTTGGTCGGCGAGACCACCCGAGCCGCGCTGGCCAACGAGTGCGCGTTGTCACCGGCGACGGTGACCAGTGTGGTTGGCGGCCTTATCCGTGAAGGGTTGGTCGAGGAGCATGGATCACTTCCCTCCGACGGGGGAAGGCCGATCGCCCGGCTTCGTCCGGTCGGCGCCGGGGCCCATCTGATCGGCGTTGATGTCGGCGAGCACGGCGTGACCGCCGAACTGTTCGACCTGTCGCTGCGGCGGGTGGACCGGGTCTTCCACCAACTCCCCACTCGTGTCACCAGTCCTGGTCGGGTCGCCGATGCGTTGGGTGCGGCTTTCGACCAGCTCCGCGCGGCCAATCCTGAATCGGATGAAACGCTGGTCGGCATTGGCCTGGGGCTTCCGGGCATCGTCGGCACGGCCGAGGACGGCACGGATATCATCCATGCCCAGAGTCTCGGGTGGGAGCCGACCGCGCTGGCCGAGATGGTTGGCTCCACCGATGTGCCGATCTTCGCCGACAACGGTGCCAAGACCCTGGCCATGGCCGAGACCTGGTTCGGTGCGGCCGCCGGGCAGAGTCACAGCATCGTTGTCCTCGTGGGACGTGGCCTCGGCATCGGAGTCATCGCCGGCGGACGGCTGCTGCGAGGTTCGTCGAGTAGCGCTGGCGAATGGGGCCACATCAAGGTCTCACTCGGTGGCCCGACCTGCCAGTGTGGCGCCCGCGGCTGTCTTGAGGCGTATGTGGGCGGAAGTGCGGTCGTCCGCCGCTGGCGCAGGGCCGGCATCGACGTGACGGGATCAGACGAGGAGGCGTTGGTCGGTCTCATCGACGCCGCAGACAGCGGCAATGCGACAGCTACTCGACTGCTCGACGAGACGCTGGAGATTCTGGGGCTGGGGCTGGCAAATCTGGTCAACCTGTTCAACCCCGATCAGCTGGTGATAGGTGGATGGGCTGGACTGCGCCTAGTGGAGCGTCGGCACGCCCAGCTCGATCAGCACATCGCCGAGTTTGCGCTGAAGCGACCGGCGGAGAACGTGACGATTGTGCTGAGCAAGGTTGGTGACGACGCAGTGGCCCTCGGCGCCGCACTGCTGCCGCTGGAGCAGTTTGTCGACGGGAAGCTGTTGGCGAGGAGCGCGCCGTCGTCGCAGGCGCAGTCCACGGGGGGGCGAGGAAGTGACTACCGCCACCATCACATAAACAGGAGGGAACATGTCCAGGTTGTCGAGAGTTGGGGCTGCGGTCGCGACCATCCTCGTGCTGTCGGCGACGCTGACTGCATGTGGCGGCCGTGACTCAGCCAGCACGGACGCGAGTACCCTCAAGGTTTGGATCATGGGCGACGACGGGTCGAAGTTCGAGCAGTTGGTCGAGGATTTCAGCCGTATTTTCGACATCAGAATCGATGTTGATGCAATTCCCTGGGACAATGTCAACGAAAAGTTGACCACCGCTGTCGCCTCGGGCAACGGACCGGATGTCATGCAGATCGGGCTCTCCCACCTGCCGGCTGTCGTCGATGCCGGTGCGCTCGCTGACCTGGCGCCCCTGACCGATGCCCACCCAAACCTGGCCCCCGGGCGGTTTCTCGACTCGGTAGCACCGGACAGGTTGAATCCGGCCGGCCGGATGCTGTCGGTGCCCTGGATCAGCGATACCCGAGTGCTGTTCTACCGCACGGACATCCTGACTGAGCAGGGCCTGGGTGAGCCGCCGGCCACGTGGGAGCAACTGCGCGCGTACGCCACCAAGCTCGCCGCTCGCGGCAAGGGTGCCTACGGGTACCACATCCCACAGTGGGATGTTCCACTGCCTGTGCAGTTCATCTGGCAGGCTGGTGGTGACGTCACCGACGCATCGGGGAAGATCAACCTGGACACGCCGGAGTTTCGCCGTGCGGTTGACTTTTACCTCAGCTTTTATGCGGACGATCTCGTTCCCATCGCGTCCGACTTCGACCAGACCCAGGGCTTTGTCTCCGGAGCCACCCCGATGCTGATATCCGGCCCGTATCTGGCCACGGCGCTCACGGAGCAGGCGCCGGAACTCGCGGGAAAGTGGGCGGTCGCCCGGCTTCCCGGCGCTGAGGCCAGCACCGCGCTCTATGCCGGATCGACATTGGGCGTCTTCAGTAACTCCACAAAGACCGAAGCTTCGATCCAGCTGCTGAGCTACCTGACTGACCCGGAGACGCAGCTGCGGTGGTACGCGCTCAACGGTGAACTACCGGCCGTGACGGCCGCCCTGAACGATCCGGCCCTCGCGGCGGACCCTTTCGTTCGGGTGTACGTCGAGCAACTGGCCGACGCGAGGCCGCTGCCAGTCTCCTCCGCCTGGGACCCGATCGGGCAGAAGATGCTCTCCGCCCTCAACAGGATCGCGCTGCAGGGCGCCAACCCGGAAGCGACCCTCGCCGAGCTGCATCAGGAGGTCACCGACCTGCAGCAGTAGGACACCCAGAACCCCGACGGGAGAGTGATGACCGAGGTGCCCCCCATCGCCGGCACGGCTACGCGCCGGGCGCCGCAACCGGCGGCCGGGGCGGTTGTTCGGGGTGGCCTCCGTCGCGGTGCGCTTGTCCCATACCTCTTCGTTGGGCCCGCGTTCGTGTTGCTCGTGGTATTCGGTGTGGTGCCGATCCTCGTGGCAGCCTGCGTCAGCGTCACGGACCTGGACCTTCGTGGGCTGGGCGACCCGGCGACGGTGCGGTTCATCGGGCTGGACAACTACCAGCGCTTGTTCGGCGACGCCGAGTTCTGGTCCGCGTTGGGTAACACCGGCATCTTCATTGTCCTCGGTGTACCAGCAATCATCATTGGTTCGTTGGCGGTCGCCATCGCACTCAACACGAGTTCGTCGCGGTTCTTTCGCTTCCTCACCGGCTTCTACTTCCTGCCGGCGGTCACCGCGGTCGTGGCTATCTCGCTGATCTGGGGCTACCTGTTAAACGGGCAGTTTGGATTGATTAACTATCTGCTTGGCGTGGTTGGGGTCGAGCCGGTGCCCTGGTTGAGTGATCCGATAACCGCGAAGTTCTCCGTGGCGCTGGTTGCGGTGTGGCGTGCCTCCGGGCTCAACATCGTCATCTTCCTCGCCGCGCTGCGGTCTATCCTGAGGGAGTACTACGAGGCGGCGTCGCTGGACGGCGCGGGGGAGTGGCGAAAGATCATAAGTGTGACGGTGCCGCTGCTGCGCTTCGCGATCTTCTTCGTCACGGTGACAACCCTGATCGGCTGGATGCAGTTCTTCGACGAGCCATACGTGCTCACCCGAGGGGGTCCGACCGGAGCAACGACCTCAATTTCCCTCTATATCTATCAGCAAGGATTCCAGTTCAACGAGTTTGGCTTCGCCTCGGCGGCGTCACTTGTGCTCTTTGTGATCATCTTTGTCGTCACTGCGATCCAATTGCGCGCTGGGAGGTTCGCGCATGAGTAGGCCGCCCAGCCGCCGCCGAGGCCACCGAGCCCCCGTGGCGATCCTGCTGGCCGTCGGGGCGCTGCTGACCTCGTTTCCCTTCGTCTGGATGCTGACCACCTCGGTCAAGCCGCTGGGTGAATCCCGGCAGTATCCACCCCGGGTGCTGCCGTCGGAGGTGTCCCTCGCGTCATATCAGCGCCTGTTCGAAGACCTCGACTTCGGGCGCTACCTGTTTAACACCATCATCGTCGTACTTATCAGCTTCGCCGGGCTGCTACTGATGGCGATGGCCGGATACGGGTTCGCGAAATTCCGCTTTCCTGGCCGCGGCATGCTGTTCGCGTTGGTGTTGGCCACCATGATGATTCCACTCCAGGTCACCATGATCCCCACCTACCTGCTCCTGAACGAGGCTGGCCTGACCAACACACTGGTGGGCATCGCGTTGCCGGCACTGGTGAGCGCCTTCAGTGTCTTCCTGTTCCGCCAGTTCATGCTGACCATCCCCGACGAACTGCTGGAAGCGGCGCGGCTCGATGGTGCTGGTGAGACCCGAGTGTTCGCCTCGATCGTGCTGCCGTTGTCGCGGCCCATCCTCGCGGTGCAGGCAGTGCTCACCTTCATTGCCGGCTGGAACAGCTTCCTCTGGCCGCTCATTGTCGCCAACGACGAGGAAAAGTACACGCTCGCGGTTGGCCTGTCCCTGTTAAACCAGCAGTTGAGCGTCAACCCGCCGTTGCAGATGGCCGGCGCCTCGCTGATGGTCGTACCCATTGTGATCATCTTTGTGGTCTTCTCGCGGCACATCGTGCGCGGCTTCACCATGTCTGGCATGAAGTGAGGAATGTGATGACTGGATTCCTTCGCGCTGTCAATGGTCGTCTACACGATGGGCAAGGCAAGCCGGTGCTCCTGTGCGGCGTCGGCCTGGGTAACTGGCTGCTACCGGAGGGGTACATGTGGAAGTTCGAGCCCCCTGGCCCGCAGTCCCCCCGCGAGATCGAGGAACTGGTCACCGACCTTGTCGGTGCCGAACGCGCCGCGCGGTTCTGGACTGGGTTCCGGAAGCGTTTCATCACCGACGCCGACCTCGCGCAGATCGCCGCCGAGGGCATGAACCACGTCCGGCTGCCGATCAACTCCCGGGTCGTGCTGGCCGAAGGGGGCGGATTCGACCCGGATGGCATCGCACTAGTCGACTGGCTCATCGACCGCTGCCGGCTGTACGGCCTCTGGGTGGTCCTCGACCTGCACGGCGCCCCGGGTGGGCAGACCGGCACCAACATCGATGACTCGCCGAACGGTCGGCCCGACCTGTTCGTCGAGCGGCACTATCAGGAGCAGACCATCGCGCTGTGGCAGGCGCTCGCCGCCCGCTACCGGGACGAGCCAGTCATCGCCGGCTACGACCTGCTCAACGAGCCACTGCCCAACGACTACCAACATCGGTACGCCGTCGACCTGGTCACGCTCTACCAGGAGTTGACCGACGCCATCCGCGCCGTCGACCCGCACCATTTGATCATCTATGAGGGTACCCACTGGGCCAGCAACTGGGACATCTTCACCGAGGTCTGGGACCCGCGGTCGATGTTGCAGTTCCATCGTTACTGGTCGCCGCCGGACCGCCCGGGGATCCAGCGCTTCCTCGATGTGCGCGACCGACTCAACCTGCCCATCTACATGGGTGAGGGGGGCGAGAACAACCTCGACTGGCTGCAGACCGCCTTCCAGCTCTACGAGGATGAGGGCATCTCGTGGAACTTCTGGCCATGGAAGAAGGTCGACACCTTCACCTCGCCGTGTTCGGTGGTGGCGCCGGCCGGGTGGTCGGAGGTAGCGGCCTACGCCGCTGGCAAGGCCGATCGGCCGGATCCAGATCGCTCCTGGCACATTCTGTGCGAACTGCTCGACAACGTCGCCCCATCCGCCTGCCACTATCGTCGGGAAGTCATCAACGCCCTGCTGCGCCGGCCACCGCTACGGCTGCCGGGCACCGGTTTCTCGTTTCGGGGTGCGGGCCACTCCTACCGAACCAGCTGGGCCACCCCGCTGACCGAGTTCCGCTCCGATGACCAGGTCACCATCGTCCGGTCGCCGCAGGCCCACGGCCGGCCGCTGGACTTCGCGCACACTGATGGTGCCCCCCGCGCTGACGATGACCAGTTGCTCGTACAGCTTTGTCCCGGCGACTGGGTCAGCTACGACGTTCACCTCGCCGCTCCCAGCCGACTACAGATCACCGTACGGGCTACTGGCGGCCTGACCCTGCGGCTCGACGACGAGCCCCTGGCGCCAGCCGAGAGCACCGTCACCACACGTGGTCCGGTGGCAACGGGCCGGCACACCCTCCAGCTCATCGCCACCACCGACGTCATTCTCGACGGGCTGCAGGTCACGCCCGCCTCCTGACGGGTCAACGGAGGCGGCTCCGTTGTCGTGTTCCGGGGCTGACCGCCGCAGCCCGGCCACCCAGGTCGAGCGCACCCTCGGTGAGGTCACCGGAAAGTGCTCGGCGCACCACCGCTGTACGTCGAAAGACTCACCCCCGGGAGCCCCGCATGCGTATCCGTCCCGACGCACGTACCGTCCGCCCACGACGGTTCCCCCTGCTGCTCGTTCTCGCAATCGTGCTGATTGCTCCGGCTGCCGCGGTCGTCCCCGCCGCGCCACCCGCGCAGGCCGGTCTGGGCGCCAGCGACTTCCTCAAGGCCGATGGCCCGGTCCTACACCGTGCCGGTGGCACCGGTGAGGTCATCACCCTGCGCGGCACCAACCTCGGCGGCTGGCTCACGTACGAGGACTGGATGTCACCACTGGGGGAGTTCGCCCTGGACCGAACCGATTGGGCTGCCTCCGCCTCAGTCGGTAGCGCTACCGCCGCCGCGGCACTCGACGGTAGCGGCACGACTCGGTGGACCCCCGGCACCGGCCAGACCAGCGGAGAGTGGTTCCAGGTCGACCTCGGCACACCGACCCTGTTCAACCGGGTCTACCTCGACGCTGCCGGGTTCACCGGCACGGCCCCCATCTCGTACCGCATCCAGGCCTCGAGTGACGCCAGTACCTGGAAGGACGTCGCCAGCGGCCTCGGCGGCGGACAACTGCTGGCTGTCCCGTTCAGCCCCCAGATCGCCCGGTACGTGCGGGTCATCCAGACCAGCGCGGGGGCGGCCCCTTGGTCGGTTGCCGAGTTCAACCTCTTCTCCGACCCGGTGCTGCACAACGGTCCGGCCTCCGCCAGCGCCTTCGCCACCGCCGCGGGGCACAGCCCGGCCATGGCGATCGACGGCGACGTCAACACCAGGTGGACCAGTGGCGCCGCACAGACCCCCGGCCAGACCTTCACGATCGACCTTGGCGGGAGCAAGCCAGTCAACAAGGTGCTCATCGACTCCGGTCCCGCCGCCACTGACGACTCCCCCCGCGGCTATGAGCTGCTCTCCTCCGCCGACGGCGTCAGCTGGAGCAAGGTCGCCAGCGACTACGCCGGCACCCGGATCGTGGTCATTGAACTGTTCACCACCACCTACGCCCGCTACCTGCGCCTAGTGCAGACCGGTAGCTCCGCGAACTGGTGGTCGATCGCCGAGGTCGCGATCACCTCGGAAGGCACCTTCGACCGGACCGGATGGAGCGTCACGGCGTCGTCCACCGAACCGGGCGGGTCAACCGCCAACCTCGTGGACGGCAACCCCGGCACCCGGTGGAGTAGCGGCGCCGGGCAGACCGGTGGGGAGTGGCTCCAGGTCGACCTGGGTGCTACCCAGACCTTCAACCAGATCGTCCTGAGTACCGCGAAGAACTCCGCGGACGAGTACGACCACCCCCGTGGCTATCGGGTCCAGGTTTCCCATGACGCCAGCAACTGGACCACCGTCGCCACCGGAGCCGGTAGCGAGAAGGCCACACCGATCAACTTTCCGGCGGCTCGCGGCCGGTACTTCCGCATAGTCCAGACCGGCAGCTCGGGCAGTTGGTGGTCGGTCGGCGAACTGACCGCGGCACTCCACAACGACGACTACTCGATGAACCTGGCCTACCAGCGGCGGTTTGGCCCGACCACCACGGAGAGCATCATCAACCGACACCAGCAGACCTGGATCACCGAGTCGGACCTGACCAACCTGCAAGCAATGGGGATGAACCTGATCCGGGTGCCGATCGGCTGGACCGAGCTGCTCAACCTCGACGGCACGTGGAAGGCGGACCCCTGGTCGATGATCGACTGGCTGGTTGCCGAGGCAGCCGAGCGCGACATGTACGTCCTGTTCGACCTACACACCGTCCCCGGCGGCGGCTGTCCGTGGGGTAGCTGCGGGCGGGTCGGCCCCAACCCCAACGGATTCTGGACCACCGCGACCTACCAGGACTGGGTCGTCACCATCTGGGAGGCCATCGCCACCCGATACGTGGGGAACTCGGCCGTCGCCGGCTACGACCTGATCAACGAGCCACTGCTCGACTACAACGAGGACGCCGACGACGTCGGCCAGAAGAGCGCCTACTACGACCGGCTCTACGATGCCATTCGTGCCATCGACCCCGACCATCTCATCGTGATGGCGGCCTTCTTCGGCTGGAACTCCATCGCCCCGCCCGCCCAGTACGGCTGGACGAATGTCATGTACGAGGTGCATCCGTACGACTTCCCGGGCGGCAAGGACCACGGCGCACAGGAGTCCCTGGTCAACACCCAGCTGGCGGAGGTAGCGGCGAGGATCAACGACCCAACCTGGGGTGTGCCGGTCCTCTACGGCGAATACTCGCTTTATCACAATGACGATCTCTGGGCCAAGTTCATGGGCGGCCTCAATGCGCTCAATGTGTCCTGGACCAACTGGAACTACAAGGTTCGCGGTGACCACTACAACGGCGGTGGGGGCTACTGGGGCTTCTACAACAGCAACCCGAACCCAGTGCCGATCATCAACAACGACACTCCGGCCACCATCATGGCCAAGACCGACAGGTTCGCCACCCCACATTTCCAGCCCAACACCACCTTCATTGAGGTGGTGAGCCGGTTCACCCGCGGTCAGCCGTGGCTGGCCACCATCCCGTTGGACCAGACCGGCTGGACCGCCACCGCCTCGTCGACCGAGGCCGGGGGCGGGCCGGCGAACGCCCTGGACTGGAATCCGAACACCCGGTGGAGCACCGGTGTCCCACAGGACGGCGGCCAGTGGTTCCAGGTCGACCTCGGCGCCAAACGGGTCTTCGACCAGATCTCCTTCGAGACCCGCGGCGACCAGCGTTGGGACTATCCCCGCGGCTACCAGATCCGGGTCTCCGATGACGCCGTCAACTGGACCACAGTACGCAGCGGGCAGGGCTGGGGCTGGAAACAGGCGCTGCCTTTCGCGCCGCAGTACGCCCGGTACGTGCGGATCGTCCAGACCGGTGTCGGGCCCGACTGGTGGTCCATCGCCGAGTTCCACGTCTACGGTACGCCGGCGCTGCACCGCAGCGGCTGGACCGTCTCGGCATCAGCCGCCGAAGACGGAAGTCCGGCGAGGAACGCTGTCGACCCGAGCCGGACCACCCGGTGGAGCGCGGGGGCGGGACAGGCTGCCGGGCAGTACTTCCAGGTCGATCTGGGCGTGGCGCAACCGTTTCACCGGCTTTTGCTCGACAGCAGTGGCTCACCGGGAGACGGTCCACGTGGGTACGAGGTTCAGGTGTCGCACAATGGCAGCAGCTGGACCACCGTGCGCACCGGCTCCGGAACCGGGTCCACGGTGCTGGCGGAGTTCCCGGCCCAGTACGCCCGCTACGTCCGAGTGGTGCTCACGGCCACCTCCACCAGCTGGTGGTCGATCCATGACCTGCAGGTGTACGGCGAGCGGGAACGTGAGCGAAGCGGCTGGTCAGTCACTGCGTCGACGACCGGGGCGGGAGTTTCGGCCAACCAAGCGGTCGACGGCGATCCCGGCACCCGGTGGACCACCGGCGCGGCTCAGGCTGCCGGAGAGTGGTACCGGGTCGACCTCGGTGCGGGTAGCTGGTTCAACCACATCATGATCGACGCGGGAGCTGACAGCCCGGGCGACCAACCACGCCGGTTCAACGTGGAGATCTCGAACGACGGCTCGAGCTGGACGACCATCGCCACCGGGCTCGGGACGGGGCAGGTGACCACCGTCAACGTCCCCATCACCCAGGCCCGATACCTGCGGCTCCGGCTGACCGGCGGGACGGCAAACTGGTGGTCCATCGCCGAACTGCGGGTTTTCGAGTAGGACACTCTTCTCGGTGCGGCCTGCCGGCGGGAACCGCCGGCAGGCCGCACCGAGACCCTGGCTCAGGTGTGGAAGTAGTCCATTGGTCGGCTACTGCTCGTCGAGGAGGGCGCGCAGCTCACGCAACGCCTCGCGGAGCCGGTCGGCGAACGTGTGCATCATCTCGGCGACTGGGCGTGGGGTGCTGAGGTACAGCTGGAACCGGTCCGGCAGCAGCACGTAGGCGATTCCGATGCAGCGGCTGCTGGTGGCCCCGAATCCGAAGTAGCGGATATTCGGTGACGGCGCCGAGCTGGTGCTCAGGTAGTCGTCGCGCATCGTGCGCCACCCCGGCGTCTCGTAGAGTCGGGGTGACTCCGGCACGCCGAGTTCGGCCCCCCGCCGCTGCTGGATGAGTTGTAGCTCCCAGAGGTGCTGCTCTGGTGCGGCACCGGCCTGGCACTGCTTCGCCCGTTCGACATGCTTGTCGGCCGCGGCACGGAACGCCGCCCGTCGTTCGTCTCCGGCCGCGGCGGGATCGTCCATGACCGCGACAAACCGCAGCACCTCCGGCGTGACGACGCGCATCGCCTCAGTCCGTCCCCGCGAGTACTGGCGGGTGGCGATGGACTCGTACGTGGCACCGGTGAACCCCTTGGCCCGCTTGTGCGCGAGCTGGTAGCCCAGCTGAACGAAGGCGTCTGGTGACATCCGTAGCCGCTTGACCTCGTCCATCCCGAACTCGTCGATGGACAGGGTCGCGGTGGCGGTGTCCGCGCCGAACTGGGCGAAGGATTGTGCTGCGGTGGCGATCTCGGCTTGCAGCCCTTCGTCGAGAACGAAGGTGACCGGCTCGATTGCTGGCACGCCCTGTGCCACCGCTCCTGACCGCGCGGCGTGCTCCTCCGGCGTTCCGGTGAGAATTGCGTCGACGAAGCTGAGGATGGTGGTGCCGTCCAGCTCGCAGTGTTCGACGTTGATACCGGCTGTGCCGTCCGCGAAGACGATGAGCGACACTGCCTTGTCGAACCACCGGCTTCCGCTGTCGCCATGGAGTAGCTGGTCGCAGGCCGCCAGGTCGTCGGCCGGGGTCAGGTCCTCCAGACAGACGCAGAACAGCGCCGTCTCGATGGTCTCCAGCGCCGCGGCGTTGCTGGCGTCGAGCGCGACCAGTCGCTGGCGGGCCGCCGCCCACTCGGTTCGGGCCATGGTGGTGAGATGGCCGGCCGCGGTGGTCATCGCCGCCGGCACGAGGCCGGCTTTCTGCAGCTCCCGCAGGCCCGCAGTCAGGTCATCGAGGGAGTACGGGTGCCCGTCCGGACCGAGTACGTCCATCCGGAAGGCGTTGCCGTGGCAGAACACCACGATGTGCCGTGCGGTTGCGGGGCCTGGCATCTCGTCGCTGTACGGCGCTCGGACGCTGTCCTGCTCCGGCCCCGGGATGCGGGTGGTGGAGAAGAGAAATCTGTTTTGCTCCATCGACAGCGGCTGCCCGCGGGTTACGGCAGGGGGAATGCGTTCCGCATCGAGCTGGATCTTGTAGTTGACGATGGCGGCGATGAGCCGTACCGCGCGCTCCACCTGCGGGTCGGTGAACCCGCGCAGTGGCGTGTCGCGGAACAGGAAGAAGAAGTTGGCGTTCAACGCGATGCGGTCGCGCCGGCCGAGATAGCGGGCCGGCCAGAAGTCGTCCAGCCAGCTGTGGGTGGCGGCGTCCTCGTTGTACCGCACCAAGTCGGCGTGGAGCTTCGGACCCGGACCATCGGCCCGCCTGAACTCCCGCACCGCGGCCTCGGTGTCGGCGAACTCCTGCTCCGTCAGCAGCGGCTTGGACCACTCGAGGAACCGTGCGCAGGTCTCCTCCAGCCTGGGTAGTGGTACCGAGGGCAGCTTGTCCTCGTTGTCGAACGTACTCACTCGGCCTCCTGGAATGTGCTGCTCGTCGGGCCGCTTCTGGGCCAGTGGTCGCGGTCAAAGGGTATGTCGCCGGAAGCCTTCCGGGCGGGTCAAAACGCACTGGGTAGCATTGCGAGCGCTAGTCCAGCAGCTGGTCGACTCGGATGGCATGACGCTCGGCATCGCGGTGCGTCGGCAGGACCCGGCCGAAGAGCTGTCGCGTCCGGGTGACACTGCCCATCACGCCGGGGCGCTGGGAGTAGGCGAAGATCGCTGTGTGTCGGGCGGTGTCCCCGCGCACGGTACTCACCCGGTGCAGCGCGTACCGCCCCTTGAACAGTTGGAGGTCACCGAGGCGCAGGGTCTGGGCTCGTACCGGTGCCCGATCGACGCCGGTGAGCACCGAACGGACAGCGTCGAAGTTCTCCGCACCCGCCGAACGGATGTTCGGGCAGTACTCGAAGACGCCCCCGTCCTCCGGCTCCTGGGTCAGCAGGCTGACGGTGAACTCGTTGAGGTCAAAGTGCCACGGATGGTCCATGCCGGGCTGCACGACGTTGAGTACCAGGCCGGAGAGCGGGTCGGCGAGCTCGTGGAGCGCCGGAAGTTCGAAGCAGGCGGCGACAAAGCGCACGAACGACGGGTCGCGGTAGAGCCGGTGGATGACACTGTCGGCGGGGATCAGATCTCGTGGGACGAACGCGTTGCCGCGGCGCATGATGATGCGACCCGGGTGCTCCGCCGGCAGATCGGCATCGAGTTTCGTATTGTAGACGTTAGTTTCCGTAACGTCGTAGTATGCCGACGGGGCAACTGTGGCGCCTTCCCGTCGTAGCGTCTCCCAGCTAGTCGGTCGAATGAACTCCGGCAGCACACTGCAACCATGGTCGCGCAGGTCGGCGCGGGTTTTTGTGACGACGCGTTCCCATGCGTCGCTTCCCGGAGCGGCCAGTGGATAGCGCACGGTGTCCACGTCATGCATTCAGAAGGTTCCCTTCTTCAATGGCGGCGACATGAAGAATTGCGGAATCCTAACAGGAATCACCGGCGCGCAGCCTCATGTTGGTTACCTTTTTCACAGCAGCATTGAAGAGCTCGGGTTGGTGGAGCTCGACCAGGTTCGCAGCTGCCACACGCCACGGAGTCGGCGTTGTGGTGTTGGGTGTCGAGCTGCCCCATCGGTCTGTGCCCCAGCCGCGAGGGCAGCTCGACAGCGAGCGCGAGCGTATGGGACCGGCCGGCGGAGCGGACGTGTCAGTACTGTCGACGCAGCTACCAGCCGCACTTAAAGATCAGGTTGGCGAGGACTTATGCCTCGGTGACCCGGTGACCCGGTGACCCGGTGCGTCGGCGGGCTTCACCGCACCCCGGATCCTGGTGTGCCGGCGGTCATGGGCTCGTTGCTGGGACGGGCGAAGGCGCCCGCCCGGGCGGCGACGCTCACCTGGTGGGCCGAGCGTGTGGCGAGGCCGCTGTCGGCGGGAGACCGGAGTAGGACGAGGGTGAGGTAGAGCGGTGCGGTCGCGGCGATGATCACGGCGCGCGGGTCGGTGTCGGCTGGGACCTCGCCGCGGTCAATGGCGCGTCGCACGATGGCAGTACAGCGCGCGTTGCGATCGGCCCAGAAGGTCCGCAGCGCCGCTGCTGCCTGGGGGGAGCGAAACGAAGCGGCGATCAGCGCGGTGCTGATCGATGGGTCGGCGGTCAGTGCCGCGTGGACCTCACGGTTGACTGCGGCGAGGTCTGTCTCCAGTGAGCCGGTCTGTGGCGGGCTCCAGTCGTCGCCGGTTGCGTCTGTCAGGACATCAGCCAGTAGGCCGCCGATGTCCCGCCAGCGTCGGTAGACCGTGGTCCGGTGTACGCCCGACCGGTCGGCCACGGCGTCCATGGTCAGTAGGTCGAAGCCGCCGTCAACCAGCTGCGCGCGGACGGCGTCGAGCACCTGGCGGCGGACGCGCGCACTGCGTCCGTTTGGGCGGCGCGGCGACTTATCGGTTGTCGACGGGGGCTGGACCATGTCAGCATCTTATCGCTACATCCATAGCTTTAGGGAGGCATGATGCTCCGCTCAGTGTTCCCCGTGTCCGACCTCCCGCCCCGGCGGGTTCCCGACCATGACACTTCGGAGTATCCATATGTCTACCCAGATCAGCGTCCATAGCGTGACCAAGGCCTACGGCGACCGACTTCTGCTCGACGGCGTCACCTTCGCCATTGGCCCGAACCGGCGTACGGGGATCATCGGCGAGAACGGCTCCGGCAAGTCGACGCTGCTGCGCCTGCTCGCCGGCCGAGAGGAGCCGGACGGTGGACAGGTGACCGTCACCGCCGACGGCGGTGTCGGGTACCTCGCCCAGGACATGTACCTGCCGGGGCAGCTGACCGTTCAGCAGGCGATCGATGTCGCCCTGGCCGACCTACATGCGATGGAGGCGCGGTTACGGGAACTGGAGCCACGGCTCGCTGGCGGCAACCAGAACGACCTGACCGAGTACGGGAACCTGGCGACCGCCTTCGAGCTGCGGGGAGGCTACGAGGCCGACGCCCGGGTCGAGCAGGCGTTGCACGGGCTGGGGCTGACCGCGGTGGAGCGGGATCGTCCGCTTGGCGGCCTCTCCGGCGGGGAGCAGGCCCGCGTGCACCTGGCCTCGGTGCTGGCCGCCAACAGCGAGGTGCTGCTGCTCGACGAACCGACCAACCACCTCGACGACGCCGCGTTGAGCTGGCTGGAGGGGTACCTCCGCTCCCGGCGTGGCACCACGGTCGTGATCTCCCATGACCGGGTCTTCCTGGAGCAGGTCGCCACCGGTTTGATCGAGGTGGACGCGGACCGGCGTACCCTGGTCCGCTACGGCACCGGGTACGCCGGCTACCTGATCGAGCGGGCGGCGGCCCGGCAACGCTGGCAGCAGGCATACGAACAGCGGCAGGCGGAGTTGGACCGGCTGCGGGAGGTCGCGGCGACCACGGCCCGACAGGTGGCGCCCGGCCGGGCGATGAAGGATCGCAACAAGATTGCCTATGACCGCAACGCGGGCCGGGTGCAGCAGTCGGTCGCGAGCCGCGTCCGCAACGCGGAGCTACGCCTGCGCCGCCTCCACGAGGACCCGGTGCCGCCGCCGCCCGACCCGCTTCGGTTCGAGCCGCCCACGCCTACGGCAGTCGCCGCCGGGGTGCTACTTGCCGCCCAGGAGGTGACGTTCGCCGGTCGGCTCAAGCCCACCACGTTGACCGTCGCGACGGGTCGACGCCTGTTGATCCGGGGGCCGAACGGCGCCGGGAAGAGCACGCTGCTGCGGATCTTCGCTGGTGACCTCGCCCCGGACGGTGGTCAGGTGACCCGTTCTGGCCGGATCGGGTACCTCCCGCAGGAGGCTTCCACCGCCGAGCCGGAGCGGACTCTGCTGGCCGCCTTCGCGCACGGACGGCCCGGTCCAGCCGAGGAGTACATCTCCAGTCTGCTCTCGCTCGGGTTGTTCACCCCGGAGAGCCTCACCGTGCCGATCGGTCGGCTCTCCACCGGGCAACGCCAGCGGCTGGCGGTGGCCCGGCTGTTTAGCGAGCCCGTCGACCTTCTGCTGTTGGACGAGCCCACCAACCATCTCTCGCTGGGCCTGGTCGAGGAGTTGGAGGCCGCTCTCGAGGAATACCAAGGCGCCGTGGTGGTGGTCAGTCACGACCGCCGGCTGCGCCGGCGGTGGTCCGGCGAGACCTGGGAGGTGGCCTGACGGCATCCCCGGCTGGTAGTGCGAACGCCACGACGGCGACGAGGGTCAAGATAAGGGCGGTGAACGCGAATGCCTGCGCGTAGCCGCTGACAAGATCGGCCTTGGTGGACGAATGCCGGCTGGTCAACGCGATGAGTGCGGTCAGGCCAAGGGCGCCGCCAAACTGTTTGGCGGCGTTAGCCAGCCCGGAGACTGCCCCGGCATCGGGGCCGGAGACGCCGGAGGTCACCACGGCGGTTAGTGGCACGATGAGCAGCCCGCCGCCGACCGATATCACGACGGCCGGGCCGAGGACGCCGGACAGGTAGGTGCTGTGGACGGTGATCTGACCCTGCCACCAGAACCCGGCCGCGGCGATGGCGGTTCCGACGATGACCAAGCTCCGCGCGGCAACGTGTCGCATTAGCCATGGGGTCACGCGCATTCCGACCAGCATCATAAGCAGGGTGTGTGGTAAGAACCCGGCCCCGGCTTGCAGCGGGGTGAGTTCGAGTACCTGCTGCAGGTACAGGGTCAGGAAATACCACAGCGGAATCTGGAAGCCGGCCCCGACCAGCAGCATCAGCAGGTTGCCCAGCCAGATTGCCCTGGTTCGCAGTAGCCGCAGCGGCAGGAGTCGTGGTTCGGCGCCGCGTGCCTCGACCGCGACGAAGGCGGCCAGGCAGATCAGGCCGACGACCAACGCCGCGGTGGCGGTCGGCCCTCGCCGGCTGTGCGGGTAGCTGGCCGTGACGGCGTAGGTCACCGCGATCAGGGCGGTGGTGATCAGGGCAGCGCCCTTGACGTCGAGCTGGACAACCCGGTCACGCGGCCGCCCTCCGGCCAACGTGACAGCCGCTAGGACGATGCAGAACGTGCCGATCGGTACGTTGATCAGCAAGGTTGACCGCCAGGTCAGGTACGCGGTGAGGGCGCCACTAAGGAGGTTGCCGGCCGCGCCGCCGGCCAGGCTGACCGCGGTCCAGACAGCCAATGCCCGGTTGCGCGCGGACCCTGGTGGAAATGTCGTGGTGAGGATTGTCAAGGTGGCGGGTGCCAGCGTGGCGGCACCCAGGCCCTGGAACGCGCGGGCGCCGACCAACACACCGGCGGTGGTGGCGAGCCCGCCGACGAGACTCGCGGCCGTGAACAGCCCCAGCCCGGAGATCAAGACCAACTTGCGGCCATACACATCGCCCAGTCGGCCACCCAACAGGAGGAAGCCTCCGAACACCAGCGCATAGCCGTTGGCCACCCACAGTAGGCCAGACGGTGAAAGGGAGAGAGCCCGTTGGATGGACGGAAGTGCGACGTTGACCACGGATACGTCGAGTACCACCAGGAACTGTGCGGTGCAGGCCAGCAGAAGTGCAGCCCGACCCGAGGTCGCGTCCGGGGTGCGGCGCCGGACGCGCTGCGTGCCCGGCTCGTCCCCGCCCCGCCGCCACCGCATGACTCCCCCGATTAAATCAGTGTGATCACATTGCTATAATCTAGAACATAGTCATGACGTAGCGTCTGGGCAACCTGGTTGGGGGAAGGGTTGGCGACCGGTCGAACTCGAGGGGTGGGCTTCGAGCATGAGCGTCGGCGCAACGAGATCGCCGACGCGGTCCTGGCTGTTGTCGCCGAACGTGGCCTGGCGGCTGTGTCCCTGGTCGCGGTGGCTGCCCAGGCCGGCGTGTCGCCCGGCCGGGTCCAGCACTACTTTCCCACCAAGCGAGGCCTGGTCGAGGCTGCCTTCGAACGGGGCAACGCCCTGTCCAGCGATCGGATAGCCGCCAAAGCCAGACCCGATGACCAGGACGTGAGCCGACGGCGCCTACTTACCGTGGTGCTCACCGAGCTGATTCCGTACGACGCCGTCACCCGTGCTCACCTGCGGGTACGCCAGTCATTCACCGCGGTGGCGTTGGCCGACGAGGCAATCGCCGCCCGGCTGCGCGTCGACTACGCCAAACTCCACGGCCAGCTCGCCGATCTGCTCCGCTGCGACCAGGCCGCTGGTCATCTCCGTGCCGGGGCCGATCCCGCGGAGGTGGCCGTGACCCTGGTGGCGCTTGCTGAAGGGCTGGCCTACTACGTGCTTATCGGCGTTTGTCCGGCCGAGGCCGCTCGGGATCAGGTGCTCGCTGCGATCTCCGAGGTCTATGCCGTGGCGTGAGGCGCGGGCGCCAGGTCAGTTCCACTCGGGGCGAATGGAACGCGCGACGCGGAAACCCACGTCGTCGACGCGGAACGTCGGATGACTCCGGCGCCGTACGGAGGCCCGGCAACTCCAGTGCTCGTCGAACCAGCCGCCACCACGGAGGACCCGGTAGCTGCCGTAGACCTCCGGGTCGTAGTGATCCCAGCACCAGTCCCAGACGTTGCCCAGCATGTCGTGTAGGCCCCAGGCGTTCGGTTGTCGGCCGCCCACCTCGTGGATTCGTTCCCGCGAGTTGTCGCGGTGCCAGGCGATCTCGTCCAGCGGTCCGTAGCGGGGGCCGGTCGTACCGGCGCGGCACGCGTGCTCCCACTCGGCTTCGGTCGGCAACCGGTACCCGTCGGCGGAGGGGTCCCACTCGATCTCCTCGGCGCCGGAGAACCGATAGGCCGGCGGCAACCCGTCCCGTCGCGACCAGGCATTGCAGCACCGGACCGCATCCCACCAGGACACCCCCTCGACCGGCAGTTGATCTCCGCGAGTCGTGCTCGGGCGGGCGCCGGTGATCGCGGCGTACTGGGCCTGCGTGACCGGGAAGCGGGCGAGCTCGTACGGCTTCAACTCGACCGACCATCGGCGCTGTGTTCGGCGGTCGGAGAGCGTTACCTGCCCCGCCGGGACAGCGATCATCAAATCCTGCTGGTTCCCGTCCACAAGGAGCCGATCGTACCCGTGGTCAGGGCTTCTGCTGTTGGCGCTTCCGGTGCTGCCGGAGGCCACCTCGCTGACGTCCGGTCTCGTCCCGGTGGCAGGGTCGCTAGGCTGGCAGCGCGTGGGATCCATCGGTAGGTTGCGCGCTTCGGGTGTTGGTGGTTGGTCTTTGTTGGGGGATTGTGGTGGAAAAAGGGACGATTGTCCGGTTCGATGACGTTCGCGGCTACGGGTTTATCGCACCGTTCGGGGGCGGCGATGACGTCTTTGTGCATGCGAACGACTTCGGTGATCAGCGGCACCAGGTCGCGGCCGGCATGCGGGTGAGCTATGAGGTTGTGCAGTCCGAACGGGGCCTGAAGGTCGCGAGCGTCGTGCTGGAGACGGCTCCGGCCGTAACGAACCGTGGTGTGCCGGGTCGCCCGCAGCCCCTGTCCGACGAGGACGGTGAGTGTGATGTGTTGGCGGTCGAGCAGTTCGACAGCGCCGTGACCGAGCTGCTGCTGGCGAACGTGCCCACGATGACCGGTGCGCAGATCGTTGAGGCCCGTCGGGCGCTGGTCGCCATGGCGCGTCAGTATGGCTGGGTCGAGGACTAGCCGCCGCACATGGCGGCCCGGGCCCCGCCCCCTCCGACCTTCGGGGGTGGGCCCCGGGAGGGCGCTGCGCTCTCCGGGGCGGGCAGTGGCTCGCCGCGCGCGGTGAGGTAGTCGTCTGGTCACCGATCGGCTGCGACAATCCGGAAATGGATGACAGCGATCAGGGCATCGATCGTGCCGTTGCGGGCGCTGACTTCGTGGAGTGGAACTTTTCGATCATGGCGAATCGTTCGCCGTGGCGCATCGAGGAGGGAATGACGCAGCTGCTCGCCCATCAGGGCGCGGAGGGGATCGGGCCGTCCCTGACTGTCGCAGCGCGCGAGGATGCCCGGGTCATCCAGGAGTTGGGTCGGCGGGAGACACCGGCGGCGGTGGCGGCGCTGCGGGCTTTCCAGGCGATGAGTCCGGTCGACACGCAGCGGGAACTGGCCGGGTTGCACGCCGACCGGCTGACCCGACAGGGCGTTCCCGACGCCTCCTGGGCGTCCACGATCGGCCGGGTGCGGGTGGAGGGCTGCTGGTGGGCGCACGACCCGTTCGACGAGACCGCCTTCCTGCTGTGCGTCTTCTCCTACGACGGAGACGATGAGCACGGCATCCTGGCCATGATCGACCTTGCCGTGGATGGTGGCCTGTTTCGAGAGCTGACCCTCGGCATGGACGTGGAGGTGCTGCAGGATGTCCTACGCCGCGCCGACGGAGTCGACGGTCTGGTTACCGAGCCGGTCGACCCGGCGTATGCCCGGCGGTTGTTTGAGGACGCGGTCGTCACCTCGGACGAGGTGCTGGAAGATCGGGACTACCAGCCGAATCCGGCGCCGGCTGCATACCGGAAGATGCGGGCGCTGACCCTGGCCCGGGCCCGGGCGTTGAGCGTCGCCGCCGCACCGCCGGACCCGCTGCCCGACCGCGTGGATGTCGCACTCATGAAGCGGGCGTTCCTCGCCTCCGGCATCGGCTCCAAGCTGCCCGGGGACGACGCGACGAGCCAGGCGGTGGACCTCTTCGTCGAGCAGCTCATCGATCGAGCTTGCTGCCATCCGATGCGACTCGGCCCGCGTCGGGTGATGGCCGCCCTGGGCCTGCCAGGTTTGACCCGAGACGCCATCGGTGATCCGGATGTGAGTGACGTCCTTCCGGACGTTGTCTATGGGTGGGCCTCCTGGATCGCAGCCGAACGCGGTCTGTCCCGGGACGCCACGGAACGACTTGAACGGGCGTGTGAGCAGGCGTGTGCGCGTCTGCGCTCCACGGATCCGGGGGACCCGGAGCGCACCTGACCTGTGCTGGCTGGCCGCGACCCGGGTTCATCGCGGACGCACGCCGAGGTTGCGCGCTGCCGTCGCGAAGATCGCGAGGGCGAGCAGGGCCGACGAGTACAGCAGCACAGTCGGGACGGCATCGAGCCACTGGACCAGTACCCCGGCGAGTGCGGGGGCTATCGGTAGCAGGCTCCCGCCGAGGAAGTGCACAGCGGCACTCACCCGCCCCTGGAGGGCGGGCTCGGCGCGGGTGAGTATGTAGCCGATGATCGCGGCGTTGGCCGTGGGCCCGAGGAAGAAGACCAGCGCGCCGATGACACCGATGAGATACGCCGAGTGTGCCACCGCCAACAGCGGAGTCACCAGCGCGGCAACCCACCCGAACGCCGTGATCAGCGTCCGTGGCTGGAACCGCGCGACCAGCCGGGGTGCCGCCAACGCGCCCACCAGCCCGCCCGTGCTCGTAATCGAGAACAGCAGCCCCGTGGCGGCCGGCCCCGCGCCGTGGCGCTCGGCCAGAAGGACGCAGACCAGCCCGATCGACTGAGACGAAGGTAACACCGGCGAACCAGAGCACCGCGCCCCGGGCGAACTGCTCCTGCCACAGCCACCGCAGACCCGCGCTGACGAAACCGCGGCTTCGGTGCGGCGTACGATCCCCGGTGTTGTTGCGCAGGGGGCGTCGGATCAGGGTCAGTCCTACTGCGGAGACGAGGTAGGAGACGGCATCCACCAGGAACGGCACCAGCCGGCCGGTGCTGAAGAGGATGCCGCCGAGGGCGGGTCCCACCAGCGTCGCGAGCTGCGTGCGGGATTCGTTTCGGGCGGCGGCCTGGGGCACCTGTCGCGCGCCACGACAAACCGAAGGGATGCCGTCTCCGCTGGTTGAAAGCAACTACTCAGGGCCGCTTCCGTGGCCACCACCGCCACAATGTGGACGAATGTAACCTGGCCGATGACGCCGGCGATGACCAGGCTGCTCAGTGCCAGCGCGCGTCCCAGATCTGCCACGATCATGAGAAGTCGTCGGTCGTGTCGATCCGCCAGGGAGCCCGCCGGGAGTCGACACACCACAGTGGTGATGGCGGCGATTGACGCGACGGCACCCGCGTGTGCTGCTGAACCGGTGATGGCCAGAGTCAGCAGGACGAAGCTCACCGAGGAGACGGCGCTACCCAGCGCGGAGATTGACTGGCTCACCCAGAGAATGACGAATTCACGATTCTGGGAGAGTGGCCGCACCGGCGGCCCGGAGGTCGGCGGTTCCTGATACTCGATCGACTGATCAACCACGTCACCCGACGCTAGGCACGGGCCTGATTGGAAGCATGCGTGATCTGCGTCACCCAACCCGAGTGCTTGTCCGATGTGGAGCTGCCCTAGACTGCGCGCGATGATCAAGACGAGACGATTGGCGGCAGCTCTCGTCGGGCTGCTGGCGACGAGCGTGATGATTGGTCCAGCACCGGCCCTCGCGGATTGGGAGACCCCGGTCGAGCCGCCGAAGGTCGAGCTGGTCCTTGATGTCAGCGGGTCGATGCGGGCCACCGACATCGACGGGCGAAGCCGGATCTCGGTTGCCCAGCAGGCGTTCAACGAGGTGGTGGACGCGCTACCGGATGAGACTGAACTGGGCATTCGAGTCCTCGGTGCCACCTATCCCGGTGATAACAAGGAGAAGGGCTGCCAGGACACCCAGCAGATCGTGCCGGTCGGGCCGGTCGACCGGGTGCAGGCCAAGGCGGCGGTGGCGACCCTTCGGCCGACTGGGTACACCCCGGTCGGGCTGGCACTGCGCTCGGCCGCCGAGGATCTCGGCACCGGTAGCACCGCCCGGCGGATCGTGCTGATCACCGACGGTGAGGACACCTGCGCCCCGCCGGACCCCTGTGAGGTGGCCCGAGAGCTGGCTGCGCAGGGGACGAAGCTGGTCGTGGACACCCTTGGCCTGGCCCCAGACGAGAAGGTGCGCCAGCAGCTGCTCTGCATCGCTGCGGCCACTGGTGGCACGTATACCGCGGCGCAGAGCGCGGACGAGCTGACTGGTCGGATCAAGCAATTGGTCGACCGGGCCGGGGATACGCACACGGTCACGCCGGCTGTGGTCGCCGGCACCTCGGTCTGCGCCGACGCCCCGCTCCTGGGCGCCGGCGTCTACAGCGACCGGGAGAAGTTCTCGGAGCACCGTTGGTATCGGGTGCCGGTGTATCCCGGGCAGGAGCTGCGTGCCTCTGTCAGCGTGGCGTTGGACCGGCCGGTCAACCCCGACCACGCGGTGCTGCTGCGGGCGGTGGCCACCGACGGTCGGGAGCTGGTGCGTGGCGTGGACGCCGGTAGCGGCCGGACCGACGTCGTCTCCGCCGGTCTGCGCTGGTCGGCGGGGGAGGAGCCGGAGGATGGGCCCTCCCCAACCCCGTCCACCACGACCGACGCCGAAGCCACCGTCGTCTGTCTCGTGGTGAGTAACGCCTTCGCGCCCCAGCCGGGGACTCAGACCTCGCCGGGGATGCCGGTTGAGTTGACCGTGGACATGGTCGCGTCCTCGCCGGCTCCGGCTGCCCCGGATCTCGGTCGTGGCTGGGTACTGCTCGTCCTGCTGACGGTGACCGGTCTGGTGGCCGGACTGGCGTCCGGGGTACTCACCCGGTGGTGGGTGGCGACCTGGAGGGAGAAGTGATGCGCTTCCGGTCAATGCAGGGTGGAGCCGTCCTGGCCGCTGTCGGCCTGGCCCTGCTGGTCCTGCCCGGGGCGGCCCGGGCTACTCCGACACCCTCACCGGGGGCGACCCCGGTCACCCGAGCGGGGACCTCCTTCCTGACCGCCACCGATATCACTGCCGGGCAGCCGGTGCAGATGGACGCCGCAACCGGTGACTACCTGTACTGGTCGTTCCCGGCGGCGGCCGGCGAGCGCCACGAGATCACCGCGACCGTGTCGTTCCCCAAGCAGCGTAGTGGTGAGTCCACATGGACCGTGGAGGTCTTCGACGGGCTGCGGCGGCGTCAGGCCTGCACCGCCGGTGCCCAGACGCCGACGGCTACCGCCGAGGCTGAGAGCGTCTCGCTCGGGTGCACCCTGCGGCAGGTGCGCTCCTGGGCGGAGCCGTGGTCCGCCGATCCGCTACCGGGGACCTATTACGTCCGGCTCTCCGTGGCCGAGTTGCCGGAGGAAGACCTTGGCCTGCCGATCGAGGTTGACCTACTGGTCGGCGCGGTGGGTGAGGGGTCCCGCGACGACGGCGTCTTGGCGGAGCCGTTGGTGCTGCCCACCGAGGCTGGCACCATCCTCGACGCCGCTCCGACGGAGCTGGCCGAGGGCGACGACGACGGCTTCTTCGGTTGGCTGCCTGAGCTCGGATCGCGTTGGGCCTGGAGCACGGTCGGCGGCATCCTCGCTGCCGTGGCGGGAGTCGTCGGCTTCGGTCTGACCCGGCGCCCCCGCCGTCGGTGACGACGACGGTACCGGTGTAGGCCGGGAGGGTGCCTGCGGACGCGGGCACCCTCCCGGCCGTTTTGGTCACGATGACCGGACCACTGCCGGTCAGTCCTGCGGCAGTAGTTCGTTGATCCGTCCGCGGGGTGGGAATGCCAGAGCCAGGGTCAGGTCGAGCACCGTGACGGGGTCGGTGAGCCGCTCCCCGTACAGTTCGCGCAGCTGGCCCATTCGGTAGCGCACGGTCTGTGGGTGCACGAAGAGGTCGGCGGCGACATCGTCGCGGCGGCCGTGGTGCAGCAGCCAGGAGCGCAGCGTCTCGGTCAACCGATCGGCGGTGGTGGGTGGCAGCGCCGCCAGCGGCGCCAGCACCCGTGCCCGCAGGTCCGCCAGGCCTTCCGGGTCGTGGCTGAGTAGCAGCTCGGCGAGGTGCGCCTCGGTGTCCAGGGGTGCACCGGCACCGTCCGGACGCAGACCCAGAGCGAGCGCCCGGGTGGTCCGCTGCCAGGAGTAGGCGACCTGGGTCCACGGGCGGGCCGGGCCGAGCACCGCCTGCCGACCGCGCAGCAGTCGGGCAAGCTGCCGTCGCCGGTCGCCGTGGGCATCCGGGACGAGCAGGCCGGCGGTCTCGTCACCGGGCCCGCCACCGGGCAGGTCGTCGGCGCTCTCCAGCGTCTGCGTGGGCAGCAGCTTGAGCACCGGGCGTAGGTTCGACCGGGGCAGCAGCACGACGGTGAGGGTGTGCGGCGGTGGCCAGTCGGCCCGCTCGGCGCTGCGCAGCAGTACTTCTTCGTCGGCTCCGGTGACCAGCTGCTGGGTGAGTCGTTCCAGGTTTCGGCGGCGGATGAGGCCGGTACTGGCCAATTCGTCGGCGTGCCCGGCGACGCTGGCGGCGGAGAGCTCGTCGATGTAGGCGAACATCAGCTCGGCGAACTCGGCCACCGTGGCGGCCGGCAGCTCTCCGCGTACGGCGATGGCGGACATCTCCCGCCAGGAAACTCGGGCACCCACCCGGTACGCGGCGAGTAACGCGTCCACGCTGCGGCCGGAGCGGGCCTCTCCGCTGCCGAGCGCGTACGCAGCCTCGACGGCGGGAACGAGTGGGGTGCTGGGGTCGGCCCCGTAGGAGCGTTCGACGAGTTGGAGGAAGGTGCCGAGGGCGATTCGTACCGCATTCTCGATCTTGTCCCGCATCTGTCCGGTGAGGGTGCCGGAGTAGCTGGGTACCTCGGCGGTGATGGCGGTGACGGTGTGCTCGGCGAGCAGGGCGAGCCGGTTGCGGAGCTCCGCGGCAACTCGATCATCCAGGTCCAGCCCGGCCGCCCGCCGGGTTGCCTCGGACCGTTCGGCCACGATCTTGTTCCCTTCGTATAAATTCGCGCGTCGGGTTCACCTTCCCAGGTCAAGATTTTATGCCAGTGTGCCGCGACGATCGGGGGTATGACCACCACCGTCCAGCGTCCGTCCGCGCCGGCGTCCCTGCGTCGCGGGCTGCTGCGGCTCGCCGCGGCGGTCACCACCCCGCTGCTGCCCGACGACTACCTCGACCTGGTCGCCCCGCTGCGTGCCGGCGCCGAACTACGGGGCCGGATCGTCGAGGTGCGCCCGGAGACCCCGGACGCCGCCACCGTCGTGATCCAGCCGGGGCGGGACTGGCAGGGACACCGTCCGGGGCAGTACGTCCGGCTCGGCGTGGATGTCGACGGCGTGCGGCAGTGGCGGTCCTACTCGGTGACCTCGGCTCCGGCGGGCCGCCACGACCCGATCACGATCACCGTCAAGGCGATCCCGGACGGTCTGGTCAGCAACCATCTGGTGCGGCACGCTCAGCCCGGCACGATTGTGCAGCTTGACCAGGCGCAGGGCGACTTCGTGCTACCGGCCACACCGCCGGCGCGGGTGCTGCTGATGACCGCGGGCAGCGGAATCACTCCCGTCATGGGGATGCTGCGCAGTGGGGCCCTCGCCGGGGCGGACGTCACGCTGGTCCACTCGGCGCCCACCGCAGCGGACGTGATCTTCGGTGCGGCGCTGCGGGACCTGGCCGCCGGCGGCGCGCTCCGGCTGGTGGAGCGGCACACCAGGGATGACGGTCAGCTCAGCCTCGCCGACCTGGCCGCGCTGGTGCCGGACCATCTCGAGCGGGAGACGTGGGCGTGCGGCCCGGCCGGGCTCCTCGACGGCCTGACCGCGCACTGGACCGCCGCCGGCCGCGGCGAGCGACTGCACACCGAGCGGTTCCGCCCGACCATCATTTCGCCCGGTGAGGGCGGCACCGTCACCTTCGGCCGCAGCGGTGTGACCGTCGCCGCCGACGGCAGCACCCCGCTGCTGGAGGCGGGGGAGACGGCCGGTGTACTCATGCCGTCCGGTTGCCGCATGGGCATCTGCTACGGCTGCGTCCTGCCGCTGCGCCAGGGTGCCGTCCGTGACCTGCGCAACGGGTCGCTCACCACAGCGGTTCCCGGTGACGGTGTCCTCGTCCAGACCTGCGTGTCGGCCGCTGCCGGCCCCTGCGACCTCGACCACTGATTCCGGAGTACCGACGTGACCGTCATGCAACGCAAGCCCGTCAACCCGATCGCTCACCTCACCGCCGAAGACATTGAGGTGATCGGAAAGGAACTGGACGCGATCCGGGACCGGGTGATGGCCGACCTGGGGGAACGGGACGCCCGCTACATTCGCCGGCTGATCCGGACGCAGCGGCGTCTGGAACTGGGCAGTCGGGCGGTGTTGCTCTTCTCGCTGTTCCCGCCGGCGTGGATCATCGGGACGGCCGGTCTGTCGATCGCCAAGATCCTGGAGAACATGGAGATCGGGCACAACATCCTGCACGGCCAGTGGGACTGGATGCGGGACCCGAAGATCCATTCCACGACCTGGGAGTGGGACCACGTCTCTCCGGCCGAGCAGTGGAAGCACTCACACAACGAGCTGCACCACCGCTACACCAACGTGATCGGTAAGGATAACGACCTCGGGTACGGCATCATGCGTGTCGATGAGGACCAGCGGTGGCACCCGCTCTACCTGGGGCAGCCGCTGTGGAATCTGATCAACGCCTGCTTCTTCGAGTACGGCATCGCCGCGTACGACCTGGAACTGGGGCGCAACCTGAAGAAGGGCCGGCACCGGGATCCGGCGTTCCGGGCCCGGGCCCGAGCGGTCGGCCGTAAGATCCGCCGTCAGGTCCTGAAGGACTACGTGCTGCACCCACTGCTGTCCGGACCATCGTTTCTGAGCACACTCGCCGCGACCTTCACCGCGAACCTGGTCCGGAACCTGTGGAGCCACTCCGTGATCATGTGCGGGCACTTCCCGGAGGGCGTGGAGACCTTCGAGAAGACCTCGATCGAGGGGGAGACCCGCGGCGAATGGTACCTGCGGCAGATGCTCGGCTCGGCGAACATCAGCGGTAGCCGGTTGCTGCACATCATGTCCGGCAACCTCTCCCACCAGATCGAGCACCACCTCTTCCCGGACCTGCCGAGCAACCGCTACCGGGAGGTCGTCCCGGAGGTCCGGGCGCTCTTCGACCGGTACGGTCTGAAGTACACCACCGGATCGCTGCCCCGGCAGGTCTTCTCCGCCTGGAAGAAGGTCATCCGGCTGTCGTTGCCCAACCGCCGGCCGCGCGACCGGGCCAGCAACCGGTCCGCACCGGCGCTGCGCACCTCTGGTGCCTGAGCTGGCGTAGGTCAAGCCAGGCCGGTGACGGTCGCGCTCGCGGGGGCCGGATGGCTCCCGCGACCCCGGGGTAGAGCTGTTCCAGCCCTCGGGTCTGTTGGCGCAGACATCCCATGTGCTTTGCTGTCAAGTGCCGCGTCGGCACCACTGGCAGGCCGGCGCTCGTCGCCTCCAGAACGGTGGTGGGCGGGCCCTTCGAGCGTCTCCGAGCCCGGCTGCGGGTCACCGCGCCACTGCTGCGTCGCGCCGCCGTGGCACCCGCCCCTGGGTGTGACGCCGCTCCCGGACAAATCCGGCCGGCTGAACTCTGTGGTGCCGCTGACGTGGCATCGGCTCGGTCAGCCGGTGTCCGGTCAGGTGACGAGCAGTTGGTCGCGGACCTCCCGGCGCAGGACCTTGCCGATCTGGGAGCGGGGCAGGTCGTTGACCACCACCACCCGGCGCGGCACCTTGTACGCGGTCAGCTGCTCCCGGCACTTGGCCCGGATGCCCGCCTCGTCGGTGGTGCAGTCGGGGTGCAGCACCACCGCGGCGACGACCTCCTCGCCCCCGGCGGCGCCGGGTAGACCGACCACCGCGGCGTCGCGGACGCCGGGGACCTGTCGCAGTGCCTCCTCCACCTCGGACGGATAGACGTTGAATCCACCAGTAATGATCAATTCTTTGATCCGGTCAACGATCCGTACGAAGCCGTCCGAGTTCATCTCCACAATGTCCCCGGTTCGGAGCCAACCGCCGGGCAGCAGCACCGCCGCTGTCTCCTCCGGCCGGCACCAGTACCCGACGAAGACCTGCGGCCCGCTGATCAGCAACTCGCCTGCCTCACCGGGGGCGCGGTCCCGGGCCGGGTCCTTCGGGTCAACGATGCGGATATTGGTGGCGGGGAAGGGAATGCCCACCGTGCCGGGTTGCCGGGCCGTGGACACCGGATTACCCAACGCCACCGGGGAGGTCTCGGTCATCCCGTACCCCTCGACCAGCAGCCCGCCGGTCACTGACTCCCACAGCGCCACGGTGGCCGGGGGCAGCGACATCGCCCCGGAGATGGCGTATCGGATGGAGGTCAGGTCGACCCCACGTTCCCGGGCAGCGACAGCGAGCTTCTCGTAGATCGGCGGCACCGCCGGCAGAAACGTCGGCGGACGGCGACGTATCGCCTGGAGGGTCTCGTTCACGTCGAAGCGGGGCAGCAGCACCAGGGTTGCGCCGATGTTGACCGAGAAGGTCAGGCAGAACGTCAGCCCGTACGCGTGGAACAGTGGTAGCACGCCGTACACGGTCTCGGCGCCGTCGCGGAGTCCCGGCACCCACGCGCGGCCCTGTGCGGCGTTGACGCGCAGGTTACGGTGGGTGAGGATCGCTCCCTTCGGGGTGCCGGTGGTGCCACCGGTGTACTGCAACAGCGCGGTGTCCTCCGGCTCTGGCGCGGGGTGGTCGGCGGCCAGCGGCCCGCTGTCGGCCAGCAGGCGCTCCCAGGACAGGGTGCCCGGTGCGGGAGCGGTGATCGCGGCGCGGGCGGTGCGGGCTCGGGGCACCGGTAGCCGCAACGCCCAGCGTTTGAGCCAGGGTAGGGCCGCGCTGAGATCGACTGCGACGACCGTCTCGACCTTGGTGGCGTTGGCGGTGCGCTGCACTAGTGGGGCGACCTTGTTCCAGACCACAGCGACCTGGGCACCGTGGTCGGCGAGTTGGTGGGCGAGTTCCTGCTCGGTGTAGAGCGGGTTGTGCTCGACCACGACCGCACCGAGTCTCAGCACCGCGTAGAAGGCCACCACATGTTGCGGGCAGTTCGGCAGGACCAGTGCGACCCGGTCGCCTTGGCCGACGTCGAGGCGGCGTAGCGCCTCGGCCGCCCGGTCCACCTGTGCCGCCAGGTCACGGTAGCTGGTGGTGGCGCCGAAGAAGTCCAGTGCGGTCCGGTCGCCGAACCGGTGAACGGCCTCCCGCAACAGGTCGACCAGGGACTCCTCGGTCGGGGTGATGGTCGTCGGCACTCCCGGTGCGTAGCTACCCAGCCACGGCCGTTCGGCGCTCAGGTTCATGGTGTCCATCCTCCCCACGTTCGTCTACGGGACCGCAATCTACGGTCTGGTAGAACCCGGCGAGGTGCCCGTCGCCGCACCGCCGATTCGGCGCCCCGTGGTTAGTGTCGCCGTTGCGATTGCCGGGTCATCTGGCGCACTTTGACCACCGCCATGATGACCACCACCACCAGCGCGATCGCACCGATGACCATCAGCCATTGGGCTGCGTCCCAGAGCAGCCCCACCAGGATGAGTGCGGCAGCGACGATGCCGATGACCCACAGTACTACCCGCATGTCGACCTCCGTCCCGCCCCCGTCGTTGCGGGTGCCCCGCCGCCTTCCCGGCCTGGCTGACAACATGCCGGGCGGGAACCGGCGAGTTCCTGCCCGCGTGGTCAGCTGTCCGCCTGGTGGTCCTGCGCGGCGCGGGGCGCCGGCCCTGTTGTCCCGATGGGCCTGCGTCGGCGGCCGGCGACCAGCAGCGCCACCGCCCCGAGGGCGCTGGCGAGGGCGGCTACCAGGATCTTGACCCGACCATCTCCGGGTATCTGCTGGACCAGCATGAACACACCCGCGACCACCACGAATCCGCCGAACGTCTGGCGGAGTACGACCTCGGGCACGCGGCCGGCCAGCCGGGCGCCAGCGAGGCTGCCGGCGACCGCGGCGGTGGTGACCGCGGCGGCCAGGGCCCAGTCGATGCTGACGCTGGACAGGAAGCCGACCAGACCCGCGAACGACTTCATCGCTATGACCACCAGTGAGGTGCCGGCGGCGACCGGCATCGGCAGACCACCGAGCAGTGCGAGTGCGGGTACGACCAGGAAGCCGCCACCCGCGCCGACGATGCCGGTGACCAGGCCGACCACGACGCCGTCCAGCAGGATCCGCTGTACCGGGAGCTCGCGCGGTACCGGCGGGCCGCCGGTGCTGCGGCGACCGCGGATCATCGCGGTCGCCGTGGCGAGCATCATCACCCCGAAGCCGGTGAGCAGGACCGTCGCCGGGACGAACGCGGCCAGCCGGCCCCCAACGTAGGCCCCAGCCATGCCGGCGGCCCCGAAGAGTAGTCCGGTGCGCCAGCGGATCCGTCCGGCACGGGCGTGCGGTAGCACGCCGACCGCGCTGGTCACGCCGACCACCAGCAGTGAGGTGGCGATCGCCTCCTTCGCCGGCAGGTCGGCGACGTAGACCAACAGTGGTACGGCGAGGATGGAGCCGCCCCCGCCGAGTAGCCCGAGGCTGAGCCCGATCAGGACGGCCAACCCGACGGTCAGGGTGAGGCTGACGCTCACGACCGTGGGCCAGCGGGCGAGGCGTCGCTCAGTTGGCCGACGATGATGTCCAGGTCACAACTGGCGTTCCGATTGTACGGAAGCTTGCTGAACAACCTGCCCAGCGTGCAGGTGTTGCTCAGCGCGGCGGCGGTCAGACCTGCGCCGATGACACCGGCGATCCACTCGGCACCGGGTACGAACAGCGACGCCACGACACTGGCCAGCACGATGGCGCCGGCGACCAGCCGGACCTGCCGCTCCAGGTCCCACCGGGGGGCGCCTTCGGTAACGGGCCCAGCAGCGCCCCGCCACGCCACCATGCCGCCGGTCAGGACCTTGACGTTCGGTAGGCCGACCCCGGCGAGCGTCCGTTCGGCCTGGGCGGCCCGGGCCCCCGAGTGACAGATCAGGACCACGTCCTCGTCGAGGTGGCCGCGGAGTTCCGCGCGATGTTCCTTGAGTAGGTCGAGGGGCACGTTGTAGGCACCGGGGATGTGTGCGGTCTCGAATTCGGCCGGGGTGCGCACGTCGAGCAGGCGTGGGGTGCGGCCCGAGTCGATGAGTTCCCGCAACTGGGCGGGGTCGAGGGTGGTGCGGGCGGCGGTGGTCATGGTTTCCTCGTCTTTCGGGTGCTCCGATGGGATGGGGCGAAGGGCGCCGCTCGTCGCCGGGCGGTCCGCGCCGGTTCAGGCGCGGGGGGTGTTCGGCCCGACCAGGGTGACTCCGGCCCCCGCTGCCTCGGCGAACCGGTCATCGATGACGACGACGTCGCGTCCCGCGTTCGCCAACAGCGAACCGGCGACGGTGGCGCGGTAGCCGGAACCGCAGTGCACCCAGACCGCCCCAGCGGGCAGGTCGGTGAGACGCTGGGGTAGCTCGGGTAGGGGAAGGTGCACGGCTCCGGCGATGTGACCTGCGATCCACTCGTTGGTCATTCGCACGTCAAGTACGACGTCGGGGGCGGGCAGCCCGGTGCGAAGCTGTCCGGCGTGGGCGGCGGCCAGCGCGGCGAAGTCTGCCAGCGGCAGCTCACGTAGCTGTTCGTGGTCCGCGGCCCACCGCTCGGCCGCGCCGGTGGCCTGGGCGGCTGGCCGGTCAATGCCGATGCGTACCAGTTCGCGCTGTGCTTCGGCGATCTGCGCGGCGGTGTCGGCGAGCAGGGTGATCGGTGTGCCCCAGCTGATCAGCCAGCCGAGCCAGGTGGACATCGGCCCGTCCAGTCCGAGACTTACCGTTCCGGCCAGGTGGGAGGCGGCAAACGCCTTGCGGTGTCGTAGGTCGACCACCCACTGTCCAGCATTGATTCGCCGACGCAGCTCGGCGGCGTCGGCGCGGGCGATTGGGGTCAGGTCTACCGGTGCCGGCCCGCCGAGGTTGGTAACGCCCATGTGGGCGTAGTAGGCCGGGTAGGCGTCCAACCCGGAGAGGGTCTCGGTGATGAAGTCGTCGGCGGCCAGCCGGAGCACCGGGTTGGCCTCCTTCTCCCGGCCGATGGTCGATTCCGGCGCGTCGGTCTGGCTGGCGGAACAGAAGCTGCCGAACCCGTGGGTCGGCCACACCTCGGCGCCGTCGGGCAGCAGGTCTGCCAGCCGCTGGGCCGAGGCGTGCTGGTGCTGGGCCAGTTCGTGGGCGTGTTGCTGGCCGAGCAGGTCGGTGCGACCGGTGGTGCCGAAGAGGAGCGAGCCACCGGTGAAGACTCCCGTCGGTTGCCAGTCGCCATCGTTCGCGTAGTCCAGGACGTAGGACAGATGGTGGAAGGTGTGGCCGGGAGTGGCGATCACCCGCAGGCGCATCGTGTCGGAGATCGCGAGGGTGTCGCCGTCGGCAACCGGTAGTCGTCCGAACTCGACCCGCTCGGCCGCGGCGACCAGGTAGTGGGCACCGGTGACCCGGGCCAGTTCGAGCCCACCGGAGACGTAGTCGTTATGAATGTGGGTCTCGACCACGTGGGTGATTTGGACCCCCGCCGCTCCGGCAAGATACAGGATTCGGTCGATGTCACGCTGCGGGTCGACGACGACCGCCACCTGACCGTCGGAGGCCAGGTAGCTGCGGTCGCCCAGTGATGAGGTCGCGAGGACTGACACGTTGAACTTCACCGTCGTGCTCCTTCCAGGGAAAGACCAAACCCCCGGGGGTATCGATTGGGCAGATGGGTATCTCTCGGTTGGCGTGCGGATACCCCCTCCGGTCGCTGGGATGCGGCCGGAGGGTTGGTTCTTCGGTTGGCTCAGGCCAGGGCCAGGAAGAGCTTCTCCAGCTCCTCCTCGGTCATCTCGGGTGCTTCGCCCTTCTCCCGGGCGGTGTTGCAGTGGCGCATGCCCGAAGCGATGATTTTGTAGCCAGCCCGGTCGACAGCCTTCGACACCGCGGCGAGCTGGGTCAGCGCCTCCCGGCAGTCCTGGCCGTCTTCCATCATGTCGATCACCGCGTTGAGTTGGCCTCGGGCGCGCTTGAGTCGGGTCAGTGCGTCACTGGTCATCTCGGGTCGAAGCTTCACGTGGCACCTCCGACTGCCACTATACCCGGGGGGGTATCTTTGGTGCTGTGCTCTTTATCATGCTGCCCAGACCCACTCAGGTATGAGGGGCGTTGCAGAGGTCATGGATCTGGCGCCGGCAGGGGCGAGTCCGGCGGGCCAATGACAGCTGTAGGCAATACAAGGCCCTCTCATATCACCAGATTTAGGGTGGGGTGGTGCTGCTCGTCGGATGATGGCTCCATGCCCACCGTGCCCGGCTGGACCGTGGTTACCGCCCTCCTGGCCCCGCTGCTGTTGATCGGCGGCGCGGCGTTCGCGGTCACCCTCCAGCCGCGCGGCCTCGACCAGGTCAGCTACTCGATCAGTGAACTCGCCGCGCACGGCGCCAGCCACCGTTGGGTGATGACCCTCTTTATTCTCGGCTCCGGCCTCTGTCTCGTGCTGTCCGCCGTTGGCCTGCGTACGGTGCGGATGGCGGGGCGCCTGATGCTCGCCTGCTCGGGCGTCGCCACGATCGCCGTGGCCGCCTTTCCCGACCGGTGGGTGGATGGGCGTCCGGTCGCCGTGGCGGTGGTCAACGCCCACACGGTCTCCGGTTCGCTGGTGTTTCTCGCGGCGGCGCTGTGGCCGACCTTTGCCGCCAACCGCACCGGACCAGTGCGACTTCGGTGGGGCCTGCTGCTCAGTGCGGTGCAGCTGGTGCTGGTGGGATGGCGGATCATTTACGACATCTCGGGAGGTGAACTCAGTCAGGCCGACTACCAGGGGTTGGCCCAGCGGGTGCTGATCGGATTCGAGGGGCTCGTCTTGCTGGCCGTCGTGTTGCTGGCCCGTCGACAGGTCGCCCGACGACGTATTCCGTGACGACCGCAGGGCGGGCGGCCCGTCGGTCAGCGGTCGCCGCTGCTCGCGCTGTCGAGGAGTTGGCGGAGGTGGGGCGAGTCGATACTCTTCGCCCGGTACATCGCGGCGTCGGCCCGGTCCAACGCCTCGGAGAGCTGGGTGGGGCAGGTGACCGGCGCCAACCCGACGGAGGCTGTCACTCGCACGCTTGCGGAGTGTAACCGGATCGGTGCGGCGAGGAGGTCGTGCAGCCGGCGGGTGGCGTGCTCAAGCCACCGCCGCTCGACCTCGGGGGCGGTAAGCAGCCCGGCGAACTCATCCCCGCCGAGTCGGGCGACCGGGTCGTCCCCCGCGAAGTCGGCGAGCCGCTGGGCGACGTTGACCAGTACCTGGTCGCCGGCGGCGTGCCCGTACCGATCGTTGATCTGTTTGAAGTCGTCAAGATCGAGGACGACGGCGATCAACGGTCGTCCGTCCGCTCGGGTCAGCAGGGCGGCGGCCAATCGATGAAAGGCTCGTCTGTTGGGCAGGCCGGTGAGCGGGTCGTGGCTGGCCGCGTGGCGTTCGGCGGCGAGTTCGGCCTGGAGGACGGCGATCTCCGCCTCGGCCTGCACCGCCCGGCGGTGCAGCTGCCAGGACGAGACGAGGGCGCCCGCGGCACAGACGCCGGACGCGATCGTCAGCGGATCCGGCATGAGTCCTCCCGTCACACCGATGCCCCGGCATTGCCGACGGTCACCGACCCCGTGTCTGCCCTGGTCGTCGCCCAGTAAAGGTGACTTACGGTAAGCGGATCGACACCACTCCCGTCGGCTATCATGCTCCCTGTCCGATGCAGATGCAATAGCAGATGCACGTGCAGGAGCCTCTCTGTCCAAACGCACCCGCTGGGGCTGCGGTGTGGACGGATGCATGACGAGAAGGGCGCACATGCAGCCGCTACCGAATGGCGTTCCCATCCCCGAGCTGCCGCCGCTGCGGTGGCAGAAGAGCCGCCGTAGCAACCCCAGCGGCAACTGCGTTGAGCTGGCCGAACTTCCCGATGGTGCGGGCATCGCCGTGCGCAACTCTCGGCATCCCGACGGCCCTGCCCTGATCTACACCGTGGACGAGATCGCAGCCTTCGTGCTCGGCGCCCGGGACGGTGACTTTGATCACCTGATCCACTGATCGACGCCGCGCCGCCGGGACCGATTCCCCTCACCGGCGGTCCATGGCATGCTGGCCCGGCGACCGGGTCAGGTCCGGCCCGGCGCGGTCCAGCAAACGGAGGGGCGGCAGTGGCGACGATACCCGTTGAGGGTGGGTCATCGGCTGGCCCAACCGTCTTGCGGATGATGCTTGGCGCACAGCTGCGCCGGCTACGGGAGGCCCGCGGGGTGACCCGGGAGGGCGCGGGCTGGGAGATTCGGGCCTCTGAGTCGAAGATCAGCAGAATGGAGCTGGGGCGGGTCGGTTTCAAGGAACGCGACGTCGCCGATCTGCTGACTCTCTACGGCATCACCGACCCAACGGAGCGGGAATCCCTGCTCCACCTTGCCCGGGACGCGAACAGCCCCGGTTGGTGGCACCGGTACGGTGATGTGCTCCCGTCCTGGTTCCAGGCGTACCTCGGGCTGGAGGCGGCAGCTGCCCTGATCCGCACATACGAGCTCCAGTTCGTGCCCGGCCTGCTCCAGACCGAGGACTACGCCCGGGCGGTGGTGCTGCTCGGTCACAGCCGCGCCGCGGCGGCGGAGATTGACCGGCGGGTCACCCTGCGGATGCGACGGCAGGAGGTGCTGCACGGGGAGGATCCGCCGCAGCTGTGGGCCGTGGTGGACGAGGCGGCCCTGCGCCGGCCGATCGGCGGCGTGGCGGTCATGCGGCAGCAGCTTTCGGCGCTGATCGAGGCGACAAGGTTGCCGAACGTGCGGCTCCAGGTCGTACCGTTCGCCGCCGGTGGGCACGCCGCTGCGGGCGGCGCCTTCTCCATCCTGCGCTTCGGTGACCAGGAACTGCCCGACGTGGTCTACATTGAGCAGCTCACCAGCGCCCTCTACCTCGACAAGCGGGAAGATCTGGAGTTCTACGCGTTGGCGATGGAGCGGCTCTGCGTGGAGGCGGAGCCGCCGGAGCACACGCCGGAACTCCTCGGCCGGATCCTGGCCGACCTGGCCTCGGGCTGACCCGGCGCCAGCTCACCGATCTCATCACCCGGGTGCCGCCGACCGCCTGGGTGTGCACTCAGGCGGAGTTCGTACCGTATAGCCCATGCCTCAAACCGTGCATGCCCTCCTCCCCGCCAGTACCATCGCCAACCAGGCTGAACCCCCTCAGGATGGCCTGGTCGGGCACGTGATCGGTCTGGTGGAACGGTTGGGCGGGCCCGGTGCGGGCCTCGCCGTGGCGCTGGAGAACCTGTTCCCGCCGATTCCCAGCGAGGTGATCCTTCCGCTGGCCGGGTTCGTTGCCGGCCAGGGGCGGATGAGCGTCATCAGCGCCATCTTCTGGACCACGCTGGGCTCGCTGGTGGGTGCCCTCGCGCTGTACTACATCGGTGCGGCGTTTGGCCGGGACCGGATGCGGGCCATCGCCGCCCGGCTTCCGTTGGTGAAGCTGAGCGACGTTGACAAGACCGAAGAGTGGTTTCTCCGACACGGTGTCAAGGCGGTGTTCTTCGGCCGGATGATTCCGATCTTCCGGAGCATGATCTCGATTCCGGCCGGAGTGGAGCGGATGCCGGTGTGGACCTTCGTCGTCTACACCACCTTGGGCAGTCTGATCTGGAACACCACCTTCGTCATGGCCGGCTACCTGCTCGGTGACAACTGGCACCTGGTCGAGGAGTACGCCGGTGTGCTCCAGAACATCGTCATCCTGGCCTGCGTGGCGGGGCTCGTCTGGTTCGTCGTCACCCGGCTCCGTCGCTCCCGGACGACCGGGGGAGTGCGGCCCAACGGGGCGGCGGACGAGTTCCCAGCGCCGATGCCGCCCCTCGATGGTGTCCCCGACCCGCAGGGCCGGGGAACCCTCTACCGGAGTAGCTGGTCTGAGGACACCACCGTGGGCTGACGTGGCGATCGAGGTGTCGGCAGGCTAGCCGAGGTCGATGGCGGGGTAGAGGGGGAAGCCGGTGAGCAGGTCGCTGGCCTGCTTGCCGACCCGGTCGGCGACGCCCGGGTCCAGCACGTACTTCGCCTTCGAGGCGGTGCCGTCGGCGTTCGTCCCGGGCGAGGTCCGGCTCAGGACGGTGTGGATCAGCTCGGCGGTGGCGTCCAGCTCCGCGGTGCCGAAGCCCCGGGTGGTCAACGCCGGCGTACCGACCCGGATCCCGGAGGTGTACCAGGCGCCGTTCGGATCCTGCGGGATCGCGTTGCGGTTAGTGACGATGCCCGAGTCGAGGAGCGCCTGCTCGGCCTGCCGGCCGGTGAGCCCGTACCCGGTCACGTCGATCAGCGCCAGGTGGTTGTCGGTCCCGCCGGTGACCAGCTTCGCGCCCCGACGCTGCAACCCGTCGGCCAGGGCCTGCGCGTTGGCGACGATTCGTCCGGCGTAGTCGACGAAGTCGGGCCGCCGGGCCTCGGCGAGCGCGACCGCCTTGGCGGCCATCACGTGCGGCAGCGGGCCGCCGAGCACCATCGGGCAGCCCCGGTCGACCTGCTCGGCGAGCTCCGTACCGCAGAGCACCAGGCCGCCGCGGGGCCCGCGCAACGACTTATGCGTGGTGGAGGTCACAATGTGCGCATGCGGAACCGGGTCGAAGTCACCGGTGAAGACCTTGCCGGCGACCAACCCGGCGAAGTGGGCCATGTCCACCATGAAGGTGGCCCCGACCGAGTCGGCGATCTCCCGCAGGATTCGGAAATTGACCTTCCGGGGGTACGCCGAGTAGCCACCGAGGAGGATCAGCGGCTTGAACTCACGGGCCGCCGTGGCGACCCGGTCGTAGTCGATCAGCCCGGTCTCCGGGTCGGTGCCGTAGCTGCGCTGGTCGAACATCTTGCCGGAGATGTTCGGCCGGAAGCCATGGGTGAGGTGGCCCCCCGCGTCCAGTGACATGCCCAGCATCCGCTGGTTGCCCAACTCACGGCGGAGGGCGAACCAGTCGGCCTCGGTGAGGTCGTTGACGTGCCGGGCCTGGGCACGTTTGAGCGTGGGCGACTCGATCCGGTCGGCAAGGACCGCCCAGAAGGCGACCAGGTTGGCGTCGATCCCCGAGTGCGGCTGCACGTAGGCGTACGGCGCGCCAAACAACTCCCGGGCGTGCTCGGCGGCGAGCGCCTCGACGGTGTCGACGTTCTGGCAGCCGGCGTAGAAGCGACGGCCGACCGTGCCCTCGGCATACTTGTCGCTGAACCAGTTGCCCATGGCCAGCAGCGTCGCCGGGGAGGCGTAGTTCTCGCTGGCGATCAGCTTGAGCGACTCACGCTGGTCGGCCAGCTCGGCGCGGATGGCGTTGGCGACCCGCGGCTCGACGGCACCGATCACCTCGAGTGCGCTCCGATAGGCGGTGGACTCGGCGTTACCCGACATGTGACCTCCTGGTGAACGTTCCGGTGGACGTGTGGAGGCCCAGGCGCTCGGCGTGCGTCCTCGTGATGGGCCGTTCCCCGATGGTGCTCCATCCCAAATCGCGCCAGTCCCGACCCGAGGGGATCCTACCGGCATCGCTTCTGCAGCGCCGGCACCCGTTCGTATGCACTGCTCGGCCGCCCGGAACCCGAATCGAAGATCGACGGCGATGGCGAGCGCGGCTAGGATCGGAACATGGCGGGGCCGGGCGATCGGGCGGGCGGTCGGGGGAGTCTGCTCGCAATCAGCGATCTGCACGTGCGGCACGCGGAGAACCGGAGGGTCGTCGAACAGCTCCGCCCGGAGTCGCCGGCGGACTGGCTGCTGGTCGCCGGCGACGTGGGCGACACGGTCGGGCAGGTCGAATGGGTGCTGCGGCTGCTGGCTGCCCGGTTTGCGAAGGTGCTCTGGTCGCCCGGCAACCACGAGCTGTGGAGTCTGCCGGCCGACCCGGTGCCCCTGCGCGGTGCCGCCCGCTACGCCCACCTGGTCGAACTCTGTCGAGAGCTCGGTGTCGTCACGCCGGAGGACCCGTACCCGGTGTGGGAGGGGCCCGGCGGCCCGGTCACGGTGGCGCCCCTGTTCCTGCTCTACGACTACAGCTGGCGCCCCGCGGGCCTCGACACGTCGGCGGCGGCGCTCGCCGAGGCGTACCGGACCGGGATCGTCTGCACTGACGAGTACCTGTTGCACCCTGACCCGTACGAGAGTCGGTCGGCCTGGTGTGCCGCCCGAGTCGCCGGGACGGCCCGGCGGCTGGCGGAGCGGGACCCGGCGCTGCCGACGGTCCTGATGAACCACTGGCCGCTGCGTCGCGAGCCCACCCGCGTTCTCCGCTATCCGATCTTTGCGCAGTGGTGCGGCACCGAGGCGACGGCCGACTGGCATCGGCGTTTCGACGCCGTCGCGGTGGTCTATGGCCACCTCCACATCCCTCGCACCACCTGGTACGACGGGGTGCGCTTCGAGGAGGTGTCGGTGGGCTACCCCCGAGAATGGCGGCGACGGAGCGGGCCGCCGGGACAGCCGCGTCGAATTCTGCCGGTGCCGGCAGGGTCGCCACCGACCGCCTGGTAGCCCCGTTGCCGCGCCGGGGGTAGTCGGATCCGTGCTGCTGGTGATGCGCGTCCGGCCCGGCGCGCGCCCGGATCACGGTTACGGTGTGGGCGTGGCGACCGCGGCCGAGCAGATCCGGGTGGGACGGCGACTGGTCCGCGTCTCCAACCCGGACAAGCCCTACTTCTCCGAGTTGGGACTGACCAAACTCGATGTGGTGCGCTATTTTCTGGCCGTCGGCGAGGGCATCCTGCGCGCCCTGCGGGACCGGCCGACGATGCTCGAGCGGTGGCCGCGCGGTGTCTTCGCCGGTGCCAAGATCGCGACCCGGGCGGACAACCGTGGTGACGCCTTCTATCAGAAGCGGCTGCCGGCGGGTGCCCCCGACTGGGTTCGCACCGCGCACCTGACGTTTCCAAGCGGTCGGAGCGCGGACGAACTCGCCCCGAGTGAGCTGGCCGTGGTGGCCTGGGCGGTCAACCTCGGCACGCTCCGATTCCACCCGTGGCCGGTCTCCCGACGTGACGTCGAGCGACCAGACCAGCTACGCATCGATCTGGATCCGCTCCCCGGGGTCGGGTTTGACCAGGTGGTCCCGGTGGCGCACGAGGTCCGCGCGTTCCTCGACGAGCTCGGGTTGGTCGGCTACCCGAAGACCACCGGGGGACGAGGGCTGCACATCTACCTCACCATCGAGCCACGGTGGGGCTTCGGTGACTGCCGCCGGGCGGTGCTGGCGATGGGCCGGGAGATCCAACGCCGCCGGCCCGACCTGGTCACCACCACCTGGTGGCGGGAGCAGCGGGATCGGCCGGTCTTCGTCGACTACAACCAGATGGCCCGGGACCACACGATGGCCTCGGCGTACTCGATCCGGCCCACTCCGGCGGCGCTGGTCTCCGCACCGGTGGCCTGGACCGAACTGGACGATGCCCGGCCGGAGGACTTCGACATCACCACGATGCCGGCCCGCTTCACCGAGCACGGTGACCCACACGCGGGCCTGGACGAGCGGGCCTATTCGCTGGAGCCGTTGCTGGAGTTGGCCGACCGGGAGAAGCTGCCGGTGCCACCGGAGCGTTCAGGGTCCCAGGCGCCCGGGACCGGGGAGCGGAGGGGACGCGGCCGGGCCCCAGGGTGACGTCTCGCCGTCGAACTCGTGGAAGACCAGCCAGGTGCGGGTGGAGAGCACTCCGGGGATGCTCTGCACCCGGGTCAGTACCACGTCTCGCAGGGTGGCGTTGTCCGGCGCCCGGACCAGAGCGAGTACGTCGTGATCGCCGCCGACCAGCGCGGCGTGCTCCAGGTAGTGCACCTGGGCCAGCTCCGCCGAGACCTCGCGCCAGGTGTTCTGCTCGATGGTGATCGCGATGTACGCCGAGGTACCCAACCCGGCGGCCTCCGGTACCACCCGGGCCTGAAAGCCGGTGACCACACCGTCGCGCAGTAGCCGCTCCACCCGGGCGTACGCGTTGGTTCGGGAGATGTGCAGCCGCGCGGCGAGTGTCCGTACTGATGTGCGTCCGTCCCGGACCAGCTCGGCCAGGATCCGGCGATCCACATGGTCCAGCGGCCGGGCCGATCGTCCCGACCCGGTCGTCGAGGCCCCACCTGGGCCGGACTCTTGGCTCATCGTAGTACCTCCCGCATACCAACCATCCTGCGTTTGCGGGGGATCTTGAGTCAACCATCCGACCACAGGAGCATGGGCGCACCAGATGTCCAGGAGGTATCCGCCGTGACGACCACACCCCGGGCGGTTCGCAGAAAATCCCGGCTGGCCGCACCGCCGGACCCGGCCCGCCCACTGTTGCCAGCCAGTGAGCAGATTCGCCTGCTCGACCCCGCCGGCACCCCGCTACCGGCGCACCCCGACTACCCGGCACCCCCGGTTGAGGTGCTTGTCGAGTTGTACCGCCGGATGGTTCTCGGCCGCCGCTTTGATCTGCAGGCCACCGCCCTGACCAAACAGGGTCGACTCGCTGTCTACCCGTCGGCCCGGGGCCAGGAGGCGTGTCAGGTCGGCGCGATTCTCGCGCTGCGCGACGACGACTGGGTCTTCCCGACCTATCGCGAGTCGATGGCGTTGACCGCCCGCGGGATCGACCCGGTGGAGGTGCTGACCCTGCTCCGTGGGGACTGGCACTGTGGCTACGATCCGGCTGTCCGGCGCACCGCCCCGCAGTGCACCCCGTTGGCCACCCAGTGCGTGCACGCCGCCGGCGTCGCCCACGGCGAGGCGTACCAGGGCCGGGACACGGTGGCACTGGCCTTTCTCGGCGACGGCGCCACCAGCGAGGGTGACTTTCACGAGGGGGTCAACTTCGCCGCCGTCTTCAAGGCGCCGGTCGTCTACTTCGTGCAGAACAACCAGTACGCGATCAGCGTGCCGCTGTCCCGGCAGACCGCCGCACCGAGTCTCGCGTACAAGGGCGTCGGCTACGGCGTGCGCAGCGAGCAGGTCGACGGCAACGACCCGGTCGCCGTCCTCGCGGTGCTCAACCGGGCCGTGGCGCACGCCCGTGCCGGTCACGGTCCCTTCCTGGTGGAGGCGCACACCTACCGGATGGAGCCGCACACCAACGCCGACGACGCCACCCGCTACCGGGACACCGACGAGGTGGCGAGCTGGCAGGACCGGGACCCGGTCGTTCGGCTGGAGACCTACCTGCGGGACCGGGGGGCGTTGGACGACACCACGGTGGCGCGGGTGGCCGCGCAGGCCGAGGAGTACGCGGGCGACCTGCGCGAGCGGATGCACGACAAGCCGACCGTCGACCCGCTGACGCTCTTCGAACACGTCTACGCCGAACCGACGCCGCAGCTGGTCGAACAGCGGGCGCAGGTTCGTGCCGAGTTGGCCGCTGACCAGGAGGGAGCCGGGTGATGGCAAGCATGACCATGGCGAAGGCGCTCAACGCCGCGCTCGCCGACGCGATGCTCGACGACGACCGGGTGGTTGTCTTCGGCGAGGATGTCGGCCAACTCGGCGGGGTCTTCCGGATCACCGACGGGCTGGCGGCCCGCTTCGGCGACAAGCGCTGCTTCGATACCCCGCTCGCCGAGGCCGGCATCGTCGGCTTTGCGGTTGGCCTCGCCATGTCCGGGCTACGGCCGGTGGTGGAGATGCAGTTCGACGCGTTCGGGTACCCGGCCTTCGAGCAGATCGCCTCGCACGTGGCGAAGCTGCGCAACCGCACCCGGGGCGCGCTGACCGCGCCCATCGTCATCCGGATTCCGTACGCTGGCGGCATCGGCGGGGTGGAGCACCACTGCGACTCCTCCGAGGCGTACTACGCGCACACCCCCGGTCTGAAGGTCGTCACCCCGGCCACCGTGGCCGACGCCTACTCGCTGCTGCGTTCGGCGATCGACGATCCGGACCCGGTCGTCTTCCTGGAGCCGAAGAAGCTCTACTTCGCCAGCGCCGAGACGCAGTTGCCAGCCCGGACCGAGCCGTTCGGCCGCGCCGTCGTACGCCGTCAGGGCACCGATGCCACCCTGGTCGCGTACGGGCCGGCGGTGCCGGTGGCCCTGGCGGCCGCCGAGGCGGCCCAGGCAGAGGGCCGGGACCTTGAAGTCGTTGATGTGCGGACGATCGTACCGTTCGACGACGGCACGATCGCGGCGTCGGTGCGGAAGACAGGCCGGTGCGTGGTGATCCACGAGGCCCAGGGCTTCGCCGGCGTCGGCGCGGAGATCGCCGCGCGGGTGCAGGAGCGTTGCTTCCACTCCCTGCACGCGCCGGTGCTGCGGGTCGCCGGGTTGGACATCCCGTACCCGGCACCGATGCTGGAGCACACCCACCTGCCGTCGGTGGATCGCGTGCTCGACACGGTGGCCCGCCTCCAGTGGGACGACCAGCTCGACGAGCGGTGGGTGGCGGCCTGATGAGTGAGCGAGTCTTCCTTCTGCCGGATCTTGGGGAAGGGCTGAGCGAGGCGGAGATCGTCGAGTGGCGGGTCGCCGTGGGCGACACGGTGACGGTGGACCAGGCCGTCGTGGAGGTGGAGACCGCCAAGGCAGTCGTAGACGTGCCCTGCCCGTACGCCGGACGGGTGGTGGCCCTGCACGGCACGGCGGGCGAGGTGCGGCCGGTTGGCCAGCCCTTGATCACCATCGCGTCGCCGGAAGCGGGCGAGGCGGAGAGCGTCTCTGGCGGGCCCATGGTCAACCGCGAGCAGGAGCGGGCTGGCTCCGGGAACGTCCTGATCGGATATGGCACCGGCCATGGCGGAACGGCTCGCCGGCGCCGGCCCCGGGTCGCACCGACCAAGGCCGCCTCGGGCGGCGCCACTTGGACCGAGGCCGCCTCGGGCGGCGTCGCTCGGACGGAGGCCGCCTCGAGTAGCGGCCTCGGTCCGGCCGGCGAGAGCGTTCGGGTCATCTCGCCGATCGTGCGGCGGCTGGCGAGGCAGCGTGGCGTTGACCTGGCCGCCCTGCGTGGTACCGGCCGTGGCGGCGTGATTCGCCGGGCTGATGTGGAGGCCGCCACCCCGGCTCCGGTCACCGTGCCCGCTGCGAACGCCGTGCCCGTCGACGGCGATGTGATCGTGCCGCTGACCGGGATCCGCAAGGTTATCGCCGACAAGCTCTCCCGTAGCCGGCAGGAGATTCCCGAGGTGACGATCTGGGTGGATGCCGACGCGACCGCCCTGCTGGAGACCCGCGCGACGATCAACGCGGCCAACCCGGCCGAACCGGTGAGCATTCTGGCGCTGTTCGCCCGGATCTGCCTCTCTGGGCTGCGACGGTACCCCCAGCTCAACGCCCGGGTGGACAGTGCGGCACAGCGGATCATCCAGTCCGCCGGGGTGCACCTGGGTATCGCCGCCCAGACCGACCGAGGGCTCGTGGTTCCGGTGCTGCGCGACGCGCAGCAGCTCACCACCGCGGGGCTGGCCGCGGCGCTGGCCGAGACCACGGCGGCGGCGCGGGCTGGCACACTGCCACCGAATCGGCTGACCGGCGGGACGTTTACGCTGAACAACTACGGCGTGTTCGGGGTGGACGGGTCCACGCCGATCATCAACCATCCGGAGGCGGCGTTGCTCGGCGTCGGACGGATCGTGGACAAGCCGTGGGTGGTTGACGGGCAGCTTGCGGTCCGCAAGGTGACGCAGCTCAGCCTCACTTTCGATCACCGGGTCTGTGACGGCGGGGTGGCCGGTGGCTTCCTGCGGCATGTCGCGGACTGTGTCGAGCGGCCAGCGGTGCTGATCGCGAACCTCTGACCGGGACGCGGGGCCGCACGGCCCCGCGTTCCGGGCTCCGCCGCACGTTGGAGTGAATTTCGGACGAACCGCCCCGGACGGTTCGGATGTGAGCGGTGACCCATGATCGGGCAGGCTCGGAACAGATAGCGCAAAGCCAGAAAATGGGGAAGATAATCACCCCGTCGAATTTGTCAAAAATGCGTTCCCCGGGCAGCACGGCGGAGAGAATGTGGCGGAGGAGGCGACAACGGGGGGCGCACATGACATTCAGGCGGCGAATGACGCTGCTCACGGTAACTGTCGCGGCCGTATCGGTAGCACTCGGCGGGTGTACCGGCAGCGGGCGCGAGGAGGCCCGACCGGCTCCGCCGGAACTGACCGTGACGCCGGCCGACCAAGCGACAGATGTCCCGATCAGCGCTGAGGTCGGCACCGCGGTCAAGGGCGGGACGATTACTGCGGTCCGCGTCACCGATGATGCGGGGGCCGAGGTCAAGGGGGAGCCCCGGGAGGATGGCTCGACCTGGGTACCGAGCACGCCACTAACGCCAAAACGGACATATACTGCTGAGGTGACTGCTACCGGTAGCTCCGGTAAAACCACTACCACCCGGAAAACCACCTTCACCACTAGGCCGAAGTCCACGAAACCGGCAATTACCAGCACGTTGTATTTCATGGGTGACCGGACGTACGGAACCGCCATGCCGGTGACCGTAGCGTTCGATCCGCCGATTCCGGAGGAGGCCCGGGCCGCCGTTCAGCGGCGTTTGTTTGTGCGGACCAACCCGTCCCAGCCGGGGGTGTGGTCCTGGGTGTCCGACGGCAGTCAGGTCTACTACCGGGCACCGGACTTCTGGCGACCGGGTACGACGATCAGCTTCCGCGCCGGTTTGGAGGGCCTGCCGATCGGTGAGGAGTACGTGGGCGACGCCGACCGGCGGGCGACCTCGAAAATTGGTCGCCAGGTCGCCTTGGAGATCGACAACGAGACCAAGCAGATGTCGGTGTTCCAGGACGGAAAGCTGCTGCGGGAGCTACCGGTGAGCCTCGGCAAGCCGAGCACGCCGACCTCCAGCGGCAAGATGGTGATCATGGAGAAGCATGAGTTCACCACCTTCGACACCCGTGGCTCGGCCGACCCGTACGTGGTGGATGTCGAGGATGCGCAGCGGCTGACCTGGCGGGGTGAGTTCCTCCACGGCGCGCCCTGGTCGGAGGGAGTTCAGGGGTACCAAAACGTCTCCCATGGCTGTACCAACCTCTCGGCCGCCAGCGCCGACTGGCTGATGGGCGTCACTCAGGTCGGCGACCTGGTGACCATCAAGGGCACCGAGGTGACGCTGGATGAGGGCAACGGCTGGACCGCCTGGAACGTGAGCTGGGAGGAGTATGTCAAGGGCAGCGCCCTGCCCGTGCCCGCCGGCCTGAAACCAAGTCCGGCCGCCCCGAACCCGGGCGCGGTGGCCGGTGGGTCCCCCGCACCGGTGCCGTCCGAGGGCAGCGGTTCCCCTGCCCCGGAGCCCTCCGTGAGCGGGGGTTGACCGCCAGCGCTGACATGACGAGTGGACCCACGGGCGTTCCCTCCGGTGAGCCGGAGGGAACGCCCGGGCCCGGCTGGTCGGACCTCCTCAGCGGAGGCCGACCAGGTCAACGACGAAGATCAGTGTTTCGCCCGGCCGAATGACGCCGCCAGCGCCGCGGTCGCCGTAGGCGAGGTGCGGCGGAATGGTCAGTCGCCGTCGGCCGCCGACCCGCATGCCGACCACACCCTGGTCCCAGCCGGCGATGACCCGCCCGCCGCCGAGGGGGAACTCGAGCGGCTCGCCACGGTTCCATGACGCGTCGAACTCACGGCCCGTGGAGTGGGCGACGCCGACGTAGTGGACGCGGGCGACCTGCCCGGCCTGCGCCTCCGCTCCCTCGCCGACGGTGATCTCCTCGACGAGGAGGCCACTCGGCGGGGCGCCCTCGATCGGTCCCACCTCGGGCTTCGTTGCCTGGTTCACCAGCGTCTCCTGTCCTTGTCGTGCTGGCTGACCTGCCCGATCCTGCCGGATCGGCGCGGGTGGCCGAACTCCTGGGGGGCGGCAAAGCGCTGGGCGGGCGTCACCACTGGTGACGCCCGCCCAGCGGAGTGCCGAGATCGTCAACGGAGCCAGGGCATCCGCTGGACGATCGGGAGTCCGGCCCAGGCTCGACCGAGACCCCAGGTGTCACCGGCGTTGAGCAGGGCGATGACCGCCAGTACCGCGGCGTAGATCAGGTGGTCGTCCATGAACGGGTTGTTCGATGGCGGCAGGGCGGCCGTCCACATCAGGACCATGAGTAGTCCGCCGGTCGCGGCGGCGACCCGGATGCCGATCCCGAGCAGCAGGGCGGTGCCGATGGCCGCCAGTCCGATCATGAACAGCCAGTCGGCCCAGGCCGCGCCCGCGATGCTGTTGTAGAAGCCCTTGAACGGGCCGGTCGCAGCGAAGCTCAGGAACCCGTTCGTTGGGCTGCCACCGTTGATCCAGGCGCTGTCGGCCTCGGTGGCCCGCCCCAGCCCGAACAGCTTGTCGAGAAAGGCCCAGAGGAAGATCCAGCCCAGCGCCAGGCGGGTGCCAGCCAGTACGTAACGGGCGGCTCGCCCCTGCCCGGTTTCGACCTGGTTCAGGTTGCTGGTTGTCTCGGTGGCGTTCCGCTTGGTCGTAGCGGTCATCGTCTCCACGCCCTTCCTGCCGGTGCCTCGCGCACTGTCTGTGGCTCTTCAATTCGATCGCAGCGGCAAGGTGTGTGGGCAGGGTCAATCGGGTCCGTCGGACGGGACCTTGGGCCTGTGGATCACCCCGCCGGGTAGGTGACCGGCGCCGCCAGCTGCGCGGCCAGGACGGTGGGTGCCTCCACCAGGGACGGGCCGTACCACGTCAGGTGCCGACCGGAGACGAGGGCACACGGCAGCTCGGGGAATGCGTCCGGCCCGTCATCCATGGTGAAACGGTAGGGCTCGTCGGGCAACACGACCAGCGCGGGAGCCTGGCCGCGTAGCTCGTTCAGGGACGGCCGGGGATACCGCTCGGCGTGGCCGGCGTATTGATTGGTCAGCCCCAGTCGGCGGAGCACGTCCCCGGCGAAGGTGTCCCGGCCCAGCACCACCCATGGGCGCCGCCAGACCGGCACCACGGCGCGGTGCGGCGGCCCCTCCTCGGGCAGCTCCGCCCAGGCGCGGCGGGCGGCTACCAACCAGTCGGGCTCACCTGGCGAACCCAACTCGGTGAGTAACTCGGCCAGCTCGGTGAGCGCCCCATCGACGGTACGAGGGTAGGTGACCCGCACCGGAACCCCCGCCGCCACCAGGGCGTCCGCGTCCTCGCGCCGGTTCTCCTCGACATTGAGCAGGACCAGATCCGGCCGGAGCGCGCGTACCCGGTCCAGGTCCGGGTACTTGCTGCCGCCGACCCGGGGCACCTCCAGCCCCACCGGGTGGGTACACCAGTCGGTGGCGCCGACCAGCACTCCGGGCAGCGTCAACGCCACCGCCTCGGTCAGCGACGGCACCAGTGATACGACCCGCATCCGCTCCGCCTCCGGTAGGTCCGTTAGGTCGATCATGCCGTTGCGGGAGTGGCCACGGCCACCCGGGAGGCCGACAATGGCCGGATGTCGCCGAACCGTGCTGAGCAACCCCCTGCCGTCCGACCACTGTCCGACTACGGCGTGCCGCCCGCGGCGGCGCTGGCTCGGGTACGTGGGTTCGCCGATGCGATGGTCCGGCGTCGTACCGTGCGGGACTTCAGCGAGAAGCCAGTCCCGGAGGGGGTGCTCAAGCACGCCCTCCGGGCGGCGGCCTCGGCGCCGAGTGGCGCAAATCGGCAGCCGTGGCGGTTCGTGGTGGTAACCGAACCGGAGCTCAAGCGGCGGCTGCGCATCGCCGCGGAGGCCGAAGAGCGGGTGTTCTACGAGCAGCGCGCGCCGCAGGAGTGGTTGTCGGCGCTGGCGCCGCTGGGAACGGACGCCAGCAAGCCGTTCCTGGAGACCGCCCCAGCGGTGATCGTCGTCTTCGAGGTCCACCGCGGCCCCCAGAGTCCACGCCCCTACTACGTCAAGGAGTCGGTGGGGATCGCGGTCGGGCTACTGCTCGCCGCGCTGCATCAGGCTGGCCTCGCCACCCTGACCCATACCCCGAGTCCGATGCGTTTCCTCAACGAGTTGTTGGAACGGCCTGCTGAGGAGCGGGGAAACCTGATCGTTCCGGTCGGCTACCCGGCGGAGGGGGCGACCGTGCCCGACATTTCCCGCAAGCCGCTGGACGAGGTGGTGGTGTGGCGCTGACCTGCGGTGCGGTTTCACAGTCCCCGCGACCGCAGCGGCTGTAGGCCACCTCGCCGGCGGTGCGGCCGCTGCGGCCCGGCTGGCTGGGCGCAGCGGAGGTGGGCAGATCCACTCGCCGACGCAAACGGGCTCGCGCCGAGGATCGCCGAACAGGACACGAGTAGGAGCATCATGGTCCACCGACGCCACCCCAGCAAGTAGTCCGACCGCCAACAAGTGCGCGACGGTCAACACGTCGAGCACCGCCGCGAGGGGGATGCTGCGAACGCCCCCGCCGACCCGACGTTGCAAGCCAGCATGACCGTCCGGCGAGGTAGTTGCCCCAGCCAGACCCCGACCGGCAGGCCAAGCACCAGCCAGGTCAGCCACACCGAGGCGGTGAGCAAAGCGACGGTGAGCGCGCTTACCTGCAACTCAACGACGCCGATCAGGGGTAGGGCGTCCGTGGTGACGCTACTGCCGAACTTGCTGGCCGGCTCCCCCCAGGAACAACAGCCGGAAGTCTCGATCCGTGAGCAGGCCCCAGCGGGCAGGCGGGCGCTCTGGGGTGGACCTCACGGAGTCGCAGGGACGGTGTGGGCGAACAAAGGAGCGCAGCTGTCCGTGGTCGTTGGTTGGCCCGGCGGGCTCGTCCGCCCAGCCGCGGGTGAGAGTGGCGAAACCCAGGCCGGTGCGACTCGCCGACGGCGCGTCGTTGCCGCCCGCGTGGGTCAGCGCAACAACCGGCATCGGTCGATTCCTCGACACCGCCGACCGTTCGCGGCGCCTTCGGCCGGCTCCGCCGTGTCGTGCCGCCGAATGCTCCTTCGGCGGCCGGCGGCGGAGCTATTGGCCGCCTCGTAATGGCCTGCCGCGCTGCCTTCCGCAAACCGCTAACCCGCGTGGTCCGGCAGTGACCTGGTAAACCCCGGGGGGTGATGCGGAGGGGGACGACGAAGGAGGGATTTGGCCCCGATCTGGCGGGAGGCTCGGTCTGCCCGGGGGGCTGATCCGGCCGTCGACATCTTTGCTCTCGGTGTTGATTGCTGCTTGTGCAGCATTTGGAGCATATCACTCATCATCGATCGAGTCGGACGGGTGGCATCACTGTCGATCATCAACAACGATCTCGCTATCGTCGATGCGGACAGTCGGCTTGCCGCCTCCATCGTTGGGCGAGTAACTGACTGGCCCGGACCCACCGCAGCCAAGTCCAGTCGTGGACTGGTATGGCCCCCGAAACTCGGTCCCGGCCGAATGCTGGCGAGCCCGGATCAATTCGGCTACCCGGGCGCTCGTCGGTGGTCCGGTGCTTCCGGCCCGGAAGGAGGGCTTTGTTGGTCGGTGGTGGGGCGCTCCCGGTCGGGCGACGCCACGGTCATGATGGGGACTGCGGGGCACGTCACCGGCGACGGGGCCGTGCCGGAATCGGCGCGGCCCCGGTCGGGTGGGTACCCGGACGCTCAGCGCTTCTTGTACGCCTCGACGACCTCCACCGGGATGCGACCGCGCTCCGAAATCTTGTAGCCGTTCTGCACGGCCCATTCCCGGATCGCACGGTTCTGCTCCCGGTCTATTCCGGTGCTGGTGCCCCGTCGCAACGCTCGCGACGTGTCCATGCCGCCCCGGCCGATCCTGCGGCCGGCGCTCAGATAGGGATCCAGCGTCTTCCGGAGGATGCCCGCATTCTCGTCGGACACGTCGATGGTGTACGCCACGCCGTCCAGGCTGAACTCGACGGTCCGATCGGCTTTTCCGCCGTCGAGGTCGTCGGTCAGAACCGTGATTACTTTTCTTGCCATGGCCGATTACTCCCTGTGTGGGGGCGGGGTGTGGTCAAAGTTTGACCTATCCCCAGGCATTTTCGCAACAAAACGCGTCGACTTCATTTCGAGTGAGGTGAAATCTGGTGCCGAATCGCCACGGTGGCAACCGAAACACCTCGGGCGCACCAGTGCCGACCATCGTCGGCCGGCTGGTGCGCCCGGAGTTTGGTAGCCCTCGGTAGCGAGGAGCCGATCGCCGCCATCAAGGGCCAGAAAAGCGGGCCCGTGCTAATGCCGGGGCGTCGGCGAAGACCTGCCGCTCAACGGTGCTGTCGGCGGCGGTCACCCCCGTCCGTGTCCCGGTCGCGGCGAACGGTTGCCCGGCGTCCTTTGATGGTGCTGCCGCGCAGGCCCGAGATCACCTCGTCGGCCAGCCCTGCCGGCACCTCCACCAGCGAGAAGCGGTCTGCGATCTCGATCGAGCCGATGTCCCGCCCGTTCATGCCGGTCTCGCCGGTGATCGCACCGACCAGATCCTGCGGTCGGACCCCGGCACGTCGACCCAGCCCGACGAAGACCTGGGTGGTGCCGGCGCTCCGGGGTCGACCCGGCCGGCGCTCCCCCCGGCCCTCGTGTCCGGGTCGGCCGGTTCGGGGTGGGCGAACCGCGATCTGCGGGATCTCCTCTTCCTCCTCCAGCGCGCCCGGCAGGGTGGCCTCGTGGGCCAGGCGTACCGCGGCGAGGGCCACCTCCATCAGGTCGAACTCGTCGCTCAGCGACTCGACGATCACCCGGAACGGCTCCAGGTCGTCTTCCAGCAGGCTCTCCCGCAGCGCGGCCTGGGTGAGTTCCAGGCGACGATTACGCAGGTCCGCCACGGTGGGGATCTTGTCGATGGTGATCCGTTGGCCGGTGACGCGTTCGATGGTTTTGAGCATCCGATGTGCCCGTGGCTCGGCGAGAGTGATCGCCACTCCCTCCCGGCCGGCTCGCCCCACCCGGCCGATCCGGTGCACGTACGACTCGGGAGCCGAGGGAACGTCGTAGTTGACGACGTGGCTGAGCTGCTCGACATCCAGGCCCCGCGCTGCCACGTCGGTGGCGACCAACAGGTCGGCGGTGCCGGCGCGCAGTCGACCCATCACCCGGTCCCGCTGCTCCTGACTCATCCCGCCGTGCAGCGCCTCGGCCCGGTAGCCGCGACCGTTCATCGTCTCGGTGAGCCGGTCAACCTCCTCCCGGCTGCGACAGAAGACGATCGCCGCGGTGGGGGACTCGACGTCCAGCACCCGGCCCAGCGCGGCGGGTTTGTGCGCCCGGGACACCAGGTACGCGCTCTGCCGTATCCGGGGCGCCTCGCCGGCTACCGGCTTCTCCCGCGCGATGAGGATGCGGATCGGGTCGGTCAGGTATGCCCGGGCCATGCCGTCGATGCGGGCCGGCATGGTCGCCGAGAACAGCACGGTCTGCCGTTGTTCCGGCGCGTGTTCCAGGATCGCCTCGATATCCTCGGCGAAGCCCATGTCCAGCATCTCGTCGGCCTCGTCCAGCACGACGGTGCCGACGTTACCCAGGCGGAGCGTGCCACGAGCGATGTGGTCGAGCGCTCGGCCGGGGGTGGCCACCACGATGTCCACCCCGGCGTCCAGGGCCCGCAACTGCCGACCGATCGGCTGGCCGCCGTAGATCGGCAGCACCCGGGTGCCGAGTTCCTTGCCGTACCGATGGAACGCCTCCGAGACCTGTACCGCCAGCTCTCGGGTGGGTACCAGCACCAGCGCCACCGGATCGGCGGTTGACCGGTCGGCGGGCATTCGTTGCAGCAACGGTAGGGCGAATGCGGCCGTCTTGCCGGTGCCCGTGGCAGCCTGGCCGAGTAGATCCCGTCCGGCGAGCAGGGGAGGGATCGCCTCCCGCTGGATCGGCGTCGGCTCCTCGTAACCGAGCGCGGCGAGCGCGGCGAGGAGTTCGTCGCGCAGGCCCAGGTCGACGAAGGCGGTCGCCTCGTCGTCAGTGGACGGTTCGGCAGTTGGATCTGGCCTAACGGGTGCGGAGCTCATGCGTCAAGCCTTTCATCACGACTCGGGGCCCGCTTCGCCGACCGGCACATCACGGTGGCCGGCCGGTGCTACCACGTGCGGCGGTGGTTGCCGACTCAGGCGCCGTGGCCGCGGAGCAGCCGGATTCCTGGCGGGCTGTCTACATGCTGGCGGTTAACGAACCGCCGCACTCTTTGACTTCTTAGCGGGGAAATAGGAGGAATATTCGAGCTTCTGCTCGTAAAAGGTGATTACGATTTCACGCAGAGTGATGTTCCCCGTGGTGTGGTGACGGGAGAGGGGACCGACGATGCGTTTGCCCAGCCGAAGCCCGGGCCAGCAGCCCGGCCCATCCATCCCGGCTGCTCCGGCCCGGCGCGCGGCGGTGGATCTGTCCCGTCGGCTTCCGACTGGCGAGCCGGACCTGGACGCGTACCGAGCCGCCGTCGCCGACCTGCTGGTCGAGGTGGGTGCGCTCGCCGGGTCCGCCAGCACCGTGGCCCGGCAGGTGCTGATCGACCAGCGGCTGCGCGAGCCGGCTATCGCCGCGGTGCTGGATGCCACTCCACCGGGCCTGGTCGGCGCGCGCGAGACGTTGCTGTTGGAGATGGCTCGCTACCAGCCGAGCGAGCGTAGTTCCGCGGCCGACCTCACCGCCCTGGTCCGGATCTACCTGCTCTCGCGCATCGATGTCATGTGGTGGTGCGACGCGATCACCTACCGCACCGACGAGCAGGTCAACCAGAGCGCCGACCTGATTGACCTGGAGTGGCTGCGTCGCCGGGACCTGCTGCGCTTCCGCTACCAGGGACAGCCGGCCACGCTCTTCGAGCGCGGGATGCGGGCACTGCGGCGCCGAATCCGCCCCTGCGCGGCTCCACACACCGCCGGGCTGCTGTTCCGCCGATCCCGCCGGGAGATGGTGGCGCTACTCAACGACATCGCCCGCGAGTTCACTGCCCATGCCCCCGCCGGTACCCCGCCGCTCTGGGTGACCAGCCTGGTTCGGAGCGCGGAGCACCAGTACCGGCTGCGACGGCTCGGGTACGCGGCGATGCTGCCCAGCGGGCACTGTGTCGGCTGGGCGGCGGACGTGGAGATGACCTGGTTCGACCGTTTTGGAGCCCGGGACATCCTCGCCGAACTGCTCCTCGCCCGGCAGCGGGCGGGCGAGGTCAACGTGGTTGACGAGGGGCAGGCCTGGCACCTGTGCCTGGCACCCGGGGCGCGTGGTCGGCTGCGTCGGGTGTACGAAGCCGAGCTGGGGGTCTGAACGGATGTGCGGGATTGCGGTGAGCCTCGGTCCGGAGGCCGATCCGGCCGTCTTCCGACGGATGCTCGCCACCCTGGAGCCACGTGGTGAGGTGACCGAGACCCGGTCCGAGAGCGGCCTGCTCGCCGGGGTGCGCCGGCTGCCGGTGGTGGACCGGAAGCGGGCGGTGCAACCCTGGGTCTCCGCCGACGAGCGGTGGGTGCTCTGCTACAACGGCGAGGTCTTCAATCACCACGAGCTGCGTGCGGAGTTGACCGCCCGGGGATACCGCTTCCGTGGGATGAGCGACACCGAGGTGGTACTCGCCGGGTACCTGCACTGGGGCGAGGCGGTGGTCTCCCGACTGCGTGGTGAGTACGCCTTTGTGATCGTCGAACGGGCCAGCGGACGGGCGTACCTGGTGCGTGATCCACTTGGGGTGAAGCCGCTGTACTGGACCCAGACCCCGGGCTGTCTGCATGTGGCGAGCGAGGTCAAGGCCTTGGTCGGCTTCGGCGCACCGGTCACCGAGGTGCCGCCCGGACATCACGGCTGGGTGCAGGCCGACGCTGCAGCCCGCCTGCGTCCGTACGTCAACCTGCTCGCCCTCGGTGCGGGGGCACCGACCGTGGACGACCCGGACGAGGCCGCCCTGCTCGTCCGGGCCGCCCTCACCGACAGCATCCGGGCGCGGCTGGACACCGACCTCACCGTCGGCGTGGTCCTCTCCGGTGGCCTGGACAGTTCACTCGCGCTACTACACGCCCGCGATCTCCACCCGGACTGCGTGGCGGTCACCGTCGGCGTGCCGGAGAGTCCCGACCTGCGCTACGCGCGTCGGCTGGCGAAGGACCTCGGGGTCCCGCACGAGGTGGTGGAGTTGCAGCCGCGAGACATTCGCCTGGCCCAGATCCGGGAGGCGATCCGGATTTCGGAGCTCACCGAGTACGGCGACATCATCAACGCGGTGGTCTCGGTGCCGCTCTTCCGACGGCTGCGCGAGTTGGGCGTCAAGGTGGCGCTCACCGGCGACGGCTCGGACGAGTTGTTCGGCGGCTACCCGATGTACCACCGGGTCGGCCCGGAGGCCGCCCGTCGGCTCTTTCTACATAAGATCATCAACCTTTGCCGTACCGAGCTGCAACGCGTCGACCGCACGAGCATGGCGTACGGGGTGGAGGCCCGGGTGCCGTTCCTCGACCCGAGTGTGGTCGAGCTCGCGATGCGGCTGCCGATCGGGCTGAAGCTGCGCGCGGGGCAGGAGAAGTGGATTGTCCGGCGCGCCTTCGCCGATCTGCTGCCGGACTACATCCGGCAGCGACCGAAGAACCCGATGTCGTACTCCTCCGGTCTGCACGAGCGGGCCCGGCTCTACAAGCCGGTCTTTGCCCGGCTGCACCGTTCCTTCCGCTACGACCTGGCCGAGCCGGTGCGCCGGGACTTTGACCGCGTGCTGACCAGCTGCGACAACGACCTGGACCGGGCCATCGCTGCCGGCCGAGCCCGGCCGGACTACACGGTGCTGGAGCACGCCCGGGACCTGGTGGGCGCGGCGAAGTGGAACGCGGTGCCGGTTGTACGACGGCTGGTCGGACCGCGTCGCAGCCGGGGGGACGACGTGCCGTCGCCCGGCTGAGGATGTCCGGGGTTGACCCTGGCATGGCGTCAGGGCCGACCGTGGAGGTGCCATGTTCACTATCGGAGACTTCGCCAGGCTCGGCCGGTGTCAGTGCGGATGTTGCGCCACCATGACCGCATCGGCCTGCTCCGGCCGGTCGCTGTCGACGCACGCAGCGGCTACCGGTACTACATCGCCGATCAGCTGCGCCGGCTCAACCGGGTGATCGCGCTGAAGGACCTTGGTCTCACGCTGGCCCAGGTACAGCAGGTCCTCGACGATGCGCTGGATGTCGCGGAGCTACGCGGCATGCTGCGATTGCGTCGGGCCCAGCTTGCGGCGGACGCCGCGCGGTTGACCCGGATCGAGGAGAACGGCTGGCGGGCCGAGGGCTACCACCGCGAGCTGTATGTGGAGTACTGCGCCGATAACCCCGCGGCTGGGGTGACGGAGCTTCAGCAACCAGTGACGCGGACCTGACCCGCGCCGGCCGCCCGGCGCGACGGGGGTCGACTTCCGGGTGGAAGCCGACCCCACGGTACGTCCGGTCGTGACCGCTGGCCGGTTACCGGTGGCTACCGGCCGAAGCGACCGGTCTGGGTCTGGGCGTTCAGCTCTCGGTAGCGGACGAAGTTGGCTGTCCAGGTGCGCCAGTCGGTGAGCCGGAGGACGTCAAGGCCCTTGGCGATGTCGTTGGAGTAGATGTAGCCGTTGTACCAGTACGCGGACCAGGAGCCGCCGGTGATGAGGTTCTCCCCGTCCAGTGGGCCCCGCTCCCAGTACGCGATCTCGCGGGGGTTGGCCGAGTTGGTGAAGTCCCAGACCGAGATGCCGCCCTGGTACCACCCCTGGACCATGATGTCCCGCCCGAACACCGGGATCAGCGAGCCGTTGTGTGCCACACAGTTCTCGGTGTTGGCGTTCTCCCGCGGGATTTTGAAGTAGCTGCCGAAGACCATGGTGCGGTCGTCGCCGCGACCGACGATGTCGTAGATCGCATCGGCCCCCCGGTTGGGACCGATGATGGTGTCGTTGCAGGTGGGGGCGCCGCCACCGCCCAGCTCGTCGGTGAAGATCACCTTTGTGCCGGCGTTGTTGAAGGTGGCGGAGTGCCAGAAGGCGAAGTTCTCAGTGTCCCGGACCCGGTTGATGACCTGGGGGGCCTCCCGATCCGAGATGTCCATCAGGATGCCGTCACCCATGCAGGCGCCGGCGGCCAGGTTCTTCGACGGGTAGGCGGTGATGTCGTGGCAACCGCTGGTCGCCGATTTTTGCCCCGGCACGCCCTCGTAGCCGCCGTCGGGGAAGAGATTCGGGGTGGCCACCACCGCCGCGTCGGTGGGCCGGTGTACCGGCACCTTGACGATGGAGATCGAGTCGTGCGGTGGCGGGCAGCCGACGTACGTGTCCGACGGGCCGTACGACGAGACGTAGATGTACATCGTCGCCCGGTTCCGGCCGGGCACCAGGGTGTGGGTGTGCGAACCGCAGGCGGTCTGCACGCTCTTCAGGTAGCGGGGATTGGCCTTGTCGCTGATGTCGAAGATCTTGATGCCCTCCCACTGGGTCTCGCTTGACGGCACTCGGGTGCTGTCACACGAGTCGTCGCTGCGGGGCGAGTCGGTGGAGAGGAAGAGCAGGTCACCGTGGACGGAGATGTCATTCTGCGATCCCGGGCAGAACACGCGGGAGACGACCGTCGGTGCGGACGGACGTGAGATGTCGTAGATGACGAAGCCGTTGTAGTTGCCGGCGAAGGCGTACCGGCCCTGGAAGGCGAGGTCGCTGTTCGTCGCGTCGAGCGGTGTTTCCTTTGGCAGGTTGACGACCAGTTTCAGGTTGGGGCTGCTGCGGATCTCGTCGACCCCGGGGATATCCGTGGTGGTGACGGCGCTGGACTTGGTGGTGGCCGCGCTGGCGTCGTGGGGCGCTGCGGCGACCACACTCGTCAGGAGAAGGCCGGCCGCGGCGAGACTCAGTATGCCGAGCCAGCGGGACCGCGGCGTGCGGGATCTGCTCATCGGCGGGGCCCTTCGCGAGGTGTGACGAATGGCCACACCCTACCGCCACAGTGGTGAGTGTCGATAGATATTTTGGGCTGATCGGCGTCGGTTCGGCCCGCTCTGCCGCTGGATGATCTCGATGGCGCAAACCCCTCGGGCCGCCGGTCGCCGGCTCGCTGGGTCAGTGAGGTGACTCCCCTCACATGTACTCTCGGTTGTCGATGGCTACGGTCCTCGTGACCTTGACCTCCAGGGGGTGTCGGATGACCGTGCGGGGTAGGTGGGTATTGGCCGCTGTCACCACGGGGGCTCTGCTACTCGGCGTGCTGGTGTGGTCGGGGGTCGCCTACGACCGGTCACGATCCACGGTGCCGACGGCAACTGCGAGCAGCGACGGTCCCGGTCCGTCGGTCATCGTGCCCGGCCGGCCCGGAGAGCCGGCTCAGCTCCGCCCTGCCGACGAGGTGCGGGCGACCGTCACCGGAGCGCACAACTCGCTGGATACCTGGTATGTCCGGATGATGATCCCGCATCATGAGCAGGCGCTGGAGATGTCGGAGTTGGCCCCGGGGCGGGCCGCCGACCCCCAGGTGGCGGCATTGGCTGCGCGGATTCGGGCCAGTCAGGCGCCGGAGATCGAGGTATTGCGGGCCTGGCTCGAGGCCCGCAACCTACCGGTGGAGGTTCCCGAGCACGATCACAGCACGATGCGTGGCATGCAGTCGCCGGAGGCGATGCGCCGTCTCGCCGAGTCTCGGGGAGTCGAGTTCGACCGACTCTTTGTGGAGATGATGAGCGATCACCATGCCGGGGCTGTCGAGATGTCCATCGACTTGCTGAAGGTCGGGGCGGAGCCGGTGCTGCTGGATTTCGCGAACTCGGTCGCCGTCGAACAGAACGTCGAGATCGGCCGAATGCGGGAGCTGTTCGGCCGTTGATCGGCCGATACCGCTCCGGCACTCCGGTTCACGCTACTGCTCCGGGGTGACGGTCGGGTTCGGTGGTGTCGTCGTGGGGTCGTCGCTCGGAGGTGGCGGCTCGGGGTCTGACGTTGAGGGCTCGGGCGTTGGGGAGGTCGGCTGCTCGCTCGGGCTCGGCGACGCTTCCGCCGACGGCGACACCGATGCTGATCCCGACGCCGACACGGACGCCGACACCGATGCTGACGCCGTCGGCGTCAGCATCGGCGGTGGCTTGGTGGTGGATCCGTGTGATTGGTCGGGACGCTGCGGCACCGGACTGGTGGTCGTGGCGGGCGGCGGCGCTGCCCCGTCGTCACCCGTCGTCGGCGCTGACGGCGGCATCTCGCTCGTCGACTCGCCCGAGGCGGCGCTGATAGCCACCACCGTGGCCAGGCCAGCGACCGCCACCACGGTGGCCACCACCCCGACCAGCGGTCGGCGTCGGGTCGGACGGTACGCGTCAACGACCGGGTTGTCGGTCAACGTCGTCGGTTCGGCGGTGCGCAGCGTCGCCGAGCCCACCGGAGGCACCGGTGCGGTCGCCGCGGTGGGATCCGACACCGCGGCACGGGCGGCCGCCGCCATCGCAGATCCACAGCTGAACCGGCTCTCGGGGTCCTTCGCCAGGGCCCGGCGAACCAGCGCCCGCACCGCCTCCGGGATGTCGTGGGGGAGCTCGGGCGGATCTTCGTCGAGGTGCGCGACGGCGACCTGCAGCGGGCTCTCACCGGTGAAGGGTGGGCTGCCGCTGAGACAGCAGTAGGCCACCGCTCCGAGCGCGTAGATGTCGGTGGCGCCGGAGACCGGCCGCCCGGCGGCCTGTTCCGGCGCCATGTAGAGCGCGGTTCCCGGTACGGCGTCGGTGTTGGTGATGCTTGTCACGTTGGTCGAACGGGCCACCCCGAAGTCGACCAGCACAACGGTGCCGTTCTCCTGCACCACCAGGTTGCTTGGTTTGATGTCCCGGTGCACGACGCCGCGGTGGTGCACGGTCTCCAGCGCCTGCGCGGCCTGCTCGACGATTGACATCGTTTCGGCCACGTCGAGTCGACCGGCGGCCTCGATCCGTCGGGACAGAGGCTCGCCGGTTACGAACTCCATGATCAGGTAGTTGGCCTGGTCGCCGGTGGGCAACTCGTCCGCGCCGCAGTCGAAGACCTGTACCACCCCGGGGTGCCGCAGGGCGGCCATGATCCGCGCCTCAGACCGGAACCGGGCGATGAAGTCGGGGTCCGACACGAGCGCTGGCAGCAGCACCTTCACCGCCACGGGTCGGTGCAGGACCAGATCGACGCCCCGCCAGACGTCCCCCATGCCGCCGGTGGCGATCCGTTCGTCCAGGCGGTATCGACCGCTGAGTACGACACCTGAGATCAACACGACAACACCGTACCGACAACGGGTGGCGGCGCTGCGCCGCGCTGCCCCACCGCCGCGCGGCACCCCGAATTCCACCCGGATTCACGGAGTTCGTCTGCTAGACAGAGGGAGGCCGGCCCGCGGGCACTCACCTTCGTTGGTGATCCGCGTTACGGTGGCACGGGTCAGACGTCGGCGCGGCGAAGGGGGCCGAACCATGGTGACGTCGCCGGAGGTGGACCACGGAACGGTCCTGACCTCCTCGGCCGCGGCTGCGAGCCACCTGTCCCGGATCTGTTTCAAGACCGGTCCGCCCCGATGGCTCGGCGTCGAGCTTGAATGGACCGTGCACGATGCCGTTGACCCCGCCCGACCGGTCGGGGCCAACCGTCTGCGGGCCGCCCTCGGGCCGCACAGCCCCCGCACCCTAGACACCACGAGCCCTGCCCAGCCACTGAGGCATGGTGGCTCCGTCACCGTGGAGCCCGGCGGGCAGGTGGAGATCTCCACCGCAACACACTCCTCGGTCGTGGCCCTCGTTACCGCTACCGAAGCCGAGATCGTCGAACTCACCGCGCTGCTCGGGCGAGCCGGTCTGGTCCTCGGCGCCGGCGGTATCGACGCCCACCGGTCCCCTCGCCCCGTGTTCGAGACCCCGCGGTACCGGGCGATGCGCCAGGTCTTCGACCGTCGTGGCCCGGCCGGGCGCCGGATGATGTACAGCACCGCCGGCCTCCAGATTTGCCTGGATGTCGGCGAGGCGGACCAGCTCGCCGACCGCTGGGCCACGGCACACGCGATTGGTCCACCTTTGATCGCCGCCTTCGCCACCGCTGGGCGGCATGCCGGGCGAGCGACCGGCTGGGTCTCGGCCCGGATGGCCGCATGGCTCGCCATCGACCCAGCGCGGACCCGGCCGGTGTGGACCCCCGAGCAGGGCGCCGCGGATCCGATCGCCAGTTGGACGGCGTATGTCCTCGCCGCCCCGTTGCTCTGCGTGCGGGATGGGCCGGACTGGACGGCGCCGGTCGGCGTCACCTTCGCCGACTGGCTCGCTGGCGCGCTGCCCCGGCCCCCCACCGTCGACGACCTCGACTACCACGTGAGCACGCTCTTTCCGCCGGTACGTCCCCGCGGTTACCTGGAGCTGCGCTATCTCGACGCCCAACCGGAAGACGGTTGGTCAGTGCCGGTGGCGGTGGTCGCCGCGTTGCTCTCCGAGCCGGCCGTCACCCGGGCCGCCCGATCGCTCGTCGGGGCGCAGGCGCAGCGGTGGATCGCCGCCGCCCGGCACGGCCTGCACGACGACGCTCTCGCGGCTACGGCCGCCGACCTTTTTGATCTGGCGCTGACCGTGCTGCCCCGGCTGGGGTTGCCGCCCGCGCTGCACGACGACCTTGACCGAGGCGTACGACGGCGGCGGGAGGCCGCGGGAAGGAGGCGGCGGTGACCGAGACGACCGACGGACCCGACGGGGTACGACTGCGGGAGCACATCGCGACGGAGCTGGCCCGTGCCCGGGCCCGTACCGAGGTGTTGACCGACGTGGTTGACGACGCCGACCTGGTGCGACAGCACTCACCGTTGATGTCGCCCCTGGTGTGGGACCTCGCCCACGTCGGCAACCAGGAGGAGCTCTGGCTGGTGCGGGACGTCGGCGGGCGGGAGCCGGTCCGCCAGGACATAGATGAGCTCTATGACGCCTTCAAGCAGCCGCGCCGGGATCGGCCGGCGCTACCGTTGCTGCCGCCGCCGCAGGCGCGGGCATACGTGGCGACGGTCCGGGACAAGGTCTTTGACCTCCTCGACGGGGTGACCTTCACAGATCGGCGGCTGGTCGCCGACGGCTTTGCCTTCGGCATGATCGTCCAACACGAGCAGCAGCACGACGAGACCATGCTCGCGACCCACCAGCTGCGCTCCGGTCCAGCTGTCTTCGACGCGCCGCCTCCGCCGGAGCCCCGGGTCCGGGTGGGCGGGGAGGTACTGGTTCCGGCGGGCGAGTTCACCATGGGTACCGACACCGATCCCTGGGCGTTGGACAACGAGCGTCCCGCCCACCGGGTGCACCTGCCGGTGTACCTCATCGACACGGCACCGGTCACCAATGCCGCGTACGCGGCCTTTATCGCCGAGGGTGGGTACCATGACCCACGTTGGTGGAGCGCCGCGGGGTGGGCGCACCGGCAGGAGATGGGCCTGACCGCACCGTTGCATTGGCACCCGGATGGCCAAGGCTGGGCCTACCGCCGCTTCGGCCGGTGGGCGCCGGTGCGCGACGACGAGCCGGTGGTGCACGTCAGCTGGTACGAGGCGCAGGCCTACGCTGCCTGGGCGGGAAAGCGGTTGCCGACCGAGGCGGAGTGGGAGAAGGCAGCCCGCTGGGACCCGGCGACCGGTCGGTCCCGCCGCTACCCGTGGGGCGACGGGGACCCGACGACCAACCACGCCAACCTCGGCCAGCAGCACCTCTGGCCGGCACCGGTGGGGGCCTATCCGGCGGGTGTGTCGCCGCTCGGTGTCCACCAGCTGATTGGCGACGTGTGGGAGTGGACCTCGACAACGTTCCGTGGCCATCCCGGCTTCACGGCCTTTCCGTACCGGGAGTATTCCGAGGTCTTTTTCGGCGACGACTACCGGGTGCTGCGCGGCGGATCGTTCGGCACCGACCGGGCGGCCTGCCGGGGCACCTTCCGTAACTGGGACTACCCCATTCGGCGGCAGATCTTCAGTGGTTTCCGCTGCGCCCGGGACGCCGGCCCCGAGGAGGCATCCGAGTGAGGGCCTACTGATGTGCCGTCACCTGGCCTATCTCGGGCCGCCGATCACCCTGCGGGAGTTGATCTTCGATCCGCCGGCGTCGCTGGTTCACCAGTCCTGGGCGCCGCAGGACATGCGCCGTGGTGGATGTATCAATGCCGATGGATTCGGTGTCGGCTGGTACTCCGACGACGGCGAACCGGTCCGCTACCGGCGGGCGCAGCCCATCTGGAGTGACCCGACGATCGCCCAGCTGGCCGGCGTCACCCGTGCGGGCGCGATTCTCGCGGCGGTCCGGTCCGCAACCGTCGGCATGCCGGTACTCGAAACGGCCGCCGCCCCGTTTCTGGAGGGTCGGTGGCTGTTCAGCCACAACGGGGCGGTGCGCGGCTGGCCGGACAGCCTGGCCTCGCTCGCTGGCGCGTTGCCGGTGCGCGACCTACTCACCCTCGACGCGCCCACCGATGCAGCGCTGCTCTGGGCGCTGGTCCGGCACCGGCTGCGCGCCGGGGTCGAGCCAGCCCGCGCTGTGGCGGAGACGGTTGTGGCGGTGGCCCGGGCCGCCCCCGGGTCCCGACTCAACCTGCTGCTGACCGATGGGCGCACGGCGGTGGCGAGCGTCGCCGGGCACAGCCTGTCGATCCGTCGGACGCCGACCTCGGTGCTGCTGGCGTCCGAGCCGCACGACGACGACCCCGACTGGCAGGCGGTGCCAGAGGGGCAGTTGGTGGTGGCGACCGCCACCGGGGTGCGGACCAGTGCCCTGCTGGCGGAGTGACCGCCAGGAGATTTCGACACCGCCGGAGACTTCTACACCGCCGAAGACTTCGATGAGGAAGGGACAGACATGAGCGCAGAGCCGCTGGAGATCCACCTCGAAGAGCAGGACCTGGGACGCAACCTGCGGCAGGATGTCCGCGCCGGGTTGACCGCCGAGGAGAAGTGGTTGTCCCCGAAGTGGTTCTACGATGCTCGGGGCAGCCAGCTCTTCGAGGAGATCACCCGGCTGGTGGAGTACTACCAGACCGGGGCCGAACGTGCGGTGCTGCTGGATCGGGCTGCTGAAATCGCGACGGTAAGTGGTGCCAAGACGCTGATCGAGTTGGGCTCCGGTTCCTCGGAGAAGACCCGGTTGCTGCTGGACGCGTTCACCCGCCATGGCGACCTGGGAACCTTTGTGCCGTTGGACGTGTCGGTGAGCGCGCTGCGTGAGTCCACCGCCCGGATCGCCGCTGACTATCCGGGCTTGCGCGTACGGGGAATCGTCGGCGACTTCACCCGGCATCTTGATCGGCTGCCGGCGGGCGGGCGGCGGCTTGTGGTGTTTCTCGGTGGGACGATCGGCAACCTGCTGCCGGCCGAGCGCGCCGAGTTCCTGGCGGCGATGCGCGTGGCGCTGGAGCCGGGGGACTGGCTGCTGGTCGGCACCGACCTGGTGAAGGATCCGGCGGTCATTGTTCCCGCATACGACGACGCGGCGGGGGTGACCGCCGAGTTCAATCGCAACGTGCTCCGGGTGATCAACCGGGAGCTGGGTGCCGACTTCGACCCAGCGGCCTTCGACCACGTCGCGCTCTGGAACCCGGAGCGGGAGTGGATCGAGATGCGGCTGCGGGCCCGGCACCCGATGCGGGTGCAGGTGCTCGACACCGAGGTGATGTTCGCCGCCGGGGAGGAGCTACGGACCGAGGTTTCGGCGAAGTTCCGGCCCGAGGGGATCGCGGCGGAACTGCGCGAGGCGGGCTTCGTCACCAGCGAGTTCTGGACGGATCCGGCCGGCCTGTTCGGCGTCACGCTCGCCCGCGCCGAGTAGGCGGACGCCGCCGGTACCCTCGACTCACCGGCCGGTCCTCCGACATCAGCGTCGTCGGTGGTCGGCTAGGGTGGTCGGCGCGAAGGGGAGTAGCCCCCAACGTCGTGGTCGACACACTGGTGTTCCCGCACCCGGCCACACGGCCCCGCTCGGCGGGGCGGGCGAGACCTTCGACCCAGGTTGGTAGCCGGGTCGAGGTCGCTCCGTGCCTCTTTCCGGCCGGATCGGAAGGATGTCATGGAGGGTTTCCTCGTCGCGCTGGGGGTGAGCTTCGGCGTCATCTTCGTCGCCGAGTTGGGGGACAAGTCCCAGCTGATGGCGCTGACCTTTGCCACCCGATTTCGACCGTTGCCGGTGCTGATCGGCATCACCGTGGCCACGGCCGTCGTGCACCTGGCCTCGGTGGCGATCGGCTACGGGCTCGGTGCGGCGTTGCCTACCGGCTGGATCGGGCTCCTCGCCGGCATGGCGTTTCTCGGGTTTGGCGCCTGGACGCTTCGCGGCGACCACCTCACCGAGCAGGAGCGCCGTAAGGCGAACCGGTCGGGCCGGCCGGCGGTGGTGGTCGGCGTCGCGTTCCTCCTCGCCGAGCTGGGCGACAAGACCATGCTGGCGACCATCACCTTGGCGACCCAGTACGGCTGGTTCGGTACCTGGGTCGGATCCACGCTCGGCATGGTTGCCGCGGATGCCTTGGCGATTGCGGTGGGACGGGTGCTCGGCCGCAGGTTGCCCGAGCGGACCGTGCGCGTTGGTGCGGCGCTGCTCTTCGCCGGGTGTGGCCTCTGGCTGATCCTGGATGCGGTCGGGCAGCTCGGCTGACCTTCCGGGTGAGCCCATACTGGGCGAACCGAACTCGTTCGGTTCGCCCAGTATGGCGCCGGGAGCGGGGCCGGCAGACGCTGGCCGGCGTCGCAGCGCCCCTGGCCGTCCTGGCTAGTTGTCGCGGTGCTGGAAGACGTCGGGTATCCCGTCGCGGTTGCTGTCCACCCGCTCCTTCACGGCGATGCGCCGATAGGCCTTGTTGCGGCGGGTCAGCACGACGGAGGCGAGCAGCGCCGCGATCAGCGATCCGCTGAGTACGGCGGCCTTGACGTTGTCGTCGGCGGCACCACTGTCGAAGGCGAGTTCACCGATCAGCAGCGACACGGTGAATCCGATGCCGGCCAGCAGGGAGACACCGAGTAGGTCGGTCCAGGTGATGTCCCGGTCCAGCTCGGCGCGGGTGAACCGGGCGAGCAGGAACGTGGAGCCGAAGATACCGAGTACCTTGCCGAGCACCAGCCCGGCGACGATGCCGACGACGATCGGGTCGGTGATCACGGCGCCGAGGTCGGCGCCGCGTAGGGACACTCCGGCGGCGAAGAAGGCGAAGACGGGGACGGCGAAGCCGGCGGAGACCGGCCGCCAGCGGTGTTCGAGGTGCTCGGCGAGCCCGTGCTGGTCACCCTCCCGGCCGCGCAGGACCGGCACCGTGAAGCCGAGCAGAACACCGGCCACCGTGGCGTGCACGCCGGACTCGTGCACCAGGGTCCAGGCCACCAGGGCCAGCGGGATCAGCGCCCACCACCAGGTCTTGCGGCGCTGCACGAGGAAGCCGAAGAGTGCGATCGGCAGCAGCGCGAGCAGCAGCGGCATGAGTTTGAAGTCGCCGGTGTAGAAGATGGCGATGACCGTGATCGCGAGCAGGTCGTCTACCACGGCGAGGGTGAGCAGGAAGGCGCGGAGCCCCTGCGGCAGATGGGATCCGATGACCGCCAGCACGGCGAGCGCGAAGGCGATGTCGGTGGCGGTCGGGATGGCCCAGCCGCGCAGGTTCTCGCCGCCGGCGGAGAGGTTGATGCCGACGTAGATCAGGGCCGGAACGATCATTCCTCCGACTGCCGCGACGACCGGTAGGGCGGCACGACGTGGGTCGCGAAGGTCGCCGGCGACGAATTCGCGTTTGAGTTCGAGCCCGACCACGAAGAAGAAGATCGCTAGTAGGCCGTCGGCTGCCCAGGTGGCGAGGTCCAGGTCCAGGTGCAGGTCGGATCCGCCCGGCCAGGGCACCCAGGATGCCAAAGCGGCGTAGGAGTCGCCCCAGGGCGAGTTCGCCCAGAGTAGCGCGATCACCGCGCCGAGCAGCAGCAGGCCGCCGCCGAAGGTCTCGGTCCGCAGCACGTCAGCCAGGAAGCGGGCCTCCGGCCAGGAGGTACGCGAGAAGAGGCGGCGGGCGCGGCCCGGGGGCGGGGTGCGGTCGGTCATACGCGCGGTCCATCCAAGCGGTGTCGGAGCAGCAGGAAACGTTCGCCGACCAGGCTTCCCGGCACACCGCTCACCACCCTATCCAGGCGAGTGACGGGACGGCGAGCGGAGACGACGTGACCTTGCCCCCGTCACACCGATTCTCCGGGGGAGGAGGTGCGTCGGGCTTATCGATCGAATAGCGAAACTTCGGATATTTGATGTATGAGGCGTTGTAATGGTTTCACGGTATAAGTTGAGCTTAGGAGCTTTTGTGAGTTTCGTTGGGGGTTTCGGCTCGGTGTGGCGGCGTACCTGATGGACCGCTGCCGCCTGCACCCGGTACTCCTGCGCGCCTACCTGCGTCGCCGGGCGGCCGGCGAGCACCAGAGCGCACCGTTCGGGTCGAAGACCAGGGCGGACTCGTACCGGGACAGCGGCCAGCGGGGCAACGAGGCCGCCTTGTTGGCAACGGGGGAGCAACGATGAAGATCGGCATCCTGGCGTATCACTTTCCACCGGAACCGGCTTTCATCCCGGGCAGTCTCGCAGAGGAGTTGGCCCGTCGTGGGCACGACGTCCGGGTGCTGACCGGATTCCCCGACTATCCGGGCGGGCACGCCTACCCGGGCTGGCGTCAGCGTTGGCGCCACGAGACCCGCAGCGAGCGGCTGACCGTGCGGCGGGTGCCCCGCTACGTCGGGCGGAGCGCCCACGTGCGCGGCCGGTTGGCCGGTCACCTCTCCTTCGCGGCCAGCGTGTCGCTGGTCGGCCGGCGGTTCTTCGCCGGTGTCGACGCTCTCTACGTGCACCAGCCGCCGGCCACCGCCTTCGCCGCCGCCCGCCTCCTGCGGGCGCTTCGTCGGGTGCCGGCCGTCGTACACGTTCAGGATGTGTGGGCCGGTCCGGAGCCGGCGGCCGGCGGGCCCGATCGGTGGACTGCTCGGCTTGCCAGGGCGATGGCCGCGACCTATCGCCGCGCCGACCGGATCGCGGTCGCGGCCCCCTCGCTGCGGGACCACGTCGTGACCGAGGGGGCCGACCCGGGGCGGGTCGAGGTGGTGCTGAACTGGACCGACGAGCGGATCTTCCAGCCGGCTCCGCCGAGCCCGGCCGCCGGTCAACTGATCCGTCGCGACGACCGCTGCGTGGTGATGTACGCCGGCACCATCGGCGCTCGACAGGGGCTGGAGACGGCGGTGCGGGCGGCGGCAGCCCTCGACCACCGGATGGATCTGGTGCTGGTCGGGTCGGGCGAGCAGGAGCGGCCGGTGCGGGGGCTCGCCGCCGAGCTGGGCGCCGACAACGTGCGTTTCGTCGAACGGCGCTCGCCGTTGGACATGCCGGAGCTGTACGCCGCTGCCGACTACCAGTTGGTCATGCTTCGGGACCTGCCCGAACTACGCAGCACCCTGCCTGGCAAGTTGCCGACGGCCCTGTCGTGCGGGGCGCCGGTCATCGCCTCGGCCGGCGGCGACACCGCTGAGGTGGTGGAGAGCGCCCGGGCCGGACTGTCGTGTCCGCCGGAGGAGTGGGACGCGCTCGCCGACCGGTTCTGGTTGGCCGCCACCATCCCTCCGGTCGCCCGTGCCGAGATGGGCCGGCGGGGCCGGGAGGCGTATCTGCAGCAGATGTCGATGCCTGCCGGAGTGGAACGGATCGAGTGCCTGCTGGACGAGGCCGCCAGCGGACGCCGACGGTGAGGGCGACGCGCGCCACCCGCGGTGCGGCCGCCAGCGGACGCCGATGGTGAGGGCGACGCGCGCCACCCGCGGTGCGGCCGGAGGCGCCGGCGAGTCGAGTGCGATGTCTGGCAGCGCACGCCGGGCATCCAGGAGTGGCGCCGGTTGGGGCGGGTAGTCGGCGCCCATGCCGACCATCGAGGAGAAGAAGCGCTTGGTCCGCCGGCTCGCCGGTGACGGGCGCGGCTTTGCTGAGCAGTACGGCTTCCGAACCACCAACAACCCCTCGAGTCTCTTCCAGCTGCTCTGCCTCGCCGTGTTGTTGTCCCGCCGCGGCGATGCTCGGCGAGCCATCGAGGTAGCCCGTGCCCTGCAGGACCAGGGCTGGGACAGTGCCGCCCGGCTGGCCCGCTCCACCCCTGCGGAACGGGTCGGGCTGTTGCGCGACTGCGGGCTCCGCGCCGCAGCCGAGCAGACCGCCGGCACCCTCGGGGAGCTGGCACAGGCGGTCGTTGACCGGTACCGGGGTGACCTTCGGCGATTGCGCGTGGTCGCTGTCCGCGACGCCGACCGGGAACGTGCCCTGCTCACCGAGTTGCCCGGGGTGGACGATACGGCGGTCGTCCTGTTTCTCCGCGAGGTACAGGCACTGTGGGCTGAGATACCGCCGGTCGCCGATCGGCGAGCGCTGGCCGCGGCCCGCCGGCTGGGCCTCGGGCAGTCCGCCGCCGACCTGGCCGGGCTGGCGGGTAGCGGCCGCTCTGAGCGGTTGGCCTGGCTGGTGGGTGCGCTCGCCCGGGTGGACCTGGAGCAGCGATACCCGGAGGTGATCGGCGCGGCTGTACCAGCGCCGTGAGGGGGCTGCCCCTGGCTAGTCCTGGGTCGGCTTCCTGGATCATCTTCTGGGCTAGCTCGTGAGACGGCCAACACTTCTGTGAAAGCAGCGCCCCGCCAGCGTCCCTGTCGTATGGTGGTCGGGCATTGATACCTGCCCGGTTCGGGCGGAGCAGAGCAAGCAGCTGACTGCCGATGGTCCCGACCCGGTTCGGGTGTGGATCCGTCGGTGCAGGTCCGCGTTTGGCGCCCCTGGTCGCGGTTCGCGGCCCGGGGCGTCTGGCCTTCCCATGTCGTTTCCGATCGCCGGCAACCCGGCAGTTTCCGTGCCGCGCGAAGCGGGTATCCGGTCGCCGGACCGAAGGGGACAGCATGGACTATCACACCTTTGTTGACCAGGTCGGGCAGCGGACGGGCGCCCCTGCCGCACAGGCGGTGGAGCTGACTCGGGCGGTCCTGGAGACGCTCGCCGAGCGGCTGACTGGCGGGGAGGTGCTGGATCTGGCTGTACAGCTACCGACGCAGCTGCAGGTGGTGTTGAAGCCGGGGCCTGACAACGAGGCAGCGCAGCGGCTCGCGGCGGCAGAGTTTGTCACTCGGGTGGCCGCCCGTGCCCACGTTGACGAAGCGACTGCGCACGGTGCCGTCCGAGCGGTCTTCATCACGCTGCGGGAGGCGATCAGCGGTGGCGAGTTCGACGATGTCGCGGTGCAACTGCCCCGCGACTACCGGGAACTGGTGGAGCCGGCGCTGGCGCCGGGTTCGGCGCTGCGCCGACCCTGATCCGCCGCGTTGACTCCCCGCCCCCCAGCCTTGGTGGCTAGGCTACGGCGCCCGCAGCGTGCAGGTCGGCGATGCGGTCAGCTCCGAAGCCCGCCTCGGCCAGCAGCTCGTCTGTGTGCTCGCCGGGATGTGGCGGTGGACGGTGCAGCGTCGTCGGCGTACCGGAGAAGCGTGGTGCGGGTGCCGGTTGGGTCACCCCGTGGTGCTCCACGAAGGTGTCCCGCGCCGTCAGGTGCGGGTGCGCTGGTGCCTCCTTCCAGTCCAGAACCGGGGCCACACAGGCGTCCGAGCCGGCGAACAGCGCCGCCCACTCGTCCCGGGTCCGGGTCCGGAACAACCGTGCCCACGCCTGGTGTAGCGCCGGCCAGTTGGCCGGGTCGGTGCGGTCCAGCGCGGTGTCACCGGGCAGCGGAAAGCCGGTACGCCGGACCAGTTCGTCGTAGAAGCGGGGCTCCAGCGCGCCCACCGCCAGGTGCTTTCCATCGGCACACTCGTAGCTGTCGTAGAACGGAGCACCCCCGTCGAGCAGGTTCACTCCACGCGGGTCCTGCCACCTGCCGAGGTGGCGCAGGGCGTGGATCTGGGTGCTGAGCACCGAGACGCCGTCCACGATGGCGGCGTCCACCACCTGGCCGGGGGCACCGCCGCGCACGGCGTACAGGGCGCTGATCAGGCCGAGGGCTAGGAGCATGCCACCGCCACCGAAGTCGCCGAGCAGGTTCAGCGGCGGCACCGGACGCTCGCCGGCCCGTCCGATCCCGTGTAGCGCCCCGGTCAGGGCCAGGTAGGTGATGTCGTGCCCGGCTTCCGGTGCGGCGGGACCGTGCTGCCCCCAGCCGGTCATCCGTCCGTACACGAGGCGTGGGTTGACCGCGTGGCAGTCGGCCGGGCCGAGACCGAGGCGCTCGGTCACCCCGGGCCGGAAGCCCTCGATCAGCACATCTGCGCCGGCGGTCAGCGCGAGCGCCACGTCGCGTCCGGCGGGTGCCTTCAGGTCCACGCCAATTGATCGCCGTCCCCGGTTCAGTAGATCGGGGTGGGGGGAGCCGAAAGCGGTCGGGTCCACGTCCGCCGCCCGATCCACCCGGATCACCTCGGCGCCGAGATCGGCCAGCATCATTGCGGCGAACGGCCCCGGCCCAATCCCGGCCAGTTCGATCACCCGCACCCCGGCGAGGGGGCCGGCCGGTACGTTGTCGGTCATCGGGCCACGATAGGCGCCGATGGGCTCGGGTGGTAGGGGGCTGGGTGCGCTGGTAGAAGCTGAGGTGTCGTCGGTCGGAACCGGGGTGCCGCGTGGCAGTTCGGACCCGGACTGCCCTAACCTTGTCGCGACGAGGGGAGTACTTCCCACGAGCCATTCCGGTCAGTACGGCGGGCCCGGAGCCTGCCTCGGATGGTTGCCTACGAAAGTGGGTGAAGGAGACCTCGAGCATGGCATCGTGTTCGAGGAGGCTCCATGACCGATTTGTACATTTCTGCCGAGCTGCATTCGGTCGGTACACCGACGCTGTGGGGCGTCACCATCGCCGGCATCGTCGTGCTGCTGGTACTTGACTTTCTGGTCACCCGGCGGCCGCACGAGGTATCGATCCGGGAGGCGCTGGCCTGGTCGGCGTTCTACATCGCGCTGCCGCTGGCGTTCGGCGCCTGGCTCTGGTCCCGCTACGGCTCGCAGCAGGGCGTCGAGTACCTGACCGGCTACCTGGTGGAGAAGTCCCTCTCGGTAGACAACCTGTTCGTCTTCATGCTTCTGCTGGCCGCGTTCGCGGTGCCCCCGGTGCTCGCCCAGCGGGTCCTGCTGTTCGGGATCACCGGTGCCCTGGTGCTGCGCGCGGTGTTCATCGCGCTCGGCGCGGCTGCTCTGCAGACTCTCGACTTCGCCTTCCTGCTCTTCGCCCTCATCCTGCTCGCCACCGCGGCGAAGCTGCTGCGCGACGCGATCTCCGGCCAGGAGCAGGAGGTCGACATCAACGGGATGCGCTCGGTGCGGCTACTGCGCAGGTTCATGCCGGTCACCCAGGAGTACCAGGGCACGAAAATGGTCGTACGCCTGGCTGGCCGGCGAACCCTCACTCCGCTGGCCCTGGTGGTCGTCGCGGTACTCGCCACCGATGTGGTCTTCGCCGTCGATTCGGTGCCCGCCGTGTACGGCATCACCGAAGATCCGTACCTGGTCTTCGCCACCAACGCCTTCGCGCTGCTCGGGCTGCGGGCGCTCTACTTCGTCCTGCACGCCGCGCTCAGCCGGTTGGTTCACCTCAACTACGGACTCGCGGTCATCCTCGCGTTCATCGGAGTGAAACTGGGCCTGCACTGGGCGCACGGGGTCTGGCCCGGGGTGCCGGTGATTCCAACCCTGGCCTCACTCGCAGTGATCCTCGTTGTCCTCGTGGTGGTCACTCTCACCAGCCTGTACGCGACTCGTACCAGCAGGTCGGGTGGGCAGCGGTCGATCGTCAACACCTCCGGCGGCGATGGGACCCCCCGGTAGGCCCTGCGTCTCACCCGCGTGTGGGTGTGACCGGCGGTGCGCGGCGCCCGCGGTGCCGTTGCCGGGGGCACCCCGGGAGGTTTGTCCGGCCTTGCCCGGGGAACGGCGGTGGAATGACGAAGCCTCGGGTGGTGATCGTAGGGGCCGGTTTCGCCGGGTACCACGCGGCAAAGACGCTCAGCCGGTTGGCCAAGGACCAGGCCGAGATCGTGCTGCTGAACACGACTGACTACTTCCTGTACCTGCCGTTGCTGCCGGAGGTCGCCGCCGGTGTTGTCGAGCCGACCCGGATCTCGGTGCCGCTGGCCGGAACACTCGACGGCGTCCGCCTCGTGGTCGGCGAGGCCGACCACGTTGACCTGCGGAACCGTTGGGTCGGTTTCACGCAGCCAGAGGGGGAGCGGAACCGCCTCGCGTACGACCGGCTGGTGCTGGCGGTCGGTAGCGTTAACAAGCTGCTGCCGATCCCCGGGGTCACCGAGTACGCGCACGGCTTTCGCGGCCTGCCGGAGGCGCTCTACCTTCACGACCACGTGGTCCGACAGGTTGAGCTGGCGGAACAGGCCACCGACCCGGCCGAACAACGGGCGCGGGCCACCTTCGTGGTGGTGGGAGCCGGCTACACCGGCACCGAGGTGGCCGCCCATGGGCAGTTGTTCACCGACCGGCTCGTCGGGCAGCGGTCTCGGTTGAAGTTTCGGCCCCGGTGGATGCTGCTCGACGTGGCGCCGCGGGTGCTACCCGAGCTGAACCGGCGGATGTCCGACACCGCCCATCGGGTCCTGGACGAGCGGGGAGTGGACGTGCGGATGGGGACCTCGGTCGCGGTCGCCACCGCCGACGGCGTCAAGCTCACCGACGGGGAGTTCATTCAGACCTGCTCCCTCATCTGGTGTGTCGGGGTCCGCCCCGATCCATTCGTCGAGCAGCTCGGCCTGCGGACGGAGAAGGGTCGTCTGGTGACCGATGAGTACCTCAACGTTCCGGGCTTCCCGGAGGTGTTCGCCTGTGGGGACGCCGCGGCCGTGCCCGACCTGGCCCAGCCCGGGCAGGTCTGCGCGATGACCGCCCAGCACGCCCAGCGGCAGGGCAAGCTGGTTGCCCACAACATCGCCGCCTCGTACGGGCAGGGCACCCGCCGCCCGTACAAGCACCATGACCTGGGCTGGGTGGTCGATCTGGGGGGCCGCGACGCGGCGGCGAACCCGTTGAAGGTGCCGCTGGCTGGACTGCCCGCCAAGGTGGTGACCCGGGGATACCACCTGCTCAACCTGCCCGGCAACCGCGCCCGGGTGGGCGCCGACTGGCTGCTGGACGCGACCTTGCCCCGTCCAGCGGTTCAGCTGAGCCTGGTGCCGGCCCACTCGGTGCCGTTGGAGAGCAGCTCCCCCGAGGTGCCCGCCCACCTGGGTTAGGTGGGAAGAGGCCCGCCTCCACCAGGTGGTGGAGGCGGCCCCTTCCCGCCGGGCTAGCTCGCCATCCCGGCCCCCACCTCGTCGATCGCGTCGTCCACGGCGTGGGCCAGGTCAACGTCCGGTCTGGTTACCTCCGGCGCCCCTCGGGGTCGGGGGGTCGCCACCGTCAACACCGCGGTGGTGCGGTCGGGTTGACCGATCGAAGGCCCGCGTCCGGTCTGTCGTCGGAGCTGGTCGAGTCGGTCGAGCACGCGGCCGAGGTTCTCGGCGGGCAGCTCAACCGTCCGAGACAGCCCGTGCCGGTCCCCGGACCAGTACGGGAGGTGGGCCTGCACCTCGCGCAGCTGCCCCTCGTCCAGGGGCGGGGTTGCGGCCGTTGCTCCGATCACGCCTCCGCCGGGCTCGGGCGGGGCGAGTAGGTCCTGCAGCCCCTCCGGGACGTGCAGCGACTCGACCAGGTCACCGTCCCGGTCGGCCAGCGCGGTGAGGGTGGCCGCCGCCTGGTAGCGGGCCTGCTCCGGGGTGCGGCCGCTGAGCCGGCCCACCTCGGCGAGGAAGCCGGGTAGGTCGGAGCGGTTCTCGATACCGTCCACCGGAGTGATGTCGTGTAGCCGGGTCGGTACGGCCGCGAGCAGCCGGCCGCGTTCGGCCACCCCCAGTGCGCGGGCCAGGGTCAGCACTGTCGCCGACACGCCTACCTTCGCGGTAGGGAAGTCGACCCCGGATCGCCGGCCAACATCGGTCACCAGATCCTGGTAGCTGATCATGGTGGGGCCGGTGGGGCCACTGTCCGGGATGGGCCGTGAATTCTCCGGGGCGCCGATCGGAGGTGGGGCGGGACCACCGTTGGTGCTGGTCGGTTTGTGTCGTCCCGCCGGAGCGGGTCCGTTGCGTCGCCGTTGGTCAAGACTGGTCAACTGCTTGGTGGCGCCCAGGCTGGCCCCGGTCTCGCTAGGCCGCTGTCCCTGGCTCCGGGCCTGTCGGGCGAGCGCCCGTCGGCGTTGGTTGTCGCCTTCCATCTGCTTACGCATGTGCCACCTCCACTGCGGTTCCGGCTGTCGTCCACTGCCTTCCCATCGCTAGTGAGCAGGAAACAGGCCGGGCCCGCGGCCCCGGGCCGGCGGGTGGCCCGCGGGGGTGCGGCGGCCGCGCCGGCGGTGGCCGCCGGATCCGCCGGCGGACGAGGAGGCGCGGGCGGCACCGTGGCAGGCCGGATTCGCCGGGACCACCGCGTCGCCGCCGTGGGGATCCTCATCCGGCCGGGGTGATGGTCGCTCACCCGGTTGAGCCGGACGATTGCAGTGGACCGGTGGACTTCCGAGGTATGCGGAAGGGAAGGTCGTGATGAAGCGGATCGTCGAGATCATCCCCGCCCGACCCGGCTGGTACGCGCGTTGGCGTCTGGCACCCGGCGGCACTCGTTGCTACCCGGTCAGCCTGTGGGTCCTGCTTGAGGAGACCGACGGCACTGGCCGGGAGGTGATTGGGGTGGACTGCGTCGGGCAGTGGCCCGGTGCGGATGACAACGAGGCCGGCGGGGAGTTTATCCGCTACCTCTTCCAGACTCCGGATTCGGGAGCACCGGCGGACGCCGAACCGGAGACGGTGGTGTCGGGGTGAGAGTAGCTGGCGTCGACCTGCGGCTGGCCGGCGACCTGCGGGCGGGGTAGGAGCGGGCGGGTAGAGGTGGCGGAGGCCCACCCAGAGTGTCGGAACTGGCCGGGTCGTTCGAATGTTGAACATTTTTTCGGAATGTCCTCGGCGATGGTCCCCGGGCGCCGAGGATCGACGGTGGGGGTAGACGTACCAGCTGTCTGGGGGCGACAGTATGAGGTTCTCCGTCGTAGACGTCGGTTACGACCAGCGGCAGGTTGATTCCTGTCTGAATGAACTCGGCGTCCGGTTGAGCCGGTTGGCGGCCCGCGCGGCGGGCGCCACGGGGGCCGGGCGGGAGTGGGACGAGATTCGCGAGGAGGCGGCGGGCCTGTGTGGGTTGCTCCAGCGGCTCGACCTCGGCGATGCGGCGCGGCGACCCGCCGACGCAGCGGAGGGGGGGACGGCGGAGCGGGAGGCCGCCGAATTACTCCTACGGGCGCGACTGGAGTTCGACGCCGCCCGGGAGGAAGCCCGACGGGTGCGTGAGCAGGTCTATACCGAGGCGGTGCAGGCCCGCCGGGAGCTTGAGGCGGCGCTACACGCCCGACAGTGCCGGGCGGCCCGAGCCGACGAGCTCCTCGGCGGCCCGACGGAGGCGGTGCCGGCCGACACGCCGACCGCCGCCTCCGCCGTGGGGCCGAGCTGAGCTCTTTGCTGAGGACAGGTCGCCCGTCGGGGACGAGTTGCTCGCTGCGGGGTACGGGACCCCGTCACACCAACGCGCTGACGATGGTGGTCGCCCGAGTCTCGTGCTGGGCGTACGCATCGGGGAAGGCCGAAACCTGGACAGATTGGGCTGCCCAGGCGACGCTCATCTCCTGCCAGCCGGGGACCTGCAGGAGCGCCTGGTAGAACGCCTTGGCCGCGTAGGTCGGAGTCATCAGTTCGGCGATGCTGCCCCAGCCGGTGCTCGAGCGCTGCTGGAACAGGCCGACCGAGTCGTGGTCCCAGCCAACTGCCTCGTGCGGGTAGTTCTGTGACTCCGGCACGCCCGCGTTGGCGTAGTTGAGCAGGGTGCTCTCCTGCATCGCGGTGGCGATAGCAACGATCAAGCCACGACGCGGGATGTTCATCTCGGCCCCAACATCGACGATTGTCTTCGCATTGTCCATCTGGGTCTGGGTCAGCCCGGCGACCGGTTGGGGCGGTGTTGGCTGGCTGGGCGTGGATTCCTCCTCCGCCTCGGTCGGGCTGGCGGTCTCGGTTGGGCTGGGGCTCGTCGAGGTGGGGGTGGCGTCATCTCGGAGGAAGGAACGTGAGGACCGTTCGGCAGCGTCGATCCGTTCCGTCGCCGCCTCGGCGACCGGGGTCTGCTCCGGCTGCTCGGGGGTCTGTCGTGTTCCGGCGTAGGCGGCCGCGCCGAGGCAGCAGGTGAGGCCAGTGGCGAGAGCGACCCGGGCCGGGGTGGACGCCAGCAGTGCGCGTAGCCCTCGGTTGGGAGTGCGGGAGGAGGGGATCCACCGTTCGGTGGAGGTCTCCTCGGTTGATTGGCTGGCTGGGTCGTGCTGGGTCGTCTGCTGGGTGAAGGTGTCGTCGGAGTGCATCCGCCGAGGCTAGAAAGCAGATCGCTCACTGCCATCGGTCCGATTAGTGGGGCGCGTCACTATTTGCACCAAAGTTCGGATGGGGTGAATGAGCCCCGGAGGAACCCCCCAAACCTCAGCTATCTCTAATGTCGGAAATGAGTTTCGAAAACTCTCGAAAAGCCGCAAGTTTCCGATCTTGCTGGGTGGGTGGATCCGAGTAAGGATCCCTCCTCCGAACAGCTGATCGTAGGTGGGGTGTTCGGCTGCCTGCGGGGTCGGTCGGAGTGCTGATCCGGCCTTTCGGCTCGTCGTGAGCTGTCTCAGTGCCGGCCGTTGTCGGTCAGCGCCACCGTCAGGTGATGTCGGCTCGCATCCTCGGTGGAGAAGGGCCAGAGCCGGTCCGCGTGCTCCACCAGGTCCGCCAGTTGTTGGCGGGTCAATCCGGCCGACGAGATGGAGGCGCTCACGTCGGCCCGGTAGCGGCCGTCGTCGTCTCGGCCGAGCTTCGCCTCGGCCCGTACCTGGACCGTGTGTGCCTCGTCGGTGATTTCGCCGGCTGCCTCCACCGCGGCGTGGTGTAGGCAGGAGGCGAAGGCGGCAGCGAGTAGCTGCGACGGGCTCAGCCCGGTGCAGTGCGGAGCCAGTGGGGATGCCAGGGCGGTGGAGAGCCCACCATCCTCGGTCCGGACGTGTCCGCCCTCCGCTGTTGCGGTGGCTGTCTCGTTCAGCCAGGAGCTGTGCTGGGACATTTCGTTCCTCCCGTCACTCGCCCCGGGGTACCCGGTTTTCGGCCGGCGAAACCGGGTTCCGGGCGCGGAGGAGTAGTTCCGGGAGCGGGGTCGCCCGTCGGTTTGCTTCGGCCTTCCGAAGAATGTCCGAGTAGCCTGCACAGCGGGAGCACAGGAACCGCACAACCGCCCTACAGTGGGGGCGTCCAGGATGAGGGCCATGATGACCAACGAGCAGGTGGGACCAGCCCGGGTTGACCTCCGCCGCCCGGACGGCCAGCCCGTGCGTGTCCTGGTCGTTGACGACGAGTCCACCCTGGCTGACCTGCTGTCGATGGCGCTGCGCTACGAGGGTTGGCAGGTGCGGACGGCCGGCAACGGGATGGCGGCGTTGAGTGCAGCTCGTCAGTTCCAGCCGGACGCCGTGGTTCTCGACGTGATGCTGCCCGACCTGGACGGCTTTGCGGTGCTGCGTCGCCTGCGCGAGGTGGCTCCGACTGTGCCGGTGCTCTTCCTGACCGCACGGGACGCGGTCGAGGACCGGGTCGCCGGGTTGACCGTCGGTGGTGATGACTATGTGACCAAGCCGTTCAGCCTGGAAGAGGTGATCGCCCGCCTGCGGGCGCTGCTGCGCCGCTCCGGCTTCGCGATCGCCGCCCGGCAGGAGGCGGTGCTCACCGTCGGTGACCTCTCCCTCGACGAGGACAGCCACGAGGTGAGTCGGGGCGGGCAGTTGGTCACATTGACCGCCACCGAGTTCGAGTTGCTGCGTTATCTCATGCGTAACCCACGCCGGGTGCTCAGCAAGGCGCAGATCCTGGACCGGGTATGGAACTACGACTTCGGGGGTCAGGCCAACGTGGTCGAGCTGTATATCTCGTACCTGCGTAAGAAGATCGACGCCGGCCGCGCACCGATGATCCACACTCTGCGCGGGGCGGGCTATGTCCTCAAGCCCGTCGAGTGAACGGGCCGGCCGGCGACGTTGGCTCGCCGGTCGCTCACTGTGGACGCGGCTGGTGGTTATCATGGTTGCCCTGCTGGCCGTCGTCAGCATCGGCATCGGCAGCATCACCACCGTCGCCCTGCGGGACTTCCTGACCGACCGGATCGACCGGCAGCTCAGACTTGACGCGGGACCCCGCGTCTTTGTTCCGCATCCGCCTCGCCCCACCAAGGATGACCTGCAGGTCGCGCCTGGCATGGAAGTGGGCTCGGTCGTCGCGGAGCTGCGCGACGACCGGGTGGTCGAGGCCCGGATCCAGACCGAGGCCCGGGAGGGCGGGGAGTGGATCCCACCCGAGAAGGTGGCGGCGCTGGGCGCACTGGTGCCCAACGCCGGACCGCGCACCGTGGTCCTGGACGGTCTGGGGGAGTACCGCGCCATCGCCCGGCAGTGGCGTGACGGCGAGGTGACGGCGTTCGCCCTGCCCCTCGCCGAGGTGCAGGAAACGGTGATGCGAATGGTCGTCGCGCAGGCCGGTGTCGCCGGCGCCGGGCTCGTCGTCGCTGGCACCGCCGGTGCCCTCCTGGTCCGGCGTACCCTGCGTCCGCTGCGGCGGGTCGCCGCCACCGCACGTAGCGTCAGCGAACTCCCGTTGGACCGGGGCGAGGTGACGTTGCCGGTCCGGGTGCCAGAATCCGACACCGACCCCCGTACCGAGGTGGGCCAGGTCGGTGCCGCGCTCAATCGGATGCTCGGGCACGTCGCCGCCGCGCTCGCCGCGCGGCAGGCCAGCGAGACACGGGTACGCCAGTTCGTCGCTGACGCGAGTCACGAACTGCGGACGCCGCTGGCCGCCATTCGTGGGTATGCGGAGGTGGCTCGGCGCGGTCGGGACCGGGTGCCGCCCGACGTGGCACACGCCCTGCGCCGGGTGGAGTCCGAGAGCACCAGGATGACTGGTCTGGTGGAGGACCTGTTGCTGCTCGCCCGGCTCGACTCGGGTCGTCCCCTCGCCGTCGCGCCGGTCGACCTCTCCGCGCTGGTCGTGGACGCGGTCAGCGACGCGCACGTGGCCGGGCCCGAGCACCGCTGGCAACTCGACCTGCCGGAGCAACAGATCAGCGTGCCCGGTGATGCGGCCCGGCTGCACCAGGTGGTGGCCAATCTGTTGGCGAACGCGCGGGTGCACACCCCCGCCGGCACCACGGTCACGACCAGCCTCGCTGTCGAGCCGGACGTCGCGGTGCTCCGGGTCGCCGACGACGGACCGGGAATCCCGCAGGAGCTTCAACCGGAGGTCTTCGAGCGCTTCGCGCGTGGCGACAGCTCGCGGTCACGGTCGCACGGCAGTACCGGGCTGGGGCTCGCCATCGTCGCGGCCGTCGTGGACGCTCACCACGGAGTGGTGTCGGTACGCAGCCGACCAGGCCGCACCGTGTTCACCGTACGGCTGCCGAGTTCCACAGCGGAGACATAGCGAACCCATGGGGGCCGTGCAGCCCTGCCGGCCAGGCTTCCCACCATGGACAGAACCGAGACGACCTACGGGCCCCATGCGGCCGCCCCGGCGGTGAGCGTCGCCCGGACGCCGTCGGCAGAACCGGAGGCGGAGCCGACGTCCACACCACGTCGGTCGGCCCGCTGGGCCCGCCCTTGCCTCGGCGGACTACTGCTCGCCACCGCCGGGCTCTACCTGTGGGGGCTCGACGTCTCCGGTTGGGCGAACGCCTACTACTCGGCGGCGGCGCAGGCCGGCGCGCAGAACTGGACCGCCTTCTTCTACGGCTCGTTCGATGCCGCCAACTCCATCACCGTTGACAAGACCCCCGCCGCGCTGTGGCTGATGGCGCTCTCGGTGCGGCTGTTCGGTCTGAACAGCTGGGCGGTGCTGCTGCCGCAGGCGCTGTGCGGGGTGGCTGCGGTCGCGGTGCTCTACGCCACGGTACGGCGTTGGCACGGCCCGGCAGCAGGGTTGATCGCCGGCGCGGTCCTCGCCGTCACGCCGGTGGCCACCCTGATGTTCCGGTTCAACAACCCGGACGCGCTGCTGGTGCTGCTTCTGGTCGCCGCCGCCTACGCCACCGTGCGGGCGGTCGAGACGGCGGCCACACGATGGCTCGCGCTCGCCGGCGTGCTGGTCGGGCTCGGCTTCCTCACGAAGATGCTGCAGGCGTTTCTGGTGGTACCGGTACTCGCCGGCGTCTACCTGCTGGCCGCGCCGACCGGGCTCGGCCGGCGGATCCGGCAGACCCTGCTGGCCGGCCTCGCGGTCGTGCTGTCGGCCGGGTGGTGGGTGGCCGTCGTCGAGTTGGTCCCTTCCGGCGCTCGCCCGTACATCGGCGGTTCGCAGACCGACAGTGTGCTTGAGCTGACCCTCGGCTACAACGGTCTCGGTCGCATCGCCGGCCGCGAGGAGGGCAGCGTGGGGCGGCCCGGCGGAGGGGGGTTCGGTGATGGAACCGGCCTGCTGCGCATGTTCGACGACCGGGTTGGCGGGCAGATCGCCTGGCTGTTGCCAGCCGCGCTGATCCTGCTCGCGGTTGGCCTGCTGGTGGTCGGGCGGGCCGCGCGGACCGACCGGACTCGTGCCGGTCTGCTGCTCTGGGGCGGCTGGTTGCTGGTCACCGGGGCGATCTTCAGCTTCATGTCCGGGATCTTCCACGAGTACTACACCGTGGCCCTGGCGCCGGCGGTCGGTGCCCTGGTCGGGATCGGTGTCACGCTGCTGTGGCGGGCGCGATCCGCTCCGTCCGGCGCTGTCTGGCGTCGGCAGCCCTACGCCGCCACCGGCGTCCTGGCCGGGACACTGGCCGTCACCGCGGGATGGTCCTGGCTGCTGCTGGGCCGTAGCCCCGACTGGAATCCGTGGTTGCGCACCACGGTTCTGGTGGGCGGCCTCGTGGCGGCGGCGTTGCTGGTGCTCGCTCCTCGGCTGCCCCGATCAGTTGGGGCGGCGGGACTTGCACTGGGCGCCGCGGCGGCCCTCGCCGGTCCGGTGGCGTACTCGGTACATGCCGCTGCGACGGCGCACAACGGTGGGGTTCCCACCGCGGGCCCCGCAGTGGCCGGCGATGTCGGCGCCCGACCGGGCGGCCCGGGGGATGGCCCCGGCGTCCCTGGTGGCGGGCAGCCCTCCGGTGTCGGTGGGCTGCCGCAGGGACCGGATCGGCAACCCGCCGTGGCGCTCAACGGCCGCCAGCCGGATCAGCCGGGCCGGCCAGGTCAACCAGGGCAGTCGGGTCAACCGGGTCAACCAGGGCAGTCGGGCCGGCCAGGTCAACCGGGTCAACCGGGTCAACCGGGCGGTGACGGTGGGCGAGGGGATGGCGGGCTGTTGGGTGCCCGCGTTCCCAGCGCGCAACTGCGTGAGCTACTCGAGCTCGACAGCGACAGCTACACCTGGGTGGCGGCCATGGTGGGTGCGAACAACGCCGCCGGCTACCAACTCGCCACCGGCGATCCGGTGCTGCCCGTCGGCGGGTTCAACGGTACCGATCCCTCCCCGACCGTCGCCGAGTTCCAGCGCTACGTCGCCGACGGAAGGATCCACTGGTTCATCGGTGGGGGTGGATTTCGGGGTGCCAACGGTGGCAGCTCCGCCTCCTCCGAGATCGCCGCCTGGGTGGCGGAGACGTTCGAGGCGCGAACCGTGGACGGAGTCACGATCTACGACCTGAGCAACAGGGGGACCGACGCATGATCGACACCACTGAGGCCCGCCCGGTCAGGTGGATCCAGTCTGCTGGCCGGGCGCCCGTTCTGGACGTGGTGATTCCTGTCTACAACGAGGAGACCGACCTCGAGCCGTGCGTGCGGCGGCTGCATGCGCACCTGTGTGAGCACGTCCCGTATTCGTTCCGGATCACGATCGCGGACAACGCCAGCGTCGACGGCACGCTGGACGTGGCCCGCTCCCTCGCCATCGACCTGGCCGGCCTCGAGGTGCTCCATCTGGAGGCCAAGGGGCGTGGGCGGGCACTACGGGCCGCCTAGTCGGCCTCACCCGCCCCGGTGCTCGTATACATGGATGTTGACCTGTCCACGGACCTGGCAGCGCTACTGCCGTTGGTCGCGCCGCTCATCTCCGGCCACTCGGACCTGGCCATCGGCACCCGGCTCGCACGTGCCTCGCGGGTGGTCCGGGGTGCGAAGCGGGAGGTGATCTCGCGGGGGTACAACCTGCTGCTGCGGGGTGCCCTCGCCGCTCGGTTCTCCGACGCCCAGTGTGGCTTCAAGGCGATCCGAGCAGACGTGGCGGCCCGGCTGCTGCCGCTGGTGCGAGACACCGGGTGGTTCTTCGACACCGAGTTGCTGGTGCTCGCCCAGCGGGCCGGCCTGCGTATCCACGAGGTGCCGGTGGATTGGGTGGACGATCCGGACAGCCGGGTGGACGTGCTGGCCACCGCCCTGGCCGACCTGCGTGGCATCGGCCGCCTCGGGCGGGCTCTGGTTACCGGCGCGCTGCCGCTGCGGCAACTGCGGGAGCAGGTCGGACGCGCCCCGCTGGCAGTCCCGCCGGCCCGGGTGCCGGCAGGACTGCCCCGACAGCTAGCCCGGTTCGCCCTGGTCGGGGCGGCCAGCACGGTGGCCTACCTGCTGTTGTATGTCTCCGCCCGGGGTGTCCTTGGCGCCCAGCCGGCGAACCTGCTGTCGTTGCTGATTACCGCGGTCGCCAATACGGCGGCGAACCGGCGACTGACCTTCGGGATCACCGGCCGGTGGCACGCCGGCCGCCACCACCTGCAAGGCATGGTGGCCTTTGGGCTCGGCCTGGCGCTGACCAGTGGCTCGCTCGCGCTGCTGCACGCCGTGGTGGTGGCTCCGGCGCAAGTGGTGGAGCTGGTGGTGTTGGTCGCTGCGAACCTGGCCGCCACGGTGTTGCGGTTCGTGCTACTCCGCTACGCCATGCACCACCGGCGGGGTGGGTGATCAGGGGATCGCCTCGCCATCAGATCGGAACAATGGTGTGGTTATCACCCGCATCGCCCCCGACATGCGCGTACTGTGTCCGAATACATCCCGAGCGTATTGGACAAACCCTCCCCGGTGGGCCGGTTCGGCGTGCCGAGGGTCGAGATCGGAAGGAGTGGCCGGTGGATTATCTGGCCTACCTGGACGCGGGATCGGGCAGCCTGATCGTGCAGGCGGTGGTTGGCGGGGTAGCTGGTGTCGCGGTGGCCGGCAAGCTCTACTGGCGACGCTTGGTGGACCGGTTCCGCAAGCAGCCCACCGACCGGCACTGACCGGCATGACATCTGCGTATCCCGACCTGCGGGCCGAGCCGGCGTCCTTCCGGGACCCCGCGAACCGGGTCTTCCACTGCGGCGATGACGTGCTGCGTGGGTTGGACGAGCGGGGCGCCGCCGAATGGCGGGCTCTCGCCGACAGTAACTTCTTTTCGGCGCTACTCGCCGAAGGTAAGGTCTGCGACACCGTCGAGACCAGCCCGGCGCCGCCGGGTTGGTCTGCGGTGCTTCGGCACGAACGCATCCCGTTCGTCTCCCACCCGTACGAATGGTCCCACGGCATGCTGCGGGACGTCGCCCTGCTGCACCTGGACATCCTCCAGGCGGCGCTGCCGGGCGGCTTCACCACCAAGGACGGTTCGGCATACAACCTGCAGTGGCGCGGCGCGGAGCCGGTCTTTATCGACATCGGCTCGTTCACCCCGGTCCGGGATGGCGAACCCTGGGCCGGCTACCGCCAGTTCTGCCAGACCCTGCTCTACCCGCTGCTCCTCGGTGCCCACCTGGGGCTGGACTTTCAGCCGCTGTTGCGGGCCCAGGTTGATGGCATCGAGGCGGACCAGATTCGTCGATTGTTCACCGGCCGTCGCCGGTTTCGCCCCGGTGTGCTGACCCACGTTCACCTGCACGACGCGATGCAGCGACGCAATGCCCGATCCAGCACGGCCGAGGTTCGCAGCCAGCTACGCGACGCCGGTTACTCCCGTGACCTCGCCGTCGCGACGGTACGTGGTCTGCACCGCCTCGTCCGCCGGCTGGACCGCCCGCCGCCCGCCAGCCACTGGATCGACTACCAACGCACCTGTGGCTACACCACCGAGGACCGGGCCGCCAAGGAGCGCTTCGTCGCCGCGTCGCTGACCGCCGGGCCGCCGACCCGGCTGGCACTCGACCTCGGGGCCAACGATGGCCGGTACGCCCGCCTGGCCGCGCGCCACGCCGAGCACGTTGTCGCGGTCGAACAGGACCCGGGGGTGGTTGACCGGCTGTACCGGGAGCTGCGGGCCGAGGGGGAGAAGCGGGTCCTGCCGCTGGTGATGGATCTGGCCGACCCGTCCCCCGGTGGCGGCTGGCGGGGGGTCGAGCGGGCCTCCTTCGGCGATCGGGCGCGGGCTGATGTCGTCCTCGCCCTGGCGGTGGTCCACCACCTCGCGGTCGGGCGTAACGTCCCGTTGCCGGAGGTGGTCGCGTGGCTGGCCGGTTTCGGTCGGCCGGGCACCCGGCTGGTGGTGGAGTTCGTGCACCCGGAGGATCCGATGGCCCGCCGGCTGCTCGCCAACAAGCCGGAGAATGCCTTTCCCCGCTACCGCCGGGACGAGTTCGAGCGGCTGCTCGCCGCCCACGGCCACCTCGAGGAGCGCCTGCACCTGCCGTCGGGTAGTCGGACCCTGTACCGGGTGGTCCTGAGTGGCTGACTCGGGCGTCGCGCCCACACCGGATCAACCCGACAGCGTTGACGGCGCCTCCGATCGACGAGCTGGTGCCGCGGGGGATCCGGACAGTGCCCCGCGCCGTGGCTGGAGAGCGGAGGGCTGGCGGCTGCTGGAGCTCGCCGCTCTGCTCGGGCTCGTGGTCACTCAGCCGTTGTTGGACGTGCTCGGCCAGAGTCCGGACTTCTTTCTTTTCCACCGGGCCAGCCGGGGCGAGATCGTGCAGCTGGTCGTGCTGGTCGCGATCGTGCCGACCGTTGCGCTCGGAGCGCTCGCTGCGACGTCGCGGCTGGCTGGCCGTACCGCCCGGGAGGTGACCCACACGCTGCTCGTGGGTCTTCTGTTTGCCGCGCTGGCCGTGCAGGTTGGACGGCACGCGACACCATTGCGGGGGGTGCCGCTGTTGGTCCTGGCGCTGGTCCTCGCCCTGGCGGCGACGGTGGCCTACCGGCGGTGGCGTGCCCCGGCCCGCGTGCTGCGGGTCGCGGCGCTCGGGCCAGCGGTCTTCATTGCGCTGTTCCTGCTCGTGTCGCCCACCTCGACGGTGGTGTTGCCACGCGGGGACGGCGGCGCCGTCGGGCTGGCCCGCGCTGGTGGACACCCGCCGGTGGTCCTGTTGATCCTTGACGAGCTGCCCCTCGTCTCCCTGCTCGGCCCGGAGGGGCAGATCGACGCGGATCGGTTCCCGCACTTCGCGGAGCTGGCCGCCGGCTCAACCTGGTACCGCAACGCGACGGGGGTCAGCGGTTGGACGCCGTACGCGTTGCCGGCCATGCTGACCGGCCGCTATCCGGCCACGGGGGCGGCTCCACACTACTCGCAGCATCCGGACAACCTGTTCACCGCCTTCGGTGGCCTGTACGACATCCGTGCCGAGGAGAGCATCACCCGCCTCTGCCCGCCCAGCCGCTGTGAGACGCCGCCGGGCCGGGAGCAGGGGATGGGGGTGCTGGCCCGGGAGAGTGCGAAGTTGCTGGCCCGAATATCCGCGCCGACGGAGAGTCGGGTTGACCCGGCGGACTCCTACCGGGAGCAGACCGCCGCGGAGGCTGGCATCGACGCCGCCGAGCCGATTCCGGCGGATCCGAAGTTTCGCTGGGACCGGCTGAACGACAACCAACCGGCCCGATTCAGCAGCTTCCTCGCCGGACTCCAGCCGTCTGCCCGGCCCACCCTGCACTTTCTGCACCTGCTGATGCCACATTCGCCATGGGCGTACCTGCCCTCCGGGGTGCGCTATGCGGCACCCGAGGACTTCCCGAACGAGGGGGAGGGCTGGGTGGAGTTGGCCCGTCAGCGGCATCTGGCCCAGCTCGGCTACACCGACCGGCTGATCGGCGAGACCCTGCGTACGCTGCGCGCCACCGGACTCTACGACGACGCGCTGCTGGTGGTCACCGCCGACCACGGGGTGAGCTTCACCAAGGGGGCGCAGGGGCGGGGGATGGGCGCGATCGAAGCCGCCGCCGACGAGGTGGCCTGGGTGCCGCTGTTTGTCAAGTATCCCGGGCAGCGCACCGGCCGGCTTGATGACCGGAACTGGCAGCACGTTGACCTGCTGCCCACCCTCGCCGATGAGGCAGCGATCCGGCTGCCCTGGGCGGTTGACGGCCGGTCGGCGCGGGAAGCGCCCCGGGCGCAGGCGAGCAAGGTCTTCTACGACCGGCCCGCCCAGCCGACCCCGATCGGCGGTGGCGTACCCACCGCGGCGCCGCCCGTCGTACCGCACCCGCTGATCGGCAGCACGGTGCCGGATCAGCCGACGGCAGGGGTGGCCCGGGTCGAGAACCTGGCCGCCTTCCGGGAGGTGGACCCGGACCAGGGCCTGCTGCCCGCGCTGGTCTGGGGTGACCTACCCGACGAGATTCCCGATGGCACTCCGCTGGCGGTGGCTATCAACGGCCGGGTCGCCGTCGTGGTTCCGGTGGTTGGCCGGGACGAGGGCGGGCGCCGGTTCGCCGCCCTGATCGGTGATGACCAGCTCTTTCGGTCGGGAACGAACCAGCTTGGTCTCTTCCTCGTCGCTCCAGACGGCACGCTTACCCGACTCGCGCTCTCCTGACCCCGGTCGCCGGTCGCCGGTTGGCTCGGCCCGCGGTTGCCTGTTGCTTTGGCCTGCCTGTCCAGCGCGGCCCACCCAGGATGCTTGTGGTGTGCTGCTGTGATTTCGTCCGATATTTGACGTCCAGTGCTTTCGTTCTGTCCTGTCCTGCCTCGGGCTGACTCCCTGTCCTGGGGTGGTCGACCGGTCGGTGTTTCCTGGCCGGTCGGCCGGGAAAATGGGTGACGCATACCTCACCGGCGAACCACCGCGGGCGGTGTCCTGGGAAGCACGAATACGGTAAAAGCGAAGGAAATTCAACGAAGAAGATCTGTCGGCGAAGCGAGGACGCACATGACGGAAGTCAAGCTCGATCACCCCGGTGGGCAGCTGTCGATGCCGGTGAACACGGCGATCGAGGGTCCCGCCGGCATCGGGGTGAGCCAGCTGCTCAAGCAGACCGGGATGACGACCTACGATCCTGGTTTCGTGAACACGGCCGCCTGTTCGTCCGCGATCACCTACATCGACGGCGACGCGGGGATCCTGCGCTACCGGGGCTACCCGATCGAGCAGCTGGCGGAGAAGTCCTCCTTCCTGGAGGTCTCGTACCTGCTGACCTACGGTGAGCTGCCCACCCAGCAGCAGCTGACCGAGTTCACCGAGCGGATCCGGCGGCACTCGTTGCTGCACGAGGAGATGCGTCGGTTCTTCGACGGCTTCCCCCGGGACGCGCACCCGATGGCGGTGCTCTCCTCGGCGGTCAGCGCCATCTCCACTTTCTACCAGGACAGCCTCGACCCGTTCGACGACGAGCATGTGGAGATGTCGACGGTCCGGCTGATGGCGAAGGTGCCGACCATTGCCTCGTACGCCTACAAGAAGTCGATCGGCCAGCCGCTGCTGTACCCGGAGAACTCCCTCGGGTACGTGGAGAACTTCCTCCGGATGACCTTCGGCGTGCCGGCCGAGCCGTACGAGGTCGACCCGGTGATGGCTCGGGTGCTGGACATGCTGTTCATCCTGCACGCCGACCACGAGCAGAACTGCTCCACCTCGACCGTGCGGCTGGTGGGTTCCAGCAACGCCAACCTCTTCGCCTCGGTCTCGGCCGGTGTGAACGCCCTCTTCGGTCCGCTGCACGGCGGCGCGAACCAGGCCGTGTTGGAGATGCTGGAGACGATCCGGGCCGACGGTGGCGATGTCCGCTCCTTCGTGCGGCGGGTCAAAGACCGGCAGGCCGGTGCGAAGCTGATGGGCTTCGGCCACCGGGTCTACAAGAACTACGACCCCCGGGCCACCATCGTGAAGAAGGCAGCCCAGGACGTGCTCGGTCGGATGTCCAACTCGGACCCGATGCTGGACCTCGCGATGGAGCTGGAGGAGATCGCGCTCGCCGATGACTTCTTCGTCTCCCGCCGGCTCTACCCGAATGTGGACTTCTACACCGGCCTGATCTACAAGGCCATGGGCTTCCCGACGAAGATGTTCACGGTGCTGTTTGCCCTGGGGCGGCTCCCCGGCTGGATCGCCCAGTGGCGTGAGATGATCAAGGACCCGGAGACGAAGATCGGCCGTCCGCGGCAGATCTACACCGGTGCCGCGCAGCGCGACTACGTCAACCTCGAGCAGCGCTGAGCGGAGCGAACTCGCTAACTCAACCGGCCGGCAGTCGTTGACCCGTTGGTGTCAGTGACTGCCGGCCGGTTTGCGGTGTCGGAAATTCCCGATATCCATGGATGTGGCCGAGCCTGGCGGGCGCATGCCCGAACTGGCGTGACTGCACAGTCATATGCGTTAATTACGAGATGTCTTATATCGTGCATGGCGCCACCGGCGCCCAGGGTTTCCCTGTTCTGTCCGCTCTTCAGGCGGCGGGGCAGCGCGCAGTCGCCGCGGTCCGCGACACCACCACTGTGCCGGACGGATTCGCCTTGGCCGCGGTCGACCTGGCGAACGCAGACTCGTTGGCTGCGGCCTACACCGGTGCGGAGGGTGTGTTCGTCCACCTCCCGTTGGGCGCGCCGGCCGATCTTGAAATCTATGCCAAGGCGGTCGCCGCAGCAGTCGCAACGGCCCGACCTCAGCGGGTGGTTGTCTCCACCAGCGGTCAGATCGTGGACCAGCCGGGGACGCCGCTGCAAGCCGCGCCGGAGACTCCGGTCGTCCAGCTCATCCGCGACATCGAGGCGAGTGGCGTCCCGACAGCGGTCGTCGCTCCGCGCCTCTACCTGGAAAATCTGCTACTGCCCGTCGTCATGGGGCCCGTACGTGCGGAGGGGGTCCTGCGCTATCCGCTGCCGGAGAACTTCTCCGTGTCGTGGAGCTCCCACCTGGACGTCGCGGACGTCGTCACCCGGCTCCTGACCGACGCGACCGCCACCACCGGTACGGTCGCGGTCGGGCATCGACCGGGGTTGACGGGGGCGGACCTGGCCGCGGGCTTCTCCGCCTACCTGGGCGCGGAGGTGCGCTACGAGGCCATCACTCCGGCCGCCTTCGGCGAGCTCATCACCCCGCTTTTCGGCGCCGGTGCCAGCGCCGGCGTGGTGGGTCTGTACGAGCTGCTGAACGCCCAGGCCGGGAACACCGTCGCCGAGGAGAACAGCGCCCAGCGGCTGCTTGACCTCGCTCCACGCTCTGTCACCGACTGGCTCACGCAGGTACGCGCCTGAGTCGGTGGGGTAGTTTGTCGGCCGCCGCTACAGACGTACTTGAGTTTCCATGTCGGCGGCCGACGCCGTTCGTTGCCGCGCGGCCTCGTACAACACGACCGTCGCCGCGGCGGCAGCGTTCAGGGAGCTGGCGGCGCCGGTGATCGGGATCTGGACCATACGGTCGCAGGACTGCCGCCATGCCGTGCTGAGTCCGCGCGTCTCGTTCCCCACCACGATGATCTTCGGTCCGGTGAGGTCGTGTGCGGCGATCTCCATCTCGCCGTCTTCGTCGGTGCCGACGATCTCGATGGGGATGCGCGTAGCGCGCAGCGAGTCGGCCCAGTCCAGCACCGCACGATGGCTCGGCACGCGGACCACGGGCACGGTGAACATCGAACCGGTACTCGCGCGCACGGACTTGGGATCGTAGGGGTCGGCCGCATGCCCGGTGATAACCACGCCGGCGGCTCCGAAGGCGTCCGCGGACCGCACCAGCGAACCGATATTGCCCGGAGCGGTCGGTCGGTCGAAGACCATCACCAACATGTCGGCCGTGCCGGGTATCCGCTGTAGTCGGTCCTCGGGGAGCCCGACCACCGCGAGTAACTCTGGTGGCTCCTCGTCCTTGCCCCCGAGCTCACCCAAGAGCTCCGGCGACACCGCTACCCGGCTGGCCCCGCCGACCTGGTCCAGCAGGTCTCGACTCCATCGGGAGAGGTTCTGCTCGTCGGGATACAGCAGTGCACGGACCTGCCAACCATGCTCGATGGCGAGGGTGATGGGCCGAACCCCCTGGACCACGAACTCCCCCGCACGCTGGCGTTTGGTGCGATTGGTCAGCAGGGCCTGCCACTGCTGGAAGGTCGCGTTTCGGGTGCTGACCCTGATTGTTCTCGCCATCTGGCTCAGTGCCTCCTCGCTGCGCCTACCTCTGGCCGGCAACCGAGCGGCACGGCGGGTGCTGCCCGAGAGTACCTAGTCCGTATCCGCGACCCGCCTACCCCCGGCCGCGCTCCCCGCAGCTCGGGTCAACTCGTACTCGACCTCGCCCTCCTCGGACCCCGGCAGCGCGTCATCCCAGACCGGGAAGTACGTGCGGACGTACCGCATGCCGACTGTCTCCACTACCCGCCGCGAGGCGGGGTGCACGGCCATAGTCCGCGCCAGCCAGCACCCGGTGTTGCCCGGCGGTGTCGAAGGCGTGCCGACGGGCAGGCCGAGATGCCGGTCCGCCGGCGGTGTCAGGAGTAGCCGGTCACCGTGCAGTGTCGGCTGCGGCATGCGCCGACGTCACAGCTCGGGCACCTGCCAGTAATCCGAATTCGACCGGCGGCTCAGGGAATGGGCCACTCGTGGGCCGGCCGATTGCTGTGCATCAGGTCCACGTAGTGGCGGAGTACCTCGCGTAGCGCCTCGGGCCGGCCCAGGCGGTCAGCGGACTCAAGTCGGTTCAGGGTGGCGACCTGCCAGCTCGCCCCGTTGCGGCCGGTGAGGCAGCGCTGCTCGATGATGCCGAGCAGTCGATCCCGCTCGGGGGGGTCCATTCCCCAGCGGTCCAGCCCGTGGTGGGCCAGCGGTAGCAGTCGGCGGAGCACCAACTCGGTGACGGGTAGGTAGCCGAGGCCCGGCCAGAAGACCTGCGCGTCGATGCCGTGCCGAGCACAGGTGGTGAAGTTCTCCTCGGCAGCGTTGAATGACATCTGCGACCACAGCGGGCGATCACTCTCGGCCAGCGCGCGGACGAGGCCGAAGAAGAATGCCCCGTTGGCGACGGTGTCCACCACGGTGGGCCCGGCCGGTAGCACGCGGTTCTCCAGCCGCAGCTGCGGCTGGCCTGCCAGGACGTCATATCTCGGCCGGTTCCACCGGTAGATGGTGCCGTTGTGCAGGCGTAGCTCGGCCAGCCGCGGCACGGCACCAGCCGCGATCGCATCGGCTGGATCCTCCGGGTCACAGACCGGCAGCAGCGCGGGGAAGTAGCGGACGTTCTCGTCGAAGAGGTCGAAGACGGTGCTGATCCAGCGCTCCCCGAACCACACCCGGGGACGGACGCCCTGTGCCTTGATCTCCTCTGCGCGGGTGTCGGTCGCCTGTTCGAACAGCGGGATCCGGGTCTCCTGCCACAGCTCCCGGCCGAAGAACAGCGGTGCGTTGGCCCCCAGCGCGACCTGAACGCCGGCGATCGCCTGCGCCGCGTTCCAGTAGTCGGCGAACTGGGCGGGGCTGACCTGGAGGTGGAACTGAGCGCTGGTGCAGGCCGCCTCTGGCGTGATGGTGTCCGCGGTGATCGCCAGTCGTTCAACGCCGTTGATGACGATACGCAGATCTTCGCCGCGCGCAGCGAAGATCTGTTCGTTGAGCACTTCGAAACGGGGATTCGCGGAGAGCGCGGCCGAGGTGAGGTGTTCTGGCCGTAGCGTCGGCAGGATTCCGATCATGACGAGACGGGCGCCGGCGGTGTGGGCCCGGGTGTCGGCGGCGTCGAGGCGCTCACGCAGCGTCTTCTCGAACTCCAACGCCCCGGCGCCAGCGAGCCGCAGCGGAGTTACGTTGATCTCCAGATTGAACTGACCCGGCTCGGTCTGGAAGTCTGGGTCAGCCACCGCGGCCAGCACGGCGGCGTTGCGCATCGCAGGCCGCGACTCGTCGTCGATCAGGTTGAGCTCGATCTCCAGCCCGGTCGTCGGCCGATCCACGTCGAACCGGGAGTCCGATAGCAGCTCGGCGAAGGCCCGGAGGCAGCAGTGGAGCTTTTCGCGATACCGGACTCGATCCGCACGGTCGAAGGTCCGTACGTCACTGCTCTCGCCCATGGTCACCGCCCTGTCACCGCTGGCCCCCCTGACATTCGCACAGTGCGTCCGATGGCGGTAGACCTGCTGGCTACTCCCACCCACCTGGTGGGTCGCGGTAGCTGTCCGCCGATCCGGCGGGGTGTGGCTCCGGCCGGCAGGCGGAGCGAGCGGCTACCGGAACCGGCTCACAGCAGGCTGGAGCAGGCGGCCACTGCGGCCAGCAGCAGCAGGCCCAGGCTGGCTTGGAGCAGGAGCGGCGGTCCGAGATGCGACCAGAGCGTCGCCGTACGCGGGGTGAGTGACTGTCCGGTGGTGAGGTTGACGATCCGCTCGATCTTTGGCGGTAGCTCGGGGTCGCGCTGGCGGCGTAGGGTGAGCTGCACGTGGTCGGCCGGATGCAGGGCGCTCTGCGGCAGGTGCCCGTGTAACTCGACCTCGCACAGCTGTCCGGCGGAGTCCCGCAGGCGGACGGGGGTTACCAGGAACTCCGGGCCGTTCCGAAGCTCCTTGAACGTGCGCCGACCGCGGCCGGAACCGGCCGCTGCGAGCTGCTGGAGCAGGGCCATCAGCATTCTCACCACGCCGGCTGCCACGAGCACCGCCACCAGCACCGGCTGGCCCACCCGTACCTCGCGCGGGTAGCCCTCGAGTAACCGGACGATTCGCCCGGTGACGATGCGTGCCGTCGGATGAGTGATCCGTGGGGCATGTAGGTCGCTGTCCATCGCCACCACCCAGGGTTGATCTGTTCCCCGATGGTATCGGCCGGCGTGGGTGAATGGGGGGAATGAACGCGGGTCACGTGGCGTGGGTCAGGTGACAAGTCGGCCGGCACGGGTAATCGCAGGGTCGAGCTGGAAAGGGGTCGCGTATGCAGCTGTCCTTCCTGCGCCCGCTCTATGATCGACCGGGCCCGTGGTGTTCGGTTTACCTGGATGCCTCCGCCGACACCGAGGACGCCCACGCCGCGCTGGACCTGCGCTGGCGCGCGCTCCGGGACCGACTTCAGGAGCAACGGGCCGACCCGGCGTCGATCGAGGCGATCGATCGCGTCGTCCGGGGGCATAACCCGATGCCGGGTGACTACGGCATCGCTGTCTTCGCCAGCCATGGTCGGGTGGCCTTGTCGGAGTACCTGTCCGCCCCGCCGCTGCGAGATATCGCCGCGGTTGCGTCGCTGCCACACGTGATGCCGCTGCTGGCCCAGCGGGGCGAGCAGGTGGCCTGGGTGCGGGTGATCGCCGATCGGACCGGAGCGGACGCGATGGCGGTCAGCGCGGGGGGTGTGCCCCGGCACGCCCATGTGCAGGGCCGGCAGGACTACCAACTGCGTCGCGTGCGGCCAGGAGGTTGGTCCCAGTCCCGCTATCAGCGGGCTGCGGTGGAGGCCTGGCACCGCAACGCGGGTGACATCGCCGCCGCCGCCGCAGAGCTGGCCGAGCAGGTGCGCGCCGACGTGGTGGTGGTGTCCGGAGACGTGCGGGCCACCGGTGTGATCGCCGCGCAGTTGCCGGAACGCTGGCAGGAGGTGCTGGTTCGTACCGATGCCGGCAAGCGGGCGGACGGTGCCGACCATACCCAGTTGGATGACCTGACCGTGCAGACCATCGCCGAGGTGGCCGACCAGCGGGTCAGCACCGCCCTGGACCGGTTCGGTCAGCAGGAGGAGATCGGGTCCGGACTGGACGCGGTGGTCTCCGCGCTGCAGCGAGACCAGGTCGAGAACCTGCTCTTCGTGGACGACGCGTCGGCGACCGGCGAGTTGTGGGTGGGGTCGGATCCCACCCAGATCGCCACTGATCCCGAGCAGCTGTCCGCCATGTCGGTCCGGGACCCGGAGCAGGTACGCGTCGACGCCGCCTTGGTGCGGGCGTTGGTGGGTACTGACGCGGAGTTGACCGTGCTCGGTCCCGACGAGGCGCCGGAGCTGACCGGTGGGGTGGGTGCGGTACTGCGGTATGTCGATGCCGCCACGCCGGGGCGGGACCGCGCCTGAGGTCCCACCACCCATCCGTCGGGGATTACCGGGTAAATCCCGAGGAGTAAGGGATGCCCAGTTTGAACCCCATCGGGGTGGGAAGCCGGGCTGCGTGGTTAGCGAACGAGGAAGAGTCGGGCCGGCGCACGGGGTGCGCGCGCGGCGTACCGACGGGCGGGCCGGCGACCGCGTCGTGGCAGCCGGCAGCGCAGCCCGGACCCTGGTCGCGGCCACCGCCCGGGCCCTGCGCGGCACTGACTGCGCTGACCTGGGACACCCCAGAGGGATGTCTCGTCTCAGCGGGGCACCCGAACCGGTTCGGCGGGCAGCGGCTGCCCGGGCCGCCGGTCGGGTCGCCCTGACCGTGGGGCAGGCCGCCGAGGTGGACGCAGACCAGGTGGCTTGTTGGTTCGCCGACCAGTACCCCCACCGCCGCTACCCCGGGGTGCTCCTCGGCTCCCCGCACGGCGCGGCGGCGCACCTCGCGGTCTCGCTCGGCATCCCGTGGCTGCCCACCGGCTTCGAGTTGAGCGTGCACTGGCCGCAGGGGGCGGTGGACGGGCCGCAGGCCGCGCTCGACCATGGTGCCGCGCTGGCCGCACGGTTGCTGGTGGGAAACCCCGAACTACACATACGGCAGGTGCATTGTCCGGCCAGCCGCGGTGCGTTGGCGGGGGCGACGGTCGCGCTCGCCGCTCGCTGGCGCTGGCTGCCCGCGGCCTACCTCCGGTTGCTGGCCGACTGCCTGGAGCCCGGAGCGCCGGTGCTGCTGCTCTGCGACGCCCGTACCTGGCCGGTGTGTGACTCCGCCCGCGGGCACAGCTTCCAGGTCGGCTCTCCGCGCAGTGGGTTTGATCCGGTGGACTTCCACCCGGACAGTCCCGCGTTGCGCCAGGTGCTCCAGGCGGCCGGAAGCGACGGCGCACGGTGGTGCCCGCCGGCGGTGGCGGAGGCGCCCCGGCTGGCCGAGCACGGGGTGGAGCCCGGCTTCGAGCAGTCCGTTCGGGAATGGGCTTCGGTGCACCGGCATCCGTCGCATCGGGTACTCGTGCCAGAGCCGGCGGTGTTGAGCGCGGTGACCGCGGACCTGTACCGGCACTGGTTGCGCGCGGCTGGAAAGACCGGCAACCGTCTGGTCGTCGAATGCGGCCGGCTGCTCGACCCGTGGCAGGTGGTTCGAGCCGGCATGGTGCCCTACTGGTGTGAGAGCGCCACCCGGCGCAGCGTGGAGGGGGTGGAGTGGTGGCTCGCTGGTAGCGAGCCGTTCAGCTCGGTGGACGTGCTGCCGGAGCCGCCGGGGCTGCGGTCGCCGGCGGTCGCCGGGCTTCCCCAGTGGCTGGCCGTGGCCGGCTTCGGCCGTCGTCGGCGGGCTCTGGATCGGTCGGCAGCCCGGGGCTACCCGGTCACGTCGGTACCCACCCGTCGGGCAACCGAGGTGCTGCGGGCGCAGTCGTACGACCTGCCGACACCGCCGCCGATGACCGTTGCGACTGTCCTTGCGGCGCTCCGCGACGGTGGCTCCCAGCAGGGACTGCTCGTCTCCTGACCCGGACGCGCCGAAACATCCTCGCGAACCCCGGGTCCCGTGATTGAGTACCTACGGAGCGGGAACACCGCTGGCTGCGGCGGCCGGATCCTGCCGGCGCCCGCTGGTGCCCCAGCCACGAAACCCACTTCCGACCCGGTGCGTGGTGTCACCACGCGCACGACCGGTTTGCCAAATCCGGGCGGGACCTTCCTGAGGGAGGCGCGGATGTTCGGACAGACCACCACAAGTGCTCCGTCACCGACCGAGCGAGGCCTGGAGGACCTCGACGCGGCGGCCCTGGCGTACGCGGCCCGGATCGAGGGGTTGCCGCCCCAGCGGTGCCAGGAGGCCCGTGACGACCTGGTCCGCTTCGCTCTGCCGTTCGCCGGACGACTGGCCCGTCGGTATCGCGGGCGGGGCGAGCCGCTGGAGGACCTGGAACAGGTCGCGCGGCTCGGGTTGGTGAACGCGGTGGATCGTTACGACCCGGAGCGGGGCTCCTTCACCGCGTACGCGGCGATCACCATCGTCGGCGAGATCAAGCGCCACTTCCGGGACCGTACCTGGGGGGTGCACGTGCCCCGCCGGCTGCGTGACCTCATCCTCGAGGTTGGCCAGGCCACCGCGGCGCTGACCAGCGAGCTGTCTCGGGCGCCCACGGTGGCGGAGCTGGCGGCACGGTTGGAGACGCCGGAGGAGGAGATCCTCGCGGCGCTGGAGTCAGCTGCCGGCTACAGCCCGGCGTCGCTCAACGCCCCGGTCGGCGGCGAGAGCTCGGCCGAGTTCGGCGACCTGGTGGGTGAGTCCGACAACGCGCTGGAGTCGGTAGATGACCGGGTCACCGTGAGTGGCCTGCTGCATCGATTGCCCTGGCGGGAACGGCGGATCCTGGCAATGCGCTTTTACGGCAACCAGACCCAGGCGGAGATCGCCGCCCGCTTCGGCATCTCCCAGATGCACGTGTCCCGCCTGCTGTCCCGGGCGTTGACCTGGCTGCGGCAGGCGATGCTCGCCGACGCGCCGCCGCCGTGGCAGAACGGCGTCGCCGAGGCGGAGACCGGCCGCCCCAGAGCTCGGTGAGAGCCGGACGGCTGCTCCCGGATGCGGCCGGCGCTGCGTCCGTCGCTCGCTCACCATCGTTGACCGTGCCTGCCTGACCCGCCGAACGCTGCGCGCAACGGATCCCGGGGTGACGGCCAGGCCCGTCCAGGGGTGCCGAGTCGGCTCAGTTCTCGGTGCTGTCGCCGGGTCCACGGGGATGGCGCCACCGGTCGTTCGGCTCCTGCGGGGCTTCGAAGTCGGTGGTCTCCTCGGGCTCGTCGGTCTCCTCGAAGCTGGGACGGCGTACGTCCTCCGGCTCCGGTACCTCGACTGGCCGCGCCCCGGACTGCGGGGCGGGGTGGTAGGCCACCGCCTCGCGTGCGCCGACGGCGCCCTCGGCGCTGGGTGGCTCGGGTAGGTGTGGCTCTCGGTGCAGCTCGTCACGGAGCGTCTGCGGCGGTCGGGTGGTGCGCTGCGGCAGATCCCGGCCGAGGTCGGCGACGAGTGGTCCGTACTTGGCGTCGAAGGCCGGGCGCTCCGAGCGGATCCGGGGTATCCGGTCGAAGTTGCGCAGCGGCGGTGGACAGGTCGTCGCCCACTCCAGGGAGTTACCGAAGCCCCAGGGATCGTCCACGTTGACCACCGGTCCGTACCGCCAGGACTTCCAGGCGTTCCAGATGAAGAACAGGGTGGATGCTCCGAGTACGAACGACGAGACGGTGGAGATCGTGTTCAGGGTGGTGAACCCGTCGCCGGGCAGATAGTCGACGTACCGCCGGGGCATTCCCTCGTTGCCCAGCCAGTGTTGGACCAGGAAGGTGCCGTGGAAGCTGAGGAACATCGTCCAGAAGTGCACCTTGCCGAGCCGTTCGTCGAGTAGCCGGCCGGTCATCTTCGGGAACCAGAAGTAGATTCCGCCGAAGAAGGCGAAGACCACCGTACCGAAGAGCACGTAGTGGAAATGCCCCACCACGAAGTAGCTGTCGGTCACGTGGAAGTCCACCGGCGGGCTGGCCAGCAGCACCCCAGTGAGACCGCCGAACAGGAAGGTGACCAGGAAGCCGATGGAGAAGAGCATCGGTGTCTCGAAGGTAAGCTGCCCCTTCCACATGGAGCCGATCCAGTTGAAGAACTTCACCCCGGTCGGTACGGCGATCAGGTAGCTCAGGATGCTGAAGAACGGCAGTAGCACCTGACCGGTGCCGAACATGTGGTGTGCCCAGACCGCCATGGAAAGCACGGTGATGGCACCGGTGGCGAACACCAGCCCGGTGTAGCCGAAGACGGGTTTGCGGGCGAACACCGGGATGATTTCGGTGATGATCCCGAAGAACGGCACCGCGATGATGTAGACCTCGGGGTGGCCCCAGAACCAGAACAGGTGCTGCCAGAGCAGTGGTCCGCCGGTGGCCGGATCGAAGACGTGCGCCCCCAGGAGCCGGTCGGCGAGCAGGGCGAAGAGCGCGGCGGCCAGCAGGGGGAAGACCAGCAGGATCAGGATGCTGGTGAAGAGCATGTTCCAGGTGAAGATCGGCATCCGGAACATGGTCATGCCGGGGGCCCGGAGAGTGACGATGGTGGTGATCAGGTTGACCGCGGTGAGGATCGTGCCGACACCGCCGAGGGCGAGGCCGACCAGGACCATGTCGGGGCCGATTCCGGGGGAGTGTTCGGCCTGGCTCAGTGGTGTGTAGGCGAACCAGCCGAAGTCGGCGGATCCGCCCGGGGTCAGGAAACTGCCGAAGAGCAGCAGACCGCCGAAGAGGAAGAGCCAGTAGCCGAAGGCGTTCAGGCGGGGGAACGCGACGTCCGGCGCCCCGACCTGGATCGGGACGATGTAGTTGGCCATCCCCAGCGCCGCCGGGGTGGCGAAGAGTAGCAGCATCGCGAGGGCATGGGTGGTGAACAGCTGGTTGTACTGTTCGGGGGAGAGGAACTGGAGCCCGGGCCGGGCCAGCTCACCCCGGATCAGCATGGCCTCGATTCCGGCCAGCACGAAGAAGCCGAAGGCCGTGATCAGGTAGAGCAGGCCGATCTGCTTGTGGTCGGTGGTGGACAGCCACCGGGCCAGCGTGCTGCCGGGTAGCGTCGGCCGCCGCGGGCCCGGGTAGCCGCCAAAGCGCGCCGGTGCCAGGATCGCCGGACCCCGGTCACGTGGTTCTGTGGTGACCCGCTTGGGCATGGACCCTCACCCCGCTGACGACAGATAGGACGGGCACGGCTTCCCGCCCCTCTGACCATGAAACCAGGCGAGAGGGATTATTCAGGCTAGAGCGGTATTTTCATTTCCCTGGACCTGCGGGTCACGCTCCCCGCCCTGGGGCCGCCTGGTCGCCGGCCGGGGGCAGCTACCGGTGGCGCTCCTCGACGCCGCCGGCGGACCGGGCGGGCCGCTGAAGATCGGTCCGGTCGCGTACCGTTGCCGCTCATGGGTGTGTCGCAACGGTTGAAGAGCAGGTTCCGCCGGTTCCTCCAGCGCCCCGGGACGACGGTCGACCTCGCACCGCTGGAGAAACTTCTGCCCGCGATCGAGGCCCGGGGTGAGGAACTACCGGCCCTCGACGATGTCGAGCTGACCGAGGCGGCTGGCCGGGCGGAGGGCTACGCGGAGATCTGCGCGGTTGGTCGCGAGGCCGCCCACCGCGGTCTGGACCAGCGGCCCTACGACGTGCAGCTGCTCGGCGCGATGGCGCTACTCTCCGGCAAGGTCGCCGAGATGGCCACCGGCGAGGGCAAGACCCTGACCGCGACGATCGCCGCGTACGGGCATGTCCGCCTCGGCAACGGTCCGGTGCACGTACTGACCGTCAACGACTATCTGGCCCGCCGGGACGCCCAGTGGATGCAACCGGTGTACGACCTGCTCGGCCTGACCGTCGGCTGGGTCAATGAGGCCTCCACCCCGGAAGAACGGCGCGCGGCCTACGCCTGCGACGTCACGTACGTGTCGGTCAGTGAGGCGGGCTTCGACTACCTGCGCGACCAGCTCGTCACCGACATTGCGGACCGGGTCCAGCCGGCGCTGCGTACCGCGATCGTGGACGAGGCCGACTCGATCCTGATCGACGAGGCTCGGGTACCGATGGTCCTCGCCGGAGCGGTTCCCGGTGACCGGGATCCGGTGCACACCGCCGCGGCGCTGATGCGTGGGTTGCGCGAGGGCCGGCACTACACGGTGGCCGAGGACGGTCGTAGCGTCGCCTTCACCACCGACGGTCTCAGCGCCGTCGAGGCCAAACTCGGCATCGACCTGTACGACGAGGAGCAGGTCGCCCAGCTCTCCGCGGTGAACGTGGCGCTGCACGCGCACGCCCTGCTGCACCGCGATGTGGACTACATCGTGCGGGACGGCACGGTCGAGTTGATTGACGAGATGCGCGGACGGGTGGCGCAGCGTCGCCGTTGGCCGGACGGACTGCAGGCGGCGGTCGAGGCTAAGGAGGGGCTCGACGCCACCGCCGAGGGGGAGGTGCTCGGCACGATCGCGGTGCAGGCATACATCGGGCTCTACCCGACCGTGTGCGGGATGACGGCGACCGCGGTACTGGTCGGCGAGCAGCTGCGCGAGTTCTTTGATCTCGAGGTGGCGGTGGTCCCGCCGAACACGCCGTGTGTCCGCGAGGACGAGCCGGACCGGATCTACGCGACCCAGGCGGAGAAGGAGGAGGCGCTGATCGACGAGATTCGGCGCAACCACGAGCGGGGGCGGCCGGTCCTGGTCGGCACCCTCGACGTGAAGGAGTCCGAAAGCCTGGCGGCCGGCCTCGACGCCGCTGACGTCCCCTGCGTCGTGCTGAACGCCAAGAACGACGACGAGGAGGCGGCGATCATCGCCGAGGCCGGCGCCCACGGCACGGTCACGGTCTCGACCCAGATGGCTGGCCGGGGTGTCGACATCCGTCTCGGTGGCAGTGATCAGGCGGACCGGGACCGGGTGGCCGAGCTGGGTGGCCTCTACGTGATCGGCAGTGGCCGGCACGACAGCCGCCGGGTGGACGACCAGCTGCGTGGGCGGGCCGGCCGGCAGGGCGACCCGGGTGGGTCGGTCTTCTTCGTCAGTCTGCAGGACGATCTCGTGGTCCGACACGCCGGTGACACGGTGCCACGGTCGCCGCGGATGAACGCCGACGGCCTGGTTACCGACCCGCAGGTGGATTACGCCGTGGAGCACGCCCAGCGGGTCGCGGAGGGGGTCAACCATGAGATCCACCGCAACACCTGGCGCTACAGCGTGGTGGTGGAGCAGCAGCGCAAGGCGTTGGCGGAGCGCCGTGAGCGGCTGGTGACCAGCGATGTCGCCGCCCTGATGCTGCTCGACAAGGTCTCGGAAAAGGCCGGCGAGATGGACGAGGATCTTCTCGCCCGGGTCGCCCGGTCGATTGCGTTGTTCCACCTGGATCGGCTCTGGGCCGAGCACCTCGCTGAGCTCTCCGAGGTCCGCGAGGGTGTGCACCTGCGGGCGTTGGGCCGGTTGGACCCACTTGACGAGTTCCACCGCGCCGCGGTGCCCTCCTTCAACGAGTTGGTGCCGGAGATCGAACGGCGCACCATCGAGACCTTCACCGAGACGGAGTTCGACGAGGACTGGGAGCCGGACGAGGCCAAGCTGGTCCGGCCGAGCGCCACGTGGACGTACCTCGTGCACGACAACCCGTTCGGTTCGGAGCTCGACCGGCTGATCGCCTCGGTGGGGCGGCGGCTCAGCTCCGGATCTCGCTGACCAACCCGGAGTGTTCCGGTAGCCTCCGGCTCCGGAGGACGCCCTGTTTGGGTAGTTTCGACCTCTCGCCGCGGGGTAGTAGGCCGGGGCCGTGGTGTCGGGACAGGCCCTCCGGCGGTCCGGTGGTGGGAGGTACGGCGTGATGGAGGTGGGTCGGGTGAACCTGGAGATGCGGGAGTCGGTCGGGGAGACGCTCGGTGTCCTGGAGACCGCGGGACTGCTCCGGGAGCTGACCGCCGGGCTGATCGGCGCGACAGACCTCGACGCTGCGTTGACCGTCCTCGTCCGGATCGCCCGCGACGGCGTCGCGGGGGTTGACTGGTGTGGGTTCACCTCCCTGCGCGCGGGGGAGCCGGCCGGGGCGGTGGCTTCCGACACCCGATTCGCCGAGCTCGACGACCTGCGGCACGGCCCGGACTCGCCGGCGATGGCGGCGATCGGGCGGCGGGAGCTGGTGATCGCGGAGCTGCGGAGCGTCGAGACACGGTGGCCGGACTGGACTTGGCGCGCCCGTGAGCTCGGGGTGTCGGCCGTGATCTCCGCGCCGGTCGACATCGACGAACAGGTGATCGGCGCGCTCAACCTCTATGCGGGGGCTCGGGAGGTGCTCACCCCCCGGCACCAGCTGACCGCGATGTTGGTGGCCGAACACGCTGGTCTTCTGCTCGCCGCGGTGCGGGACCGAGCGCGGGCGGTGGCCGAGGCCGGTCAGGTCGACGTGGCGCTGCTCGGCGAGAGTGTTGTCGGGCAGGCGCTCGGTGTCGTCATGACCCAGCGGGGCTGCCGGGCGGAGGAGGCCGTGACGGTGCTGCGCAGCGCGGCATCCTCGCTCGGGATCCCCCTGCGGGAGGTGGCGGAGCGGTTGGTCACCACGGTTTCGCGGCCTCGCGACAACTAACCGAGCCGGCGGAGAGCCGCGCGACGGGGGGGCGCGGCGACTCCGGCGGACTCGCCGCCGGTTCAGTGGGCGACGCGGTGGTGGGCAGCCAGGAGGTCGGCGCCGAAGTCGCTGCTCGGCCGGCGAAGCACGGTGTGGGCGTGGTTGCCGTCGTCCGCGGTGTTGTCATACTCGATCAGCAGGTCGTCGCCCTGAAGGCGGTAGTAGTGGCGCTGCCCCGGCCAGCTTGGTCCAGCCCAGGCGAAGTGCACTGGGGACCCGGCGAGCCGACGGGCCTCCTGGTGTGCCAACGCCGGCGGGAACCGCTCCAGGTAGAGAGCGACGAGTTGGTCCAACAGGGCTCGGCCGGTGGGGCTTAGCCGGTCAGCGGAGACGCCGAGGGGAGCCATTGGGGTGTCCACGTGCGGTCGGGTCGCGCTGATGATGTCGGTGGGAGCCGCTTCGGCGATGATTGCCGTCGTTCGTAGTTGCGGGCTGAGGGAGTCCAGCAATGCCCGACCCAGGTCCTCCTCGGGGCCGAGCGGGCGGGTTACCGGCCGGCCGGCCCAACGGACGGCGGCCGGGTTCGCCCCGAAGAAGACCGGAGCGGGGGAGACCTGGTCGGCGACGATGGTCATGCTGATCGACAGGTGGTGCCCCTCGATCCGCCATCCCCACGCCTCGTCCTGGATCGGGTCACCGAAGACCGCCACCCAGTAGTCGTCGCTGTGTCGGCCACGGCGTCCCCCCTCGGCTCGGTCCAGCACCTCCTCCAGACCGAAGATCGCCACTGCCTGGGCATAGGCCGCCGGGCTCAGGGCGCTCGCCAGGAGTCGGTGGGTGGCCTTCCGGGCAGCGCGGCGCAGGTCGGCCAGGCAGACGCCGGGGCGGGGTCGGGGCCGGTACTCGATCCAGCGCCGTGCCCTCAGGTCGTCGAACCGGTGGCTCGCCCGGGCACGTTCCGGCTCGTCCAGGACGGCGAGCAGCGCCGCGGCGGCGGTGCGCTGCTGCTGGGAAAGCGAGTCCTCCACCGTCCCTGTATACCCCGCCGGCACTGGGCGACACAGGTGGTGGGCCCGGGGAACCGGCAAATGTGAACGCGGCGGGGACCCCCGGGTCGGGTCCTCGCAGCGGCTCTGCTGTAATCAGTTGACCTCGTACGCAGAGCGAGCGCACCGCTCCGATGTGTTAGTCAATTGTCACATTCATGCAACGCAGCTGCCCCTTGACCCCCGAACGGGTGCCGGGAAGCATCGGTGAAGCGGCGTCCCGGGCCGTTGGGGAGATACCCGGACCAGCCAAGGAGGACCATGTCGGTCAGCCCCGCCTCGTCGCGCGCCGGATGGCATTCGTCCCAACCCGCTGTTCCCGGTCGCCCTCCGGGTGGTCAGCGCCGTCCCACCAACACGGTTCCCCCTGTCCTCACGGTGACCCTGTCGATTCCGTTGGCCAGCGACGAGGCGCTGAACCCGGCGGCCCGGCGGCTGCTGGACGCGGCTCGCGAACTGATGGAATGTGGAGACAGCACGGTCACCATGACCGGCAACGGGTTTTCGGACCGGCGGGTGGAGCCGGTCCCGACTGGCCGCCCACCGAGCCGGTCGCTCGCCCCAACCATCCCCACCCTGCACATCCTCGCCTCTTCCCGCTCCGTGCTGCGCGACGGTGAGCCGTTGTCGCTGACCCGGTTGGAGTTTGATCTGCTGCTGCACCTGGTCGCCCACCCCCGGCGGGTCTTCACGCGGCTACAACTACTCAATGCAGTCTGGGGCTACGAGCACGCCGGGGTGCGCACGGTGGACGTGCACGTCCGCCGGCTGCGGGGCAAGGTCGGTGTGGACGTCCCCCTGGTCACCACCGTCTACGGGGTCGGCTACCGGCTCGCCGACGACGCCCGGGTGACCATCGACCGCAGCGGTTGACGGAGGCCGTAGCCCACCCTGGTGCTGTCTGGGGGGCCGGCGGGGCCGGGTAGCCGGTCAGGCGGCGTTTGGTCTGTGGCGGTGCGGGGTATTCGGTCGGCTCACCACACGGGTCGCCACCCGTGCAGCAACGATCAGCACCGGTCCGGTGGACCGGAAGGCCCTCAGGAAGGCAGGCAGCGATGCTCGTCCACGACCCGGTCGACACGCCCCGACCCCAGGCGGAAGCCGATCAGATCCGGCAGTCCCTGCAGGCCCGGTACGACGAACTCGCCGCCGAGTATGAGCAGGCTGTGGTGCAGAGTCAGGTGTTGCGCCTGGTCGAGGTCGGGGACACCGCCGGCGATGACCAGGCCGACAGCGGCACTAAGACCGCGGAGCGGGACACCGCGCAGTCCCTTCTGCGTACGATTCTCGACCGCCGGGCACAGTTCGAGCACGCCCTGACCCGGCTGGAAGAGGGCACCTACGGCTTCTGCGAGGGCTGCGGCGCGTCCATTCCGGTGGAGCGGCTGGAGATCTTCCCGTCGGCGACGACCTGCGTGACCTGCAAGCAAACCCGGGAGCGCCGCGTGGCCTGACGCGCCCCCCCCGCCGCGGCGGCGCGCGGAACGGAGCAGACGGAGGTGACTGGAAGGTGACGGTGCAGACGAGACCGGAGCGCCGTCGGGGCGTCGTTGTCCACGTCGTCGGGGTGCCCGGCGGCCGGCGACGGGCGCACCGGCTCGGCGGAGTCAGCCCGGTGCGACGGCGCCGCGGCCCAGCGGGTCCCCCGCGGCGAGACGACGATGGCTGGTGGGGGCCCGACGTTCGGGGGTGGAGAGATGGCTGAGCAGCTACAGTCCGCGATCGATGCGTCCACGCAGAAGACGAACCTGATTCTCCAGGACATCGAGGAAGCCCTCGGCTGGCCGAAGGGACAGCGGAACCAGTCCTACTGCGCCCTACGGACGATGTTGCACCTGCTACGCGATCGATTGCCGGTGCAGGAGAGTGTGGAGTTCGCCGCTCAGTTGCCGCTGGTGATCCGCGGAATCTACTTCGATGGCTGGCAACCGATGGACGTTCCGGTCAAGCTGAACCGAGACGACTTCCTCCTTGAGTTCCGGAAGCAGTTCACCTATGACCTTCAGGGCGATCCGGAGCACCTGGTGCAGGTGGTGCTCGACGTCCTGCACCGGCATGTCAGCTCGGGGCAGTGGGACGACGTGTTGGACAACCTGCCGAAGGACCTGGCCCGGATGATGCCCTGACCGTTCCCGCGCCCATCCGGGGACAGGGTTCGGACCGGGCCGGCCGTTGCCCGGCGAACCACCAGCGTCAGAGTCCTGGGACGGCTACCGTGTGGTTGGGGAGGGCCGGAGGTGGGGACACCCGCCACATGACGGACCCCGGCGTTCGGACGGGGCACAGCCGAGGAGCACCCATGGCACTCAACGACGACGACATGACGACCTCCGGCGGCACCCGCCCCGAGGGTCCGGCTGATGGTGGGGCGACTCCGGGTCAGCACGATGGTGGTGCCGACGGCAGCGCGGAGGGTCCGGCTGATGGTGGGGCGACTCCGGG
>NZ_AXVR01000009.1 GCF_000484695.1 Salinispora cortesiana | reverse complement strand
ACACACCGACCGCGGGTCGCAATTCCGAAGCCGGAAATTCGTCCACGCCCTCCACCAGCACCACATGACCGGATCGATGGGCAGAGTCGGCGCCGCCGGCGACAACGCCGCCATGGAATCCTTCTTCGGCCTGCTACAGAACAACGTCCTCGACCGCCGAACCTGGACCACCCGCCAACAGCTCAGGACCGCGATCGTGACCTGGATCGAACGGACCTACCACCGCCGCCGACGCCAACGAACCCTGTCCCGGTTGACCCCTATCGAGTACGAGACCACCATGACCCCACCGGCCAGTCAGGCCGCGTAACTGGAACTGTCACCCATCGGTGCAGCAGACCCGTTCGAAGTGAAAGCCTCTCACATAGACAGTCACTCGAAGTCATCAAGAAAGCGGCGCAGACATGGACATGACAGGTGCCAAGTGGCACAAGTCGACTTACTCGGGTGCTAACGGCGGATCTTGCGTGGAGGTGGCAAACAACCTTCCCGGCGTCGTGTTCGTACGGGACACCAAGGACCGAGATGGTGGCAGCCTCCGTTTCAACCCCCAGGCATGGCAGGCATTCGTCGCGCAGCTCCCCGAGCAACACTGACCCACCGTCAGCACAAAGGCCCGACTCGCAGGGAGTTGGGCCTTTGCGCTAGCAGCTTCAGCTACTGTGGGCCCCCTCGGACAAGGGCCCAAAGCCCGCAGGTACAGATCACCGCAGTCCACCAGAATGCCTTGGCCAGTGGCGAAGCCTTGCGAATCACGGTCGACATCACGTCACCTCATCGCCTCCATAACCCAATGGAGGCTATCGGGCCCAACGTCTCCGATCGATCGACCATCCGGCGTCCCCGGGGCCCCGAACGGCCCACCTCCCCGTACCGTTCTGCGGCCCGACATGCACCAAGTCGAGCCGCTGCTAACCCAGATCGATGCGGCCCTCCGGCGGCGCTACCAGGCGAGGCTGCTCAGGCACCGGACCGTCGCCGGGGGACGTGTCGGCGGTAGGTGCTGACGGTCGGGTCACCGGCGATCCAGAACCGCCACGGCACGTCGTGCGCCCCGGTGACGCCGACCCGTGGCCCGGCCGCTACGGCCGCTTCCGGCACTGGTTCGAGGGGTGGACGCAGCCGGATTGTGCCGTCGCCGAGCAGGTACTGCCCGTACGCCGAGCGGTCAACGCCCAGTGCGGCGCAGAGCCGGGCCGGTCCCCGGGCGAGGTCGCGGTCGGATCGCGCCGTCTGACGGCGGGACCGGGCCTGGGCGTGGCCGGCGATCACCTCTCCCGCCCGCACCAGCACCGCCGAGGCCTCCCCCGCCGGGCCGGTCACCACGTTCAAGGCCCAGTGCATGCCGTACGTGAAGTAGACATAGACGTGCCCGGATGGGCCGAACATCGCCGCGTTGCGGGGAGTACGCCCTCGGTGGGCGTGCGAGGCCGGGTCCTGGGCGGTGCCCGCGTACGCCTCGACCTCGGTGATGCGCAGGGTGACCTCGCCGGCGCGGAGCTGGGCGCCGAGTAGGCCGCGCGCCGCCGGCACGACCGGGCCGGCGAGCAGGCCCGCCAGCTGCGCGAGACCAGCTGCGGGTTCGGGGTGCGCCGTCACAGCCGCGACGCTACCCCGGGAAGGTGTGGGCTGCCTGAGCAGGCAGCCCACACCTGCGGTGCGCTGGGTCAGCGGGGAACGACCTTTTCGGCGGCCCACTCCCGCCAGCCGGCGAGCTGGTCGGCGGCGGCGGCGAGCTGCTCGGCGACCGGTCCCGGGCCGGTGGAGCCGGGGGTGGTGCGGGCGGCGAGCGCGCTCTGGACCGACAGCACGTCGCGCACCGACGGGTCGAGGTGCTCGCTGACCGCGGCGAGGTCGGCGTCGGAGACCTCGTCGAGCGCGCAGTCCCGGGCCACGCAGAGCGCCACCAGCTGGCCGGTGATCTCGTGCGCCTCGCGGAACGGCACCCCACGACGGACCAGCCAGTCCGCCACCTCGGTGGCGAGCGAGAAGCCCTCCGGTGCGGCGGCGACCAGCCGGTCGGCCCGTACCGTCATCGTGGAGATCATCCCCGCGAGGGCCGGCAGGAGCAGCTCCAGCGTGTCCACCGCGTCGAAGGCGGGCTCCTTGTCCTCCTGCATGTCCCGGTCGTAGGTCATCGGCAGGCCCTTGAGCATGGTGAGCACGTTCACCAGCCCGCCGACGAGCCGGCCGGACTTGCCTCGGGCCAACTCGGCGATGTCCGCGTTCTTCTTCTGCGGCATGATCGACGAGCCGGTGGCGAAGGCGTCATCCAGCTCCACCCAGCCGAACTCCCGCGACGTCCAGAGCACCATCTCCTCGCCGAGGCGGGACAGGTGCACGCCGATCAGCGCGGTGGTGAAGAGGAACTCGGCGACGAAGTCCCGGTCGGCGACGGCGTCCATCGAGTTGGCGAAGGACGTGCGGAAGCCCAGTTCCCGGGCGACCGCCACCGGGTCCAGCGGCAGGCCGGAGCCGGCGAGGGCACCGGCTCCGAGCGGACTAATCGCGGTGCGATGGTCCCAGTCGCGCAGCCGCTGTAGGTCGCGCAGCAGCGGCTGCACGTGGGCGAGCAGCCAGTGCCCGAAGGTGACCGGCTGGGCGGGCTGCAGGTGGGTCATGCCCGGTGTCGCGGTGTCCACATGCCGTCCGGCCTGCTCGACCAACGCCTCGGCCAGCTCGACCAGCGCAGCGGCCACGCCCCGGGCGTGGTCGCGCAGGTAGAGCCGCAGGTCCGTGGCGACCTGGTCGTTGCGGGAGCGGCCGGCGCGCAGCTTGCCGCCGAGCCGGCCGAGCCGCTCCAGCAGCCCCCGCTCCAGCGCGGTGTGCACGTCCTCGTCGTCAACGGTGGGCCGGAACGTGCCGGCGGCGCAGGCTGCCTCCAGGTCGTCCAGGGCCGCCAGGATCTGCCCCAGCTCCTCGGCGTCCAGCAGGCCGGCACCGGCCAGGACCCGGGCGTGCGCCCGGGACCCCGCGAGGTCGTAGGGGGCGAGCCGCCAGTCGAACTGCACGCTCACCGACAGCCGGGCGAGCGCCTCGGCCGGGCCGCCGGCGAAGCGGGCTCCCCACAGGCTGGTCCGGTTGGTGGCTGCGCTCTTCTCGGTCAGGCTCTTGTCGTCCACCCCGCCCATTGTGGCAGCGCTCACTGCGCCCCACCCAGCCGGGCGTCCCGCGCCGCCGACATCTTGCTGGGCAGGCCCCACAGCTGCACGAACCCCTTGGCCAGGGACTGGTCGAAGGTGTCACCGGTGTCGTAGGTGGCCATGCCGAAGTCGTACAGGCTGGCGTCGGAGCGCCGGCCGGTAGCGGTGGCCCGTCCGCCGTGCAGGGTGAGCCGTACCTCGCCGGAGACGTGCTGCTGCGCGTCGTCGACGAAGGCGTCCAGCGCGTCCTTCAGCGGGGAGAACCAGAGGCCGTCGTAGACCAGCTCACCCCAGCGCTGGTCCACGCTGCGCTTGAACCGGGCGAGGTCACGCTCGACGGTGACCGCCTCCAGCTCCTGGTGGGCGGTGATCAGCGCGATCGCGCCCGGCGCCTCGTACACCTCGCGGCTCTTGATCCCGACCAGCCGGTCCTCGACCATGTCCAGCCGGCCGATGCCCTGCGCGCCGGCACGCCGGTTCAGCTCCTCGATCGCCTGGTACGGGGTGACCGGCTTCCCGTCGATCGCGACCGGGTTGCCGGCGTCGAAGGTGATGACGACCTCGTCGGCGTCCCGTGGCTGGGCCGGGTCGGCGGTGTACGAGTACAGGTCCTCGATCGGCGGGTTCCAGATGTCCTCCAGGAAGCCGGTCTCGACGGCCCGGCCCCACAGGTTCTGGTCGATCGAGTAGGGCGACTTCGCCGACACGTCGATCGGCAGCCCCTTCTCCTCGGCGAACGCGATCGCCTTGTCCCGGGTCCAGGCGTAGTCCCGGGCCGGCGCGACGATCCGCAGGTCCGGGGCGAGCGCCCCCAGGCCGACCTCGAAGCGAACCTGGTCGTTGCCCTTGCCGGTGCAGCCGTGCGACACGATGGTGCCGCCGTGCTTACGGGCCGCGGCCACCAGGTGCTTGACGATCAGCGGCCGGGACAGGGCGGAGACCAGCGGGTACCGGTCCATGTAGAGGGAGTTGGCCCGGACCGCGGGCAGGCAGTACTCGGCGGCGAACTCGTCGCGCGCGTCAACCAGCTCGGACTCCACGGCCCCGCAGTCGAGCGCCCGCTGCCGGATTGCCTCCAGGTCCTCACCGCCCTGCCCGACGTCGACCGCCACGGCGATCACCTCGGCGCCGGTCTGCTCGGCCAGGTACGGGATCGCGACGGAGGTGTCCAGCCCTCCGGAGTACGCCAGAACGACCCGCTCAGTCATGATGTGATGCTCCTTTCAGCGTTGTCTTCGCGGCGGGCCCAGCCGGCGAGTTGGTCGCCGAGCGCGGCTCCGCCGTCGGCCTCGCGGGCCACGACGAGGATGGTGTCGTCGCCGGCGATGGTGCCGACGACTTCGGGCAGGCCGGCGCGGTCCAACGCGCTGGCCAGGTATTGGGCCGCACCCGGTGGGGTGCGGAGCACGGCGATGTTGCCGCTGGCGTCCACCCCGTTGAGCAGCTCGCGCAGCAGGCGCACGAGACGCGCCGGCGCGGTCTCGGCCTCCCGCAACGGACGCTGGCCGTCCTCCGGGATCAGGTAGACCCCGCGGCCGTCGCCACCGCGCACGGTGACCGCGCCGAGTTCCTTGAGATCCCGGGAGAGGGTCGCCTGGGTGGCCTGGATACCGTCCCCGGCCAGCAGGTCGCCCAGCTCGGTCTGCGAGTGGATCGCCTTGTCCCGGATCAGCTCGACGATGCGGGCGTGCCGGGCGGCTCGGGTCAGCGGGGCGCTCATGCGCTCTGCCCGGTGGTGCTGCCCGACGCCGGCGCGTCCGGGGAGGTTCCGAGGAGGAACGTCAGCAGCGCCTTCTGGGCGTGCAGCCGGTTCTCCGCCTGGTCGAAGACGGCGCTCTGCGCGCCGTCGAGCACCTCATCGGTGATCTCGTCGCCGCGGTGCGCGGGCAGGCAGTGCAGCACGATCGCGTGCGGCGCGGCGTGTGCGAGCAGCGCGGTGTTGACCTGGTACGGGCGGAAGGGGGTGATCCGGTCCAGCCCGTCGGACTCCTGTCCCATCGAGGTCCAGGTGTCGGTGGCGACGGCGTCGGCGTCGCGGACCGCCGCCACCGGGTCGGTGCCGGTACGCACCGACCCGCCGGTGCCGGCGGCGATCTTCTCCGCCCGGGCCAGCACCGCCGGGTCCGGGCTGAACCCGGCGGGCCCGGCGATCCGGACGTGCATGCCGGCGGCGGCGCCGGACAGCAGGTACGAGTGGCACATGTTGTTCGCCGTGTCGCCCAGGTAGGCCAGCGTCCGCCCGGCGGTGCCGCCGAGGTGCTCACGGATGGTGAGCAGGTCGGCCAGGAGCTGGCACGGGTGGTACATGTCGGTGAGCGCGTTGATCACCGGCACGGTCGCGTGCGCGGCGATCTCGGCGATCCGCTCGTCCCCGTGGGTCCGCAGCACGATCGCCGCCACGTAGCGGGAGAGCACCCGCCCGGCGTCGGCGAGGGTCTCGCCCCGGCCGAGGTGGGTCACCTGGCTGTCCACCACCAGCGGATGCCCGCCCAGTTCGGCGATGCCGACGTCGAAGGACATCCGGGTACGCAGGCTCGGCTTGTCGAAGAGCACCGCCACCGATCGCGGGCCGGCCAGGGGGCGGTATCCGAAGCGGTCCGCCTTCATGCCGGCGGCCAGGTCGAGCACGGTCGCCTGTTCGGCGGGGGTGAGGTCGTCGTCCCGCAGGAAGTGCCGGATCATGCCCTGGCCTCCGTCGTGGTTGGGGTGGTCGGGGTCGGAATTCTGGCCGGTTGGGCCGGCGGGCTGGGGTTGCCCGGGCCCGCCGACCGGGGACCGGCGGCCGGGGTCGAGGCGGCGGCGGCGCGGGTCGGGTCGGGGCCGGCCGGGGTCGAGCCGGCGGCAGCGCGGGTCGCGTCGAGGGCGGCCGGCAGGGCGGCCAGGAAGGCGTCGGCCTGGTCGGCGGTGAGAATCAGCGGTGGGGCAAGCCGGATGACACCCGGCTGCACCGCGTTGGCCAGGAAGCCCGTCTCCCGCAGCGCCTCGACGGTGACCGCCGCGACCGGCGCGGTCAGCACGATCCCGAGCAGCAGGCCGGCGCCCCGCACCTCGGCGACCAGTGGATGGTTGAGCGCCTGGATGCCCCGGCGGAGCTGGTCCCCGACCCGCTCGACGTGGTCGAGCAGCCCGGTGCCGGCGATCGTGGACAACACCGCCAGCCCGGCGGCGCAGCTGATCGGGTTCCCCCCGAAGGTGGTGCCGTGTGAGCCGGGACGCAGCAGGTCGGCCGCGGGGCCGAAGGCGATGCAGGCGCCGAGCGGCAGACCACCACCGAGGCCCTTGGCGAGCGTCACCACGTCCGGTTCGATGCCCTCGGCCTGGTGGGCGAACCAGTGCCCGGTGCGGCCGATCCCGGTCTGCACCTCGTCGAGCACCAGCAGGGCACCGTGCTCGGCGGTGATCCGGCGGGCCTCGGCGAGGTAGCCGGCGGGCGGTACGACGATGCCGTTCTCCCCCTGGATCGGCTCCAGGATCACCATGGCGGTCGCGTCGGTGACGGCCGCCGCCAGTGCGGCGCTGTCGCCGTAGTCGACGTGGGTGACGGCGGTGGGCAGCGGACGGAACGGGTCGGCCTTGGCTGGCTGGCCGGTGAGCGCCAGCGCCCCCATGGTGCGGCCGTGGAAGCCGCCCCGGGTCGCGACGACCTCGGTCCGTCCGGTGAGCCGGGAGATCTTGAACGCCGTCTCGTTCGCTTCGGCGCCCGAGTTGGCGAAGAAGACCCGTCCCGGTCGGCCGGCGAGGGCGAGCAGCAGCTCGGCCAGGGCCACCGGCGGCTCGGCGACGTACAGGTTCGACACGTGCCCCAGCGTGGCGACCTGCTTGGAGACGGCGGAGACCACCGCCGGGTGGGCGTGGCCCAGGGTGTTGACGGCGATGCCGCCGAGCAGGTCCACGTACTCCCGGCCGGTCTCGTCGACCACCACGGCGCCGGCCCCACCGACCAGTGCGAGCGGCGGTGTGCCGTAGCTGTCCATCATGGATTCTTGCCAGCGGTCAAGGAGCGGGCTCATCCGGGAATCACCATTGTTCCGAAGCCTTCCGAGGTGAAAATCTCCAGCAAGGTCGAGTGCGCGACCCGCCCGTCCACGACGTGCGCGGCGGGCACGCCCCCGCGCACCGCCCGCAGGCACGCCTCCATCTTTGGGACCATCCCCGACTCCAGGGACGGCAGCAGCTTCGCCAGCTCGTTCGCGGTGACCTCACCAATCAGGCTGGACCGGTCCGGCCAGTTGGCGTACAGGCCCGGCACATCGGTCAGGACCACCAGCTTGCGCGCCCGCAGGGCGATCGCCAACGCCGCCGCGGCGGTGTCCGCGTTGAGGTTGTGCGGCACTCCGTCCGCATCCGGGGCCACGGTCGAGAGCACCGGGATCCGGCCGGCCTCGAGCAGGTCGGTCACCACCGAGATGTCCGCCGACTCCACATCGCCGACCTGGCCGACGTCGACCGGCCGCCCATCGACGTACGCCGAGCGTCGCACCGCGGTGAACAGACCCGCGTCCTCGCCGGAGAGCCCCATCGCGAACGGACCGTGCGCGTTGATCAGCCCGACCAGTTCCCGGCCGACCTGCCCCAGGAGCACCATCCGGACCACGTTCATCACCTCCGGCGTGGTGACCCGCAGCCCGCCCCGGAACTCGCTGTCGATGCCGAGTCGATCCAGCATCACCGAGATCTGCGGTCCGCCGCCGTGCACCACGACCGGCTTCAGGCCGGCGTAGCGGAGAAAGACCATGTCCGCGGCGAACGCCCGCCGCAGCTCCGGATCGGTCATGGCGTTGCCGCCGTACTTGACCACGACGGTCGAGCCCGCGAACCGGGCCAGCCACGGCAGCGCCTCGATCAGGGTGGCGGCCTTGGCCTGAGCGCCGGTGAGATCCGCGGTGGAGCTCATGCCCGAACCTGCCTTCCGTCTCCGGTTGCGGTGCCGCGCCACGCGGCGATCCTCGTGTTCACGACGAGTACGCCGAGTTTTCGTGCACGTACCCGTGTGACAGGTCGTTGGTCCAGATCGTCGCCGCGGCCGCGCCCGCCTGCAGGTCGATGCAGATCGTCACGTCCATGCCGCTGAGGTCGACCTTGGACCGGTCCTCGGCGGCGGCGCCGCCCCGGCACACCCACACCCCGTTCACGGCCACATCGACCTGCTCCGGCTCGAACGCCGCAGCGGTGGTGCCGACGGCGGCGAGGATGCGCCCCCAGTTCGGGTCGTTGCCGAACAGTGCGGTCTTGACCAGGTTGTTCCGGGCCACGCTCCGGCCCACCTCGACCGCGTCGTCCTCGCTCGCGGCGCCGACCACGTCGATCGTGATCTGCTTGGTGGCGCCCTCGGCGTCGGCGACGAGCTGCTGCGCGAGGTCGTGTGTGACGGCGGTGACCACGGCGGTCAGCTCGGCCTCGCTGGGCACGACGCCGCTCGCACCGCTGGCCAGCAGCAGCACCGTGTCGTTGGTGGACATGCACCCGTCCGAGTCGACCCGGTCGAAGGTCACCCGGCAGGCGGCCCGCAGCGCCGCGTCCAGGGTCTCCGGGTCAGCGACCGCGTCGGTGGTGAGCACGCTGAGCATCGTGGCCATCGCCGGCGCGAGCATGCCCGCGCCCTTGGCCATCCCACCCACGGTGAAACCCGCACCGTGCCCGACCGCGTTCTTCGGCCGGGAGTCGGTAGTCATGATGGCCTCGGCGGCGGCCGCTCCGCCGTCCTGGCTCAACGCCCCGACCGCCGTACCCACCCCGGGCAGGAGCAGGTCCATGGGGAGCCGCTCGCCGATCAGACCGGTGGAGCAGACGGCCACCTCGCCCGCGCCAAGGTCCAATCCGGGGGCGACGGCGGTCAGTACCGCCGCGGTGTGCTCCGCGGTGGCGTGGGTGTCCTGGAAGCCACCGGGGCCGGTGCAGGCGTTGGCACCGCCCGAGTTGAGTACCGCCACGCGAACCAGACCGCCCTGGACGACCTGCTGGGTCCAGAGCACCGGCGCGGCCTTCACCCGGTTGGCGGTGAAGACACCGGCTGCCCCGGCGTGCGGGCCGTCGTTGACGACCAGGGCGACGTCGGCGGCCCCGCTCTCCTTGAGCCCGGCGGACACCCCGGCCGCCCGGAATCCACGGGGAGTCGTGACGCTCACGGGGTAACTCCCCAGACGGACAGGCCGGTGGCCTCCGGCAGGCCGAGCATGACGTTGGCGTTCTGCACCGCCTGGCCGGCCGCGCCCCGACCGAGGTTGTCCAGGCCGCTGACCACGATCAACCGCCCGGCGTCAACGTCAACGGTCGCCTGCAGATGGCAGGAGTTGGAGCCGAGGGTCGCGGCGGTGTGTGGCCACCGCCCCTCGGGCAACACGTGCACGAAGGGCGCGTCCGCGTACGCCTCGGCGAGCACCGCCTGCGGGTCGACCTCGCGTACGGGCACGGCGGTGACGGTCGCGAGGATCCCCCGTGGCATCGGCGCCAGCACCGGGGTGAGCGACAGGCTGGTCGCCCCGGTCGCCTGCTTGATCTCCGGAACGTGCTGGTGCGCGCCGACCCGATACGGCGACAGGTCACCCATGACCTCGCTGGCGAGCAGGTGTGCCTTGGTGCCGCGACCGGCGCCCGAGGTCCCGGAGGCGGCCACCACCACCACGTCGGCGGGCTGGGCCGCGCCGGCGGCGATCAGCGGGGCAAGCGCGAGGATGATGGCGCTGGCGTAACAGCCGGGGTTGGCCACCCGGGTCGCGGCGGCGACCCGCTCGCGCTGACCCGGCAGCTCGGGCAGACCGTAGGTCCACTGCCCGGCGTGGGTGCCGCCGTAGTAGTTGGCCCAGGCGTACGGGTCGGCCAGCCGGTGATCGGCACCGAGGTCGACCACGCGCACCTCCGGCGGCAACTGCGCGGCCAGCGCCGCCGACTCACCGTGGGGCAACGCCAGGAAGACCAGGTCGGCATCGGCCAGGGCCGCCGGGTCGGTCTTGGCCAACACCAGATCCAGCCCGGTCAGCTGCGGGTGCACGGTGTCCAGCCGGTGCCCGGCCTGACTGTGTGCGGTGGCAGCGACCAGGTCGAACTCCGGGTGCCCGGTGATCAGGCGCAGCAGTTCGCCCCCGGCATAGCCGCTCGCCCCAGCGACCGCGACTCGGATCCCCATACCTACCTCCGTATAACAATGCAGGGAAGGTTAGCAGCGACTGCATGATCATACAAAGCATTGCATGGTGATAAGGCCGTGTTCTGAGTCACCGGCCGCCACCTACGGGAAGGGCCCGCGTCGCGATACGCGACGCGGGCCCTTTGAACTGCGGGAAGAGGCGAGGTCTGCCCTCACACGCCGCGGAGAGTAGCGCCGAAGCGCTCCGCGACACAGGCAACCGCTGCGTCCCGCGCCGCGACCGCCTCCTCCACCGTCAGCGTCCGGTCCGGCGCCCGGAAGGTCAGCTTGTACGCCAACGACCGACGACCCGCGCCGAGCTGCTCACCGGCGTACACGTCGAAGAGCCGAACCGACTCCAACAGCGCACCGGCCCCCGCCACCAGCGCCCCCTGCACCTCCGCCACCGGCACATCGGCATCGACCACCAGCGCCACATCGATCAGGGCAGGCGGGAAGGACGAAATCACCGGGGCCTGCCGCACCGGGGCCGCCGGGACCGCGTCCAGATCCAGCTCCATCGCAGCGGTACGGCGGGGCAGCTCCAGCTCGGCGATCACCGCCGGGTGCAGCTCTCCCGCGTACCCGACCGCCACGCCATCCACCACCAGAGACGCACAGCGCCCGGGGTGCCAGGGGGCGCGCTCCACGGCCCGTACCGCCACCCGGTCCTCGGGTATGCCGGCGGCGGTGAGCACCATCCGGGCCGCCGCGACCGCGTCCGCCCAGCCAGCCGGACGTCCCTCGCCCCACCAGCCACCCGGCTCGACCTCACCGGCGAGGACCACGGCGACGTGCCGCGGCTGCTCCGGCAGCACCGCGTCAGCGGCGGCGAACTCCGCGTCCGACGGCCGGTGCTCCACCCCCATCGCCGGCGGAGTGCCGACCTCTGCCCGCGAGTGGAAGACCGTGCCGATCTCGTACAGCGCGAGGTCCCGCTGGCCTCGACCCAGGTTCCGTCGGAGCACCCCGAGCAGCGGGCCGAGCAGCGTCGTCCGCAGCGCCGGCTCCTCCTCCGACAGTGGGTTGGCCAGCCGCACCGCCCGCCGCCGGGCATCATCGGCCGGCAGGCCCAGCTGGTTAGCCAGCTCGACTGCCACAAAGGGCGCGGAGAGCACCTCCACGTACCCCTGGTCGGCGAGCATCCTGGCCACCGCCCGCTGACGCCGCTGCTGCCAGGTCAGGCCCCGACCGGCGGGGGCCACCGGCAGCACCGCCGGTACCCGGTCGTAGCCGTCGAGGCGGACCACCTCCTCGACCAGGTCGGCCGGGTCGGTCAGGTCGGGTCGCCAGGACGGCGGGGTGACCCGGAACGACACCGCGCCACCAGCGGCGACGCCCACCTCACCCGGATCCGCGGCGAGCCGATCCGGGCCGGTCACGACCGTGCAGCCGACCTCGGTGAGCAGGGCAGCCACCCGGTCCGGCGAGTAGGCCACCCCGACCCGTCGAGCTGGCAGATCCGCCGGCATGACCACCGGGGTCGGCGACGACACATGATCAATATCGAGGATCTCCGCACCGGCCGCGCCACCACCATGCTCCACCAGCAGCTGAACCGCCCGGTCGATGGCGACCAACGGCAGGGCCGGGTCAACGCCCCGCTCCCACCGCTTGGCCGCCGCGCTGAACAGCCGGTGCCGGCGGGCCGTGCGCCCCACCATCACCGGGTCCCAGTGGGCAGCCTCGAACAACACGTTGCTGGTCTCCGCGACCACCTCGCTGCTCTCCCCACCCATCACAGCAGCGAGCGAGATCGGGACACCGGCGTCCGCGCCAGCAGCCGGGGCTGGGTTCGGCAGCCCGGCATCACAGATCACCATGTCCTCGGCGACCAGTGTGCGCGCCACCCCGTCCAGGGTGGTCAGCTGCTCCCCCGCCACCGCCCGGCGGACCACCAGCGAGCCGGTAATCCGGTCGGCGTCGAAGGCGTGCATCGGCTGGCCCAGCTCGAGCATCACGTAGTTGGTGATGTCAACCGGCAACGAGAGGCTGCGGATGCCGGCGGTGGTGAGCCGTTGGACCATCCAGGCCGGCGACGGCGCGGCCGGGTTGACACCGCGGACCATTCGCGCCGCGAACCGGTCACAGCCGACCGGATCCCGCACCTCCACCGGATACGCGGGAGACTCGGTTCCGGCCGGGGCGGACGCAAGCCCCGGGTCCCGAAACGGCACCCCGAACGCGTGCGACAGCTCCCGGGCGATCCCCCGCACCGACATCTGGTAACCCCGGTCCGGGGTCAGCTCCACCTCGACCACCACATCATCGAGGCCCACCACGGGGCGGGCGTCGTCGCCCGGCTTGGCGGGGCTGGAATCGGGCAGCACGATGATGCCGCCGTGGTCGTCGCCGAGGCCCAACTCCTTCGCCGAGCAGATCATGCCCTTGGAGTTACGCCCGTACGTCCGGCGCGCCCCGATGGCGAAGTCACCGGGCAGCACCCCACCGGGGAGAATCACCACCACCCGGTCGCCGACCGCGAAGTTGCGCGCCCCGCAGACGATCTCCTGCAACTCACCGGTGCCGTTGGCGTCACCCACGTCCACCCGGCAGAAGCGAATCGGCTTCTTGAAGCCGGTCAGCTCCTCAATCTCCCGCACCTCGCCGACGACCAGCGGCCCGGTGACCGTACCGGCCAGGTCCACCACGGACTCCACCTCGAGACCGAGGCCGACCAGGGATTGCTCGAGGTCGGCTGGGGTCAGGTGGGCCGGTAGGTCAACGTACTCACGCAGCCAACTGACAGAAACTCGCATGACTCAGATCACCGTCTCCGTAACTCGTGCCCGCGCCTACGCGCCGTACCCGAACGCCCGGGTGAACCGGACGTCCCCCTCCACCAGGTCCCGCATGTCGCCGACGCCGTGCCGGAACATGACCGTACGGTCGATGCCCATGCCGAAGGCGAATCCGGAGTAGACCGCCGGGTCGATCCCGCAGGCCCGCAGCACCCGCGGGTTCACCATGCCGCAGCCGCCCCACTCGACCCACTGCGCACCCTTGCGGTGCTCCGGGAACCAGACGTCGAACTCCGCCGACGGCTCCGTGAACGGGAAGTAGTGCGGCCGGAAGCGGGTTCGCGCCTCGGGCCCGAACATCGCCCGAGCAAAGTGGTCCAGCGTGCCGCGCAGGTGCGCCATCGTGATGCCGCGGTCCACCACCAGGCCCTCGACCTGGTGGAAGACGGGCGCGTGGGTGGCGTCCAACTCATCGGTCCGGTAGACCCGGCCCGGGCAGATCACGTAGATCGGCGGCGTGCGGGTCAGCATCGTCCGCGCCTGCACCGGCGAGGTGTGGGTCCGCAGCACCGTGCCGGAGTGCTCCGGCGCGACGTGGAAGGTGTCCATCAACCCCCGCGCCGGGTGGTCCGGCAGGATGTTGAGCGCGTCGAAGTTGGTCCACTCCAACTCGACCTCGGGGCCCTCGGCCACCTCATAGCCCATTCCGACGAAGAAGTCGGTGATCTGCTCCATCAACGTACTAACCGGGTGGCGGGCCCCCACCGGACGCCGGTCGGACGGCAGGGTGACATCCACCCGCTCCTCGACCAGCATCCGCTCGGCCTGCTCCCGCTCCAGTACCTGCGCGCGCGCGGCGTAGGCACTCTCGATCGACCGGCGGGCCTCGTTGACCCGCTTGCCGGCGTCGGCCTTGGCGGCCGGCGGCAACGCGCCGATCTCACGTCGAGCCAGCGACGCCGGGGCCCGGTCCCCGAGGTGGGCCGGGCGCAGCGCGGTCAGCTCATCCGGATTGGCGGCGGCGGCGAACGCCGCCTCGGCGGTGGTGACAGCCTCGGCCAGTGCGGCCGGGTCGAGCAGGGCGACCTGCTTCGGGTCGTACGGGTCGTTGCGGTAGGACATGGCTTACAGGCACTCCCTCACGGCGGCGCCGGCCTTGTCAGGCGGCGAAGCGAGTCTACGGACGCGCGGCTGTGCCGCAGCCCGCCGGTGGGAGTCGTGCGGAGAGCGGGTCAGGCCCGCCGCCCGCCGGCACCGGCGGGCTGGCTAAACGAACGCCGTTTCGCGTTCACGGGCGGCCGCTCTCCTTTGCTGCTGTCTCGATCGCAGTTGTGGCCTCGACCGGGCGCGGGGATGAGGGCCGGCGCTGCGCTCTCGCTGAAGCGTACAGGCACACCGCCGCCGCGGCAGCCAGGTTAAGGCTCTCCGCCCACCCATGCAGCGGTACCCGAACCCGGGCGTCGGCGGCCGCGGTCAGCTCGGCGGGCAAGCCATGCGCCTCGGAGCCAAAGACCCAAGCGGTGGGGGCGGCCAACCGGCCGGCATCAATCAGATCGTCCAGGTCGTCCGCGCCGTATCCGGTGGTGGCCAACACGGCGAGCCCGGCGGCCCGCAGGTCGGCGATCACCTGCAGCGGATCGGGTGCCCGCACCACGTCCACGTGGAACAGGCTGCCCGCCGACGCCCGCACCACCTTGCCGTTGTAGGGGTCCACGGCCGTACCGGCGAAAACCACCGTCTGGGCTCCGGCCGCGTCGGCGGTACGCAGGACCGTGCCGGCGTTGCCCGGATCGCGGATGTCAGCGAGGACGGTGACCAGCCGCGGCGCTCGCGCGAGAGCGGTGGCCAGTGGCAGGTCGAGGTGTTGACAGACGGCGATCAGGCCCTGGGGAGCGACGGTCTCGGCGAGCCCGGCGAGTGCCGCGTCGGTAACCTCGGAGACGGGTAGGTCAGCGGCGGTCGCCTGAGCGGCCAGATCCCGGTACCGGTCCAGGGCGGCCGGCGTACCGAAGAGTTCCAGGACCGTGCCCGGGCGAGCCAGGGCCTCGCGGACCGCCTGCGGGCCCTCGGCCAGGAACCGACCGGTGGCCTCGCGGTCACGGCGGCGGTGCAGTCGACGGGCCGCCACGATCCGTGGGGTACGGGGGGTGAGTGGTCCGGAGACGGCGTCGAGGCGCCTCCCGTGCGGTCGTGACTGCATGGGAGACGCCTCGCGCTGCCGTGGGTGGATCAGGCAGCCTGGGCCCCGGCGCCGCCGGTGCCCTGCTCCGCGACGGCCGCACGGGCCTTCTCGACGATCGCCGCGAAGGCGGCGGCGTCGTTGACGGCCAGGTCGGCCAGGATCTTCCGATCGACCTCGATGCCGGCCAGTTTGAGGCCCTGGATCAGGCGGTTGTAGGTGAGCCCGTTGGCGCGGGCACCCGCGTTGATCCGCTGGATCCACAGCTGCCGGAAGTCGCCCTTGCGGTCGCGACGGTCCCGGTAGGAGTACTGCATCGAGTGCAGCACCTGCTCCTTGGCCTTGCGGTACAGCCGGGAGCGCTGACCGCGGTAGCCACTCGCGGTCGCCAGCAGGGTACGGCGCTTCTTCTGGGCGTTCACAGCCCGCTTGACGCGTGCCATCTCAGCTCCTTCGTTGGTTCAGGTGGCGCGCGTCAGCGGCCGAGCAGCTTCTTGATGCGCTTGACATCCGGCTTGGCCACCTCGACCAGCCCGGTCAGCCGGCGGGTACGGGTGGAGGACTTCTTCTCCAGGTTGTGGCGCAGGCCGGCCTGCTGCTTCACGATCTTGCCTTTGCCGGTCACCCGGACGCGCTTGCCCATCCCGGTGTGGCTTTTCATCTTCGGCATGTGGAACGTCTTCTCCCCTGCTACTCGCCGGCAGTTCCGGCGGGTCCGGCCGCCTCGGCCGGCGGTGCTGCCGCGGCGGCACCGGACTCCCGCTCACCCCGCGGAAGCGCGCCGCCGCGGGCCGCTGTAGCGGCAGCCTTGGTGGCGCGGTGCGGTGCGAGCACCATGATCATGTTTCGACCGTCCTGCTTCGGCGCGGCCTCGACGTACCCCAGCTCCGAGATCTCGGACTCGAGCCGACGCAGGAGCCGGTAGCCCAGCTCCGGGCGGCTCTGCTCGCGACCCCGGAACATGATCGTCACCTTGACCTTGTCGCCCGCCTTGAGGAACCGCACCACGTGACCCTTCTTGGTCTCGTAGTCGTGCGGATCGATCTTCGGCCGAAGCTTCATTTCCTTGATGACGGTCTGCTGCTGATTACGCCGCGCTTCGCGCGCCTTCAGTGCGCTCTCATACTTGAACTTGCCGAAGTCCATGAGCTTGCACACCGGCGGGCGCGCCATTGGCGCAACCTCGACCAGGTCCAGGTCGACGTCCGCGGCCAGCTGAAGGGCGCGCTCCAGCGGGACGATGCCCACCTGCTCACCCTCGGGACCGACCAGTCGGACCTCACGTGCCCGGATCTGCTCGTTCACGCGTGGTTCGACGCTGATGGGGCCTCCTCGAGTCGAGTCTCCTGCATTGCCGACCCGGCGGCTCCCGGGTGGGAACCGACCCGGAAAGCAGAAGGCCCCGGCAGTTGCCGGGGCCCGCTCGACCGGTCGGCACGACCATATAGTCGCGCATCCGAGACCGAGACGTGCCCGGAATCGGGGACCGGACCCGGCCGCCGCGCGGCGACTCAGGTGGGAGCAGGCGCTCCGCTTTCAAGGCCACCTGCGAAGCCGCGGGTGGCCTGGTCGTTTCCCGTAGCCTACACCCCGCGCCGGTCCACCCCAAACCGGGCGTCAGCTCGCGCCGCGGTCCGCCGGGATCAGTGGCCGCCGGGATCAGTGGCGGCGGCACCCTCAGCCAGCCGGGCCTGATGCAGCCGGCGCAGCCTGCGAACCGCGTCCACGGCCAGCTCCTTGTCGGCGGCCTGGAGGGCAAGCATCGGCACCAGATCGTCATCGTGCAGCTCGAGGCTGGCCCAGGGCGCCCCGCGGTCGAACCGGATGCCACGGACGAGCTCCCAGGGCAGCTCGTACGAGCCGATCACGTTCTGCACCCGGACCCGCTGCGCGTCGGCCTCCACCCGCGGTCGGGTGAAGAGCAGGAAGGCAAGTGCGCCGAGCACGCCGAGGCCGACCATACCGAGTTGGTCGCCTCGCTGAAACGAGCCATAGCCACTGCCGGTCGCCCCGTGCAGCGACGTCGCCAGCACTGTGAACAGCAGCACCAGGGCAATCGCCGAGGCCCAGCAGACCAGCCGGATGCGCCGCGGCCGGATACGGAACGCTTCGGTTTCGCTCACCGCACCAGTCTGCCACCCACGCCCGGACGGCCCGCGCCCGGCACACAGCCGGGCGCGGCGAGGCTCCGCCGGGACGACGGGACGGCGGCCCGGCCGGGGAAGGAAGTCCCGGCTCCGCGCCACCGGCCCGGTTTCGTATTCCCGGCCGGATCAGAGGCGGCAGGCCTGAATACTCGTGACCAGGATCGCGCGGGCGCCGACCTGGTACAGCTCATCCATGATCCGGTGCACATCGTCGCGGAGCACCATCGCCTGCACCGCTACCCAGCCCTCCCGGTGCAGCTGAGAAACGGTTGGCGACTCGATGCCCGGAGTCAACGAACTGGCCCGAGTCAACAGATCGGCCGGGACGTCATACGTCAGCATCACATAGCGCCGCGCGACGAGCACGCTGTGCAGACGGCGGAGCAGCAGCTCACACTGCGGGTGGGGCGGCGCCGCGGAGCGGCAGACCAGAATGGCGGACGAGCGCAGCAGCGGCTCGCCGAAGACGACCAGGCCAGCCTGACGCAGCGTGGCACCGGTCTCCACCACGTCCGCGATCACATCGGCGAGGCCCAGCCGGATGGCGTTCTCCACCGCGCCGTCCAGGCGGATCACGTCGGCCTTGACGCCTAACTCGGCGAGGTGCCGCTCCACCAGGCCGGGGTATGCGGTAGCGACCCGACACCCGTCCAGGGCCTGCACCGAATCGATGTCCTCGGCTCGAGCGGCGAATCGGAAGGTGGCCTGGCCGAAGGCCAGGTCGACCACCTCAGTGGCGGGCGCGCCGGAGTCGACCAGTAGGTCCCGACCGGTGATGCCGACGTCCAGGTCCCCGGAGCCGACGTAGGTTGCGATGTCCTTCGGACGCAGATAGAAGAACTCAATATCGTTCGGATCGTCCCGGCAGACCAGGTCCTTCGGGTCGGTTCGCTGGCGGTAACCCGCCTCGCGCAGCATCTGAGCGGCCTTCTCGGCCAAGGTCCCCTTGTTGGGTACCGCGACTCGCAGCATGGCGGAATTGCTCCTTGTCGGAATGCGGGAGGATCGGCACGGCGCACTCACAGATGTCGGTAGACATCCTCAAGGTCGAGACCAGTAGCGAGCATCAGCACCTGCACCTGGTAGAGCAGCTGGGAGATCTCCTCGGCGGTCCGCTCGGGCCCCTCGTGCTCGGCCGCCATCCAGGACTCGGCCGCCTCCTCGACGACCTTCTTGCCGACGAAGTGCACCCCTTTGTCCAGGGCCGCGACGGTGCCCGAGCCGGGGGTGCCGGCAGCGGCCTTGGCCTGCAGCTCGGCAAACAACTCCTCGAACGTCTTCACCGGTCGATTCTCGCAACCAGCCGGCCACCGCGGCTTCACCGGGCTCGGAGTGTCCCACGATGCCGAAAGATCTCAGGCGCCGAAGCCCACCCGTGGGGTGACGCCCGCCAGGTCCCGAACCGCGAGCGCCGCGTCGAGGGCCGCGACGGTCGCCGCCCATCCCTTGTCCTCCGCTGAGCCGGGCAGCCCGGCCCGGTCCCGGGCCTGCTCGATCGTCTCCACGGTCAGCACACCCTGCCCGACCGGCTTCCCCTCGTCCAGGGCGATCCGGGTAAGCCCATCGGTGACCGACCGGCAGACGTAGTCGAAGTGAGCGGTGGCCCCCCGGACCACCACCCCGAGCGCCACCACCGCGTCACAGCGCCGGGCGAGCGCCTGCGCCACCACGGGTAGCTCTACCGAGCCGGCCACCCGGGCCACCGTGGCACCGGCCCCACACGCCTCGGCGGCGGCGACTGCCCGGTCGAGCATGTGGTCGGTGAGCTCGCCGTGCCAGCGCGCGGCGACCACCCCGACCGTCAGACCAGCAGCATCGACTGTGTTGACGCCCGGCTCCCCAAAACCCGCCATTCCTACGCTCCAATCCGATCGCCGAGGGGCCCGGCGCCTCGATATGCCTCGTCTCGCCTACTCCAGCAGGTGCCCCATGCGGTCCCGCTTGGTCTGCAGGTAGCGCGCGTTCTCCGCGTGCTGCCGAACCGGCAGCTTCAGGCGACCGGTAACGGTCACGCCATACCCTTCCAGACCGGCCTGCTTGGCCGGATTGTTGGTGAGCAGCCGCATCGACCGCACCCCGAGGTCGTAGAGGATCTGCGCCCCGGTGCCGTAGTCCCGCGCGTCCGCCGGCAGGCCGAGCTCCAGGTTGGCCTCGACGGTGTCCAGGCCCAGATCCTGTAACTGGTACGCCTGGAGTTTGTGCAACAGCCCGATGCCGCGCCCCTCATGCCCACGCAGGTAGAGCACGACTCCACGCTCCTCCCGGGCGACCAGCTCCAGGGAGGCGTTCAGCTGCGGCCCACAGTCGCAACGCAACGAGCCGAAGACGTCACCGGTGAGGCACTCGGAGTGCACCCGCACCAGCACGTCCCGACCGTCGCCGAGATCACCCATCACCAGCGCGACATGCTCGGCTGAGTCGTAGTCACCGCGGTAACCCACGATCCGGAAGAGCCCGTGCCGGGTGGGCAGTCGAGCCTCGGCGACCCGCTCGACCTGCTTCTCTGTCCGCCGCCGGTACGCGATCAGCTCCGCGATGGTGACCAGGACCAGCGAGTGCTCGGCGCAGAACCGCTCCAGGTCCGAGCCCCGCATCATGGTGCCGTCGTCGTTGACCAGCTCGCAGAGGACCCCCGCGGGGCGCAGCCCGGCCAGCCGGGTGAGGTCGATCGCGGCCTCGGTGTGACCGGGGCGACGCAGCACCCCCTCCTCGTGGCCCCGCAGTGGGACCACATGACCGGGCCGGGCCAGATCCTCCGGCGCGGTGCCGGAGCCGGCGAGCAGCCGGATCGTGTGCGCCCGGTCGGCGGCGGAGATGCCGGTGCTCACGCCCTCCCGGGCGTCCACCGTCACCGCGTAGGCGGTGCCGCGCCGGTCCTGGTTGGTGTGATGCATCGGCGGCAGGTCCAGTCGGTCGCACTCGCTCCCGGGTAACGCCGTGCAGATGTAGCCTGAGGTGTAGCGGACCATGAAGGCGACCAGCTCGGGCGTGGCCAGCTCGGCCGCGAAGATCAGGTCACCCTCGTTCTCCCGGTTGGCGTCGTCGACCACGACGACGGGCCGGCCGGCGATGATCTCCGCCATCGCTCGCTCGATCCTGCCAAAGGTGGTCACGCCGCAGCCTCCGCATAGCTCGTTGGGATCGGTACGAGGTCGGTACGGGCGGCACGCGACGTCCGCCACCAGGCGGCGAGCCCCCAGACGCAGAAGGCGCCGTAGACGAGGTACATGGCCGCAGAAGGGTAGAACCCGCCACGCAACAGCAGCGGCAACCCGACCACGTCAACGGCGATCCAGATCAGCCAGAAGTCCACATACCCACGAGCCATGCCGTACGTGGCGAGCAGGCTGCCGGTCAGGATCCAGGCATCCGGCAGCGGCCCCCACGAACCCAGGGCGGCGAGGATCGGGTAGCTGACGGCGGTGCCGACAACGGCGGCCGCCAGCAGACCGAGCCGCTCCCGCCCGGTAGCCCAGCGGGGCTCCACCGCGGCGGCAGTACCGTCGCCGCCCCGGCGACGGTTCCGCGACCAACGCCACCAGCCATAGAGCCCGATCCCGAAGAAGAAGACCTGCCGGCCGGCCTGGCCGTAGAGGTCATGTGCCTGTGGGGTGGCGAACGCTCCGCCGAGGAAGACAGTGAACAGCAGCGCGTTGCCGATCATGCCGACCGGCCAGGCCCACACCACCCGGCGCAGGCCGAACATCGCAGCGGCCAGGCCGAAGACGTTGCCGACGATCTCACGGACCAGGACCGGGGAGCCGGCGAGGCTCACCTGCGCGTCGAGCAGCCAGCCGAGCGGCCCCATCACGCCGGACCACCCACCGGCACGGCACCGGGCAGGCTAACAGCGGCGGGCAGATCGTCCGCGGCGGGCAGGTCGTCCGGCCTGGCCAGCTGACCCCCGCCGAGCAGCCGCTCGACGTACTTGGCCAGGACGTCAACCTCGAGGTTGACCCGGTCACCGACGCTACGGGAGCCCAGCGTCGTCAGCCGTAGGGTGGTGGGGATCAGGCCCACCTCGAACCAGTCGGGCCCGACGCTGGCCACGGTCAGGGACACCCCGTCAACGGTGATCGACCCCTTCGCCACCACATACCGAGTCAGGTCGGTGGGCAGACGGAAGCGGACCGTCTCCCACCGCGCGGCCGGTTCCCGGGCCAGCAGCTCGCCGACGCCGTTGACATGCCCCTGAACCAGGTGGCCGCCGAGGCGGCTGCCCAGGGTGACGGCCCGCTCCAGGTTCACCGGGTCACCGGGGCGCAGCCCGCCAAGCGCGGAGCGGCGCAGCGTCTCGCCCATCACGTCGGCGGTGAAGGCCCCACCGGCGAGTTCCACCACGGTCAGACAGACTCCGTTGACCGCGATGGAGTCACCGGGCCGGGCGTCGGTGACGACCAGTGGGCCATTGATGGTGACCATCGCGGAGTCCTCCGCGGTCTCCGCGATGTGGATGACCTCACCGAGTTCCTCGACGATGCCGGTGAACATGTCAGCCCTCCCTCTTCCGGGGCAGTGCGGTAATCCGCAGGTCGGGACCGACCTGGGTAACGTCAACGACCTCGCAGTCGATGGCATCGGTGATCGTGGTCACCCCCGTGTCTGCCAACGCGGTGGGGCCAGCGCCGAGCAGCCGGGGCGCGACATAGCCGACGATCTTGTCGACCAGCCCGGCGGCGAGGAAGGCACCGGCCAGCCGCGGCCCTCCCTCCAGCAGCGCGGCGCGCACCCCGCGCTGGTGCAGCGCGGCGAGCAGCGCCGGCAGATCGACCCGGCCCGCCGAATCGGTACCAACCTCCTCGGCGGTGGCGATCCAGGTGGACGCGGCGTCGTCGCGGACCCGCGCTCCGGCCGGCGTTTGGCCCGCCGAGTCCACCACCACCCGCAGCGGCTGCCGGATGGCGAGGCTGCCGTCGCGCAGATTCCGAACGGTCAGGCGCGGGTCGTCGGCGAGCACGGTGCCCACCCCGGCGATGACGGCGTCCACGGTGCCGCGCAGCGCGTGCACATCCATTCGGGCCGCCTCGGAGGTGATCCACATGCTGGTGCCGTCAGCGGCAGCGGAGCGTCCGTCCAGCGTCGCTGCGTACTTCCAGACGAGGTATGGCCAGCCCCGACGCGTTGAGGTCAGCCACGCGATGTTGCCCGCCTCCGCCTCAACAGCCCGTACGCCCAGGTCGACCCGGACCCCGGCGGCGCGCAGCGTGGCGGCGCCACCGGAGGCGGCCTGGTTCGGGTCGGGTACGGCGATCACCACCCGGGCGACGCCGGCCTGCACCAGAGCGGTGCTGCACGGGCCGGTACGGCCGGTGTGATCGCAGGGTTCCAGCGTGACCACGGCGGTGCCGCCCCGCGCCCGCTCCCCCGCGTGGGCGAGCGCGACGATCTCGGCGTGCGGCCCACCGGCGTACGCGTGGAAGCCCTCACCGACGACCTGACCGCCCGGGTCGAGCAGCACGCAGCCGACAACCGGGTTGGGGCTGGTGGTACCGAGGCCGCGCGCGGCAAGTTCAACTGCGCGACGCATCGCCTCATCTACGGAGACGCCGGCCATGCCCTGCCCTCCCGCCCGCCCGCCCGCCGATCGGTGCGCGGGCGGCGATGGAAGCGGCGGCATCGGGCCGCGGGCGTGCGGTGGCGGAGATCCGGGAACGGCACAGCCGCCCCAGGAGGACCGCACGGCACGCCGACACCGGCGGCCGGGCACGGCCCATCCGTCCCGCGCGCTGTCTCCCATCCGGACTGTCTGGATGCGGGCATGCCCGCACCCAACCGTCGGCCCCGGATTTGCACCAGGTCCACCGGGCGGACGAACCGCTCCCGGGTCGCGGGCTTACCACGGTCAGGCCGTGGATCACCGCCGGTTCGGAATTACACCGAGTCCCGCCAGCGCGTGGTGGGTACTACCCGAAGTCTTACACGCCCTGGGGGGTCAACGGCTACCTACAGCGTGCTACTTCACAGAACGATGACTCGAATCCGACACTCCGCGACGCCGGTCCACCGCCACGTACGATCCCGGCTGACTCTTGGCCACCGACTTCATCTCGGAGGCGATCGTCATCGCCGCCAGCGGATTCGTCAGCCGTTTGTCGGCATCCGAGACCGAGACGCCGATCGAGAGGGTGACCAACGCGGCCCGGCGTAGGTTGCCCCGCCGATCCTTGAGCTCCACGTAGCCGCGGGCGGCGTCGGACGGGTCGTACAGCGCGTCGGCCGCCTGCTCGAAGTCCGCGGAGACCTGCGAGGTCAGCTGCCGGACCTGTTCCGGCGTGCTGACGAAGATGAAGTCGTCGCCGCCGACATGCCCCAGGAAGGCCGACGGGAGCCCCACCGAGACGACCGCCCGGTGCAGGCTGCGGGCCAGCGCACAAATGAAGTCGTCGCCGCGAACAAACCCGTAAACGTCGTTGACACTCTTAAAGCGGTCAATGTCGATATAGCCGACCGCGTAGTCGGATCCGACCCGAATCCGGTCGGCGATCTCCCGGCGGATCCGGCTGTTGCCGGGCAGCCCGGTCAGCGGTGAGACCTCGCGGAACTCCTTGTTCCGACGCAGCGTGGAGCTGACCCGGGCCACCAACTCGGCGGTGTCGAAGGGCTTGACCAGGTAGTCGTCGGCGCCGGCGCTGAGGCCGTGCACCTTGTCCACGGTCATCCCCTTGGCAGTCAGCATGATCACCGGCAGGGCGGCGGTCATCGGGTTGGCCCGGAGTCGCCGGGTCAGCTCCAACCCGTCCATCCGGGGCATCATCAGATCGACCACTGCCAGGTCCGGACGGTGCCGAGCAATCACCTCGAGCGCCGCCTGGCCGTCCTCGGCATGGATCACCTCGTAGCCGTGCAACCGCAGGTTGAATTCGACGAACCGGGCGATATCCTCGTCGTCGTCAACGACCAGAATGACATCCTGGCGGTCCCCGTCGGGCTCCACGTCAGGCCCAGGGCGTCGCGCACCGGGCCAGGGACCGCAGCCGACGTACCGCCTCGGCCGGGTCGTCGGCTCCGAAGACCGCGGTGCCGGCGACGAAGGCGTCCGCGCCCGCCTCGGCGGCCTCGGCGATGGTGTCCACGGCGATCCCACCATCGACCTCGATGCGCAGCTCCAGGTGACCGGCGTCGACGTGTCGACGGGCCGTGCGCACCTTGTCCAGCAGGTTCGGGATGAACCGCTGCCCACCGAACCCCGCCTTGATCGTCATGATCAACAGAGTGTCGAAGCTGGGCAGCAGGTCCAGGTACGGTTCGATCGGAGTGTCCCGGTCGATCGCCAACCCCGCCTTCGCACCGGCCGAACGGAGGTCCTTGGCCAACGCGACCGGGTCGTCACAAGCCTCGGCGTGAAACGTCACGTTGTACGCTCCGGCGTCGGCGTAGCCGGGCGCCCACCGCCGCGGATCCTCGATCATGAGGTGCACGTCAAAGGGGAGTCGGGTGGCGGCCCGCAAGCTCTGCACGACCGGCAGCCCGATCGTCAGATTCGGCACGAAGTGGTTGTCCATGACATCCACGTGCACCCAGTCGGCGGTGTCTTCGATGGCTCGGACCTCGTCGGCGAGACGGGCGAAGTCGGCGGCCAGAATGCTCGGTGCGACGATTGGCAGCGGTTCGGTCACGAGGCCAGTGTACGAACGCAGCCCCCCATCGCCACCGGCGCGGCACCGACCGAGGCGGCCGGACGCCCCCGCGGCCACCCGCAGGGAACTGACCATAACGGACCCGGGGACGCCACCGTGCGTCGCTCCACAGAGGTCACGGACGAACTGGCCCGGCGGCAGCGGGCCACGAGCTGGGAGCTGGGAGCGCCGGACTGCGCCCGGCGACCGCCCCGATGTCGATGGCCCACCGGAACCGGCTTGCCACGTGCCGTAAGCTGCCGCACCGTGGCGTGTTCGACGCCATACCTACCACACCCGGGAAGGTCGCCGGATGAAACGAGTCACGCTCTGCGCCACGCTGGTGACCCTGACACTCGCCGGATGCGCTACCGCACCCCCGCCGGGGATCGACGGCGATTTGGTTGACGACTGGGCCCCCATCGCCGCCGCGACGGGTTTCGCCCCCGAAGCGGGCACCTGCCATCCCACCGTGACCAAGATCGGCCACCGCAGCTCGTACGCGCCGACTCCATGCGACCAGCCGCACGTGGTGGAGACCCTGCATGTCGGCACGGTGACCGGGGACGAGGCGACGGATTCCACGCCACCGGAAGCCAAATCGGCTGGGATGCGGACCGCCTACGCCACCTGTGAGCGGGAGGTAAACCAGGCCTTGGGCGCCGACTGGCGCAGCGGACGGATCAGTCTGTCCATCGTCCTGCCGTCGCAGGCCGGATGGGAGGGCGGCTCCCGCTGGTTCCGCTGCGACGTGAGTGAGGAGAAGAGCCTGGACGATCCGAGCGCGGTGTCCCGCACCGCCAGCCTCGCCGGAGGGCTCAAGGGCGACTCCCCGCTTCGGCACACCTGCTTTGAGCCGGTGCTCGACGATGACAAGGTCTCGAAGATGAAACCGGTGGCGTGTACGAAGAAGCACCACGCCGAGTTCGTCGGCGTCTGGACCGCACCGGACACCGACTTCGCCGACTTCGAACAGGACAAGGACCAAACCCGCGGGGGCTGCCTCAAGCTGATCGCCGACTACGCCGGGGTGCCACGCAGCGACGTGCGGTACCGCTCCGGCTTGATCTACTACGAGCCGGCGAAGGAGCAGTGGCTCAACGGCAACCGGGGCGTGCAGTGCTTCCTCTGGATTGACGACCGGAACCTGACCCGGTCGATGAAGGGCGCGGGCAAGGCGGGCCTGCCGATTTAGTGTCGCCTGGCCTCCGGGGCGATCAACGGAACGCCCCGGACGCCAGACGAGGGAACAGGTCAGCCGCGGCGCAGCACCGCCAGGGTCAGCCGCGGCGCAGCACCGCCAGGGTCAGCCGCGGCGCAGCACCGCCAGGAACATGGCGTCGGTGCCGTGCCGGTGCGGCCACAGCTGCACCGTCGGCCCGTCGCCGAGCCCTGGCATTCCCTTCGGCAGCAGCGGACGGGCGTCAACGAAGTCGACCGGCACCGCCGCGCGGCGCGCCGCCTCGGTAACCGTCACGTGCGTCTCGACGACGTGCGGCGAACAGGTCACGTACGCCACCAGCCCACCCGGGCGGACCGCCCGCAGCCCCGCGCTGAGCAGTTCCCGCTGTAACCGGGTCAACGCCGGCAGGTCCGACGGCTGCCGACGCCAGCGCGACTCGGGCCGCCGACGCAGTGAGCCCAGACCGGTGCAGGGTGCGTCAACGAGTGCCCGATCGAAGTGCCCCTCCGCGAGCTTCGGCGTCGCCCCGACGGTGCGACCGTCAGTGTTGAGCACAGTCACCGGCAGGTCGCGGGTGGCCTGCCGGACAAGACGGGCACGGTGCTCGGACACCTCCACGGCGGTCAGGCGCGCGCCACGCTGGGCAGCGACGGCACCGAGCAGGCCGGACTTGCCGCCCGGCCCGGCGCACAGGTCCAGCCAGCGACCGTCCGGGCCGTCCAGTGGCGCCGCCGTAAGAGCGTCGGCCACCAGTTGGGAGCCCTCGTCCTGGACGTGGGCCCGCCCCTCGGTGAGCGCCGGCAGGTCGCCGGGGGCACCCCCACCGGAGTAAACCGCGTATGGGGAGAAGGCGCCCGGGGCACCGCCGACCTCGTCGGCCATTGCCACCGGGTCGGCCAACCCCGGTCGGGCGCAGAGGTGCACCGGCGGACGTTCGTTGTCCTCGATGAGCAACCGGGTTGTCTCACCGAGATCGCCGCCGAGCGCCTCGGCGAATGCCCGCACAATCCACTGCGGATGGCTGTACGCGAGCGCCAGGTGCCCGATCGGGTCGGTCTCCAGCGGTGGGGCGAGCCGGGCCACCCAGGCGTCGGCATCCCGGCTGGCGACCTCCCGGAGCACCGCGTTGGCGAACCCGGTCGCCCCCGCCCCGACCGATCGAACCAGGTCAACAGTTGCCGAGACAGCGGCGTGGGCGGGCACCCGGGTGTACAGCAGTTGGTACGCACCAAGCCGCAACGCGTCCCGAACCGGCGGGTCGATGCGGGCCACATCCCGCCCAGCGGCCTCGGTGAGGATCGCGTCGAGGGTTCCGAGCCGACGCAGCGTCCCGTATGTCAGCTCGGTGGCGAAGGCGGCGTCCCGGCCGACCAGATCCGCGTCGCGCAGGATCGCCGGGAGCACGAGGTTGGCGTACGCGTCGTCCCGGTTGACCGCGGCTACCGCTTCATACGCGGCGTGCCGGGGGAGATCCACAGCGCTCCGGCCGGCGGGACGGCCGCGCCCGCCAGCCGTCGGCCGTTGGCCGCCACGGCCCCGCCGCTCCGGGCGACGCTCCGGTCCGGCACCGGAGTGACCGCGGCCGGCGGCGGGACGACCGCCCCGGAAACCACCGGCCCGATCCAGGTCCTGACCATCTACCGGGCCCGTCATGTGAGCACCTCCCCAGCGGTGACCCGGACACCGCGCGCCCAGTCACTCGCCGGCATGGCTCTCTTGCCCGCCGCCCGGATCTCACCGAGCGCAACCGGGGTGGTGGCGGTGCCGGCAAGCACCCGGGTCTTCTCCACCAACAGCTCGCCCGGCTTCAGCTCGGGGCCATCCGAGACGAGGGTGACCGGGCCAAGCTTGACCCGCTCGTCGCGGAAGGTCGTCCACGGGCCGGGGGCCGGGGAGCAGGCACGGACACGCCGGTCCACGGCGAAGGCGGGGTCACCCCAGCGCACCCGGGCATCCGCCGCGGTGAGCTTCGGCGCCAGGCTCACCCCGTCGTTCGGTTGCGGCTGCGCCCGCGCGCTGCCCTCCTCGATCGCGTCCAGCACGGCGATCAACAGCTCGGCGCCGGAGTGCGCCAGCCGCTCCAGCAGGTCGCCCGAGGTGTCGGTGGGCCGAACCTCGTCGGTGACGGTGCCGTACACCGGGCCCGTGTCCAGGCCCTCCTCGAGCTGGAAGACGCTGGCGCCGGTCAGCTCGTCGCCGTGCAGCAGGGCGTGCTGCACGGGAGCCGCGCCACGCCAGGCGGGCAGCAGGGAGAAGTGCAGGTTGACCCAGCCATGCCGCGGAATCTCCAGGGCGGCCGGCGGGACCAGCGCGCCGTAGGCGACGACGGGCACACAGTCCGGTGCCAGGGTGCGCAGCCGGTCGAGGAACTCCGGCTCCCGCGGCCGGGCCGGGGTGAGGACCTCGACCCCGTGCTCGTCGGCCCAGGCGCCCACCGGGGAACGGGACAGGCCACGGCCCCGGCCGGCCGGAGCATCCGGGCGGGTGAGAACCGCTACCAGCTCATGACGGGAGGCGGCCACCGCGGCGAGGGTGGGGACGGCGACGGCCGGCGTACCGGCGAAGATCACGCGCATCGGCCGGTCACCGCCCGAGGCCGAACGGGTTGTTGGCGGCGTGCGGGCTGAGCTTCACCGTCGGCGGGGCCCCCGGGTCATACCACTCGGCCCGGCGGATCTCCTTCATCGCCGCCTTGCGGCCGGCCGGGTCGAGTCGGTCGATGAACAAGACTCCGTCGAGGTGGTCGGTCTCGTGCTGCACGCAGCGGGACATCAATCCGGTGCCGACGATCTGCACCGGATCGCCGTACCCGTTGAAACCCTTGGCGACCACGTTCTGCCGGCGCTTCGTGTCGAAGTACAGGCCCGGCAGCGATAGGCAGCCCTCCGGGCCGTCCTGCTCCTCGGCGTCGGGGAACTCCAACACCGGGTTGACCAGGTGACCGACCACGTCGTCCACGTCGAAGGTGAACACCCGCAGGCCCACGCCGAGCTGCGGCGCGGCCAGACCGGCACCGCCCTGCTCACGCATCGTGTCGATCAGGTCAGCGACAAGCTTGCGCAGTTCGACATCGAAGTCGACCACCGGGTCGGCCGGCGTGCGCAGCACCGGGTCGCCGAAGAGGCGGATGGGCTGGACGGTCACGCGGATTGGCTCCTTCGTGGGCTTGGCAACGGGCGTGCCGTACCAGTCTACGGAGTGCCCAGAGCGGCCCCGGCCGGCGTACCGTGATCAGCGGATACGGCACCGACGGTCACCGGAAGCGTCTCGTAGCCGCGCAGAGTCAGCCGGTTCCGGCGGGTGGGCTCGCCGGCCAGCGCGAGCTCGGGCAGCCGGCGCAGCAACAGCGGAAAGGCGACCTGGGCCTCCAGTCGGGCCAGCCCGGCGCCCAGGCAGTAGTGCGCGCCGGCGCCGAAGGACAGCGGGGGCGACTGGGCCCGACCTGGGTCGAATCGGGTCGGATCAGTAAAGCGCGCCGGGTCGCGGTTGGCCGCGCCGAGCAGAATCAGCAGCCAACTCCCCGCAGGCAGCTCAACCCCGGCGATGGGCACCGACTCCCGGACTGTACGGGTGGTCAATTGCACGGGTGAGTCGTACCGCAGAAGCTCATCCACGTAGCTGGGAGCGAGCTCGGGCTGATCCCGCAGGGCGGTCGCCGAATCGGGGTGGGTCAGGAGCACGACCAGACCGTTGCCGAGCAGGTTGGTGGTGGTCTCGAAGCCCGCGACCAACAGCAACACGAGGTTGGCCAGCAGCTCCTCGCCGGACAGCCGGTCACCGTCGGCGTCGTGCTCCTGCACCAGGGCGGTGGTCAGATCATCGGCCGGGGCCCGGCGGCGCTGGGCGACCAGCTCGGTGAAGTAGTCGCGCAGCTCGCTGGCACCGGCGTCGGCGACGGCCAACTCCTCGGAAGTGATCTCCGGCTCCAGGACGCCGGTCAGATCGCTGGCCCAGCGCCGAAACTGAGCCCAGTCGGCCGCCGGCACCCCGAGCAGAGCGCAGATCACCGTAACCGGCAGCGGGTAGGCGAAGCCGCCCATGAAATCCACCGGAGCGCCGCCCCGACCGGCCCGGATCATCTCGTCAACCAGCCCGTCGGCCTGGGCGGCTACCACCTCGCGGAGGGCGGCTATCCGGCGCGGGGTGAACACCCCCGCGGCCAGGCGGCGCATTCGGCTGTGGTCCGGCGGATTGGCCCGAATCATCGACCGGGAGATCGACATCATCGCCGGGCTGTCCTGCCAATGCGGGAAGACATCGTCCCGCTCTTTGTCGTCCATCACCCCAAACCGGGGGTTTCGCAACACCGTGTCAGCCTCGGCGTACCCGGTGACCACGAAGAAACCGGCCGCCGTCGACACCACCGGGCCGTGCGCGCGCAGCCGCTCGTAGGTGGGATAGGGGTCGAGCCGGCCCGGCGGTGACATCAACAGTGCGACTGCCTCAGATGCGTCCATTCGCCACCTCCTATGTCAGGATCAGGTGGCCAATCATGCACGCTCAGTCGACAGACCGTAACCCCCTGCGCCGGGGGTTGACGGGGACGGCGGGATGGCGCTCCGGCACCAGCGGCCGAGCGTGATGCTCAGGCGCCGGCGCCCGGCTCCCCCGCCAACACCGCACCGCCGCCCAACAGAGCCGGTTCGGGCAGCGGCAGCTCGATCCCGTGCGCGGCCGACCAGTCGTGGACCATGCTGGGCCGGACCTGGGCGGTGAAGTAGTCGATCGCGCTCATCCCACCGACGACGGGCTCGTCAACCTCGGCGACGAGCCGGGCGGACACCAGCCGACGCCCGTCCTGCAACGCGGCGCTGAGTCGACGGTGCCCGTCCACAACGAAGAAGTGCTCGCCCGTATAGCCGATCCGCAGCGGCTCCAGCGGCTCGTCGTCAGCTGCGGCGGCATCGCCGGCGGGTTGGGTGTCCCACTGGCCGCGGAGGGCGACGATGTCCTCGGTCGGGTATACCCGGGCCGGGTCGAGCAGCAGCAGCGGCGGAGCCTCCCGCAGCACTTCGGGACAGAGCCGCCCTTCGTACGCGGCGACGATGTGCTCGATCACCTCCGCGGCGCCGGCCCGGGTGGTGTCGCAGATCAGGTCGTAGTTGCGCAGCTTCGCCTTGTCCACCCCGTAGCGAATGATGAACCGGTTCCGCTCACTCTCGCTGCGCTCCATGAGTCGGGCCTTCGCCTCCACCAGGGAGGTGTACTGCTCAGCGGGGCCGGACGGACGCAGCAACACTCGCCGGGCGGCCTCCCCGGGCTCAGTGATCATGTGCACCTTGAGCGCGTCGGTGAAGAAGTGCCAGGCGAGCCGCGAGTCCATCACCAGGCGCTCGCCGGAGGCCGCGATATCCCGTTGGAGTTGGTCAACGTAGCCGTCAACAGCCTGGTCCAGCTCGGCGTGCAGGTTGAGCTGGAGGGCGGTCATCTGCCGCTCCTGGGCCATCTGCCGGTAGAGATCACCCACGCTGACCCGACGCATGCCGAGGCGCTTGGCGATCTCCACAGAGACGGTGCTCTTGCCGCTGCCGAGGTCACCGTTGAAGACAATCGATTGAGGAACGGTCACGACTGGTCCACCTATGATTGCGGGCTGTTAACACTCGTCGGCACCGCGCCACCCGACGCGCTCCGTCGCCATCGCCGCCGAACCGGCACCGACTCCGGCCGAGGCGTATCGAACGACACACCATGACCTGAGCCTTCGTCCGGCCCGACATGAGGGGCGATGCTATCACCCGGACCCGCCCTCTTCCCCACACAACGTGTCCGTCCCGCCAGCTTCAGTAACTCACGGTAACTGACCGTAACCGCTGGGTCGTCGGATCAGAAGAGGGTCAGCGGGTCGACCTGGAGCCGGAGTGGATCGGCTGCCTTCCGGGCGGCGCGCACCCCCGCCGCGGCGTGCAGGGCAGTGGCCAGGGCGGCGGCCCGGGCACGGGGAACCCGGACCAGCATCCGTTCCCGATCACCGTCGGCGGGCACCGGCCCCAGCAGCTCCGCCTCCGCCGGTAGCCGGGACTCGGCGAGCAGCTCGGCGACGGCGGCCGGCGGCCCGGTGACGCTCGCCATCCGTACCGCCGGTGGAAAGCCGAGCTCCCGGCGTTCGGCGAGTTCGCGGGCCGCGAACCAGCCAGCGTCCCAGCGGAGAAGCGCCTGCACCGGGGTGAGCGCACCGTCGGCCACCACCACCACCCGGCCGCCGGCCGGCCCGGGGCGGGCCAGGGCGGCGGCGGCGAGCCAGCGCCGCAGCGCCTCCTCCCCCGCCCGCAGGTCGGCCCGGGTCAGCAGGGCCCACGAGTCCAGCAGCAGCACCGCCCCGTAACCGCCGTCGGCTACCGGCTCGGCGCCCGGGGTGGTGATGACCAACCCGGCGCCATCGGGGACGGTCGCGAGGACCTCCTCCCGCCCGGAGGTGCGCACCGGCACGCCGGGGAAGGCCCGACCCAGCTCCTCTGCCGTCCGCCGGGCACCGGTGACCGCGGCGCGAAGCCGCCGGCCCCGGCACTCCGGGCAGGCGTACGCGGCGGCGACCCGCGCACACCAGCGGCAGACCGGTGCCCCCCGCGCCGAGGGCAGCGCGAGCGGGCCGGCGCAGTGCGGGCAGCGCGCCGGAGCCCGGCAGGTGGCGCACGCCACCGCAGGCAGGTAGCCGCGCCGGGGCACCTGGACGAGGACCGGTGCATCGGCGGTGAGGGCATCGCGCGCCACCGTCCAGGCCAGGCTGGGCAGCCGGGCGGTAGCCGCACCCGGGTCCCGGGCCAGCTGGGGGTCGTCGCCGGTGGGGGCGATCGCCGGCATCCGCGCCCGGACGGCGGCGCGGGCGGCCGTGACCTCGCGGGCCCACCCAGTCTCCACGAGCAGCTGCGCCTCGGCGGTACGGGCATAGCCACCGATCAGGGCAGCGGCGCCCGCCAGCTGGGCGCGGGTCAGCAACACCTCGCGGGCGTGCGGGTAGGGGGCGCGGGGCTCGGCGTGTAGGTCGTCACCGTCATCCCAGATAGCGACAAGGCCCAGTCGAGCAACCGGCGCGAACATGGCGGCCCGGGTGCCGATCACCACCGGCACCTGGCCCCGCCGGGCGGCGAGGAACGCCCGGTACCGGCGGGCCGGACCGAGCGCGGCGGTCAGCTGGACGTGCCGGCCGGGGCCGAGCGCGGCGGTCAGCGCCGAGTCGAGCCGGTCGAGGTCGCGGGCGTCGGCGACGACCACGACCGCGCTCCGGCCGCCGGCGACGGTCGCCGCGACCGCCTCGGCGTAGCGGGCGGGCCACTCCTCCCCCGGCAGGGCCGACCAGACCGCGCGGGGGGCACGGCCGTCGGCGAGGGCCCGCAGGAGGGCTGGGCCAGTCGGGTAGCCGGACCAACCAACCGGGCCGGCGGGCCCGTCTCCCGCATCCGGCGAGGCCGAACTGGCCGCCGCGGATGGTTGCGGCTCCTTCTCGACCCGAGCGTGCCGGGGCGGAACAGCGAGGCGAAGCACGTCGGCGAGGCTGCCGGCGTACCGGTCGGCGACGGCGCGGGCCAGGCGGGCGATCTCCGGCGCGAGGGCCGGCTCCGGGGAGACAACCTTCTCCAGGTATGCAAGCCGGGGGTGGGCGGATTCACTCACCCGCTCCAGCAGCCAGCCATTGACGAGTTGGCCGGCGAAGCGGACCTTCACCCGGGTGCCGGGGACAGCATCGGCGTCGAGGGCCTCGGGCACCAGGTAGTCGAAGGGCCGGTCCAGGTGGGCTAGCGGAACGTCCACGCAGACACGAGCGACCGGCGACCCGTTGGCAGGCCGCCGGTCGCTACGCGGGGTCTTACTCAGGCGCCCGCTACCGACTTGAGGTCGGCGGCGCGGTCGGTGCTCTCCCAGGTGAAGTCAGGAAGTTCTCGACCGAAGTGTCCGTACGCCGCGGTCTGCGAGTAGACCGGCCGCATCAACTTCAGGTCCCGGATGATCGCCGCCGGACGAAGGTCGAACACCTCCGTCACCGCCTTCTCGATCCGCTCCACCGACACCGTCTCCGTGCCGAACGTCTCCAGGAACAGGCTCACCGGCTGCGCCTTGCCGATGGCGTACGCCACCTGCGCCTCGCACCGCTCCGCCAGCCCGGCCGCCACCACGTTCTTGGCCACCCACCGCATCGCGTACGCCGCAGAACGGTCCACCTTGGACGGGTCCTTGCCTGAGAACGCCCCGCCGCCGTGCCGCGCGTACCCGCCGTAGGTATCCACGATGATCTTCCGGCCGGTCAGACCCGCGTCTCCCATCGGGCCACCAACCTCAAACCGGCCCGTCGGGTTCACCAGCAGCCGATAGTCTTCGATGTCCAGCCCCAACCCGAGACCTTCCACCTCGGGTGCGATCACGTGCTCCCGGATGTCCGGCGTCAGCAGCGACTCCAGCGACACATCGGCCGCGTGCTGAGACGACACCAGCACGGTGTTCAGCCGCACCGGCCGCAATCCCTCGTACTCCACCGTCACCTGCGTCTTACCATCCGGACGCAGGTACGGCACCACACCGTCCCGCCGCACCTGTGCCAGGCGACGCGACAGCCGGTGCGCCAACGCGATCGGCATCGGCATCAACTCCGGGGTCTCCGAGCAGGCGAACCCGAACATCATCCCCTGGTCACCTGCGCCCTGCGCATCCAACACGTGCTCGGATGCGCCGGTGCGCAGCTCAAACGCGTTGTCGACCCCCTGGGCGATATCTGCCGACTGCGACCCAATCGACACACTTACCCCGCAGGACGCCCCGTCGAAGCCCTTTCGCGACGAGTCGTAACCAATATCCAAAATCGTCCGACGCACGATCGACGGGATGTCGGCGTAGGCCTTGGTGGTTACCTCGCCCGCAACATGCACCTGACCGGTTGTGATCAGCGTCTCCACTGCAACCCGGCTACGCGGGTCCTCTGCCAGCAACGCATCGAGGATCCCGTCACTGATCTGGTCAGCAATCTTGTCAGGATGACCTTCGGTGACCGATTCGGAAGTGAAGAGGCGGCGTGTCACGGCACTCCTAAGTCAGGGAAACTCGTTCCGCGGCAGTTTAGTCACTCGAGTCCGGTACCGGAGCCCCCTATCGTGCACTGATCCAGCTATCCGGGACGGCCGGCCAGCCGGGAGACGATGAGGTCCCAGACACCGTCGGCGAGATCTTCCTTGGACTGCTCGGGCATCCGGCTGGCCGATCCGTCCGCACCGATGACGGTCGCCGCGTTCGTGTCGGCGCCAAAAACCCGGTCCGGGCCGACCTCGTTGATGACGATGAGGTCCGCTCGCTTGCGGGCGAGCTTGGCTCGGCCGTTGGCCTCGGCGTCACTGGTCTCCGCGGCGAACACCACCAACACCTGCTCCGGGCGACGACGTTTCCCGAGCTCGGCGGCGATGTCCGGGTTGGCGACGAGCTCAATGGTGGGCGCGCTGCCGTCGTCCGACTTCTTGATTTTGCCAGTCGCGTACGTCGCGGGGCGGAAATCGGCGGGAGCCGCCGCCATTACCACCGCATCCGCGCGGTCGGCAGCCGTCAGCGTGGCTTCGCGAAGCTCGGCGGTCGTGCCGACCCGCACCAGGTCCACGCCGGCCGGATCGGGCAACGCGACGTTGGCGGAGACCAGGGTGACCCGGGCTCCTCGCGCCACCGCGGCGCGGGCGAACGCATACCCCTGCTTGCCGGAGGAGCGGTTACCGAGAAACCGGACCGGGTCGAGCGGCTCCCGGGTGCCCCCGGCCGTGACCAGCACACGCTTCCCGGTGAGGTCAGCTGGGGCGGCGGCGCCGCGAGCGAGAACGCGTCGGGCCACGGCGAAGAGCTCCGCCGGGTCTGGTAGCCGTCCCTTGCCGGTGTCCGTCCCGGTGAGCCGACCGACCGCCGGCTCGACGACCCGCACCCCCCGGGAGCGCAGCGTCGCCACGTTGGCCACCGTCGCCGGATGTTCCCACATCTCGGTATGCATCGCCGGTGCCAGGACGACCGGGCAGCGGGCCGTCAGCAGAGTGTTGGTGAGCAGGTCGTCCGCCAACCCATGAGCGGCCCGGGCGAGCAGGTCGGTGGTAGCCGGAGCCACCATGACCAGGTCCGCCTGCTGACCCAGCCGCACGTGTGGCACCTCGTGCACGTCGGACCAGACGTCGTCGGCGACTGGTTGACCGGAGAGCGCCGACCAGGTCGCGGCTCCAACGAAGTGGAGCGCCGATGCGGTCGGCACGACCCGGACCCGGTGACCGGACTCGGTGAAGAGCCGTAGCAACTCGCAGGCCTTGTACGCGGCGATCCCGCCACCGACCCCGAGGATGATCCGGGGGGACATCGTGACTACGCGCTACGGCTGGTCGGTGGGCTCAGCGGTGAGCAGGCCCGAGTTGATCTCGCGCATGGCGATCGAGAGCGGCTTCTCCTGTGGGGTCGTCTCGACCAGCGGGCCGACGTACTCCAGCAGGCCCTCGCCGAGCTGGCTGTAGTAGGCGTTGACCTGACGGGCCCGCTTGGCGGCGAAGATGACCAGCGCGTACTTCGAGGTGGTCTTCTCGAGGAGCTCGTCGATCGGCGGGTTGGTGATGCCTTCGGGGTTGGTGGCGATGGATCCCACGTGTTGACCTCTGCGTCTGTGACACCGCTCGCGGTGCTGGCGGTCAACCGCGCACGCGCGGTCGCGCCGGAGCTTTGAATGACGAACCGAACAATCCTACCAGCTCGTCCACGACCTGCACAGTCCGGCCATGCACGATGGTATGTGTGAAATGCGGCTCGGTGACCGGATCGGCCACGTAGCCGGGCGGGTGCAACAGCACCAGCTGGACCGTCGGCAACACGGCCCGCAGCCGCAGCGCCCCGGCCAGGTCCATCGAGAGCAGAGCTGACGCCCCGGCGGCCAGTCGGGACCGCAGTGGCTGCCCCGGCGTACCGCGGCGGTACCGGCCGATCTGACTCCATTCCAGCAGACCGCCGGCGGCCAGCAACTGGTCGAACTCGGCCGAGTCGAGGAAGACCCGGTCAACCCCGGCCACCTCACAGTCCCGCCGAGGCCGGGTGGTCACCGGCACCGGCGTCCACACGGTGGGCAAGCGCGCCCGGACCAACCCGACGACACCATCCCGACCGGAGCCCGAAGGTCCGGTCAGGATGGTGAGCCGGCCTGCCGGGCGCGCCTCACCATCCGTGCTCACTGCTCGTTTCTACACGGCTGCCACCTCAGTTGGCGGCGAACTCCCCAAGCAGGGCCTTGCGCTGCTGCTCGCCGAGGCCACGCAGGCGCCGGCTATCGGCGATCTTGAGCTTCTCCATGATCTGGGTCGCCCGGATCTTGCCGATTCCCGGCATCGCCTGCAGGACAGCGGATACCTTCAGCTTGCCGACGACATCGTCGGACTCGGCCCGCTCGAGAACGGCTCCGAGAGTTGTCTTGCCCTGCTTGAGCTGCTCCTTCAGCTCAGCACGGGCCTTGCGGATCTCCGCGGCCTTCTCCAGCGCTGCTGCGCGCTGCTCAGGGGTCAGTGACGGGAGCGGCACCAGTTCTCCTCAGGTCCCTATCGCGACGGGCGAATGCACCGCCGCACTGTGAAACGTGGTGTCGCTGCGAACCAGGGAGGCCCATGGTTCCCAGCGCGGGGAAAACTAGCGGTCAACGGCGCATTCGGCAACGTGGGCACGCGAAGATCGCCGGAAAGTGACCGAGCCGTCAGTCAGTCACGAACCGGTCAAAGCCGCCCGGCAGTCGGCCAACACCCGGTCCGCAGCGCCCCGCAGGGCAGTCAGATCGGGCCCCGCGGCCAATACCTCACGGGAGTACGTGGGGAGCACCGCGGGCAGGCTGGAGCCGAAGACCACCCTTAGGTCGGCGGCGCTGGCGCCCTGCGCTCCCAGGCCCGGAGCGAGCAGCGGACCGTTGACCGCGCTGAGGTCGTGACCCGTCTCACCGATGGTCGCCCCCACCACCAACCCCATGCTGCCCAGTGGTTGCGCACCCGCGTTGAGCTGGGCAATCTCGTCGATCACCAGCTGCGCGACGGTCCGCCCGTCGGCGGTGCGAGCCCGCTGCACCGCGGCGCCCTCGGGATTGGAGGTGAGCGCCAGCACGAAGACCCCGCCGCCCTGCGCGGCGGCCAGCTCGAACATCGGGGCGAGCGCGCCAACCCCGAGATACGGGCTCACAGTCACCGCGTCGACATGCAGTGCACTCGATGGGTCAAGGTACGCGGAGGCGTACGCGGCGACCGTTGAGCCGATGTCGCCACGCTTGACGTCAAGGAGGACGAGCGAACCAGCCGCCCGCAACTGTCGGATAGTTGACTCTAGGACCGCCACGCCCCGAGACCCGAACCGCTCGAAGAAGGCCGACTGCGGCTTGACCACCGCGACCCGGTCACCCAACGCCTCCACGACCGTGCCCGCGAACCGCTCCAGACCGCGAATATCGTCATCGAGGCCCCACCGCGCGAGCAGACCCGGGTGCGGGTCGATGCCGACGCAGAGCGGACCCCGCTCGCCAACCGCCCGGTGCAGGCGGGCACCGAAGCTCTCCATCGCAGACCTCCCTCTTGCGTGCCACGCACGCATCGTCTCGGCGGACGGCTGATGCCGCCCCCCACCCGGCGGGCTCCACACCGCCCACCCTCCGCCCCAAGCCGGCGGATCAGCCCGCCCGAGCCGCAGCGGCGATCCCGGCGGTGATCCGGGCCAGATCGGCGTCTGCGGTGATGTACGGGGGCATGGTGTAAACCAGGTCCCGGAACGGTCGCAGCCAGACCCCGGCGGCGACCGCGGCGGCGGTCGCCGCCGGCAGGTCCACCTCATGGTCGAGCTGCACCACACCGATCGCACCGAGCACCCGGACGTCAACGACGCCCGGCACCGCCCGTAGCGGCTCCAGACCGGCCCGCAGACCCCTCTCGATCCGCGCCACCTGCGCCGGCCAGTCTCCGGACCGCAGCAGGCCGAGAGAGGCGTTCGCCACCGCACAGGCGAGCGGATTACCCATGAAGGTCGGACCGTGGGCGAGCACACCGGCTGCGGAGATCCCACGGGCGATCTCCGCGGTGCAGAGCGCGGCGGCCAGGGTGAGGTACCCCCCGGTGAGCGCCTTGCCCACACAGAGCACGTCCGGTGTCACGTCGGCGTGCTCGGCGGCGAACATCGCCCCGGTCCGACCGAACCCGGTAGCGATCTCGTCAAAGATGAGCAGAATCCCGTGGGCACGGGTGACCTCCCGCAGCACCTGCAGGTAGCGCGGGTGGTGAAACCGCATGCCACCGGTCCCCTGGACGACCGGCTCGACGATGACCGCGGCCAGCTCGTGGGCGTGCCGGGCGACCGCGTCCGCCAGGGCCGCCTCGTATGCCGGATCCGGGGCTGCGGTGAACCCTGCCGGCGGCACCGGCGCGAAAACCTGCCGGGGCAGCAGATCCCCCCAGAGGTGGTGCATACCCCCCTCCGGGTCACAGACACTCATCGGGTGGAACGTGTCGCCGTGGTAGCCACCCCGCCAGGTACCCAGCCGACGGCGTTCCGGCCGACCGATGGCCCGCTGGAACTGCAGGCACATCTTGACGGCCACCTCGACACTCACCGAGCCGGAGTCGGCCAGGAAGACATGCTCCAACCCCTCCGGTGCCAGCTCGACGAGGCTACGGGCCAGGGTGACGGCCGGCTCGTGGGTAAGCCCACCGAACATCACATGGCTCATCCGGCCGAGCTGGTCGGTCACCGCCGCGTCCAGCACCGGGTGCCGGTAGCCGTGGATCGCCGCCCACCACGACGACATCCCGTCAACCAGTTCCCGCCCGTCAGCCAGCCGCAGCCGCACCCCGGCCGCGCTCTCCACAACGTACGGCGGGGTCGCCGGGGGCAGCGCCGCGTACGGATGCCACACGTGGGCCGCGTCTGCGGCGCTGATCTCCTCCGGGGTCAACGACGTCGCCTCCTCACTAGCCGGTCACCGCGTCAACCGGCCCTCGGGTCCGGGTAGCCCGGCCGGTGAGGAGGCGAGCGGGCCGCAGCCACCGGGCGAGTACCACCCGCACGGTGTCACGGCGTCCGGGCCCCCACCGCAGCAGCCCGCACCAAGGCCGGCCCCCGGTAGATGAAGCCGGTGTAGAGCTGCACCAACGACGCGCCCGCGTCGAACATGCGCTCGGCGTCATCCGGAGTGAGGATGCCGCCGACGCCGATGATCGGCAGCCGGCCACCGGTCTCGGAGTGTACAAAGGAGACCACCTCCCGGGCCCGGTGCGCCAGCGGCCGGCCGGAGAGCCCTCCCGCCTCGGCGCCACCGGCCTGATCGGTGGGGGCGAGGCCGGCTCGGGAGAGCGTGGTGTTCGTGGCGATCACCCCCGCCGCGCCTCGCGCCAGGCAGACCTCCAACAGCTCCGCGATGGCCGAGTCCGGAAGGTCTGGGGCGATCTTCACCAGTACCGGCTTCTCGCCGACCAGAGCGGCCAAGAGAGCGTCCAGGTGCGCCCGGTCCTGCAGTGCACGTAGCCCCGGCGTGTTCGGCGAGGAGACGTTGACCGCGAAGTAGTCGCCGTACTCGCGCAGGGCCTGGTACGACGCCTGGTAGTCCGCAACCGCCTCCTCGAGCGGGGTGACCTTGGACTTGCCGAGGGAGATACCCAGCGGCACCCCGAACGGGCGGGGCAGCGCCGCCAACCGCGCCGCGAGCGCGTCGGCGCCGGCGTTGTTGAAGCCCATCCGGTTCACCACCGCCCGGCTGTCGGGAAGCCGAAACAGCCGCGGCCGTGGGTTGCCCGGCTGCGGGTGCGCGGTGACCGTGCCCACCTCAACGAAGCCGAAGCCCAGGGCCGGCCAGGCCGGCAGCGCCACCCCGTTCTTGTCCATCCCGGCGGCCAGCCCGACCGGGTTCGGGAAGCGGAGGCCGAACACCGTTCGGGGAGCCGAAACGCCGTACCGGGCCCGGAGCACGGCCAACGCCGCGGGCACCCGAGCCAGACCGGCCAGCCGCCGCACCGTGAACTCGTGCGCCGTCTCCGCGTCCCCGCCCCCCAGCCGGAACAGCCGTGGCCGCACCACCCGTTCGAAGATCACGCCATCCTCCCCGGCCGGGCGAGCCACATCGGCCCGCCCGGGCTCACCGGGCGCTCCGCAGCGAGGCGTGCAGCGCCTGCAACGGACGGACCCGCATGTCGCCACGGATCCGGGCCTCGACCGCCATCACCACGGCGGCAGCGCCCGGAACGGTCGTGATACAGGGAATGTCCGCCGTCACGGCGGCACTGCGGATCTCGTAGCCATCCGAGCGGGCGCTCGCTCCCGAACCCTGCGGGGTGTTCACCACGAGCACCACCTCGCCAGACCGAATCAGCGAGACCGCGTCCTCGCTCTCCCCCGACTCGTAGTGCTTGCGGATCTGCTCGCAGGCGACGCCGTGCCGGCGCAGCACCTCAGCGGTGCCCGTGGTGGCGATCAGCTGGAAGCCCAGGTCGGCCAGGCGCTTGATCGGGAAGATCATGCCACGCTTGTCCCGATTGGCGACCGAGACAAAGATCTTCCCGCCGGTCGGCAGGGAGCCGTACGTGGCCGACTGCGACTTGGCGAAGGCGTACCCGAAGGACGTGTCGATGCCCATCACCTCGCCGGTGGACTTCATCTCCGGCCCGAGCAGCGAGTCGATCCCCTTCCCGGTCGGAGTGCGGAACCGCTTGAACGGAAGCACCGCCTCCTTGACCGCGATCGGCGCGTCCGCGGGGAGGGTGCCGCCGTCGCCGTCGACGGGGAGCAGGCCCTCGGCGCGCAGCTCGGCGATGGTGGCGCCGAGCGCGATCCGAGCCGCCGCCTTGGCCAACGGCACCGCGGTGGCCTTGGAGACAAACGGCACGGTCCGGGACGCACGCGGGTTGGCCTCGAGCACCCAGAGCTGGTCGTCCTTGAGGGCGTACTGCACGTTGAGCAGGCCCTGCACGCCGATACCTCGGGCGATCTCCTCGGTGTACCGGCGGACCTCGGCGACGTGGGAACCTGCCAGGGTGATCGGCGGCAACGCGCAGGAGGAGTCGCCGGAGTGGATACCGGCCTCCTCGATGTGCTCCATCACGCCACCGAGGTAGACCGCACCGGCGGCGTCGCAGAGCGCGTCCACGTCGATCTCGATGGCGTCATCGAGGAACCGGTCCACCAGCACCGGATGATCCGGGGAGATGTCGGTGGCCCGGCCGATGTAGTCACGCAGCGTGGCGTCGTCGTAGACGATCTCCATGCCCCGACCACCGAGCACGTACGAGGGACGGACCAGCACCGGATAACCGATCTCGGCGGCGATCGTCTTCGCCTCGTCGTACGAGATGGCGGTGCCGTGTGCCGGCGCCCGCAGCCCGGCACGGGCCAGCAGCGCGCCGAACGCGCCCCGCTCCTCGGCGAGGTGGATCGACTCCGGGGAGGTCCCGACGACCGGTACCCCGGCGTCCTTGAGCCGCTGCGCCAGCCCCAACGGCGTCTGGCCACCGAGCTGCACGACCACCCCGACCACGCCGGGGCCACCGGCCGCCCGGCCGGAGGAGTCCTCCGCGTGCCACACCTCGAGGACGTCCTCGAAGGTCAACGGCTCGAAGTAGAGCCGGTTCGCGGTGTCGTAGTCGGTGGAGACGGTCTCCGGATTGCAGTTGACCATGACCGTCTCGTATCCGACGTCCCGCAGCGCCATGACGGCGTGCACACAGGAGTAGTCGAACTCGATTCCCTGCCCGATTCGGTTCGGCCCCGAGCCGAGGATCAGCACCTTGGGTCGGTCCGACCCGACCACCTCGGTCTCCGCGTCGTAGGTGGAGTAGTGGTAGGGCGTCATCGCCTCGAACTCCGCCGCGCAGGTGTCCACGGTCTTGTAGACCGGCCGGACGCCCAACCGGTGCCGCAGCGTCCGCACACCGTCCTCGGCGGCCAACTCCGGGCGCAACGCGGCGAGCTGCCGGTCGGAGAGTCCCGCCCGCTTGGCCCGGCGCAGCAGGTCGCCATCGAGCACCGGGGCGTCCACGATCTCGGCTCGCAGCTCAACCAGGCCGGCGATCTGGTCGAGGAACCACGGGTCCATCCCGCCGGAGGCCGCCGCCACCTCGGCGATCGAGGCACCGAGCCGCAGCGCCCGCTCCACCGTGTAGAGCCGCCCGTCGTGCGGCACCCGCAGCGCCGCGAGGGTGTCCTCGCGGGTGGCACCGGCCGGGTCGGGCACGGTCCAGAAGCCGGCCGCCTTCGTCTCCATCGAGCGCATCGCCTTGTTCAGCGCCTCGGTGAAGTTGCGGCCCAGGCTCATCGCCTCACCGACCGACTTCATGGTGGTGGTCAGCTCCGGGTCGGCGCCGGGGAACTTCTCGAACGCGAAACGCGGGATCTTGACCACCACGTAGTCCAACGTCGGCTCGAACGCAGCCGGCGTCTTCAGCGTGATGTCGTTGGGGATCTCGTCGAGGGTGTAGCCGATGGCCAACCTCGCGGCGATCTTCGCGATCGGGAACCCGGTCGCCTTGGAGGCGAGCGCCGACGAGCGGGAGACCCGGGGATTCATCTCGATCACCACGATCCGGCCGTCGGCCGGGTTCACCGCGAACTGGATGTTGCAGCCCCCGGTGTCCACCCCGACCTCGCGCAGCACCGCGATGCCGAGGTCGCGCAGGCGCTGATACTCCCGGTCGGTGAGGGTCATCGCCGGGGCCACGGTGACGCTGTCCCCGGTGTGCACGCCCATCGGGTCGACGTTCTCAATCGAGCAGACCACCACGACGTTGTCGTGCCGGTCGCGCATCAGCTCGAGCTCGTACTCCTTCCAGCCGAGCACGCTCTCCTCGATGAGCACCTCGTGCACCGGGCTGGCGGCCAGGCCGGCACCGGCGATGCGTTCCAGGTCCGCATCGGTGTGGGCCATGCCGGAGCCGAGGCCGCCCATCGTGAACGACGGTCGGATCACCGCCGGCAGGCCCAGCTCGGCGACAGTCTCGCGGACCTCGTCCATCGAGTGGCAGACCCGGGAACGCGGCACCAGCGTCGCGGGGTCCTCGATCCCGATCCGAACCGCCGCCTTGGCGACGACGTCCTTGAACAGCTGCCGGTCCTCGCCGCGACGAATCGCGTCGATGTTCGCGCCGATCAACTCGACGCCGTACTTCTCCAAGACCCCGGACTCGTGCAACGCGACCGCCGTGTTCAGCGCGGTCTGGCCCCCCAGGGTGGGCAGCACCGCGTCCGGCCGCTCCTTGGCGATGACCAGCTCGACGAACTCCGGGGTGATCGGCTCGACGTACGTGGCGTCGGCGAACTCCGGATCGGTCATGATCGTCGCTGGGTTCGAGTTGACCAGGCTGACCCGGATCCCCTCGCTGCGTAGTACCCGGCACGCCTGGGTGCCGGAGTAGTCGAACTCGCAGGCCTGCCCGATCACGATCGGCCCGGAGCCGATCACCAGGACGTGTTTGAGGTCGGTCCGCTTAGGCATTCGTGCGCCCCCCGCTGTGGTTGCGACCCTCGATGAGCTCGGCGAAGCGGTCGAACAGGTAGTCCGCGTCGTGCGGACCGGCCGCCGCCTCCGGGTGGTACTGAACGGTGAAGGCGGGCACGTCGCGCGCCCGCAGCCCCTCGACCACGTTGTCGTTGAGGCAGACGTGCGAGACCTCGATCCCGCCGAACTCGGTCTCGACCACCTGGTCCGGCACAACGGCCCCCGGCTCGGCGCCGGGGAACGCGACGGCGAAACCGTGGTTGTGGCTGGTCACCTCGACCTTGCCGGTAACCCGGTCGAGCACCGGCTGGTTGATCCCGCGGTGGCCGTAACCGAGCTTGTACGTGCCGAAGCCCAGCGCCCGACCAAGGATCTGGCTGCCGAAGCAGATACCGAAGAGCGGCACCCCGCTGGCGAGCACCGCGCGCGCCAGGGCCACCGGCCCGTCGGCGGTCGCCGGGTCACCGGGGCCGGGCGAGAGGAAGATCGCATCCGCGCCGGTGGCCCGTAGTTCGTCGATGCCCGAGTGAGCCGGCAGGACATGGGTGGTGACACCCCGCGCCGCGAGCCGCCGGGGCACGTTCCGCTTGATGCCGAGGTCCAGGGCGGCGACGGTGAACCGGTGCTCCCCCTCGGCCTCAACCACGTACGGCTGCGGGGTGGTCACCTCGGTGGAGAGGTCCGCGCCGACCATCTGCGGAGCCTGCCGGACCCGGGCCAGCAGCGCCTGCGGATCGGTCTCGACGCTGGACACCCCGACCCGCATCGCGCCCCGCTCCCGCAGGTGCCGGGTGAGCGCCCGGGTGTCCACACCGCTGATGCCGACCACCCCCTCGGCGGTGAGCCGGTCCTCCAGACCACCGGTGGCCCGCCAGTTCGAGCCGATCCGGGCGGGATCACGAACCACGTACCCGGCGACCCAGATCCGGCCGGACTCGTCATCCTCGCCGTTGACCCCGGTGTTGCCGATGTGCGGAGCGGTCTGCACCACCACCTGCCGGTGGTAGGACGGGTCGGTGAGCGTCTCCTGGTAGCCGGTCATTCCGGTGTTGAAGACCGCTTCGCCGAAGGTCTCCCCGACGCTGCCGTACGCCTCGCCGTGGAACGTGCGCCCGTCCTCCAGGACGAGAATCGCCGGTCGCCGCCTCACGCCACGCACCCCACGCTCCGGGCCACACGGCACTGCCCCACCGCACTCCGTACTCGAATCACTTCACTGCCTTTCCGTCCAGAACCGTCGCCTCGCCGCGCAGGAAGGTCGCCACGATGCGACCCGGCAGCGTCATGCGGGCGTACGGGGTGTTGCAGCTGCGACTGGCCAACTCGGTCGGCTCGATGACGCGACGCGCCGCCGGATCCACCAGGGTCAGGTTCGCCGGTGCGCCCGGCGCCGGGTCGTGGCCGTGTTCGGTGAGGCCAGCGATCCGGGCGGGGGTGCGGGACATCCGCTCGGCGATGAGGTCCCACTGCGGGCCGAGCACGTCCAGCGTGATGGAGAGCGCCGTCTCCAGGCCGAGCATGCCCGGCCGGGCGTACGCCCACTCGCACTCCTTGTCCTCCACGGCGTGCGGGGCGTGGTCGGTGGCGACGATGTCCACGACCCCCTCGGCCAACGCGGTGCGCAGCGCGGCGACATCGGCGGCGGTCCGCAGCGGCGGGTTGACCTTGTAGACCGGGTCGTAGGTGACCGCCTTCTCGTCGGTCAACAACAGGTGGTGCGGGGTGACCTCGGCGGTGACCTGAACACCGCGGGCCTTGGCCTGCCGCAGCACCCCGACGCTGCCGGCCGTGGAGACGTGGCAGATGTGCAGACGGCTCCCCACGTGCTCGGCGAGCAGCACGTCCCGGGCGATGATCGCCTCCTCGGCGACCGCCGGCCAACCAGTCAGCCCGAGGCGGGTGGAGATCTCCCCCTCGTGCATCTGGGCGCCCTCGGTCAGCCGTGGCTCCTCGGCGTGCTGGGCAACCACGCCGTCGAACGCCTTCACGTATTCCAGGGCCCGGCGCATCAACCGCGGGTCGGCGACGCAGTGTCCGTCGTCGGAGAAGATCCGGACCCGGGCGGCCGAGTCGGCCATCGCGCCCAACTCGGCCAGGCGCTCGCCGGCCAGCCCGACCGTGACGGCGCCGATCGGCTGCACGTCCACCAGCCCGGCCTCCCGGCCCAGCCGCCAGACCTGCTCGACCACCCCGGCGGTGTCGGCGACCGGGGAGGTGTTCGCCATCGCGCAGACCGCCGTGTAGCCACCGAGCGCCGCGGCCCGAGAGCCGGTCTCGACGGTCTCGGCGTCTTCCCGGCCGGGCTCACGTAGATGGGTGTGCAGGTCCACCAGGCCGGGCAGGGCGACCAGACCGGTGCCGTCAACCACGACCGCGCCGGCGGCCGTCAGCCCCACGCCGGTCTCGGCCACGACGCCGTCGCGGATCAGCAGGTTGGTCGGCGCGGCGCCGAGGACGCTCACGTTGGTGATCAGATACGCGGTCACCGGTTGTTCCCTCCGAGTAGCAGGTAGAGGACGGCCATCCGGACGGAGACGCCGTTGGCGACCTGTTCGACAATGGTGGAGCGGGGCGAGTCGGCCACCTCGGAGGTGATCTCCATGCCCCGGTTCATCGGGCCGGGGTGCATCACGATCGCGTGCTCCGGCAGCCGCCGCATCCGTGAGCCGTCCAGGCCGTAACGGCGGGCGTACTCACGGGCGGAGGGAAAGTAGGAGTCGTTCATGCGCTCCCGCTGTACCCGCAGCATCATGACCACGTCCGACTGCGCCAGCACCGAGTCCAGGTCGTAGCAGACGGTGGTGCCGGGCGCGAGGGCCGCGGCGATGTCCACCGGGATCAGCGGGGGCGGGCCGACCAGGGTCACCTTGGCGCCGAGGGTGGAGAGCAGCAGGACGTTGGAGCGCGCCACCCGGCTGTGCAGCACGTCACCGACCACCGCCACCGACAGGCCGGCGAGCCGGCCCAGCCGGGAACGCATCGTGTACGCGTCGAGTAGCGCCTGGGTGGGGTGCTCGTGCGTACCGTCGCCGGCGTTGACGACCGAGCCGTCAACCCAGTCGGCCAACTGGTACGGGGCGCCGGAGGCGGGATGCCGGACGACGACGGCGTCGGCGCCCATCGCCTGAAGGGTGAGCGCGGTGTCCTTGAGGCTCTCGCCCTTGGCGACGCTGGACCCCTTGACCGAAAAGTTGATCACGTCGGCGCTGAGTCGCTTGGCGGCGGCCTCGAAGGAGATCCGGGTCCGGGTGGAGTCCTCGTAGAAGAGGTTCACCACGGTCCGACCGCGCAGCGCCGGCAGCTTCTTGACCTCCCGCCCGGCCACGGTCGCCATCTCGGCGGCGGTGTCCAGGATCTGGAGGGCGGTGCCAGCGTCCAGGTCGGCGCTGGAGAGCAGGTGACGGATCATGCGTCGAGCTTCCTTCCGGTCGCGACCAGCAGGCGGCGCCGCGCCGCGCCCCGCGGCCTCACCGGTCACCGCCGTAGAGCCGGACCTCGTCCACGCCGTCGGGCTCCGCCAGGGTGACCCGGACACTCTCCGCGAGGGCGGTCGGGATGTTCTTACCCACGTAGTCGGCGCGGATGGGCAGCTCCCGGTGGCCCCGATCGACCAGGACGGCGAGCTGGACCGACGCTGGGCGGCCGACGTCGTTCAGCGCGTCGAGCGCCGCCCGCACGGTTCGGCCGGAGAAGAGGACATCGTCGACGAGGACGACTCGTCGACCGTCGATACCGCCGGCGGGAACGTCGGTGGGGCCGACCGCGCGGGTGGCGTGCTGACGCAGATCGTCCCGGTAGAGGGTGATGTCGAGCACCCCGACCGGGACGTCCACCCCCTCAAAGGCGCTGATCCGGGCGGCGAGCCGCCGGGCGAGCGGTACTCCCCGGGTGGGGATCCCGAGCAGGACGGTCTGTTGGGCGCCCTGGGTCTTCTCGAGGATCTGGTGGGCGATGCGGTCCACCACGCGCTGCACGTCGGCGCTGGTGAGTATCACCTTCACCGAGGGTTGCTGGGTGGTCGACGAGTGGGCAGCCGGTGGGTATGCCACGGCAGACCTCCTTCCCCGCCTCACGGGACGGGTCGTTAAAGGATGTCGGGGTACCGGCGCGGACCGCGAACGGACCGGGCCGGGGCTTCGGGCAACGTTACCAGTGGTCACCGTCTCGACCGTCGCCGGCCGAGGGCCCGGCAGCAGAACGGCGAAACTGGGACAACTCCCCCAGGATGAAACAGGAAAGTTCACGACCACTTGACCGACTGTCCCAATCCCCGTACCGTCACGCTCCGTAGCGATCGACGGGAGAACCCCGAGCAGCACTGGGAGTGTCCGAATGCCCTCTGAGTACGCCAAGTCGCTGGGCGCCCGCCTGCGCTCCATTCGCCAGCAGCAGGGCCTGTCCCTGCAGGGCGTAGAGGAAAAGTCCAACGGACGGTGGAAGGCCGTCGTGGTTGGCTCGTACGAGCGCGGTGACCGAGCCGTCACCGTGTCCCGCCTGGCCGAGCTGGCCGACTTCTACCGTGTTCCCGTCTCCGAGCTACTGCCCGACGGCAGTGGCGTCCGCCACGAGCCAACCAGCAAGATCGTGCTGGACCTCGAGCGGCTCTACGACGAGGCCTCGGAGGACCTCGCCTACGTCGCCCGGTACGCCCGTGCGATCCAGCAGCAGCGCGGCGACTACAACGGCCGAGTGCTGTCGATCCGCGCCGACGACCTGCGCGCCCTGGCGATTGTCTACGACGCCTCGCCGTCTGGCCTAATCGAGCGGCTGAACGAGCACGGCGTCCTCGTCGCCGACCCCCGGGCGTTCTTCGCCTCCTGAGTAGTGCCACCCGAAAGGGCCCGTGCCGATCGGCACGGGCCCTTTCGACTATCCGGTCCACTTCCGGTGGCCAGCTCGCTTCCGAGCCAGAATCCTCCGGGTGGCGGCTACCGGGTGGCGTACTCCGCGATCCGGCCGAGGATGCCGTTGAGAAACCGCGGTGAATCATCGGTCGACATCTGCCGGGCCAGCTCCACCGCCTCGCTGATCGCCACCGCATCGTCGATCTCGTCCACGTAGAGCAGTTCGTAGACCGCGATCCGGGCGAGGTTCCGATCAACGGTCGGCATCCGGTCCAGCGTCCACCCCTCGGCGTAGCTGGCGATCAGCTCGTCCACCCGGTCCAGGTGGGCAGCGACCCCCTCAACCAGGCCAACCGCGTAGCCCAGATGCTCCGGTCGGGGCTTCTCGATCCGCTCCACATAGCCGGCGAGCACCTCAACCGGTGGACGGCCCCGCAGGTCCGCCTCGAAGAGCACGTCCAGCGCCCGTTTGCGCGCCTTTCGGCGCGCCGGCATCTGCTGCTTGGGCCCCTCGGCCATCAGGCGCGGCCGAGGTAACGGCCGTCGCGGGTGTCGACCTTGATCTTCTCGCCGGTGGTGATGAAGAGCGGCACCTGCACGGTCGCGCCGGTCTCGACCGTGGCCGGCTTGCTACCACCGGTCGAACGGTCTCCCTGGAGGCCCGGCTCGGTATACGTGATCTCGAGCACCACGCTTGTCGGCAGCTCCACGTAGAGCGGCACCCCCTCGTGGGTGGCGACCGTCGCCTCGGCCTCGGGCAGCAGATAGTTCGCGGCCTCGCCGACTGTGTCGCCGAGCACATTGATCTGGTCGAACGTCTCCAGGTCCATGAAGACGAAGTCCTCGCCGTCGGCGTACAGGTACTGCATCGTACGCTTGTCAACGGTCGCGGTCTCGACCTTGGTGCCCGCATTGAAGGTCTTGTCGACCACCTTGCCGGAGAGCACGTTCTTTAGCGTGGTGCGCACGAACGCACCACCCTTTCCGGGCTTGACGTGCTGGAACTCGACGACGGCCCAGAGCTCACCGTCGAGGTTGAGTACCATGCCGTTTTTCAGGTCGTTGGTGGTGGCCATTTCCTGCCTTGATCATAAGGTGGCGGACAGACCCGGCAAGTCTACTAGGCCGCGTTCGGACAGGCTCGCCCGAGCAAGCGCGGCCCCCGCCGACGGTCAGCGGACCCGGGCCGCCAGGTGGTGCAGCGCCAGGCGGTAGCCGTCCACGCCCAGCCCACAGATCACCCCGGTCGCCACCGCCGAGACCACCGAGTGGTGCCGGAACGCCTCCCGGGCATGAATGTTGGAGAGGTGCACCTCGACCAACGGGGCACGCAGCAGGGCGCAGGCGTCCCGTACCGCGATCGAGTAGTGCGACCAGGCGGCGGGGTTGAGCACCACGCAAGCGCCCAGGTCAGCAGCCTCATGCAGCCAGCCGAGCAGCTCATGCTCGGCGTCGGTCTGCCGGACGACCACCTCCAGCCCCAGCTCCCGCCCGGTCTGCTGGCACAGCTCGACCAGGTCGGCGTAGGTGGTGGTGCCGTAGACCTCCGGTTGCCGGGTGCCCAGGCGGCCCAGGTTGGGCCCGTTGAGCACGTACACCCTCATTCGGCGATCTCCTGGTAGGCGGCGTACAGCAGCTCGTCGGAGGGCGCCTCGAGAATCGTCGGGCGGGCGAGCCCGGCCAACACCACGAAGCGCAGGATGCTGCCCCGCGCCTTCTTGTCCACCCGCATCGTGGCGAGCAGGTCCGGCCAGGCCTCCGCCCGATATCCGGTGGGCAGGCCGAGCGCACCCACCACCGCCCGGTGCCGCTGCGCGGTCTGCGCGTCCAGCCGGCCTTCGAGCTGGGCCAGGGTCGCCGCGTAGACCAACCCCACCGCAACCGCGTGGCCGTGCCGCCAGCGGTAGCCCTCCACCTTCTCGATGGCGTGCGCCAGGGTGTGCCCGTAGTTCAGTATCTCCCGGGCCCCCGACTCGCGAAGGTCGCCGGCGACAACCTGCGCCTTGACCCGGATCGCCCGCTCGACCAACTCCCGGAGCACCGGCCCCGCTGGGTCAACGGCGACGGCGGGCTCCCGCTCGACCAGCTCCAGGATCACCGGGTCGGCGATGAAGCCACACTTGACCACCTCGGCCATTCCCGCGGCCAGGTCGACCGGAGAGAGGCTGTCCAGCGCAGTCAGGTCACAGATCACCCCGGCCGGCGGGTGGAAGGCACCGACCAGGTTCTTGCCGGCGGAGGTGTTGATCCCGGTCTTGCCTCCTACCGCCGCGTCAACCATGGCCAGCAGCGACGTCGCCACCGGCACCCAGCGCACCCCGCGCAGCCAGCAGGCCGCGACGAAGCCAGCCAGGTCGGTAACCGCGCCGCCGCCCACACCAACGACGGCGTCGGCGCGGGTGAAGCCCGCTGCACCGAGCCGTTCCCAACAGCTGGCGGCGACCTCGATGTGCTTGCCCGCCTCCGCGTCCGGCACCTCGACCAGCAGCGGCGTCACGCCGGCCGCCCGGGTCCGCTCCGCCAGCTGCTCGGCCCGGCCCTGCATCGGCGGCGCGTACAGCACGGCCAGCCGCTGCGCGCCCGGCAGCAACTCTGGCGGGTCGAACAGATCCCGCCCCACCAGCACGTCGTACGGTTGGTCACCACCAACCACGATCCGGGTTATCTCGTCCATCGCGCGCAGCCTAGCTGAGCCGACCGGGCCGAAGGCGGCGACGGGCACCGCGTCCCGAACCGTAGACCGCCCGACTGGACCATGGCGCCCGTCAGGCGGGAAGCAGCGCGGCGACCTCGGCCGCGAGCTGCTCCGGCGTCCGGCCGTCGGTCACCACCGTCGCCGTCGCCACCGCCGCGTAGTGCGGCCGGCGCTGCTCCAGCAGGTGTTTGAGGGTGGCCCGTGGGTTGACCGCGAGCAGGGGTCGCCCCGCACCGAGCCCGACCCGGCGTACCGCGTCGGGCAGCTCCACCGAGAGGTACACGACGGTGTGCCCCACCAGCGCCGACCGGGTCTGTTCGGCGAGCACGGCGCCACCACCGAGGGCGAGCACGCCGGTGGCAGCGGCGAGCGCCGTCGCCACCGCCGCCCGTTCGAGGGTACGGAAGTGCGCCTCCCCCTCGTCGATGAAGATCTCCGAGATCGGCTTGCCCGCCATCGCCTCGATGTCGAGATCGGTGTCCCGAAACTCCACTCCGAGCAATTCAGCGAGTGCCCGCCCGACGGTGGTTTTACCCGAGCCGGGTGCGCCGACCAGGACGCAGACCGGCGCCATCAGCGGACAACCAACGCTTCGAGGTAGCCGACGAGGTTTCGGCGCTGCTCGGCCACCGAGTCGCCGCCGAGCTTCTCCACCGCCGCCTCGGCCAGCACCAGCGCCACCATCGCCTCGGCGACGACCCCCGCGGCCGGAACCGCGCACACGTCCGAGCGCTGGTTGATCGCGGTGGCGGGCTCGCCGGAGGTGATATCCACCGTCGACAGCGCGCGGTTCAGGGAGGAGATCGGCTTCATCGCGGCCCGCACCCGCAGCGGCTCACCGGTGGTGATGCCCCCCTCCAGGCCGCCGGCCCGGTCGGTGGCCCGCCGGACACCGGTCGCGGTGGGGATGATCTCGTCGTGCGCGACGGAGCCCCGGGAACGCGCCTGCTGCCAGCCGTCGCCGATCTCCACCCCCTTGATCGCCTGAATGGACATCAGCGCGGTGGCCAGCCGGGCGTCCAGCTTCCGGTCCCACTGCACGTGGCTACCGAGCCCCGGGGGCACCCCGTACGCGAGCACCTCGACCACGCCGCCGAGCGTGTCGGCGTCCTTCTTCGCGGCGTCAACCTCGGCGACCATCCGGAGGCTCGCCTCCGGGTCCAGACAGCGCAGCGGGTCCGCGTCGATCCGCTCGGCGTCCGCCGGGCTGGGTCGCAGCCCCGGCTTCGTGGCGACTATCCCCAACTCCACGACGTGCGAGACGACCTCGATGCCCAGCGCCTGCCGGAGCAGCGCCTTGGCGACGGTGCCGACGGCGACCCGGGCAGCCGTCTCCCGGGCGCTGGCCCGCTCAAGGATCGGGCGGGCGTCGGTGTGCCCGTACTTCTGCATGCCAGCCAGGTCGGCGTGCCCCGGTCGGGGACGGGTCAGCGGCGCGTTCCGGGCCTGTCCGGCCAGCTCCGCCGAGTCGACCGGATCGGCGGACATCACCGTGCGCCACTTGGGCCACTCGGAGTTGCCGACCCGGATCGCCACCGGGCTGCCCAGGGTCACCCCATGCCGCAGCCCCCCGATGATCTCGACCTCGTCCTGTTCGAACGCCATCCGGGCACCCCGCCCGTAGCCGAGTCGACGCCGGGCCAGCTCACCAGCGATCTCCTCGGTGGTCACCTCGACCCCGGCCGGCACCCCCTCGAGCAACGCGACGAGAGCGGGACCGTGTGATTCCCCTGCAGTCAACCAGCGCAACACAACGGCCAGTTTGGCATGTCCGGTCGGCACCCGGTGCCACACCCGCCCCGTCCCGCCTTGCGGACACGACTGTCCGCGGGACGGTCACGATCACCCCGTTGGCAGCGAATCCGTACGATCTTGGCGGCCTCCCGGAAGTCTGGTCGGCGACGACGTGGTTTCGACCCACCCGGAGGCCCCGGTGCTGCTCCTCGCGTTCGCAGCCGTGCTGCTGCTGGCCGTCCTGCTGTCCAGCCTCGCGCACCGCAGCATCCTCTCCACCGCCGTGCTCTTCCTCCTGGCCGGCTTCCTCCTCGGTCCGGACACCACCGGTGTCCTGGAGATCACCGCCGACAGCGAGATCGTCGCCACCCTCGCCGAGCTGGCACTCTTCACCGTGCTCTTCACCGACGGCATGCGAGTCGGCTTCGCCGACCTGCGCTCGGCGTGGCGGCTGCCCGGGCGGGCGCTCGGCTGGGGGCTACCGCTGACCCTGGGGATCACCGCCGTGTTGGCGCACTACGTGGCCGGGCTCGACTGGCCGGAGGCGCTGCTGATCGGGGCGGTCCTCGCCCCCACCGACCCGGTCTTCGCCGCCGCCCTGGTCGGCAACGTGGGTGTTCCGCGCCGACTGCGACACCTGCTCAACGTCGAGTCCGGCATCAACGACGGACTCGCACTGCCGTTCGTCATCCTCTTCCTGGCGGTCGTCGAGGGCTCCGACGACCTGCACCTCGACGAGTTGGGCATCGAGCTGCTCCTGGGCCTGGTGATCGGGGTGGCGGTGCCATGGCTGGCCCTACGGCTGGAGAAGGGGCGGTACTTCTCCGCCTCCACCCAGTACGAGCCCCTCAACGGCGTGGCGATCGGCCTGCTGGTCCTCGCGCTGGGGCTGATCACCCACGCCAACCTGTTCCTCGCCGCGTTCGCCGCCGGCATCACCGTGGCCACCTTCGGCGAGCAACAGCGGGAGAGCTTCGAACACTTCGGCGAGCTGATCGCCGAAGTGTTCAAGCTCGCCGCCCTGCTGGTGTTCGGGGCCCTGATCTCGGTGCAGTTCCTCAGTGAGATCAACTGGACCGGCTGGCTCTTCGCGGTGTTGGCCATCGTGGTGGCCCGCCCACTCGCGCTCGCCGTGTCGTTCCTCGGTTCGAACCTAAGCCGCACCGAGCAATTCGCCGCCATGTGGTTCGGCCCGAAGGGTTTCGCCTCGGTGGTCTACGGTCTGCTGGTGCTCCAGGCCGGTATCGCCGCGGGAGACCAGGTGTTCCACCTGGTGGCGCTGACCGTCGTGTTGTCGATCCTGGCGCACTCGTCAACCGACGTCCTGGTCGCCCGGATCTTCGACCCGGCGATGACCCCCCAGTGGTACGAAAGACTGCGGGCGGCCTCCGCCGATCGGCGAGAACGCCGCAGTGACGGGGATCAGCCGCCGCCGTAGGCCGCCCAGGCAGGTCGGGAGTGGTTGCTCAGGTCGGGAGCGGTCGCCCAAGTGGTGGGAGCCGGTCAGTCAAACCCGGGACAGGGACCGCATCGCGCCAAGATATCTCGACGTTATTACATCCTGCGCGAGCCGACCCAGCGGCCCAGCTATTCGAGCAGCCAGCGAAGCCGGCCGCGAAAAGGCCCGCACCTCGAAGTAAGACCGCCCGCCCCCGTCCCGACGAACCAGAAATGCCTCCTCGCCACATTCGGGATGCCCCGGTAACGTACCGTAGGCAAAGCCCGCGCGATCATCCTCGTCAATCGTATAGATAATGCGGCAGGGAGCCTGCACCAACAGCCCTCGCCACCCGATTCTCAGCCGAAAGTCCGCACCCGGCTGGGGCCGCAGATCTGGGCGATCAACGCCAACCCCAGCCCGACGGTGCATGCGCCACCGAAGCAATGCGCGGACAGCCTGGTCAAAGACCCGAACATCCGCACCAAGAAAAGCGCTGCGGTGGACGTGCCGATACCCGGACGGCAGGACGCCCGCTGAGGCACCAACCTCCGGGTAGGTTAGATCATCCCAATCCAATAGAGCCATCCCAAAACAGGGTCGCGCATTCCTTAACCGCTCCCGCGATGCGAGCGTAACACCGTGGCCCGATGACTCGGCCACGATGAACCGCGCGCCGGTCACGCCGACGGAGATTTTCGAATCGCAATCAACGATTTGGTGAGGCCGAGCAGACGCTCGCTACGGATGCGAGCGTCCGGAAAGAGGTAGCGCAACTCTGCCCGACCGATCAATTCGGTCGTCAGGACCTGCCGCATGGCCGCCTCGTACGACTTGCCCGGCGTGTAGGCCAGGGGCCACTTCCGCGCCACCACCACCCGTGCTGACACCGGCAGGAACTGCATGGCGGGAGCCACCCAGTGTGGCTCTATCGGAAAGTACCGGTACGGGGTCTGTACCCAGTACTCAGGGGCCAGCTCACGAATCGCCTCCGCCATCCGACGACGCCGTTCGTACCCGCCGACATGCTCCAGGACACTGTTGCTGAAAACAAGGTCGTACCGACGGCCAAGAATACGCTTCGGCAGTTCGCATGCATCGGCATGATCGGCTTCAGCCCAGCCTGGCAGCTCCGTCGGCAACGGCTCCAGATTCACCACGTGCACGTGCGCTGGTCGGACCGGCACCGTTGCCCAGCTCTCCACCCGTCCACCAAGATCAAGGACATTCATCTCGGCCAGGTCGGGAAACGTCTCGGAGAGCCAGGCCGCCCGTCGCGCCCTCCGTTTGGCACCAACCGAGGAAGGTGAGTCCACCAGCCGGAATCTCAACGAGTGAAATGCCATCGAACGAGCTCCTAACCTACTGCGTCTACGGGATTAGATGCCCCGGCCGCGCTTGTGCAGGGCGCGCAGCACCGCGTCCGCCCGGACCACCCGCCCGGCCACCGCGAGCGCCAGGTACGCCCGTGGCTCCCGCGGATTGCCCCGGAGGGTACGGCGGGCCCAGCGCAGCGCGCCCTGGCGGTCACCGGAGGCGGCGCGCGCAAAGGCGATCTGCCCCGCCACCCGGGCCGCACCGGCCGGCTGGCTGCCGAACTCCGGGTAGCGTTCCAGCAGCCACTGCAGCGCCGCCGAGATGGTGTCCCAGCGCTGCATGAAATACGACCGGTGGTGCCAACGCACCAGCACCAGCGGGGTGCGCAGGTTGACCAACGGTGCCCGGCGGGCCGCCCGCAGCAGGAACTCGTAGTCCTCGGCGTAGCTGCCCGGAATCTCCTCGTTGACCAGTCCGAAGCCGTCCCGGAGCACGGCGGCGCGGAACAGGAAGGTTGACGGGTGCAGCTCGGTCATCCGATCCCGCAACAGGTCAGCGAGGGTGATCCGGTCCCGAGACAGCGACCGGTCGACGGTTTGTCCGTCGTAGCTCACCCGGATGCCACCCGAGACGAACTCGGCGCCCGGAGTGGTGGTGAGCGCCGCAACCTGCGCCCACAGCTTGCCGGGCAGCCACTCGTCGTCGTCGTCACAGAAGGCGATCAACTCGCCGGTGGCGGCCAGGGTGCCGGTGTTGCGGGCGCCCGCGAGGCCGGGTGTCCGGCCGTTCTCGGTGACCCGGACCGGCCGACCCGGTCGGGACAGCTCAGTCAGGGTCGGATCCGGCCCCGAACGGTCGTACACGACGACCACCTCGAGCTCACCTGGGTAGTCCTGGTCGAGGAGGGCGCGGACCGCGGCCCGCAACAGCTCCGGACGGTCCCGGGTGGGCACCACCGCACTCACCCTTGGCTGTGCGCTCACCTCCGGCAGCGCGGTCATCCTCGCGCTCCGCTCCGAGGCGACCGTGACCACGGCCACCACCAGGACCGTCGGCCGTTCGCCGCGGCCACCAACTTCTCCACGATCTCACCAACCCGGGCCACGGCGGCCTCCCGCACCCGGGCCGAATCGGGGTCCGCCCGGACGACGAACCGGGACGGCTCGGCCAGACCAGCAGTGAGCTCCGCCACGAACGCCGCTCGGGTCTCACACACCACCACCAGGCCCGCCGCCCCGAGCCGACGCGCGAAGCGCAGCTGGTGGTCATCAACGTGTTCGCCGTGGGCCGGATCCCGGGGGACCACAATCGGCACCCGGCCAAGCTGACGGACCTCCAGAATCGTGGCCGGGCCGCCGTGACAGATCACGAGGTCGGCTGCGGAGATCGCCGCCTGGAGCTCGTCGTGCCCCAGAAAGGCCACCGCGCCGGGAACTTCGGCCGCTCCGGTGTGACCATGCTGGACGGTCAAGACCACGCGGTCGGGGACGGTGGGTTGCCAGCTCTGAAGCCAGTCGACCAGCCGGTCAAACGGGTGCTTGTCGGTACCGACGACGACCAGTACCTGCTGCACCCGACCGACACCAGACCGGTCCCGTTGCCGGGGAACGCGGCTGGGCTCGGACCCCACCGGCGTCGCGACTCGCTTCGTACTCACCGCGTCCCCCCTCTACCCGGGCTGACGAAACCTGGCATCGCGCGTCGTCGCTCCGCCACACCCTCCACGCTCACAGCAGCGGCCCCACCACAGTCGCCTCCGGGTAGTGCCGGCGTTGCTCCTCCCACTGCACGAGCATCGCGGAGAGGAACGGGCGACACAGGCGCGCGGTCAGGGTCGGGGTGTCGATCCGGTCATACACCTCCACATAGACGGTGGGAATTCGCCGCAGCCAGGCGAAGACCACGAACGGCACCGCAACCCCGGCTCCGGTCGTCACTACCGCGGCGACCCGATGCCGCCGCAGCAGCCGTACCGCCAGCACCGCGTTGCGCACCAGGTTGGGCACGTTGCGGGTGGTCGGGTGATGAGCCGAGACGACCTCCTCCCCCGAGAGCCGGGAAAGTGCGTCCGGGGTGTCGAAGGTTACCCAGCAGCGACGCCAGCGCTCATACCAGGAACGCAGCGCCAGCAGCTGGGCCAGGTGCCCACCGCTCGACCCGACGAGCAGCAGGACCGGGGAGTCGCCGCGACCCCTGGGGTACCTCTCCATGCGCGCCTCACCGTCCACTTCCTTCGGTCCGCTTCGGCTCCGATCGATGGCTTGCGAAAGCAGACCACGTATCGCGCCGTGGGGACATCGGGTAACCGGACTGTCACCATTGGTTCCGCTGCGCGAAGAGCTCCAGCAGAGCGGGGTGCAGCGCGGGGTTCCAGCCCGCCCCGGCGTTGGCCAGGCGCCAGGTCCGCAGCCACAGCTCCAGCAGGTACGCGTCAGCCACCAGGCGCTGCCCAGCCCGGTTCAGGCCGAGCGCGTCGCCGTACCGTCGGAGTTGGAGATCAACAGCGTCGGCCGCGACGGCGACGGAGGAACCCCGCAGCACCAGGGCCCGCTGGAACGCGTCGTGCGCCAGGTCGAAGCCGACCGGGACATCCGGGGCACTGTGCTCCCAGTCCCAGGCCACCAGCCGGCCGGCATGCCGACCGAGGTTCCACGGGACCCAGTCGCCATGCCAGTGCCCGAACTCGACCGGGGTCTCCCCGTGCCGCGAAGCCAGCCGGTCCGCCGCCACGACCGCCCGGGTGTCGGCCGACATCCTGGCGGCGGCCCGGTGCGTGCTCCGGGTGAGCCGGGCTAGGAAGCTCGAGCCGGCCAGTGGCCGGGGCGGGGCGGGCGGGCGGCCCCGGCGAGCGACCGCGAGCACCGCGGCGACCTCGGGCTCGGCAGTGGTGGATAACCCACGGACCGCCGGTGGCAGCGGCTGCACCAACGCGACGGAGCGCCCGGCCCACCGGAGCTCGGCCAGCAGCCGCGGCGGCACCGGGTGGTCCGGCACCCGGGCCAGCGCGGGGAGTTCCCGCAGGGCCGCCGCCTCGGCGGCCACCAGGGCCCGGGTGGCGTCATTCCAGCCGATCTTCGCGAAACCGAGCGGTTGGCCATTCGGGGCGAACAGCTGCAGGGTCGGCTTATGGTTCGGATCCGGCGGTCGCACCCCACACGCCGCGTACGCGGCTCCCCCGCCCAGCAGTGCGGCGAGTCGGTGGACCAGCAACGCCTCCTCCGCGGCGACCGCATCGGGCAGCGACACGGTCAAGACCGGGAACCGGACCAGCTCCACCCCACCGAGCCGGGCAAGCCCACCGAGAACCGCTCGCACCGCCCGCACCCGGGGTGGTCGCAGCGCGTTGTACGCCAGCAGCGACGCCGCCGTTGCCCGCGGGGAGCCCAACGGCAACAGAAACTGGGCCCGCCGGACAGAGGGCACAATCGCGTACCGCGCCACCGCCCGGCGCCCAGCCGGCGACGCACCGTCCACGGTGAGCCCGACCGGCTCGGCGCCGAAGACCGCCCGGGTGACCCAACCCAACCCGTCGGTCCGGGTCCGCGGGTCGGCGGAGGCAGTGGCCGGCTCGATCATCAGGCGCCGTCCGACCAGTCGAGGTCCGTTCCGAGCCGCTGCCGCAGCGCCTCGTTGTAGGGGCGGTAGTAGGCCGTCAGCTCCGCCTGAAGTGCCGGGTCCAGCGGCGCGGAGCGGCGGTCGTTGTAGACCCGGAAGTTCGCCAGGTCGTACGCCGGCAGCCCGAGGAAGGACAGGGTACGGCGATACGTTGACCGGGCGTCTCGATAGAGGTCCTCGCTGCGCAGGAAGAGGAACTGCGTACGGTCGAACCGGTCCAGCCACGGCTGAAGGTGCTCAAGGTAGCGGCCCCGGGCCCGGTAGGTGTACCAGTCGTAGGCCTCGCTGACGTACTCCGGCTCGGCAGCCAGCCGCTCCCACTCCCCCCGGGTGCGCCCCGGCTCGGCGGCGAGGGCGGCGGCGAAGTCCAGCGGCTCGATGCCGTGGGTGCGCCGCTCCTTCCAGTGTGAGTAGGCCCGCTGCACCGGATCGCGCAGCAGCACGACCAGCTTGACCGACGGCATCAGCGCGGCGACCCGCTCCGCGGCGAGCGGGTGGAACATGTACAACGGGGCGGCTTCACCGGCCCGGACCGGGCCGCCGTGCCGCCGCTGTAGCGCCGCCCGCTGGCGTCGAGTCGGGAAGTGCGAGCGGTACCACGCCTCGCCACGCCGCCAGTGCTCCTCGAAGTAGTGCGTGGACTTCGTGTTCCAGGCCGGGAAGAGCCGCGGCACCAGCGGATGCTGAATCAGATAGTTCCACAGTGACGTGGTGCCGCCCCGCTTGGTGCCGATGACCAGGAAATCTGGCAGTGGCCGCCGGTCGCTGGTCTGCACCCCGTAGCCAACGAGGGACTCCCGCACCCGCTCGGTCACCTGGTCCGGCACGAACCGCTTCACCCGGTCCCGCATCGCCGACACGACGGACCTCACCTCTCCTTCTGCTCGGGTAGGCCGGGGGTGGCCGAGACGGCCATCGCTCCGCCACGGAGTTGCCGCAGGCTCGCCCCGAGGTCGGGCCGGATTCGGGACAACGCCCCGACGCCGCCGACGGCCAGCACCGCCACCGCCACCAGCAGGCCGGGAGTGCCCCGCCCGCCGGCCAGCACCCCCACCCCGGCGGCGGAGCCCACCACGGCGATGGTGATCGCCGCCGCGCGCAGCATCGCCGGGTCCACCAGCGGGTGCCGCACCACGAGCCAGGCGTACGTCACGGCGGTGAGGGTCTCGGTGAGGATGCCCGCCGCCCAGGCCACCGCCGCCCCGGTGGCACCGTGCGCAGGGATCAACACCAGGCCGAGCGAGACCGTCACCAGCAGCCCACCCAGGGTGGCGGCCAGGTGTAGGCCACTGCGGCCCCCCATCAGCAGCAGGCTCTGCACGTTGCCCGCACCCGTGCGCACCAGCATGGCCAGTGCGAGGACGGTCAGCGCGGTGGTTCCGGCGGTGAAGCCGGACCCGAACAGGTCCAGGAAGGCCACCCCGAAGACAGCGAGCAGCAGATACACCGGCCAGGAGAGCACCAGCCCCCAGGTGGTCAACTGCCGATGCACGGCCGCCGCGAGGACCGTCTGGCCCGCGCCGAGCAGCCGGGACAGCCGGGGTGCCACCGTCACCCGCAGCCCCTGCATGGCGAGCTGGCCGGCGAGGACGTACCGGCCGACGGCACCGAACACACCGGCCTCCTCCGCCCCGGCGAGTGCCGAGGTCAACAGCACCCCGATCCACAGGTTGCCGGCGTCGATGGCGGCCGAGACGGCCCGGGGCAGCGCGAACCGCCAGAAGGTTGACCAGTCCCGCGGTCCGGGGCGGAGCCGAGCGCCCCGCCCGATGCGCAACGGCCCCCCGACCAGGGCCAGGCAGACCAGCAGGGCCAGTGCGGCCGGAGCGAGCCAGGCGGACACTCCGGCCACCAGGCCACCGCCGACCAGGACCGCGACGCCGACCAGGACCGGCCGGGCCACCGGAAGGAGAAAGAACTGCACCGACACGTACGCCCGAATCGGCCGGACGCACCGCAGCGCGGCGAGCAGCAGCGTCAGGAGGACGACCACCGGAACGGCGGCGAAGCTCACCGCCAGCAGCTGCGACCCGGCGGCCGGCCCGAACACCCCGGGCGCCAGGGAGTCGGCGGCGAGCACCCCCGCCAACGCGACCACGGCGGCAACCACGAACGGTGGGAGCAGGGCCACCGGCAGCACCCGGGCGGCGTCCCCCCGCCCCCCGGCCGCGGTACGGCGGGGCAGCGCCCACAGCAGACCGGTCTCGGCACCCAGCGTGCACACCGCGGTGGCCACTGTGATCACCCCGATCGCGGTGAAGAAGACGCCGGAGCCGGTGGGGCCGTAGCCACGGGTGATCACCACCGCAAGGAGAAAGCCGAAGAGCCCGCTGGTGGCCGCGCCGAGCAGCCCAGCGACCCCGCTGCGCGCACTGTTCCGGCGCTCCGCCTCGTCCGACCACCCGGCGGCGCGGCCGGACGACGCCGCCGGAGCTGTGCCGGCGGTCATGCGGCCGTCCGGTCAAGAGTCGTCGGCAGCCGCGGGGGCGCCCCTCGTGCCGGTCCAGCCGGGCCGGGGTCCAGCGGGGGTCGGGGCCGTGGTGCCGGTTCACCCTCGATGCGGGCCATGGCGAAGGCGATCACGTAGAAGGCGACGGCGAGGTTCTGGTTGGCCATGCCGTAGAAGGGGATCTGCACCAGGCACACCACCGGGACGATCGCCAGCCACTGCCCCGCCGGCGAGGCCGCCCGGGCACAGCAACGGGCAGCCACGACGAACCAGGCCAGAAAGCACAGCAGAGCCGGGATCCCGTGGCTGAACAGCACCATCCACAACTGTCCCTGGGTGCCGATCGGGGCCTGGGCCGAGACCGTGTCGACATTCACCGGAGCGCCATAGCCGAGCCACGGCGAGTCACCGACCCGCCCGAGTACCGCACCGTAGAGGGCGAGCCGGTCGGTGTTGGTGCCGCTGTTCCCGACCCGGTCCCCGATCAGCTGGGTAACCGGGATGAAAACGGTAGCGAGGAGGCCCACCAGCAGCACGCCGACAATCGAGGTGGCGACCCGGGTGTTGCCGTGCCGACCGGCCCGAACCCCGAGCACCAGCAGGCCGACGCCGAGGCTGAGGAACATCGCTCGGTTCAACGTGAGGAAGGCCGGTGCCAGGGACAGCGGTAGCGACCCGAGCAGCAGCCAGCGCAGCACCCCGCGCCGCCGCAGCATGATCACCGCGACCACACCGGGCAACAACATCGCGTACGCGCTGCCGTAGTTGTTGGTGTACGCGTACGGCGCCGCGGGACGGTAGATCGGGTTCAGCGACTGGGCGCTGTACTCGGCGGTAGAGAGGTGGACCATGTCGTGGACGAATGGTTCCGCGGCGATCGCGCCGGGCAGCAGGACCTCCACCGGGGTGGTCATGCCGAGCCGGGGTGCGAGCACGCTCAGCCAGCCCAATGCCACCAACCCGAGCCAGAACGCGCAGAGGGGCAGGAGCACCCCGCTGCCTCCGGCCCGTTCCCGGGCCACCACGTAGACGTAGACGCCGACCACCAGCGCGGTGACGTAGAAGCCCAGCCGCAGCCCAAAGGTCAACACCGAGCTGGGCGACCCCAGCCGGGTGGCGCTGACCAGGACGACGGCGAGGAAGAGCAGCCAGATCCCAGCGCCCGGCGGCAGTGGAACCCGACCCCGAACCAGCAGCAGGGCCAGCAGCACCGCGCCCAGCAGCGGCCAGCCCAGGTAGAACGCGCCGGCCAGCCACCAGATCGGCACCAGGCCGAACATCAACGCCAGCGGCCAGATCGGTAGCCGGGGTGGGGGTGGCGACGGAAGGACTTCGGTGGCCCCGTCCCCGGCCGATTCGCTCGTTGCCGGGGTCCCACCCACGGGCACGGTCAGCCCCGACCGCGGTGGGTGAGGACGAAGCCGAGGGGAGCCACGCCGGCCGCTCGCAGCCGCTCCGCCAGCCGACGTAGGTCGCTCTGCCGGGTCTGGTCCTGCTCGACCACCACCACCGCGGCGCCCTGTCGGGCCGCCGCGACGCCCCGCTCATCGGCCTCCGCCGGCGGGGCGTTGAACAGCACCACCCGGCTGGCCGCCCGCTGCCGCCAGGTGCCGAACCGAATGGCGCCGGCGCCGACCACCACCGTGTCGCCGGGCGCTCCGACTGCGCTCTTTCCGCTGTTCGGCGCGGTGGATGCGATCCGGGGCAGCAAGATCGTGCCGTCCGGGTCGTTGGGCGCCGGGCCGTTGGCGGCAGTAACGTGGCCGGCCGCGGTCGCGCGCTGGACGGTGGTCTGGCGGGGAAGAGCGGTCGGGCGGGGGGAGGGTCGCCGGACGGTGATCTGCTCGGTGACCTCGTCAACGGGGGCCGTCCTTCGGCCCTGGCGCGGCTGCGGCACCACCGGCCGGGCGGAGTTCGCTGTTGCCGCCGGCAGGCGCGCCACGCCAGCCAGCACCTCGCTGCGCAACCGTCCGAGGCGACCGATGTCATCGGCGAGGTACACCTCCCGGCCGGTCGCCGCGAGCGCCACCGCCAGCCCGGCGCTCAGCACGGTCTGATCCCCCCGGGTGGTCAACAACACGATCCGGGCCGGTTCCCGAGTCCGCCCAGCGATGGCCATCGCCACGTACCGGATGTCGGCATCCACGGCCTGCCGTGAGCCGCGCGCGTTCGGGCCGCGGGCGGTACCGAGCAGTGGCAGGCCGGTAGCGTCCCGGCCGTCGTCAACCGACCGGATGCGCCGGTCCACCGACTCCCACCCGTAGGCCAGCACGACGCCGAGCAGCACACCGCCCAGGAGTCCCGCGAGTAGGTGGAGCAGTCGATTGCCCCCCGAGGGGACCAGATTCGTCTCCGCCTCGCGGGTGACCCAGCCGGGGTTGACATCGACCGCCGCGATCTCGGTACGGGCTGAGCCGAGCTGGACCAGTTGGCTGTTCACACCGGACAGCTCGGCCACCGCCGCCTCCGCCTCGCCCTCCCGCGCACTGGCAATCCGACGTTGCAACGCCTCCTGCTGCGCCTGAACCTTGCTGATGCTCTCGTCGTACGAGCGCAGGATGTCCGCCCGCTGCTGCTCATACATGGTGCGACGCACGTCCAGATAGGCCGCTGCGGCGAGGTTGACGCCGGCGACCGCCTCCTGGGGTGAGCTCGCGGTGAATCGGAAACGCAGGATCTGGCCACCGGTCGGCACCTCGAGCTCAAGCGCGTCCTGCACGTCACGCTGGTCCCGGCCGGTGCCGTCCACCAGCCGCCGCACCACTTCGGTCCCGGTGGCGATGCCACGCTCCACGTTCATGTTCACCGCGCGGTCGGCGGACGCGCCGCTCGGCGTGAAGGCATCGGTGACCACCGGTCGGACCGCCACCACGGCGTCGGCGGTCACCGCGCTCGGCACCAGCAGCACATAGCCGAGCGCGGCGAGCAGCCCGAGCACGGCGGCGCCGGCCAGCACCGGGATCCGGTGCAGCGGCACGCGGAGCAGGTCGGTCAGGGTGAGCGTTCGCCCCACGGTCGCCCCACTGGAGGCGGCGTTGGCGGTCCAGCCACCACCAGCGGCGCTAGTCATTGAAATTCTTCACCGTCTGTTGCGGGTTTCCAATAACCACCACCCGGGGCGGGACATCCGTCCGGACCACCGTGGCGGCGCCCACGACACTGTCTCGGCCGATCCGCACACCCTTCAGCACGAGTGCGTGTGCGCCGATCCAGACGTTGTCCTCAAGGACGATCGGGGCTCGGGTACGTGGGCTGGGCGGGTCGTGTCGCACCTCGGGCCGCAGATTGTGGAAGTCGTTGTCCCGCACCTCACAGTTCGACAAGAGGCAACGGTCACCGACCGTGACCGAGGTCCAGGCACCCACCCAGGTCGCACTCAACAGACAGTCGGCTCCGATGTGGACCTCCCCTGGACCGGCGAACCGCACCAGCTTGTTGATCCGAGTCCGGTCACCGATACGCACCCGTGCACCACGGCGTAGCCGGACCCGCCCCCGGATCTCCACATCCCGGCCGAGACTCAGCCTCGGATAGCGCAACCGGTACCAGCCACGCTTCAGCGCGAACCCGGCTCTTACCCCAACACCACGGCGGATGCTCCGCAACGATCTCCCCCCCCGTCAGGGGACGACGGCACAACTCACCGCCAGCCAACGTGAGTCATCCACCATAATCGACGATAGTCAGTTGCCTTACTGCACAGCGAAGAACAGTCGCGAAGTAGACCAGGTCAGCTCCGGGCTCGCGGTCACGAGCAGGACGCTTTCCGCGCCGTCCACCACCGGGTCGGCCGCCGGCCGGAAGGGGACGCTACGCAGGTTCCCGTCGGTGCTTCCGTACACGATCCTGCCGTCCACCCAGGCCGTGCCCCGCACCGTCGACCAGTCGACCCCGGTGGTGGGCAGGGTGAACTCGGTGGCACCGAGGTAGTTCCCGTCCGTCTCGAAGTACCGGTAGTGGAGGGCGTCGGAGTCGGCCCGGGTGTAGTGCAGGCGCCCGTCAAGGAAGAAGGCACCGGTCAGCTCCGACGCGTCGAACCAGTCGTTGTAGCCGGACGACTCCCACGGGACACCGATCACGCCCCCGGGGAACATCGAGATGTCGATCCGGCTGCCCGTCGGGGTCCCGGCGACGGTGTGTGCCCAGTAGATCCGGTCACTCATTCCCCAGGTCGCCCCAGCGCCGGTGTAGTTCGGCTGGCTGACCATGGTCGGTGCGCCGATGCCGGTGCCGTCGAACGGAACCCGGGCCAACTCGCCCTCCCCGATGCCCAGGTAGAGATTGCCGCTGGTCGCGGTCGACGGGTTCTTCGGGGTGATCGTCCGACCACTGGAGCGGGGGAACATCCCAAGCCGGCCGTGGTACTCGCCCCCCATGCCGTCGGAGTTGTGCCCGAAATAGAGCCCGTCGTTGCCGCGCCAGAGCACCGGCACGGTGGAGCCCCACGGACTGGTGCCGGCGGGCAGCGACGAGCCACCGCTGCGACGCGGATTCCAGTTCACCGGCATCCCGGTGGCCGGGGTGACCGCGGCGATACCAAGCCGGTCAATGGCACCGTCGCCAGCGCCGCCCCAATGTGCGGTCGGATTGTTCAGCCAACGGAAGTGCCCACCGAGATAGATGACATTGTCGACCACCTCGACCGAGGTGATGGTGTCCCGACCGGTGTAGTTCACCCAGGTGCCGAGCTGACCGTCGCCGCGGGCTGCGGTCTCGAAGCGCACGAGCGCGTCACAGTACCCCGCCGGCCAGCCCGAACCGCCGTTGGTGCCAACGACGAACCAGCTGCCGTCACCGCCGAACCGGACATCCTGCACGTAGGAGAAGGCCGGCCGTCCTTCGCACGGCGCCACGAACTTCTCCGTGCTCCAGTCGAGGACGCTCGGTGTGCCGGAGAGGTCGACGAGCGCCATCTGGTTCCGCGACAGAGTGTTGACATCGGTGAAGTTGCCGCCCGCTACCAACGTCTGCCCATCCGGGGAGACGTCGATGGTCCAGACGTATGAACTGGTGCCGCCTCGCCCCACCGTGGCGTTGACGGCAAAGGTGGGGTCGATCGCCCCCGTGCCGGCGTGCAGTCGGGCGAGCCCGGCGTGCGGGGTGCCGTTCACCCAGTTGAAGGCACCCGCCAGGTAGAGCCAGTCGCCGTGCAGCGCCATGTCCCGCACGTTGCCGCCGTCGGAGCGACCCACCCAGCTGTCGACGGTGGCGCCGGTAATCGGGTCGAGCGCCACCAGATTCTTCCGGGACACCCCGTTGGCGTTCCGGAAGGCCCCGCCGACGATCAACGTGTCGTTCGGGCCGGCGACAAGCGAGTTCACCGCACCGTCGAGCACCGGCAGGAAGGTCGTCGAGATCGCCCCGGTGGCCTTGTCGTAGCCGAACAGGTAGCGCTGGCTGACCCATGCCGCGGTCGGGTCCTGCCGGATCTGGGTGAAGGTGCCCCCCACGTACACCATCGAGCCGATCTCCGCGAAGGCCCGGGCCTCGCCGTCGCGGGCGTGCGGCGTCTCGTCCACCGGATCGCTCGACACCAGGATCTGGGTCTCGGGCACCGGCGGGACGGTGGCGGAGGCCGCAGATGGTACGAGCAACGCGGCGGCGACGGTTACCCAGCAGATCACGGACATCCGAACAGGGCGACCCGAAATCCGCCGACGAAGCAAGAACCCAGCCACGCTAAGCCTCCACAGGGTGAGAACCCGCGTAGCGTGCCTTGCCCGACCCCCTCAGCGATATCCACCGATTGGTTGGCACTTGCCCACTGGCCCCGCCCCGGCGCTCCGACAGCGCCCCGGCCTCCCCCGCTCGGCGTACGCCACCGCCGGTTCGCCCCCATTGGCACGCGACGAGTCGCCGCTGTGGGGATCAGCCCGCCCGAGCCGCGGTGAGCGCGGCAGCCATCGCCGCACGGGGCGCCGGCACCCCGGTGAACTGCTCGAACTGGCCGACCGCCTGGGCCAGCAGCAGATCGAGACCAGAGCAGACGCGGCAGCCGGCGGTCTGTGCGGCGGACGCGAGCGAGGTCGGCCAGGGGTCGTAGAGGGCGTCGAAGAGCACAGTCGTGGGCCGCCAGGCCACCGCCGCGGCGAGCGGATCGGCGGCCCCGGCCGGCACGGTCGAGATCACCACATCGGCGGAGCAGGCCACGACAGCGTCGGCCCAGGGAACTCCGGTCAGCGACACGCCCACCGCCGCGGCCACCGGACGCAGGTCGGCGATCGCGGCCTCCCGCCGGGCCACCACGGTCACCGCCCGGGCCTGCAGCGCCGCCGCCGCGGCCACCGCCGCCCGGGCCGTACCACCGGCGCCGAGCACCGTCAGCGTCGACTCCGGGCCGACCCCGGCGGCGGTCAGCACCTCCACCATGCCGGCGACATCGGTGTTGTCCGCGTGCCAGGAGCCATCCGGCCGGCGGACCAGCGTGTTGGCCGCGCCGACAGCGGCGGCGACCGGCGACGCCGTCGCGGCCACCGCGAGCGCCGTCTCCTTGCCCGGCATGGTGACCGAGAGCCCCGCCCACTCCGGGCCGAGGCCGGCGACCAGAGCCGGCAGCTGCGCCTGGGCGCACTCGAGGCGGGTGTACGACCAGTCGTGCAGGCCGACCGCGGCGTAGCCGGCGTTGTGGATCACCGGGGAGAGGGAGTGCGCGATCGGGGCACCGACCACCGCCGCCCGGACGCGCTCAGATGACACCCGCCTCCCTCGCCTTTTCCTCGTTGCGCAGCTGCTCCTCGTAGGTTTCCGCGAAGGCGGACTCCCCCTCCTTGTTGATCGCGACGAAGAAGAGCCAGTCTCCCGGCGGCGGGTCCATGGCGCCTTCCATCGCCAACTGGCCCGGGTTGTTGATCGGTGTGGGGATCAGGCCCTTGAGCTTGCGGCTGTACGGGCTCTTTGTGTCAAGCAACTCGTCCTGGGTCATATCGGCCGAGGCCTTGGTCTCCTGGCCGGTCAACTCCAGGTAGTAGTTGACCGTGACATCCATCTCCAGGCAGTTGCATTGGAAGTCGCCGTAGACCCGGTTGTAGGCGACCCGGGCGACCTTGCCGAGATCCCCCGGCGTGCCCGCCTCGGCTTGGGCGAGCGACGCGACGATCAGCGCCTCGTAGGGCGCGATCTGGCGTTCGTTCTGCACCCGGTCGACGAACTCCAGCTCCTCGGCGACGGTGAGGAATCGCTCCACCATCAGCGCGAGAATCGACTCAGCCGTGGGGTCCGGGGGAAGCTCGTAGGTGTCGGGGAAGAGGAAACCCTCGATCGACGGCTCGACCGTCCGGTCATCCGTCCGCTTGAACCACCACTCCGGGACCCCGAGCGCGAGCGGATCCTTCGCCGCCGCCTCGAACTCCTCCGCGGGGATCTCGGTCTCCTCGGCGAGCAGCTTGTAGATGCTCTTCGCGGTCCGCCCCTCGGGCACGGTGATCCCGTTCACGACCCGGTTCTCCGGGTCCAGCATCGCGGCCACGGCGTACTCGCCACTCATCTGCCTACGCAACTCGTACTGGCCGGGCTGAATATTCTTGCTCTGACTGTTTTCCTCCGCCGCATTGACGAAAGCCTTGGTACTCTTGACCACCCCGGCCTCGTAGAGGGTGACCGCGATGGCGGCGATCGGAGCGCCCTCCGGGATCTCGACCGTCACCGCCTCGGTCCCGGCCCCGTCGTAGTCTGGCGTGCCGAGCAGGTTCTGGATCCGTTCGAAGCCGTAGTAGGCGCCACCACCTAGGCCGCCGAGCAGCGTCAGGGTCAGCAGCAGGGCCAGCACGGTCTTGCCGCGCCCGCCGCCCGAGCCTCGCTCGCGCTGACGCTTACGCTTACGCACGTAGCCGCGTCGATGCCGGCCCTTCTCCCCCCGATCCGAATCGAACCCGGGGTCCAGATCCTCGATCATTGCATCCGCCTCCGCTGCGCATCGAGCCAGCTCTGCAGGATTTCCACCGCGGCCGCCTGGTCCACCACCGCCCGCTGCCGCCGCCCCCGAACGCCACGCTCCGCAAGCCTACGACTAGCCACCACCGTCGACATCCGCTCGTCGGTGAGCGTCACCGGCACAGGCGAAATCACTTCGACCAGACGGCTGACATACGCCTGCACGTGTACGGCGGCCGGGCCCTGCCGACCGGCGAGATTCACCGGAAGGCCAACCACCACCTCGACCGCCTCGTGTTCGGTCACCAACGCGGCCAGCTCGGCCATGTCGCTGGGGACCGCCTCCGGGGCGGCGGTGCGGTCCCGAGCGAGGGTGACCAGCGGGGTAGCTAGGACGCCGTGTGGATCGGACCGAGCCACGCCGACCCGGACCTGTCCGACATCCACCCCGAGGCGTACGCCCCGGGACCACTGCGCCACGAATGGTCACCTCCCTGGGAGAACGAGCGGGCTGCGCCTCCGGCACCGGGCATCCCCCGGCACCTTACGCCCCGGCGATGGCATTCTCGACCGTGCGGAGCAGCCCCGGCGCCTCCGCCGCCGACAGACCGCCCCCCTGGGCCAGCTCGGGACTGCCCCCACCCCGACCGGCGAAGGCTACCTTGACCAGATCCGCCGCCGACAGCCCCTGGCTCCGGGCGGCTGGGTTGACCGCCACCACCAGCGAAGCCTTGCCGTTTGCCCGGGCCGCCACCGCGACCACCGCCGGGCGCGCCGGATCGATCCGGCTACGGATCTCCTGCGCGAGGGTCCGCACATCATTGCCGGCCGCGCCCTCGGGCGCCTCAGTCCCGACGTACGCCACCCCACGCACCTCGCTCGCCTGGGCGGCGAGGGCCGCCGCGCCGCCGAGCACCAGCTGCGCGCGCAGCTTCTCCAGCTCCTTCTCGGCGTCGCGCAGCTGGGTGACGGTCTGCTCCACCCGCTCCGCGACCTGGTCGGACGGGACCCGGTACAGCTCGGCGAGGCGGGCCACGAGCAGGTGTTCGCGGGCAAGGAAGTTGAACGCGTCGATCCCGACCAACGCCTCGACCCGGCGAACCCCGGACCCGATCGACGACTCAGAGAGGATCTTCACCAGGCCGAGCTGGCCGGAGCGGCCCACGTGGGTACCACCGCACAGCTCTCGCGCGTAGTCGCCGACCTCGACGACCCGCACCTGCTCGCCGTACTTCTCGCCGAAGAGCGCCATCGCGCCGATCCGCCGCGCCTCGGCCAGCGAGGTGACGAACGCACGCACCTCCAGGTCAGCCAGGAGCGCCTCGTTGACCTGCTGTTCCACATCCCGCAGCACACTCGGTGCCACCCCGGTCGGGGTGTTGAAGTCAAACCGGAGCCGCCCCGGTGCGTTCAGCGAACCGGCCTGGGTGGCGGACTCACCGAGGAAGTTACGCATGGTCTGGTGCACGAGGTGGGTCGCGGTGTGCGACCGGGAGATCGCTCGACGGCGATCGGTGTCGATCTCGGCGAAGCCGGTCTCACCGACGCGCACCTCTCCCCGCAGCACCCGGGCCCGGTGGACGATCAACCCCGGCACCGGCTGCTGCACGTCGAGGACCTCCACCTGGCCCCCACCGACGGTGATCACGCCGAGATCCGGCTGCTGACCACCACCCTCGGCGTAGAACGGGGTGGTGTCGAGTACCAGCTCGACCGTCTCGCCCTCGACCGCCGCGGCGTGTGGGCTGGCCGCACCGAGCACCGCCCGCACCGTTGACTCGCGGGAGACCTCCTGGTAGCCGGTGAAGGTGACCGGGCCACCCTCGTCTAGCACCGTCCGATATGCGGACAGGTCCACGTGCCCCGTCTTCCGGGCCTGCGCGTCGGCCTTCGCCCGAGCCCGCTGGTCGGCCATCAGCCGACGGAAACCCTCGGCGTCGACCTGTAGACCCTGCTCGTTGGCGATCTCCAGGGTCAGGTCGATCGGGAAGCCGTACGTGTCGTGCAGTTGAAATGCCTTCGCTCCGGAGATCGCCCGCCCGCCCGCGGTGCGGGTCTCGGCGATGGCGGTGTCCAGGATCGTGGTGCCGGCGCGCAGCGTGGACAGGAACGCATCCTCCTCCGCGTACGCGTAGTCGGCGATCCGGCCGAAGTCCGTCGCCAGCTCCGGGTACGACGCAGCCATGCAGTCGCGGGCCACCGGTAGCAGCTCGGGCATCGCCCGTTCCTGCCAGCCCAGCAGCCGGATCGAACGAATCGCCCGACGCATGATGCGGCGCAGCACGTAGCCCCGCCCCTCATTACTCGGGGTAACCCCGTCCCCGATCAGCATCAGTGCGGTACGGACATGGTCGGCGACGACCCGCAACCGGATGTCGTCCGGGTGCGATTCGCTGGCGACGTGACTGGAGTGCGCGCCGTACCGCTTGCCGGTCAGCTCGGCGGCCTTGGCCAGGATCGGCCGCACCTCGTCGATCTCGTAGAGGTTGTCCACGCCCTGAAGGATGGAGGCCATCCGCTCCAGGCCCATCCCGGTGTCGATGTTCTTCGCCGGCAGGTCGCCGAGGATCGGATAGTCCTCCTTGCCGGCACCCGGCCCCCGCTCGAACTGCATGAAGACGAGGTTCCAGAACTCCACGTAGCGGTCCTCGTCAACCGCCGGGCCGCCCTCCGGGCCGTACGCGGGGCCGCGGTCGTAGAACAGCTCGGAGCACGGCCCACACGGGCCGGGGATGCCCATCGACCAGAAGTTGTCGGCCTTGCCGCGACGCACGATCCGATCCGCCGGCACCCCGACCGACCGCCAGATCTGGAACGCCTCGTCATCGTTGTGGTAGACCGTCGGCCAGATTCGCTCCGGGTCGAGCCCGAGCCCCCCGGCGTCAACCGGCTTGGTGGACAGGTCCCAGGCCAGCCGGATCGCCTCGTCCTTGAAGTAGTCCCCGAACGAGAAGTTGCCGTTCATCTGGAAGAACGTGCCGTGCCGACTGGTCTTGCCCACCTCGTCGATATCCGGCGTACGGAGGCACTTCTGCACGCTGACGGCCCGCTTGTAGGGCGCGGTCTGCTGCCCCAGGAAGTAGGGGATGAACTGCATCATGCCAGCGGCGACGAACAGCAGGTTCGGATCGCTGATGGCGGGCAGCGGAGCGGACGGCACCACGGCGTGACCGTTCGCCTCGAAGTGCGCGAGGTACCGCCGCCTGATCTCCGCCGTCTTCATCGCTGGTGCTCCTCCGGGAAAGTGTCTCGGTCACCGGTGTGCGGATATCCCCGCAGGTCGGCGACGTTGTCGTCAAACGCCTCGCCGCGCGCGAAGGCCTCGTGAATCTCCTGCTCGCGCTCGGCCATTCCGATCCGGACGTCCGACACGAAGCTACGTACCGACTCGGCCAGGCCGCCAGCGGATTCGGACAGCCCGCCGGCGATCCCGGCCGGCGTGTAGGCCTGGGCCGTCCGGGTGGCCTTGCGGACCACCAGCACGCCCACGGCCAGCCCGATGCCCAGCCAGAACAACCGCCTCATGCTCTCCCCCTCCTGCGCGCCCCGGCGCTGCTCAGCGGCGACCGCGCCGACGGCCTCGCTGTTGCTGTTTAATGGTGTCCCGCACCTCACGTTCGGTCTCCGCATGCCGGCGGGCGGCCGTGGCCCGACGCACGCCATAGCCGAAGGCGGCCACCTTGACCAGCGGGCTCGCGGCGGCGGCGGAGACGATCGTGGCGAGGTTGGCGACGTTGGCGGTGATGTTCTGCGCGTGGCTGGTCATGGTATCGACCTTGGCGAGCTGGAGATTCACCCCATCCAACGAGGTCTGCACCTGATCCAACGCGGTGTTGACATTCTTCACCGTGGTATTGACCTCGCCGAGCAGCGGCGCGGTGCGGTCATTGACGTCGTTGATCATCCGGGTGGCCGCATCAACCGTGTGCCGCAGCCGCAGGATCGGCAGCACCAGGATCAACACCAACATCGCGAACGCGATCGCCGCGATCAGCGCCGCGACTTCTCCAAGGTCCACGCCTGTCCTCCTCAAGCCGAATCAGCGGGCACCGGACGTTCGGAGCAAGCCGCCGTCGTCCCCACACCCGTGCCGCGCGCCCCGGCCACTGGTCTGCCGGAGGCAGGCGGGCCTGCCAGCCCAGACCCTACCGTCCGTGATGGAGACCGCCTCAGGATGGTGAGGGGGTCTGTTCACCGAGCGGATCCTCAGACACGGTCGGGAAAGGATCCTCACCGGTGAGCGACGGGTCGGTGCTCGGCTGCGGTCGCGTCCGGTCATCGTCGATGGCGCTTCGCACCTTCACCGAGACCAACGAACCGGTGCACTCCGCCGCCTGGGTCGACGGATCCGGGGACGGCACGAGCGCCGGCTCACCATCGACCGGCGGCGGCACGCAGGCGGGCTCGCGTACCCACAGATCGAGGGTCAGCTCATCCCGTCGCCAGCAGGTGTAGCTGCCCTTCGCCGGTTGCTCGGGGCAACGGTCGACCTGCCACGGCCGCCAGCCATCCCCCCGCAGCGACGCCTCGTAGACCTGGACAGTCTCCTCCGGAGAACGTTCCGAGGCCACGGTGCGCTCGCGGAGTCGACAGTCCAGCAGACACCAGCGACTGCCACTGACGTCGTCCACCGTCTCGGTCGCCGCCCAGCTGGGAACCGCCAACTGGTCGAGGGTGTCGAAGACCGGGTCACGACTCAGCGTCTGTAGCCCGAAGACGGCCGGGACCACTCCGAGCAGCACAATGCTGGCCAGCGCCAGGGCTCCGGTCCGGAGCCGCTGCTGCGATTGCCGGCGCAGGTACGAGCGGGCTCCGCCGGGGCCGTCCGGTGCGGCGGTGTCGACCGCGGGCGGTTCTGCCCGGCCGCGCGGCGACCCGTCCGGCGCGGCGTCCAACGACGCTGGCGGGACGCCCGGGGGCGTGGCCCGGGCCGGCTCTCGGGGTGGCGGCAGCGCGCGACCCGACGGTCGCTCGTCCACGCTGGGACGGGGGCCGACGGGCCGGGCCGTCCCCGCCGCGGGCCGGGGAACAGCTGGCGCATCACCGGGCCGGACAGCGCCGGGCGGGGCCACCATCGGGGGTTGACCGCCCGGGCCACCGCCGGGCCGGGCTACGCCGGGCGAATGAGCTCCACCCACCGGCGGAGTCGGCGGGCCGGCCCGCCGCGGGGCAACCGTGCCCAACGGCGGCCCGGCGGCAGCTCGTGGCGGCGGCGGCTGGTCCGGATGGCCCGGACGGACAACGCCCGGGCCAGACGGAGGCTGCTCACCGATCGCACCGCTCGCGGCGGCGGACGGGCGGGGCCGCTCAGCAGCCGGTCCGGCGGGCGGGTGTGGCCGCGCGGGGCCGGCCGCTGTCGGGTGCGGACCGGCGGGGCCGGGCCGCGCTCGCCCGGCTGCGGGACCGCCCCGGGACGGTTCAGGTCCCGAACGCGAACCGTCAGCGGGTCCCCGGCCGCCGGCGGGCGGCCCGCTACGCGGGGCTACCGGCGAGCCCGGGGGGACCGCCGGTTGATTCAGGGAACGCAGCGTGGGGTCGGTCTGGTGGGGAGTACGGCCGGCCTGCCGTAGCCAGTCGGCGGGCCGCTTCGGTCGAGCTCGCCGCCCCTCGCTGGTGGCCGGGTCGGCGCTGTCGGTTCGCGGGCTCGGGATGTCGGTGTTCACCGCGGGCGTGGCCCGCCCCGGACCGCCCTCGGGGGCGGACGGACGGCCACGCGGTACCACGGTGTCCTCCTCCGGCGTCTCCCGTCGGCCATGCCGGGCGACACCACCGGACGGCGGGGCGGCACGGTGGCCGGGTGACCTGCCGCCCTCGGCTGGCACCCGGTGTCCACCTGCGGCGGGAGGAATCCCACCGGTTGGCTCGTCCCCGGCCCGGCCGGGGACCGCCGGCGGGGTGCCCGGAGCGCCCGTCGGTTCACCGGCACCACGTCGTCCACCCCGGCCGGCCGACGGGGCGAGGCCCGGCTGGGACGCGGCGGCCGGCGGACGCGCCGGCGCTGCCGGGCGGCCACGGCCGACCGGCTCGGAGGTCGGCGGGCCGGGCGGGCCACCGCGCCCGTGGGCCCGCGGGGCTGCAGGGCCGGGAGGAGCGGAAGGCCCGGGAGGAGCGGGCGACGCAGGAGGAGCATGCCTGGGAGGAGCGGAAGGCCCCGGAGGGGTCGCGGGCTCCGCAGAGCCGGGCCGCCGGCCAGCGTCGGGACGCGGACGGGGCGCTTCGGGCGCGTCTCGCCGAACGGGCGGGGCAGCACCGGTGGCGCTCGGCCCCGGTTCGGCACCGGGGCGCTGCGGCGGCGTGGACGGGCCGGACCCGCCCTCCGGACCCAGCTCGGCCCGCTGCGCCTTCGCCGTACGCAGGTCGTCGATCCAGCCGAACTCCTCGCCGGTGACCGGCTCCCCGGCCGCGGCCTCGGCCTTCCCCCGCCCCCAGCGGCGCCCCTTGCGCCGCTGGTCGGCGCTCTCCTCGGGCTGGTCCGCCCCTCGCGACTTCACTGCTGCCCCTCCTCAGTGGCGTCCGCGCCACCCTCGTGCGCCCCGTCGTCACCCGGTCCTTCGGGTTGGCGGCCGTTGCCCGCCCCGGTGCCGCAGGGCGCCACCGCCGGCTGGCGGTCAGCCGTCGGCGCCGACCGGCGGATGATCCGGCGCAGCAGCGGCAGTCGATCGGCGACGGCTCGCTCGGCCCCGTGCTGGCTGGGCCGGTAGTAGTCGGTGCCGACGAGGTCATCGGGCACGTACTGCTGGTTGACCACACCCCGCTGGTCGTCGTGGGGATAGCGGTAGCCGGTGCCGTGGCCAAGCCCCTTGGCGCCGGGATAGTGCGCGTCCCGTAGCCCGCGCGGCACCGCCCCACCCCGACCGGCCCGGACATCGGCGAGGGCCGCCCCAATAGCGGTGGTCGCCGAGTTCGACTTCGGGGCCGTGGTCAGGTGGATCACCGCTTGGGCGAGGTTGAGCTGGGCCTCCGGCAGGCCGACGTACTCCACCGCGTGGGCGGCGGCGGTGGCCACGCCGAGCGCACCCGGGTCGGCCATGCCGACATCCTCGCTGGCGAAGATGACCATCCGTCGGGCGATGAACCGCGGGTCCTCGCCGGCGACCAGCATCCGGGCCAGCCAGTGCAGCGCCGCATCCACGTCGGAGCCGCGCATGCTTTTGATGAACGCACTGGTCACGTCGTAGTGGCTGTCGCCGTCGCGGTCGTAGCGGACGGCGGCGCTGTCCACCGCCTGCTCGGCGGTGGACAGGTCGATGCGGCTGGCGCCGACCGCGGTGGCGGAGGCGGCCGCGGCTTCCAGGGCGGTGAGCGCCTTGCGGACATCACCAGCGGCGAGCCGGACCAGGTGCTCCTCGGCGTCGGGGGCGAGAGCGGGCGTGCCACCCAGGCCGCGACCGTCGGCGACCGCACGGCGGAGCAGGCTGCGCACCGCGTCGTCATCCAGCGGCTGCAGGGTGAGGAGCACGCACCGGGACAACAGCGGCGAGATGACGGAGAAATAGGGGTTCTCGGTCGTCGCCGCCAGCAGCGTGACGGTCCGGTCCTCGACCGCGGCGAGGAGCGAATCCTGTTGGGTCTTGCTGAACCGATGCACCTCGTCAATAAAGAGCACGGTCTGCGGGCCGCCGGCGCGGCGCTGCCGGCGGGCGGCGTCGATGACGGCACGGACGTCCTTCACCCCGGCGTTCAGCGCCGACATCGCCACGAAGCGACGGTCGGTGGCTCCGGCCACCAGGTGCGCGATGGTGGTCTTCCCACTGCCGGGTGGCCCCCAGAGGATCACCGACATCGGCGCGGCCCCGGAGACGAGTTGGTGTAACGGCGCTCCGGGAGCACGCAGGTGGTCCTGGCCGATCAGCTCGTCGAGCCCGGTCGGGCGCATCCGGACGGCCAGCGGCGCATCCTGGCCGACCGGCGCGAACCCAGCCACGCCGGCAGTACCCGCGGGCGCGACAGCCGCGGCGGCGGGCTCTCCGAAGGAGAAGAGGGCGTCGGGATCCATCACGGGAACAGTACCGGGCGCGGCCGGGGTCGACAGAATCAGCGCCGCCGGGCGGAGCTGACCTGCCCCTTGCGGTCCGGCCGGTGCCACCGGCCGCGCAATGCGGCCGGTGGCACCACCATCAGCCCCGAGCCGCGCCCGCGCCGGTGGTCGGGTCACCCGCGTGGGCCGGAGGCACGGCGGGCTCTCCGCTGACCGGCGCCGACCCCTCGGGCTGGGTCGCCGGGGACTCGGACGACGCGCCGGCCGTCGGCGCACCGACCGGGGCGGGAGAACCATCGCGGCTCGCCCGCCAGGCGGGCAGGTACAGCGGCGCGGCGATCGCGAGCACGACCGCGCCGGCCAGCATCGCGACACTGACGCCGGCCCGGTCGGCGACCAGGCCGAGCAGGATCCCGCCAGCGGCACCGGCAGGCATGGACACCATCGAGTTCAGGGAGACCACACTGGTTCGGTACGGCCCGTCGACCTGCCGGTGCACCAGCCCCATGTGCAACGGGTTCGAGGCGCCATGCACGACGTAGCACACGACGAAGGCGATCAGCACGCCGACCGGACCGGCGAGCAGCGCCATCCCGACCACGGTGATGCCCTGCGCGATCCGCAGCAGCGCCGCGGCGGGCGCGGCGCCCAGCCACCGAGTGAGCAGCGGGGTCGCCGCCGCGCCGCCGGCATTCGCGAGCCAGGCCACCATGGTTGCCGGCCCGAGCAGCGCCCCGGCTCGATCGGAGTCGCCGAGCACCTCGGCGAGCCGGACCGGCAGGAGAGCTTCAAAAGTGACCATGCCGAAGCCCCAGAAGAGCTCGACCGAGAGCAGGGCGAGCAGCACCCGGGAGCGGCGGAGCAGACCCATCGCCTGGCCGATCATCCGGGGGGCCTCCGCGATCGACTCGCGGAGCGCCGACGACCCGGCGGTGGTACGACGCTCGCGCATCAGGGCGAGCAGGGCCACCAGCCCGACGATCTGCAGCACCACGATGGCCACGATCGGCATGGTCAACGCGCTGAACGGGCCGACCGGGCCGAACGCGACCAGCCCGCCGCTGAGCAGGGCACCGGCCGCCATGGCGACGCCGACGGCCGTCCCGCCCTGGCTCAGGCCCCGCTCGTACTCGGCCTCGGGGTCGGCGGCGAGGGTGCTGTCCACGAACCAGGACTCGAGCGGGCCGCTGTCCAGCGCCCGATAGACCCCCTGCAACGCCCACATCACTACCAGGAGGGCGAACGAGTCGGCCACGACGAAGAGCGCCACGGAGGCGAGGTTGACCACCGCGGCGAGCACCAGCACCGGTCGGCGTCCCACGGCGTCGGCGAGCCCGGCGGTCGGCAACTCGAGCGCGAGGACGAGGACACCCTGGGCCGCGAACGCCATGCCGATCTCGGCGAGGGTGAGGCCCCGCTCCTGCATCAGCAGGACGAAGACCGGGACCAGCAGGCCGACCGGCAGCCAGCGCAGGCTGAGCAGGATGAGGTAGCGGTTGCGGACCTGCTGGACGGAGAGGGCAGCCATCACGCCTCCTTCGGTAGCGGGTAGGCGGCGAGGTAGACCTGAACCTGCTCGGCGCCGGGCTCCGGCGGGTCGGCCGATTCGCGGTAGCGCTCCAGGACCTGCCAGAGTTCGTCGTTGAGCGCCTTCAGCCGGTCTACCGGGAGGGTCAGGAAGGCGTCACCCATCCCGAAGGCGTCCCGCCACTCCGACGACCACTGGCTCTGTGCCGCGTACCACCGCTGCGCCTGCTCGGTCAGCAGGCGCACCTGGTGGCCCTGGATCCACTCCATGGCGGCGCGGGCGTCCGGGTCGTCGTCGAAGTCGGTGGGCTCGAAGTCGCTGAGCTCGTGTGCGGCCCGCCACCAGCGCTGCCGGCCGGCGCCCTGCTCCGGGTCCTCGGCGACCAGCCCCACGTCGGCGAGCTGACGCAGGTGGTAGCTGGTGGCACCGGTGTTGGTGTCGAGCAGTTCGGCCAGCATGGTGGCGGTCGCGGAGCCCTGCATTCGCAACGCCCCGAGGAGCCGGATCCGTAGGGGGTGCGCCAACACCCGCACCTGCCGGTGGTCGATATGCACCGCGCGCGGAGTCGGCCCGGCCCGTTCCCGGTCATCAGTCATGCTTGCACACTATCTTTGCATAACTTCTATGCACAAGAGTTTTGCACATAAGTTATGCATAGACCTCGGGTTCGACTGCCCCACGCCACTCAGCCCGACCGGGCGCCGCACACGACAGTGGCGGCCCGGCAAAGCCGAGCCGCCACTGGAATGGCCAACGAGGGGCGGTCAGGTGGGGTCGGCCACCGGAGCAGCCGGGCCGGCGGTGCCGGCCTGCGCCCGCACCTCGGGCTTGGGCCGGGCGTCCACACCCGCCTCCAGGCGCTGCGCCGCGGTGATCGGGGTCGGCGCGGCGGTCAACGGGTCGAACCCACCACGGGTCTTCGGGAAGGCGATGACCTCACGGATCGAGTCGGCGCCGGCAAGCAGCATGCAGACCCGGTCCCAGCCGAAGGCGATACCGCCGTGCGGCGGCGGGCCGTACTTGAACGCCTCCAGCAGGAAGCCGAACTTGTCCTGCGCCTGCTCGGGCGTGATGCCGAGCAGGTCGAAGACCCGCTGCTGCACGTCCTCGCGGTGGATACGGATCGAGCCGCCGCCGATCTCGTTTCCGTTGCAGACAATGTCGTACGCGTACGCCAGCGCCCGGTCCGGCGCCTCCTCGAAGTGGTCCACCCACTCGTCGTTCGGCGCGGTGAACGGATGATGCACCGCGGTCCACCCGCTCGCTCCACCCTCCTCGCGGTCGGTGACCCGCTCGAACATCGGCGCGTCAACCACCCAGCAGAACGCCCAGGCGCTCTCGTCAATCAGCTTCGCCCGGCGGGCGATCTCCACCCGGGCCGCGCCGAGCAACTCCTGAGCCGCCCGGCTCTCCGCGCCGGCGGCGAAGAAGATCGCGTCGCCGGGCTTCGCGCCGACCGCGTCGGCCAGACCCGCCAGGTGCTCGGTGGAGAGGTTCTTGGCGACCGGGCCCCGTGCCTCACCCGTCTCGGCGTCGAGCACCACGTAGGCCAGGCCCTTCGCACCCCGCGCCTTGGCCCAGTCCTGCCAGCCGTCCAGCTCCTTACGGGACTGCGCCGCACCGCCGGGCATCACGACCGCACCGACGTAGCCGCCCGCCTCGATCGCGCCGGCGAAGACCCGGAACCGGGTGCCGCGCAGGTAGTCGGTCAGCTCGGTCAACTCCACCCCGTAGCGCACGTCCGGCTTGTCCGAACCGTACCGAGCCATGGCATCGTGCCAGGTGATCCGCGGGATCGGCCGAGTGATCTGGTGGCCAGCCAGTTCCCGCCACAGCCGGGACACGATCGCCTCGCCGAGGTCGATCACGTCGTCCTCGGTGACGAAGGACATCTCGATGTCCAGCTGGGTGAACTCCGGCTGCCGGTCGGCGCGGAAGTCCTCGTCCCGGTAGCAGCGGGCGATCTGGTAGTACCGCTCCATTCCGCCCACCATGAGCAGCTGCTTGAACAACTGCGGCGACTGGGGCAGCGCGTACCAGGTGCCGGGCTGCAGCCGGACCGGCACCAGGAAGTCCCGGGCCCCCTCCGGCGTCGAGCGGGTCAGCGTCGGGGTCTCGATCTCCAGGAAGTCCCGCTCGTGCAGCACCTTACGGGCGATCTGGTTGGCCGCGGACCGCAGCCGCAGGGCGCTGGCCGGACCGCTGCGACGCAGGTCCAGGTACCGGTAGCGCAGCCGGACGTCGTCACCGGCCTCGACCTGGTCGTCCACCGGCAGCGGCAGGGGCGCCGCCTCGGAGAGCACCTCCAGCTCCTCCGCCGTCACCTCGACCTCGCCGGTGGCCAGTTCCGGGTTCTCGTTGCCTTCGGGACGACGGGTCACCTCGCCGGTGACCCGGACGCAGTACTCGTTGCGCAGCACGTGGGCGTCCTCCTCGCGGAGGACGACCTGGGCCACCCCGGAACCGTCCCGCAGGTCCACAAAGATGACACCGCCGTGGTCGCGCCGGCGGGCCACCCAGCCGGCGAGCGTCACCGTGGTGCCGGCGTCCGTCGCGCGCAGGCTTCCGGCGTCATGGGTACGGATCACGGCGTGCGTCTCCCTCGTCTGCGGAATGAATCTGCCCAGCATCATCGCCAGGCCGCCCCGGGGCCGCATCCTCGTTTCCAGCCTGTTCCGGGGCAGAATGTCTCTGCCCCGGCATTCTGTCAGGGCTACCGCACCGCCGTTTGCCGGGTGCGCGGAAGAAGGGTCCGCGCACCGGGCGGCGGTGCCGCGCCCTGGCGCCGTCAGCCTCGAGCCGCCTGCCGGGCGCGACGGGCATCGCGCTTCTCCTCAAATCGAGACGCGGCGAGCTCCAGGCCGTCGAGATGAGCCGCGATCTGGTCCCGGGCCACCTCGCCGTCCGCGTTCAGGCCCGACACCTCGAAGATGTCCCACTGCCGCAGCACCGGCAGCACCACCTCGTCCCGGTGCTGGCGCAGGTCGTAGATGCCGGCCAGGGCGATCGCGACGGACTTCCGGGCGAACCCGTCGATGCCGTTACCCGGCATCTGGAACTCGGCCAACACGTCGGCCACCGCCCGCATCGTCTGGCTGGGAGCCAGCTCGAAGGAGGCGGCGAGCAGGTTTCGGTAGAAGAGCATGTGCAGGTTCTCGTCGGTGGCGATTCGCGCCAACAGCGCCTCGCAGAGCGGATCGCCGGTGGCCCGGCCGGTGTTGCGGTGCGCGATCCGGGTCGCCAACTCCTGGAACGACACGTACGCGAGCGAGTGCAGCATCTCCTCGTCGTGCGCGTTGCGGTAGCCGGCCGACATGTGCGTCATCCGAGCCCGCTCCAGGGCCACCGGGTCGACCGCCCGGGTCACCGTCAGATAGTCCCTTATCGCCGTGCCGTGCCGCGCCTCCTCGGCCGTCCACCGGTGCACCCAGGTCCCCCACGCCCCGTCCCGACCAAAGAGCGTGGCGATCTGGTGGTGGTACGAGGGCAAGTTGTCCTCGGTGAGCAGGTTGACGATCAACGCGGTGCGGGCGACCTCGGGCAGCTGTGAGTCGGCCGGCGTCCACGCCTGCCCACCGAGCGGACCGTCGAAGGTCCGCCCCTCGCTCCAGGGCACGTACTCGTGCGGGAACCACTCCTTCGCGATCGACAGGTGCCGGTCGAGGTTCTTCTCCACGACGACTTCCAGCTCGTGCAGGAGTGCGGTCTCGCTGAGGATGCTCATTCGGGTCTCCCTACGGTGGCGTAACTTACGCCACCGTAGGTCCGATCGCCGGTCCGCGCCAGTAGCATCCCAGATGCGCCCCGAAGCAGCGCCTTCCTGCCGAAACACCGACCCCCGGACCGACCGCGGCCGACGGTCACGTGAACTCAGCTCACCACCGGCCGCAGGTCCGCCGCGGGTGGCTGCCACACCTCGGCCCGCGCCGACACCTGGGCGCCGGTACGGATGTCCTTGACCTCGTCCGCGCCCTCGTCCGTGCCGGGGAACCACACGTACGGGATGCCCCGCCGCTCGGCATAACGAATCTGCTTGCCGAACTTCGCCGCGCTCGGCGCGACCTCGGTGCAGATGCCCCGGGCCCGCAGCGCCTCCGCGACCCGGTTACTCACCGCCCGCTGCGCCTCGCTGGTCACCGCCACCACCACGCAGGTGGGGACCGGGCGGGAAATGGTCAACTCCCCGGCACCGAAGAGCAGGCCGAGCAGCCGGGTCACGCCGATCGAAAGGCCCACCCCCGGGAACGCGACGGCACCGGCGCTGGCCAGGTTGTCGTACCGGCCGCCGGAGCAGATCGAGCCGAACCGCTCGTACCCGACCAGCTGCGTCTCGTAGACGGTCCCGGTGTAGTAGTCCAGGCCACGGGCGATCCGCAGGTCGGCGACGCAGAGGCCGGGGGCGTGCTCGGCGGCGGTCTGCATCACCTGGACCAGCTCCGCGAGGCCCTCGTCGAGCAGCGGGTGACTGACCCCGAGCGCATTCACCGCATCGGCGAACGACGCATCCGGCGCCGAGATCTCCGCCAGCGCCAGCACGGCCTTCGCCTGCGCCTCGGTCGCCCCAGCTGTGGCGGCCAGTAGGTCGGCCACCCGGGCCGGGCCGATCTTGTCCAGCTTGTCGACCGCGCGCAGCGCCGCCTCCGGGTCGGTGATCCCCACCCCCCGGTAGAAGCCCTCACAGATCTTGCGGTTGTTGACCTGGATCCGCACCGGCGGAATCGGCAGCGACCGCAGCGCGTCCCCGATCACCAGCGGCATCTCGGCCTCGTGGTGCGGCGCCAGCGTGTCCCGGTCAACGATGTCGATGTCCGCCTGCAGGAACTCCCGGTAGCGGCCCTCCTGTGGTCGCTCGCCCCGCCACACCTTCTGGATCTGGTAGCGGCGGAACGGAAACTGGAGCTTGCCGGCGTTCTCCAGCACATACCGGGCGAGCGGCACGGTTAGGTCGAAGTGCAGGCCGAGCGCGTCGTCGCCGGTCGGTCCGTCGGGGTCGGCCTGCAGCCGCCGGAGCAGGTAGACCTCCTTGGAGGTCTCCCCCTTGCGCAGCAACTGGTCAAGCGGCTCCACCGCGCGGGTCTCCAGTGGGGCGAACCCGTACCGCTCGAAGGTGTCCCGGATCCGCTCCAGGACGTACTGCTCGATCATCCGCTGGGCAGGCGTCCACTCCGGAAAGCCGGAGATCGGCGTGGGCTTACTCATGGTGCTCCGTTCGCGAACCCCGCGCGGTCCACGCGGGGAAGAGGATGCGGCGGCTACAGGCCGCGGGCAGGGGCCGCCGGTCGCGCCGGCTCGCCCGCCACCTCGAGGAGGTACGGGTTGGCGGCGCGTTCCCGGCCGATCGTCGTGGTGGGACCGTGGCCGGGCAGCACGACCGTGTCGTCCGCCAGCGGGAGGATCTTGCTCCGCAGGCTGGCGAGCATCGTCGGATGGCTGCCGCCCGGCAGGTCGGTACGGCCGATCGAGCCGGCGAAGAGCACGTCCCCGGAGAGGCAGATCTCGTCCGCCTCCCAGCGGGAGCCCGCGCCGGGCAACCGGAAGAGCACCGACCCGCCGGTATGGCCCGGCGCGTGGTCAACGGTGATCTCCAGCCCAGCGAGGTCGAGGGTGGTGCCGTCGGTCAGTGCAGCGACGTCCGCCGGCTCGGTGTACGGCAGCCGGCCGCCGAAGAGCCCGGCCAGGTCGGCCGAGAGCCCTTTCGCCGGATCGGCGAGGAGTTCCCGGTCGGCCGGGTGGACGTACGCGGTGACCCCACGCGCACCGCAGACCGGTGCGACGGAGAAGGTGTGGTCGAGGTGGCCGTGGGTCAACAGGACGGCGGCCGGATGCAGCCGGTGCTCGGCCAGCAGGGCGTCGAGTCGGTCGAGTACCCCGATGCCGGGATCGACCACCACACACTGCTCCCCCGGCGCCGTGGCGACCACATAGCAGTTGGTGCCGAAGGCGTCCGCGGGAAAACCGGCCACGAGCACGACGGCTCCCTTCCCTCGAAGTGTCAGGTCGTCTGCTGAGCCTAGTCGCCGAAGCAACCGATCTCGCGCGGTGCGGCCCGGTGGTGGGTGCAGCAAGCTCCGCGAGTCACCACCGCGCCACCTCGTACACGACAATCCCCGCCACTGGCCGTACACTCTGGCGGGCGTGTGGCATGGCACACCTGACCAACGGTCGGGCCGCCCGTCACGGAACCAGGGTAGAGGAAGGGGAGCGCGGGTGGCCTCCAGCAGGGATCGGCAGCGCAAACTGGCGCGGGCAAAACTCGACCGACAGCTGGCCCGGCGGGCCGCTCGGGCCCGCCGCCGACGGCAGGTCCAGGCCGGGGTGGGCGTCGCAGTCGTCCTCGCCCTGATCGTGGCCGGCTCCGCCTGGGCGCTGGGCGCCTTCGATCGGGACCCGGTCGAGGACACCGCGGCCGAGGAGCTCTGCCTCTGGACCCCGGAGGACGCCACCGCCAACACCAACCTGACCGACGTCGGCACACCGGCCACCACCGGGCTACCGACCGAGGGGGTCCGGACGATGACGGTCGTCACGAACCAGGGCGCCCCGGTCACCGCCGAGCTGGACACTGCCGCCACCCCGTGCGCCGTGGCGAGCATCTCCCACCTGGCGGCGAACTCCTTCTACGACAACACGAAGTGCCACGAAATCACCACCGAGGGTGCGGTGCGTTGTGGCGACCCGAGCGGCACCGGACTGGGCGGACCCGCCTACTCCTTCTATGACGAAAACGTTCCCACCCCGGCGGAGGCCTCGGCCAGCCCTGCGTCCGACCAGCCCGCGACCTACCCGAAGGGCACGGTCGCGATGGTCGGTAACAGGCCCGGCGCCAACGGAAGTCAGTTCCTGATCTTCTTCAAGGACTTCACGACCGCCGACCCGGCGTACACGGTCATTGGCAGCGTCACCGGTGGAGTGGATACGGTCGAGAAGATCGGTGCGCTGCCGACCGTGGAGAATGCGGGCGGAGCGAAGGTCAAGCCGAAGGACGATGACGTGGTCATCCAGAGCCTGACGGTCACCGAGCCGGCGACGACGCCGACCACCACCGGGTCGGCCACCCCGGCGGTCGACTCGAGCGCCGGCTGACCGATCCCAGCCAAACCCACATCGTGCAGGAGGATCCAGGCGTGACGTCCCCCAATGAGCGGCAACGCGCGGCGGCCCGCGCTCGGCTCGAGAAGGAGATGGCCGAGCGGACCGCCCGGGCTCGTCGGCGTCGGCAGACCCAGGCGATCGTCGGGGCGAGCGCGGCTCTCCTCCTGGTGGTCGCCGGCACCGTCTGGCTGGTGTCGAGCCTCGGCGACGACTCGGCGACCGACTCGCCCACCGCCGCCGGTGCTGCCGAGTGCGTCTTCACCGAGATCCCCGCCGACCAGCGGACCCCACAGATCAAGGACGTCGGCCTGCCGAGCAACCAGCAGCCGAACACCGGCGCCCAGACCCTCACCATCGACACGAACCTCGGGCCGATCACGGCCAAGGTCGACCGGTCCCAGACGCCGTGCACCAGCGCCAGCTTCACCCACCTGGCTGAGCAGAACTTCTTCGACAACACTAAGTGCCACCGCCTCGTCACCGAAGGCATCAAGGTGCTCCAGTGCGGTGACCCGAGCGCGACCGGCGACGGTTGGCGGGAAACCGACGGCACCGGCGGGCCGAGCTACCGGCTGGCCGAGGAGAACCTACCCACGGACAAGCGGCCCCCGTACCCGGAGGGCGTTATCGCGATGGCCAACTCCGGCGCACCCGGTAGCACCGGCAGCCAGTTCTTCATCGTCTACGGTGACTCGCCACTCGACCCGAACTACACCGTCCTCGGCACCATCACCAGTGGGTTGGACATCGTCACGGAGGTCGCGGCCGCCGGCGACGACGCGGCCTACGCGCAGATGGCCGGCGGCGGACACCCGAAGAAGGAGGTCACCATCACCGACCTCACGATGAGCGCATCCCAGGGCTGACCGCCCCAGCCAAAGCGCGACGCGCCCCCGGCTCCCGCCGGGGGCGCTCGTGCATGCTGATGAGTCAGGAGCCGGAGGTAACCCGGTAGGCGTCGAAGACGCCGTCGACCTTCCGCACCGCGGCCAACAGGTGCCCCAGATGCTTGGGGTCGGCCATCTCGAAGCTGAACCGGCTCACCGCCACCCGGTCCCGCGTGGTCGTCACGGTCGCCGAGAGGATGTTGACCCGCTCGTCGGAGAGCACCAGGGTCACATCGGTGAGCAGCTTGTGCCGGTCGAGCGCCTCGACCTGGATGGCGACGAGGAAGGTCGACGCGCTGGTGAGCTTCCAGCCCACCTCCACGACCCGCTCCCCCTGCGCCTTGAGGTCCTCGGCGTTGGCGCAGTCGTCCCGGTGCACACTCACCCCGCCGGAGCGGGTGACGAACCCGAACACCGAATCCGGCGGGACCGGGGTGCAACAGCGGGCCAGCTTGATCCACACATCGCTAACGCCCCGGACGACGACACCCGGGTCGTTGCTGCTGGCCCGGCTCCGCGGCGGGCGGGTCGCCACGGCGGTCTCGGCGATGTCCTCGACGGCACCCTCCTCACCGCCGTAGGAGGCCATCAGCTTCTGCACCACCGACTGGGCGGAGACGTGACTGTCACCGACCGCCGCGTAGAGCGAGGCGACGTCGGCCAGGTGCAGATCCCGGGCGATCGCCATCAGGTTGTCGGAGCTGAGCATCCGCTGCAGCGGCATCCCCTGCTTGCGCATCGCCTTGACGATCGCGTCCTTGCCGGCCTCGATCGCCTCCTCGCGCCGCTCCTTGTTGAAGTACTGCCGAATCTTCGTGCGCGCCCGCGGGCTCTTGACGAACCCCAGCCAGTCCTGGGTCGGGCCGGCCGTCTCCGACTTCGAGGTGAAGATCTCGATCACGTCGCCGTTGGAGAGCGTCGACTCCAACGGCACCAGCTTGCCGTTGACCCGCGCCCCGATGCACTTGTGCCCCACCTCGGTGTGCACCGCGTACGCGAAGTCCACCGGCGTTGACCCCGTCGGCAGCGGAAAGACGTCACCCTTCGGGGTGAAGACGTACACCTCCTGGCTGGACAGGTCGAAGCGCAGCGCGTCCAGGAACTCGCTCGGATCGGCCGCCTCCCGCTGCCAGTCCAGCAGCTGCCGCAGCCAGGTCATCTCATCGATGTGCGCCGGCGGGCCCACGATCTGGGTGCCCTTGTGCTCCTTGTACTTCCAGTGCGCGGCGATACCGAACTCGGCGGTACGGTGCATCGCGTACGTGCGGATCTGCATCTCCACCGGTTTGCCGGTGGGCCCGATCACCGTCGTGTGCAACGACTGGTACATGTTGAACTTCGGCATCGCGATGTAGTCCTTGAACCGGCCCGGGACCGGCTGCCAGTTCGCGTGAATCACACCCAACGCCGCGTAGCAGTCCCGCACCGTGTCGACCAGGATCCGGACGCCCACCAGGTCGTAGATGTCGTTGAAGTCCCGCCCCCGCACGATCATCTTCTGATAGATCGAGTACAGGTGCTTCGGCCGACCGGTCACCTCCGCCCTGATCTTGGCGGACTTCAGGTCGGTGCCGACCTTCCTGGTCACCTGCCGCAGCAGCGCCTCCCGCTGCGGCTGGTGTTCCCCGATCAGGCGGTTGATCTCCTCGTACCGCTTCGGGAAGAGGGTGCCGAAGGCCAGATCCTCCAGCTCCCACTTGATCGTGTTCATACCCAGGCGATGTGCCAGGGGAGCCAGGATCTCCAGCGTCTCCTTGGCCTTCTGCTCCTGCTTCGGCCGCGGCAGGAAGATCAGGGTACGCATGTTGTGGAGCCGGTCGGCCAGCTTGATCACCAGGACGCGGGGGTCCTTCGCCATGGCGACGACCATCTTGCGGATCGTCTCCGCCTTCGCCGCGTCGCCCAGCTTGACCTTGTCGAGCTTGGTCACCCCGTCAACCAGCAGCGCCACCTCGCCACCGAAGTCGGCCCGCATCTGGTCAAGCGTGTACTCGGTGTCCTCGATCGTGTCATGCAGCAGCGCCGCGACCAGCGTGGTGGTGTCCATGCCCAGATTGGCCAGGATGGTGGCCACCGCGAGCGGATGGGTGATGTAGGGATCGCCGGACTTACGGTACTGACCGGAGTGCCAGCGAGCCGCCGTGTCGAAAGCGCGTTGCAACAGCCGCGCGTCAGCCTTCGGGTGATTCTCCCGGTGACTTGAGATCAGCGGTTCCAGCACCTCGCTGACCTGCGAGGACTGCCAAGGCGCGTTGAACCGGGCCAGCCGGGCCCGCACCCGGCGCCCGGTCGGCGCGCTGGAGAGCGCGAATCCGCCGCCAGGAACGGTCTCGGGCACCAGATCGCCCCGCTTCGGACCGACCGCCTCCTCGCTCCCCGCGTCCGGGCTGGTGCGGAGGGCGTCTGTCGCTCCAGCGCCGCTACCGGGACCAACCCCAGGCCGGGAGCCACCACTGCGGTCGGTCACCGAGCCGTCGCCTGTCGGGTGCACCGTGTCCTCCACCGGAGGGGCGACATCGTGAGACACCGGCCTCCTCACCGCTCGCCGGGCGCGCCGACCAGACGGCCGACGTCGGACTCAACCGGCCGCGCCGGCCGGCGTTGTCGATCCCGGCCGCACCGGCCGGGGTGGCTCCGCCGACCTTCGGCCGCCGGGTCCTCGCCACCGGACGAATCCACGCGCCCGGTTAGCAAATGGCAATGCTACCCGCACTCACGGTGCGCCGCCGTCTCGCCGACCCGGGCTGCACCGGCTCATCCGCCCGGCCAGACGATCAAACGGTCAACAGGGCATGGACCGGGCGCGGGGCCAGCCGCTCGCGACCGCCGAGGAAGCCCAACTCCAGCAGGACGGTGAAGCCCGCCACCGTACCGCCGGCCCGCTCGACCAGGTCGAGGGTCGCCTCGGCGGTGCCACCCGTGGCGAGTACGTCGTCCACCACCAGGACCCGATGCCCGGCCGTGAACGCGTCCTGGTGCACCTCCAGGGTGGCCTCACCGTATTCCAGCGCGTACGACGCCGAGTAGGCCACCCGGGGCAGCTTGCCCGCCTTGCGTACCGGCACCACCCCGACGCCGGCGGCATACGCGATCGCTGCCGCGACCACGAACCCACGGGCCTCGATCCCCACCACGGTGTCGAACGAGTCCCGCCCGTGATAGCGCACGATGCCGTCAATGACCTCGCGAAAAGTATCGCCGTCGGCAAAGAGCGGCATCAGGTCCTTGAACATGACGCCGGGCTTCGGGAAGTCCGGTACATCCAGCACCCGGCTGGCCACCAGTTCGGCCATCTCCCGGCCGCTGTCCCCCCGTACCCCGGTGGTGTGGGTCTCTGTCACGCCGCTCCGCTCCTTGCTCCGACGACGGCGTCCTTCACGCTGTTCGCACAGCCTGAAAGACGCCGTCGTTCCGTTCCACTGGCGCGTCAGCGCCGCTTGCCGCCCGGGCGGTTGCCGCCACCGGCGGGGCGGCCACCGCGCGCGCCGGTCGGCCGCTTGCCCGCCGGCCGTGCCCCCACCTTCGGGGCCGCGCCGGCGAGGGCCGGCGCCTCCGGGTCGTTCCGCTCCTCGGCACTCTCCGTCGGCCGCGGCGCGCTCTTCGCCGAACCCTCGCCACGCTCCAGCGCGGCCCGGCGGGCCAGCACCCGCTTGTTGTGCGCCTGGATCCGCGGCTCCTGGTTCTTCAGCAGCACCAGCAGCGGGGTGGCCAGGGTGATCGAGGAGAAGAACGCCACCGCCATGCCGACGAACAGCACCAGGCCGAGGTCCTTCAGGGTGCCCGCGCCGAACAGGCCGGCACCGATGAAGAGCAGACCGCCGACCGGGAGCAGGGCCACGATCGAGGTGTTCAGCGACCGCATCAAGCTCTGGTTGATCGCCAGGTTGGCCGCCTCACCGTACGTCTGGTTGCTGTTCGCGGTGATGCCGCGGGTGTTCTCCTGGATCTTGTCGAAGACCACCACCACGTCGTAGAGGGCGAAGCCCAAGATGGTGAGGAAGCCGATCACGGTCGACGGGGTCACCTCGAAGCCGACCAGCGAGTAGATGCCGGCGGTGAGGACCAGGTTCATCAGCAGGGAGCTGACCGCACCGACCGCCATCCGCCACTCGAAGCGCAGCACCAGGTAGACCATCACCAGCACGAGGAAGATCACCAGGCCGAGCACCGCCCGCTCGGTGACCTGGCTACCCCAGGCCTGGCTGACCTGGCTGCCGCTGACGTCGCTGACCGGGAGGCCGAACTCCTCGGCTACCGCCGCCTTGACCGCGTTGGACTGCTCCGTGCTGAGCTGTGAGGTACGCATCTCGTAGAAGTCGTCACCGGTACCGCCGACCTTCTGCGCGGTCACCACCTCCGCGCCGCCGCCCTCAGTGGCCAGCGCGGCGTCAACCGCCTCCTCGGCCTGCTCCAGGGTGCCGACGCTGGCGGGCACCTGGATCGAACTACCGCCAGCGAACTCGATACCGAGGTCGAACCGGAGGAACGCGAAGCTCAGCACCGAGATCAGGGCCAGCACCCCGGCGAGGCCGAACCACACCTTGCGGCGGCCGACAATGTCGAGACCGGCCTCACCACGGTAGAGGCGACTCGCGAGACCAGCACCGGCCATCTCAGGCCTCCTTCGCGCGCGGGTTGCGGGGCTGGGCCGGCTTGTCCCGGGCCGGCAACGCCCGACCGAGGCCGCTGACCCGCGGGGACAGGAACGCCCGGGTGCGGGCGAACATCGTCATGATCGGGTGTCGGAAGAGGAAGACCACCACCAGGTCGAGGATCGTGGCGAGGCCCAACGCGAAGGCGAAGCCCTTGACCACCCCGACCGAAACGATGTAGAGCACTACCGCGGACATCAGGGTGATCGCGTTGGCGGAGATGATCGTCCGACGGGCGCGGATCCACGCCCGGGACACCGCGCTGCGCGGGCTGCGCCCCTCCCGGATCTCGTCCTTGAGCCGCTCGAAGTAGATGACGAAGGAGTCCGCCGCCACACCGAGCGAGACGATCATGCCGGCGATGCCGGCGAGGGTGAGAGTGAACCCGATCTGCCGGCCGAGGACCACCAACGCGCCGAAGACAAGCAGCGCGGAGAGGACCAGGCTCAGGAAGATCACGGAGCCGAGCAGCCGGTAGTAGAAGAACGAGTAGATGATCACCAGCAGCATCCCGATACCGGCCGCGAGCAGGCCAGCCCGCAGGTGGCTGGCGCCCAGGGTCGCGGTGACGTTCTGCTGCGCCTGCGGCTCGAAGGTCACCGGCAGCGCGCCGTAGCGCAGCGTGCTCGCCAGGTCGCTGGCGTCCTGCTGGGTGAAGTTGCCGGTGATCTGCGAGTTGCTGGTCAACACGCCCAGGATCTCCGGCGAGGAGACGACCTGGTTGTCCAGCACGACGGCGACCCGGCAGTTGCCGCTGTCCCCGAGCGCGCTCGGGTCGCAGGCAGCACCCTCGTTGTTGAACGCCTCGCGGGTCAGCGCGGTCCACTTCTCCTGGCCGGAGCCGGTGAAGTCCAGGCTGACCACCCACTGGCTGGTCTGGTCGAGCACGGCGTTGGCGTCGTTGATGTCGGTGCCGACGACCTTGGCCTGGTCGAGCAGGTACTTGATGCTGCCGAACTCGCAGGCGACGACCTGTTGGTCAACGGCGGAGATCGACGCCGGCGGGCGGGCGTCCAGCTGGCCACAGGTGATCTGCGGGACGTTGAACTGCATCTGGGCCGGCAGCACCGCGATCTCACGGTCGGTCAGCGATGCGAACGGCTTGAGCTTCTCGACCAGCGACGGGTCGGTGGTCACGTCGGTGGGCGACTGAAGCCCGTTCGCGGCCTCCCAGGCGGCCGCACCGACCTTCTGCTCGACCGCCCTGCGCTGCTCCTCGATGCTGGCCGGCACCGGGGTGGCGCCGTCACTCGCCGCCGGTGTCGCGCTGGGTGAGGAGGACGCGCTCGGCGTGGGCGTGACGCTGGGCGAGGCCGCGGGGGTGGCGCTCAGGCTCGGCGCCGCGGCACCACCGCCCTCACCTCCGGTCGGCGAGGCCGTGACCTGGACGCTGCTCGACGGGGTGGGGGAGGCGCTACCGGTTGCGGACGGCGTGGCAGAGCCAGACGGCGCGGCGGAGCCAGACGGCGTGGCAGAGCCAGACGGCGTGGCGGAGCCAGACGGCGTGGCAGAGCCAGACGGCGTGGCGGTGGGGGTGGCGGACGGGCTCGGCGGCGGGTTCGCCGCCGCACCACTACCGTCGGCCACCTGGAGCACCTTCCGGAAGCGCAGTTCCGCGGCGCTACCGACCTCGGTCAGGTCCCGGTTCTCGCCGGGAAGGGAGATCACGATGTTCCGGTCGCCCTCGGTGACGACCTCGGCCTCGGCGACCCCGAAGGCGTTGACCCGGCTCTCAATGATCTGCCGGGCCTCCTCAAGGTTCTCCGCGGTCGGCGCCTGGCCGTCGACGGTGTTGGTCGCCTCCAGCGTCAGCCGGGTGCCGCCGACCAGGTCGAGACCGAGCTTGGGCTCAAGCCGGTCCTGCCAGCTACCGCTCGCGCCGCCGCCGAAGAAGACCAGAAGATAGAGGACCACGAAGATGGCCCCAAGCACGGCGAGCTGCCGCCCGGGGCGCATCTGTTTCTGAGGTGGTGCCACGGCTGTCCTGTCTCCCTGTAGGGTCACGCCGCCACGCCAGCGGCGGCTGTCGGCCGGGCGAGCCGGCCGAAGCTATGTGGGGGTCGCCGCAGCGGCGCACGGGTGCCGACGCGGAACGCCACCACACCCTGCACCTACCGAGGGTGGCGTATCGACCCGATTGTCAAATTTTCGTCCAACTCATGCGCTGCCCGGGCCGCCGGAATGACGGGCGGGATGTCACTCCTTGACGGCGTCCGCGTCGTCGACCGCCGCCTCAGCGGGCTCCTCCGCCTTGGTGACGACCCGCGCGATCGCGGGACGGGCGTACCGGGTCTCCACGCCGGGAGCGACCTCCAGCAGCACCGTCTCGTCGTCCACCCCGGTGACGGTGCCGTAGAGCCCGCCGATGGTGACGACCTCGTCACCGTGCCCCAGGGAGGACTGCATGGCCGCCGCCTCTCGGCGCCGCTTCTGCTGCGGGCGGATCATCATGAAGTACATGACTCCGAAGAGCAGGACGATCATAAGGATGGGCGTGAAGCTGCCAGCGCCGCCATCTTGTGCCAAAAGCACGGTGGTAGAACCTTCCCATTGGCCCCCATACCGGCACAAGGGCACCGGGGTGAAGGCGATTTCTTACATCTGTACAGACCGCGGCGAGTCTAGTCGCTTCACCTGGGAACACCGAATGCGACACAGATCACGTTCGCATCACGGCTAATCAGGCTCTACCGAGAACAGGTCTCGCGCGGGAGGGGTATCCGGGCCAAATGTACCATTCGGCGGCATACGCCCCAGGTGGCGCCAGGCCGCCTCGGTGGCGACCCGACCACGCGGTGTTCGGGCGAGGAGACCGGCCCGTACCAGGAACGGCTCACAGACCTCCTCCACCGTGTCCGGTTGCTCCCCCACCGCCACCGCCAGCGTGGAGAGGCCGACCGGACCGCCCCGAAACAGATCCACGAGCGCGGTAAGCACCGCGCGGTCAAGCCGGTCCAGCCCCAACGCGTCCACGTCGTACACGGTCAGTGCCGCCTGCGCGGTCTCCCGGCTAACCACGCCGTCGGCCCGGACCTCGGCGAAGTCACGCACCCGGCGCAGCAGCCGGTTCGCGATCCGGGGAGTGCCCCGCGCGCGGCCGGAGATCTCGGCCGCGCCGTCGACGGTGATCGGCACGCCGAGGATGCGGGCCGAGCGGTTCAGCAGTCGCTCCAGGTCGGCTGGGGAATAGAAGTCCAGGTGTGCGACGAAGCCAAACCGGTCCCGCATCGGGCCGGTGAGCAGCCCGGCGCGGGTGGTCGCCCCGACCAGGGTGAACGGCTCCACGTCCAGCGGGATGGCGGTCGCCCCGGGCCCCTTGCCCACCACCACGTCAACCCGGAAGTCCTCCATCGCGCTGTAGAGGAGCTCCTCCGCCGGCCGGGCGATCCGGTGGACCTCGTCGATAAAGAGCACATCCCCCTCACCGAGGCTGGTCAGGATGGCCGCCAGGTCACCGGAACGCTCGATCGCCGGGCCGCTGGTCACCCGGATGCTGGTGCCCAGCTCGGCGGCGACGATGTTGGCCAGGCTGGTCTTACCCAGCCCGGGCGGGCCCGACAGGAGGATGTGATCGGGGGGGCTGCCGCGGCGTAGCGCGCCCTGGAGCAGCAGGTCGAGCTGATCCCGGACCCGCTCCTGCGCGATGAACTCGGCCAGCCGGCGCGGCCGGACGCTGGCCTCCGCGTCCCGCTCGGCGTCGCTCACATACGCCGAGACCAGATTGTCACCCGTCATCCCGACTCCTCATCCGCGCCCCGGATGCGGTCGGCCGACGCACTCCCCCACCCGTCATCGGGTCCGGCCCAGCAGCCGAATCGCCTGCCGGAGCAGGACCGGCACCGGGGGCACCTCCCCCTCCACCGTCTCCGCCACTGCGGCGACCGCCTGATCCGCCTGCGCCGTCGTCCAGCCGAGCCCGACCAGGGCCTGACGCACCTGCTCCGGCCAGTTGCCGGTCGTGACGCCGACCGCCGCGTCGGCACCGACCGGGGCGGGACCGATCCGGTCCCGCAGCTCCAGCACAAGCCGCTCGGCGCCTTTCTTGCCGATCCCCGGCACCCGGGTCAACGCGGCGATGTCGGCGTTGGCGATGGCCGCCCGGACCGCCTCCGGCGCGTGCACCGCGAGGACGGCCTGGGCAAGTCGGGGGCCGACCCCACTGGCCGTCTGCAGGAGCTCGAACAGGGCCTTGGCGTCGTCGTCGGCGAACCCGTAGAGGGTTAGCGAATCCTCCCGGACGACCAGGCTGGTGGCGAGGCGGGCCGGCTGGCCCACCCGCAGGTCAGCGATCGTGCCCGGCGCACACTGCACCGCCAGGCCCACCCCGCCGACCTCCACGACGGCGTGGTCGGGACCGGTCGCGGTCACCACACCCCGGACACTGGCGATCATCGGCCTCCTCCTCGTCGTCGGGCCCGGTCGGCGGCGGTCGCCAACTTCGAGCGGGTGCCACCGCGCCACACGTGGCAGATGGCCAGGGCCAGGGCGTCGGCGGCGTCCGCCGGGCGGGGCGGGGCGGAGAGCCGCAGCAGCCGCGTCACCATCGCGGTCATCTGGGCCTTGTCGGCCTGACCGGAGCCGGTCACCGCCGCCTTCACCTCGCTCGGAGTGTAGGTCTGCACCGGCAGGCCCGCCCGCGCCCCGGCGAGAACAGCGACCCCGCTGGCCTGCGCCGTGCCCATCACCGTGCGGACATTGTGCTGGCTGAACACCCGCTCGACGGCCACGCTGTCCGGCCGGTGCTCGGCCACCAGGGCGGTGAGCGAGCGGTCCAGGGTCAGCAGGCGCAGCGGCAACTCGTCATCGGGGTCAGTGTGGACGACATGGTAGGCGACCAACGTGCAGGGGCGCCCCGGCACGCCCTCGACCACGCCGACCCCGCACCGGGTCAGCCCCGGGTCAACGCCGAGCACGCGCACGCCGCCTCCTCCCCAACCGCCAGCAGTACGTGTGTTCGACACCCTACCGAGATCGTCGGAGCCGCAGCCGGCGGGACACGCCGGAGCCCGAGGGCAGTGCGGGCGCCGAGCCCGACGGCGGCGCCGGCGGCGGGATTCGCCCGATGTCGACTGCGACCACACAGCACCGACGACGAGTATGTGTCGCTACCCCATGTGCACCTGACCGCACAGGTCGTAGTTTCATGCGCCATGACGGCAGATCCGAGGACGACCCCCCACGTCGTACAGGTCGATCTCACCGGGCGAACCGCCCTGGTGACCGGGGGCGGCAGCGGCATCGGGCGGACGTGCGCGCGACGACTCGGCGCCGCCGGCGCCACCGTGGTGGTGGTGGACCGGAACCTCACCGCCGCCCGGACAGTCGCCGCCGAAGTGGGCGGCCGGGCCGTCGGTGCCGACCTGGCGGACCCGGAGACGGTCAACCACCTCGACACCAAGGTCGACATCGTGGTCAACAACGCCGGGCTCCAACACGTCGCCCCGATCCCGGAGTTCGCCGTGGAACGCTTCGAATACCTGCACCGGGTGATGGTCGAAGCCCCGTTCCTGGTCATCCGCCGGGCCCTGCCGCACATGTACGCCGAAGGCTGGGGACGCATCGTCAACATCTCCTCGGTGCACGGGCTGCGCGCCTCGCCGTACAAGGCGGCGTACGTCTCGGCGAAGCACGCGTTGGAGGGTCTGTCCAAGGTGGTCGCGTTGGAGGGCGCCGCGCACGGCGTGACCGCCAACTGCGTCAACCCGGCGTACGTGCGCACCGCGCTGGTGCAGCGCCAGATCGCCGACCAGGCCGCCAGCCACGGCATCCCGGAATCCGAGGTCGTCGAGAAGATCATGCTGGGCCGGGCGGCGATCAAGCGGCTGCTCGAACCGGAGGAGGTGGCCGAGTTGGTGGCGTACCTGTGCTCACCACCGGCGGCGTTCATCACCGGCGCGTCCATCGCTCTCGATGGGGGGTGGACGGCGAACTAGGGCGCCGGCGCACAATGGCCGTCATGTCCTCGCCGGTGGAGTTCCTGGAACTACTCGCCCGCGAAGCCACGGCGGTGGAGTTCGAGGGCCCACTGGTGGCCGCGCGCACCGCCAGCGCGCCCCCGGAGCGGCTGGCCGAGCTGGAACGGGCGAAGACGGTCGCGTTGCGGGTACGGGCGCTGCTGGAACGACGGCGACGCCGGGAAAGTGAACTCTCCGGGCTGTACGACACCGTCAGCGACCTGGCCGGGCTCCGCGACCTGGACGACGTGCTGCCGGCGATCGCGCGCCGGGCCCGGAACCTACTCGACGCCGACGTCGCGTACATGACACTCAACGACGACCGGCGCGGCGACACCTACATGCGGGTCACCGACGGCTCGGTGTCGGCCCGGTTCCAACGGCTGCGGCTACCGATGGGCGCCGGCCTCGGTGGCCTGGTCGCCCAGTCCGGTGCGCCCTACGTCACGGCGAACTATCCGGCGGACGACCGGTTCCGCCACACCAGCGAGATCGACGCCGGCGTCGGTGAGGAGGGCTTGGTGGCCATCCTCGGCGTGCCGCTGCGGCTGGGCTCGATCTCGATCGGCGTGCTCTACGCCGCCAACCGCTCGGCGCGCCCGTTCGCCCGGGAGGAGGTGGCCCTCCTGGCGTCGCTGGCCGCGCACGCCGCCGTCGCGATCGACACCGCTCGGCTGCTCACCGAGACCCGCTCCGCGTTGGCGGAGCTGTCGGCGGCCAACACCACCATCGGGGCACACAGCGCGTCGGTGGAGCGCGCGGCGGCAGCACATGACCGGATGACCGCGCTGGTGCTCCGCGGCGGCGGTGTGGAGGAGGTCGCCGCCGCCGTACCGGAGGTCCTGGGTGGAGCGCTCCTAGCCCTGGACGCCGAGGGTCGGCTCCTGGCCCGGGTCGGCGAGATCGACCAACCGAGGCGGGCGGAGATCGTGGCCGCGGTGGCCGCGTCCCGGGCCGCGGGGCGCAGCGTGCGTCGCGGCCCACTCTGGTACGCCGCCGTGGTCGCTGGCGCCGAGAACCTGGGGGCGTTGGTGCTTCGCCCCGACGACGAGTTGGTCGACGCCGACCAGCAGATCCTGGAGCGGGCCGCCCTGGTCACCGCGCTGCTGCTGCTGTTTCGGCGGACGGTCGCCGAGGCGGAGGGGCGGGTCCGCGGCGAACTCCTCGACGACCTGATCGCCGACCCGCCGCGGGACACCGACGCGCTCCGCGACCGGGCCCGTCGACTCGATGTGGACGTGGACACCGCGCAGGTGCTGGTCTGTGTGCACGACGGCGCGATCGCCGCGACGGACCCGGCCCGGCAACGGACCCTCTCCTGGGCCACCACCTACGCCTGCACCCGCGGCGGGCTGGCCGCGGCCCGGGACGGGAAGGTGGTGCTGATGCTCCCCGGCTCGGACGCGGGCACCGCCGCCCGCGCGGTGGCGCGGGACCTGTCCCGGCTGACCGGGCGACGGGTGACCGCCGGCGGCGCTGGTCCCGCCACCGGTCCGGCCGCGCTGGCAGCGGCGTTCCGCGAGGCGAAGCGCTGCCTGACCGCGCTCGGCGCGCTCGGCCGGGCCGGGCAGGGCGCCAGTGCGGACGAGTTGGGTTTCGTCGGCCTGCTGCTGGGCGCGGTCGACATCGGCGGCGACCGCGATGTCTCCCGGTTCCTGGCAGCTACCGTCGGGCCAGTGGTCGACTACGATGCCCGCCGGGGCACCGCCCTGGTACGGACCCTGGAGGCGTACTTCGGAGTGGGGAGCAGCCTGACCCGCGCCGCGGAACAGCTCCACGTGCACGTCAACACGGTCACCCAACGGCTGGAGCGGGTCGGCCATCTCCTCGGCGTTGACTGGCAGCAGCCGGAGCGCGTGCTCGAGGTGCAGCTCGCACTCCGGCTCCACCGCCTCCGCCACCCGCCCGGCTGAGCCCGCCCTGGTTGAGCCCGCCCCAATTGAGGCTGTGGCCGCCCGCGGCGGGGAGTCAGTCCCGCCGCCCCCACCGGCGCCGGGCCAACGCGGACGCGGTGCCCCAGATGCCCCGCCGGAACAGCAGCACCACCACGACGAAGATGCCGCCGGTGACCAGCCCGATCGCCTCGAAGCCGGAGAACGACAGCCAGTCCTCCAAGCGGACCAGGATGCCGGCACCGAGCACGCCACCCCAGAGGGTGCCGATGCCGCCGAGGACCACCACGATCACCGCCTTGCCGGAGGTGGTCCAGTGCAGCACCTCCAGCGAGACGAAGCGATGGCTGACGGCGAAGAGCCCACCGCCGAGGCCGGCGAGGAAGCCGGAGAGCACAAACACGGTGAGCTTGTACCGGTGCACCGGGTAGCCGAGCGCACGGGCGCGCGCCGGGTTGTCCCGGATCCCGACCAGCACCCGACCGAACGGCGAGTGGACGATCCGCCACGCGCCAGCCAGACCGAGCAGCACGATCGGCAGGATCGCGTAGTAGAAGTAGTAGTCGTCGGTCAGGTCCAGCCCGAACAGCTCCCGCGGCACCCCCTGCAGGCCGTTCTCGCCCTGGGTCACCGACCGCCACTCGTTGGCGACGTAGTAGACCAGCTGCGCGAAGGCCAGGGTGACCATGGCGAAGTAGATTCCGGTTCGCCGTACCGCCAGGTAGCCGATCGGCACCGCGAGCACCGCCGCGGCGAGCGCCCCGGCCAGCACCGCGGCCGGAAACGGCAGGCCCAGGTGGATCGCCACCAGACCGGTCACGTACGCCGACGTGCCCCAGAAGGCCGCGTGCCCGAAGGACAGCAAGCCGGTGAAGCCGAGCAACAGGTCCACCGCGACGGCGAAGAGCGCCCAGCAGAGGATGTCCACCGCCACCGCCGGGTACAAGCCATTCGGTAGCCAGAGCGCCACCGCCAGGCCGGCGACGAGCAGCGCGTACCGGGCCCAACCGGGGGCGCGGGCCGCTGCGGCCAGCCCACTGGACGCCCCCCGCCCGACCGGCTCGGACCTGCTCTCCACGGTGCTCGTCATGCTGGCGCCTCCGCCCGGCCGAAGAGTCCGGCCGGGCGCCAGAGCAGCACGGCGGCCATCACGATGAAGACGATCGTCTGGGCCACGATCGGGAAGGCGGAGAGGTAGGCCTCGGCCCACGCCTGCACCATCCCGATCCCGAAGCCGGCGGCGACCGAGCCGAAGATCGACCCCAGCCCACCGATCACCACCACCGCGAACACCACGATGATGAGGTCCGCTCCCATCAGTGGGTTGACCGCGCGCATCGGCGCGGCGAGCACCCCGGCCAGCCCGGCCAGCGCGATACCGAAGCCGAAGACCGGGGTGATCCACCGCCCGACGTTGATGCCGAGCGCCCGGGTCAGCTCCGGCCGCTCCGTCGCGGCCCGAACGATCATGCCGACCCGGGTACGGGCCAGCGCCCACCACACCCCGACGCAGACCGCCACCGCGAAGCCGAGGATGAAGACCCGGTACGTCGGGAAGTCGAAGAGCCCGAAGTCGACCGAGCCGCGGAGCCCGGCCGGCGCCTCGTACGGACTGGACTGCACCCCGTACCGGAGCTTCACCAGGTCCTGCAGGATCAGCGTGAGGCCGAAGGTGAGCAGGAAGTTGTAGAGCGGGTCGAGCCGGGTGAGCCGGTGGATGAACGCCCGCTCGAGCGCCATGCCGAGCAGCGCCAGGGCCAGCGGCACGACCACCAGGGCGACCCAAAACGGCACTCCCGCCTCGGCCAGCAGCACGTACGCGCCGAAGGCACCGAGCATGTAGAAGGCGCCGTGGGCGAAGTTCACCACCCGCAGCATCCCGAAGATGACCGCGAGGCCGAGCGCGAGCAGGGCGTAGAACGCCCCGCTGACCAGCCCGTTGAAGGTGCTCTGGAGAAGAGCGGTCACAGCGTGCAGTCCGGGGACGGGGCTCGGAACGCCTCCTCGGCCGGGATGGTGTCGAGGATCCGTACGTAGTCCCACTCCTCGGTGACCTCGGACTGCGGCTTCACCTGGGCCAGGTAGGCGTCATGGATCACCCGGTGGTCCGCCGCCCGAATCTTGCCGTTGCGCAGGAAGACATCGTTGACTTCCTTACCCTCCAACTCGGCGACGATCGTGTCGGCGTCATCGGTGCCGGCGGCCTGCACCGCCTCCAGGTACTGGGTGGCGGCGGAGTAGTTCGCCGCGTGCGCGAACGACGGCCGGGCACCCGTCTCCTGCTGGAACCGGTCGGCGAACTCCCGGTTCTGCTGATCGAAGTTCCAGTACCAGGCGTCGGTGTAGGTGGTGCCGGCCAGCGCCGCCGGGGTCAGCGAATGAATGTCGGTGATGAACATCAGACCGACGGCCAGACTGACGCCCTTGTCGCGCAGCTCGAACTCGTTGTATTGCTTCACCACGTTGACGAGCTCCGCCCCGGCCTGCATGGTGCCGAGGACGTCCGGCTTCGGATCCAACGTCGCCGCCTTGAGCAGGTAGCTGGAGTAGTCACCGCTGGTGTTCGGGAACGGCGCCCCGTCCTTGCCGACCACCCGCCCACCGGCGTCGGCGATGGCCGCGGAGAAGCTCTTCTCCATGTCCTGACCGAAGGCGTAGTTCGGGTAGAGGATGTACCAGTTCCGGCCGACCTGCTCGGTGGTGGTCCGGCCCGTGCCGTTGGCCAGCATGTACGTGTCGTACGCGTAGTGGAAGGTGTATTTGTTGCAGCTTTTGCCGGTGAGGTCGGTGGTCGCCGCGCTGATGTTGAAGTAGAGCCTGCGCTTCTCCTTCGCCACATCGGCGACCCGCAGCGCCGCCGACGAGGTGGGCACATCCAGGATCAGGTCGACCCCCTGCCGGTCGTACATCTCCTGGGCCTTGCTGTTCGCCAGGTCCGGCTTGTTCTGATGGTCGGCGCTGCGCACGCTGATGTCCGTGGTGACCGCCCGGTCGCCATACTTCGCCCGGAAGTCGGCGATCGCCAGCTCCACGGCCGTGACCGAGTTACGGCCCGACAGCTCGGAGTAGGCACCGGACTGGTCGTTGAGGACGCCCAGCACGATCGCGCCACCGGTCACCTTCTCGTCCCCTTCGGATTGGGGACCTCCACCACCGCAGCCAGCGACCACGAACGCCGTGGCCGTTGCCGCCGCGACCAAACCCACCGTCCTACGCATGACCATCCCTTCGTCCGCGCACCGCGCGGGATCGGTCCTGAGCTACTCAGATGCCGAGGTACGACAGCAGTTCGCGTTCCCGCGACCGCACCTCGGAGTTCTCCATCGCCGCCGTGACGCGCCCCTCGGCCAGCAGGTAGTGCCGGTCGGCGACGCTGGTGGCGAAGCGCAGGTTCTGCTCCACCAGCAGCACCGTCACCCCGTGCCGCTTGGCTTCCCGCAGCAGGTCACCGACCTGCTGCACGAGCAGCGGCGCCAGCCCTTCGGTCGGTTCGTCGCAGAGCAGCATGCGGGCGCCCATCCGCAGGACCCGGGCCAGCGCCAGCATCTGTTGCTCGCCCCCGGAGAGCGTCGTGGCGGCCGAGTTACGCCGCTGGTAGAGGGCGGGGAACGCCTCGTACACCCGCTCCAGCGACCACGGGTCCGGCCCAACGGTGGGCGGCAGGGTCAGATTCTCGGTCACGGTCAGGGTGGCGTAGCTACCCCGATCGTCGGGGACCCAGCCGAGTCCCAGCCGGGCGCGCCGGTCCGCCGACAGGTTGCCGAGCGCTGTCCCGCCCAGCTCGACGGTGCCCCGCCAGCCGGTGTGCAGGCCCATGACACAGCGCAGCAGGGTCGACTTGCCGGCGCCGTTGCGGCCCACCAGGGTGACCACCTCGCCGGGGTCCACGTGGAGACCGGCGTCCCGCAGCACCTGCGCCTCGCCGTACCAAGCAGAGAGGTTCTCAATGCGCAGCATCGGCGGCTCCCAGGTAGGCGGTGATCACCCGCTCGTCGGCGCGAACCTGCTCGTACGGGCCTTCGACGAGGACCCGGCCGGCCTGCAGGACGGTGACGGTGTCGGCGAGCCGCCCCACGACGCTCATGTTGTGCTCGACCAGCACCACGGTTCGGCCCTGCCGAACCTGGGCGATCAGCTCGACGGTGCGGTCGACGTCCTCCAGCCCCATGCCCGCGGTCGGCTCGTCCAGCAGCAGCACCTTCGGGTCCAGGGCGAGGGCGATCGCCAGCTCCAGGGCGCGCTTGCGACCGTAGGCTAGGGCCTCGGCGGGAACCGCCGCCAAGTCGGCCAGCCCGACCATCTCCAGTAACTCGTCGGCCCGATCGGTGTAGCGCCGCATCAGCTTCGCCGACCGCCAGAACCGCCAGCCCAGCCCACTCGGACTCTGCAACGCCAATTCGACATGTTCCCGGGTGGACAGCTGCGGAAAGAGGCTGGTGATCTGGAAGGAGCGGGCGATGCCCCGGCGGGCGACCTGCTCCGCCGGCAGGCCGGTGATGTCGCGTCCCGCCAACTCGATCCGGCCACCGGTGGGCGGCAGGAAGCCGGTGAGCAGGTTGAACAGGGTTGTCTTGCCCGCACCGTTCGGGCCGACGAGCGCATGCACACTGCCTTCGGCGACCACCAGGTCAATGCCGTCAACCGCACGGAAGCCCCGGAAGTCGCGGGTCAGCTCGTGGGCCGACAGGAGGCCTTGCCCGGCCATCGCCACCCCTCTCCCCGGCCTGGCGACGGACGAAAGCGGTGACTGCGGTCACAGGTCCGTCGGGCGTGCAGGAAACCTACGGCCGTAGATCGAGGAGAGGCTATGTTGCCAGACCCCACATTCCGGCACCCGGATGCGTGGCCGGACGACGTCCGGTAGGCGCGGTCCCGGGAATGGTTGGACGACGCCCCCCGAACGCGGGTTCGGGGCGTCGTCCGGGCGAGCGCAAGTCGGAGCAGCCGACCTACGCCCACCTGGTCCGAGATCAGAGCTTGCTATGGCTCCTCCACCTCTGCGGCGGACCGCCGGAACGGATTCCATGCGACGAAGCGCTCGAACAGCGCACGTGGACTTGGTCCATCGTTGGGGTTGAGGCAGTAGAGGTCATGCATCGCCTCGTACATGAGCCCGGCGAGGTAGATAGCGAGCGACGCCATCCTGCCCTCGCGCTCGGCCTTCAGCAGCAGGCGGGCTTGGGCGCAGGGCCACTGTTGACACCACGCCCGGCACGTCCACCTTGGCCGTAGCGGTGTGTGCGGTACCCGAGCCCCGGGACGGCGGCGAGGGTGCTGCGGGTGCGGACCGAGCCTGGGTTGCGGCATCTGATGCATGATCACCATCGACCGCCATTCGCTCGCCACTGCTGGGCGGGGGTCAGCCAGCCGACGCGGCCTGGCCGGGGGTCAGCGAGAGTCGGCCAGGTCACCGACCCGGACGAGCAGGATCGCCACTGGCAGCTCGCGCGCGCTGGGCGGAAGCGAGGCTGGTGGGAGTCGTACCGGGATGTCCTCACCGACTCCCTGGGCTCCTATATCGGCTTCGAGAACGACGCTACGTCCTTGAAGATCTGGTCCTGGGGAGTCTTTCCCGGGCTCCTCCAAACCGAGGCGTACGCTCGGGCGCTCTTCGCCTCGGACCCCGTACGAACGGAGCCCAAAGAGGCGGATCGGCTGATCGCGGCTCGCATGCAACGTCAGCAGCGGATCACGGATGACGGGCTGAACCTGTGGGTTGTCCTGGATGAATCGCTACTACACCGTCAAGTCGGGCCCCAGACGTGCTCACGAAGCAGCTTAAGCGGATTGCCGAACCACCACCAGGGGCGACGGTGCAGGTACTGCCATCGAACGTCGGATGGCATCCCGGCCTGAGCGGCGCCTTCACGATCATGGAGTTTGCCGAGTTCCCAACGATCGCCTACCGCGAAACGCTGACCGGGGACACTCCGGTTGAGGCCGCCCCTGACGTGGGGCACTACACCCTGGCTTTTGATCACCTCCGGGCTGCAGCCTTGAGCCCGGTAGAATCACAGAAAGTCGCCGCGGTGGTGACGCGGAAACTACGGAAGGAACAGCATTGAACCTCGGTGGCGCTGTGTGGCGCAAATCCACCCGGAGTTCCGGTCCCGGTAGCGGGGATTGTGTGGAGGTCGCCGACAACCTTCCTGGCGTCGTGGGCGTTCGAGACAGCAAGGACCCGACCGGGCCGGCGCTGGTGTTCGGACCAGCGGCATGGCGAGCGTTCGTAACACAGACCAAGCAGCACTGATCGTCAGCAAAGCCGAAGCGGACCGGCTCGGGGCGGTCAGCGCGTCGAGGGCTCGATAGACGAGCAAATCAGCCGAGCCGAATGCCTGCGACTTCGCTGCGTCCTCGGCCCCGACCTCGCGGCGCAGGAGAAGGCGTGTCGTCGATGGTCACACGGACGGATCCCAGGCTGGAAGCTGATCGAAGAGTTGCTCGACGGAATCGGCCCACCAAGCCAGGAGGGCCTCGCGTTCCTGAGGCACACCCATGCCGTCACCCCAAGCCGACTTCTCCAGGGGCGCGTCTGCGGTCCCTGCGGCGACGATGGTGGCTGATTTACGACGGCCCAACCCCACGTGTTGCACGAAATTAAACAGCGTCCACTCGGGATGGGCCGGCACCTGCGCGTCGAGGCTGGGTGCCGCGGCGACCGCAGCATGGAAGGCCGCCGACCGCTCGTTGATCAACCGCAGATGATTGTTAAAATGCCATAATGGGTGACAAGGTAGCTGCCATGAATTCCACATCCGCACCCCGATCGCTTCCCCGAAATCGCCTCTTCGTATGCATTGCAACGATCAGTGTCACCCTTTCGGTAGTTGCCTTGGGAGTGCCAGGCGGTACCCTCGCCAGCCTAATTTTCTTACTGCTATCGCGTCGGCGCCGAGCCTCGACGTTAATAGTGTGGAGCTTGGCGGCCATCTTTGGGCTACTCCTGTGCTTAAGTGCTTTATTTTTGGCGGATTCTCTCCTTGCCCATGGCGAATTTCATTCGACAGTCACCCCCTAACAGAAAAGTCCGACCTGCAGGGTGTCGGGCCTTTGCTGACGACTACCGCAGCCGGCAGCGGGCGCCTACGGGACGCCTCGGGCGGTCAACGCGGTGAGGGCACGATCGACCTCGTCCTCGGTGGAGTAGTTGTGGAACGAGACAGATTCGTCCGGCGCACACCGCCGTGCGGGCTGACGGGTCACTCCGGGTTGGAAGCGTTTCACCGCACGTCTTGCAGGTGCAGGTGGTAGAGAATGGCATTCGTTGGTAGGGGTGTTGTCGGTCGGGAGTAGGAAACGATGCGCGGAATCTGTCAGCGGGTAGTCCGTGGCACTGGCCGGGTGGGGCGCGTCCTCGCTGGACCCTGATTCTTCGCGGGTCTGACGCCTGTCGATGATTGAGGGGCCGGCATTGTAGCTGGTGGATGTCTTGGGCTCGTCGGGTATGGCTGTGGGCCGGCTGTCGCGCCGGTGGGGCGTGGTCTCCTCGGGTTCCTCCTGGTCGTCGGGGCGGTGGTGGGGTGGTCAGGTGGCGGGCATGGGCATGCGGCGGATGGTCTCGATGGCGGTAGCTAGGTCGGTGGCCCAGGGCCAGGTGCGGGGCAGGCGCAGCCAGCGGTAGCGGCGGGCGCGGACCAGGCGTGCGGGAGTCTGGAGGATTCGGTAACGCAGCGTTTT
>NZ_AXVR01000008.1 GCF_000484695.1 Salinispora cortesiana | reverse complement strand
AACGCGTCGTGCAGGGCGCGGGCGAAGGCGTCCGGATCTACTTGCAACTCGTCTCGCCATACGTCGAGGCAGCGCTCGCCGCGCATCCGGCTTTCCACCGCAACCTCGAACTACCAGCCAGGCGAGTCGGTTGAGATTCCTCCAGGGATAAGGTAAACCTGAGTCATGTTTAGTTCTGTGGACGGTGCGTCGCCCGGCACCAAACCCGCCACGCAGCGGCGCTCCCGCGAGACCCGGGACAAGCTCATCACCGCACTGGACGAACTGCTGCATGAAGAGAACTTCGACGAGATCAGCGTCGCGCAGATCGCCAACCGGGCCGGTGTGTCCGTGGCGTCGGTCTACCAGCGGTTCGACAATCAGAACGCCTCGGTCGCCATCCTCGTCGCCCTGTACCTGCGCCGGGTTACGCATTGGTGGGACGACTTCTCCCGGGACAACCCCGTGCCGAGCAGCCACACCTCGCTGCGTGAGGCACTCGTCCATGTCGGCCGTGCGGCATGGCGTCAATCCGAGGACCTGCGCTATGTCATGCAGCCGGCCTACCTCCAGTCTCGGTTGCACCCGGACCTGCTCGACGAGCACTGGCGGCACCGGGAGGAGGTTGCCGTGTCCGGCTTTCGCTCACTGCTACAGGGTCACGCCGACGAGATACGCCATTCGGACCTGGCCCGAGCGGCCAGCATGACTGCGTACTTCTTCAACCTGATGTTCCTGGGACGCCTGCTTCACCCAGAGGGGATGTCCGGCTGGAACCTTCCCACCGATGCCGACGAGTTCGCCGAGGAACTCGCCGACTTCGTATGTGGCTACCTCGGTGTCGCCCGCGTCCCGGGCGCGTCGGACCGGCGGAATCGATGATGTGGACCTTTGTCGAACGCGCCACTCTAACTGCTACCGCCCTCACCACGACGCTGATCCTCTTTGCCGCTCCGACGAGCGTGACGCTGCCGGCGATCGTCGCGGTGACCGCACTCAGCATCCTCCGCCTGGTCAACAACAGCGCCCGGTGGCAGATGGCACCGGCCTACCTCGCCGTCGCCTGGCTCTGCGTCGCTGTCGTCACAGAACTGCCCGTTGGCGTACGCATCGTCGGCGGGCTGGTCGCTCTGGCGTTGTCGACAGTGTCTGCCGCGTTGGTAGTCGGCTTTCCCATTCCAAGCCTCCCGCAGCCCGACGGCCCGTTCGGGGTCGGCGTGATCACGACAACGGAGGAGCGTGACGTCAGGACGGCACCACGCATGGGACGCAGGCGACTCTTCGTCACCACGTGGTACCCGGCGGAAGCAAACCTGGCTCAACGACATTCGGAAGGCGAAGCCCTGTGGTCCGAATTCCACGAAGCTCCCGGGATCCCCTCCGGGCTACGGCGGCTCGCCGGCTACCTGAAGCAGGTACGGACGCATGCGATTCGTGGCGCCCACGCCAGCCGACACGCTACTACCGCGCCGGTGGTTCTCTACCAGCCCGGGCTCGTGTCCATCACCGCGGAGAACTCGCTCCTGATGGAATCGTTGGCAAGCCACGGCTATGTCGTGGTGAGTGTCAGGCACATCGATCAGCGTGCCGAGTTGGAGGAAACGGACGCAGCCGTCGCCCCGGCCACAGCCAGCCGGATCCAGGAGATCAACCGCGAGCTGCGGGGTAGGCTCACCCGATCCGAGCGCGCCCGAATCTCTGCGGAGCTCTACCGGTTGAGCACCAGCACAGCTACCGTCGTTGCCCGACGTACCGAAGACTCACAGCATGTGCTTGATCGACTTCCCACCATCCTGGCCACTATTCCCGGGTATCCCACCGACGAACTGGGGTCAGGGCGGCCGATCGCCACAATGGGGCTATCTCTGGGTGGGGCGGTCGCCAGCGAGCTCAGCAAGATCGACAACCGGTGCGCCGCAGCCATCAACATCGATGGCGGGCTCTACAGTGAACGCCCCCACGACCCACTCAGCATTCCATACCTGATGATCTACAGTGAGTTGAACTCGGGTAGCAACGATTTCGCACGGGACACCGCACAGGCCGAGTTCCACGAGATGACAGCACCCGGGACAAAGCACCTGGACTTCCATGACGCTACCGTCGTACTACCAATTCTGCGATGGCTGGGACACCTCGGCGACGCATCCGGTATCGGGATCGTCCGCTGGAAGAATAGTCAGATCCGGCAGTTCCTGGACCGGACGGTTCGGTGCACGACGCCAGACACATCTGCCAGGTGACTCCAGCCCGGGAAGGCTCCTGTGGTGGCGGACCCGGGTGGGTGCGCGGGACAGCCCCAGTTCATCGCGATCAACGAGTGGCCTTCACCGACTCAGACACAGGCCCCAGAGCGGTTGTCACGAGTTGCCGCAGTTCGGTGAGGTGCACCAGGCGGGCCACCACAACGTAGACGGCGCAGCCGATGATGCCCGCCGTGGTCACGGTGATCAGCGCCCCGCTGTTCGGGGAGTCGAACAGTGGGGCGAGGGCATAGACCGTGAGGCCACCACAGCCACCGGAGAGGCCGCCGGCGACCGCTACCCGGGCATGCGTACGAAGTAGCCGGTGCCCGTCGATCCGGCCCAGTCGGCGGCGCAGGAGTAGGGCGGCAGCGGTGAGGCCCGCCGTGTAGGCGACCGCGTACGCGAGGGGAACCCCGACCACGGCGCTGGCGCGGGGTAGTAGCCGCGACGCGGCGAAGCATCCGGCCACGCCGACGGCGGTGACTCCGACGGTGATGACCGCGGGTGTCTTGGTGTCCTGCAGGGCGTAGAACCCGCGTTGCAGAATCATGAAGCCGGTGAACGGCACCAGGGCCACCCCGAAGGCTGCCACCACTGTCCCCAGCAGGGCGATCGCCGACGGTGAACTGCGGCCGTGGGCGAACAACAGCGTGGCGATCTGCGGGCCGAGGACCGTCAGGGCGACCGCGATCGGGGCGACGGCGACGACGGCCAGCCGTACCGCCTGGGACAGGTCCTCGACGATGTGGGCGTGCTGGCGGCCGGCCGCGTGGCGACTGAGCCGGGGCAACATGGCGGTCATCACCGACATGACGATGACCCCGAACGGCATCTGGAACACCGCGAGCGCGGTCTGGAAGACGCTGACCCCGCCCGGTTCGCTGATCGAGGCGACCCGGGTGGCCACCGCGAGCAGGATCTGCGCGGCGACGACCGACACGAGGACCCAGCCGCCGAGCCGGCCGATTCGTCGGATCCCGATACCCCGTGGGTTGAGCCGGGGGGCGAAGGGTGAAGCCGCTGCGTGCCAGCGCCCACCGCCACCCTCGCCCTGATGCGCAACCCCGACCAGCACCGGTGGCTGCTGGCAAACCAGCACGCGCTGCCGGAGGCGATAGATGAGTTCCTCCGCTACGAGTCCCCGGTCGCCATGGCAACGCTACGGTTCACCACCACGCCCGTCGCTGTTGACGATGTCGTGATTCCCGCCGGTGAGCTGGTGCTGGTGTCGCTCGGCGGCGCCAATCGGGACCCCGACCGGTTCCCGGACGCCGACCGTTTGATCCTCGACCGGCGCGACACCGGACATCTCGCCTTCGGCCACGGCCTGCACCGCTGCCTCGGCGCGTTTCTCGGAAAACTCGAAGGTGAGGTGGCTCTCGGTGCCCTACTGAGGCAGCACCCGAGGCTGGCGCTCGCCGCGGAGGTGCGTCAGCTCCGGTGGCGAGACACGATCATGTTGCGTGGACTGGAGTCACTTCCGGTATCCCTCCATGGCTGAGGCTACGACGGCGGCCACCTCCATCACTCGCCGGTTCCGGCCGCAGCTCAGCTTCGCTCCCCTGCGCACCCGCGGCTACCGGCTGCTGTTCGCGGCCGAATTGATCTCTGTCTTTGGTGATGCCTTTCACACGGTGGCGCTTCCGTTTCTGGTCTACCAGTTCGGCGGCGGCGCGCGCGATCTCGGCCTACTGGTGGCCGGCTACGGGCTGTGCCGGCTGGTGACGACACCGCTGGGCGGGGTCTTCTCCGACCGGATCGGCCCGTGGCCGGTGATGCTGATCTCTGACCTGATTCGGGTGCTGTTCACCGCCGGCATCGTCGTGGTCGCCGTGACCGGAGCTGGCGGCATGGTCGCCGTAGCGGTGTTGGTGGCCGGCACCGGACTCGGCGCCGGGCTGTTCCAGCCCGCTGCCTACGCGATCACCCCGCGGCTGCTGCCCGCCGAGCAGTTGCAGGCTGGCAACGGATTGCACAGCACCGCCACGTTCGCGGCCGGAATGATCGGTCCGGGTGCGGCCGGGCTCGTGGTGATCGCCCTCTCGCCAGCGGTGGCGTTCGGTGTGGACGCCGTGACCTTCGCCGTTTCGGCGGCCTGCCTGGCGATGATCGGCGGTGTGGGGCGCGCTGCGGCGATGCCGGTGGCGGCCGCCACTGGTGGCGGCGCGGCACCGACGCCGGAGCCGGCCGACGGGACGCCGCCGGCCGGTCCAGAGATCGGGTTCTGGCAGCTGCTTCGTGAGTCAGCGCTGTTGCGTACCGTGCTGCTGGTCACCGCGACCGCCAACCTCACCGTCGGCGGAATGGTCCGGGTCGGTCTACCGTCGCTGAACAACGACGATTTCGCCGCTGGTGCCGGTGGGCTGGGCGGTCTGCTCGCCGCCTTCACGGCCGGCTCGCTGGTGGGTGGGCTCTGCTCCGCCGGTGTGGCGGGGCTGCCCCGACGCGGATCGACGGCGATGATCTCGGGCCTGGTGTTGGGTGTCGCTGTCGCGTTGGTGCCCTTCGCCGGCTATCTCGGCGCCGTGGTCGCGCTGTCGGTGGCCGGCCTCGCCAGCACCGTCACGAATGTACTGGTGATCACGATCGTGCAGCAGAGCACCGCGCCGCACCTACTTGGCCGGGTGATGAGCGCGATCGTCTTCGCCGCGTTGAGTCTGTTTCCGCTCTCCACGATCGCCGCCGGTCTGGTGGCCGAAGCCTACGGCAGCACGGCGATCTTCCTCGCCACCGCGGCAGCGCTGTTGGCCGCGTTCGGCTACGGCTGCGCCCGCCGCGAACTACGGCAACGGTAACGGTGGATCGGCCCTGACCAGCGGACGTGGGCACGGGTAGCGGCGGGATTTGCCCGGGGCGACCCCCACCTGATTTAATAAATGAACGGCCATTTATTAATGTGAGGTGATGCCGGTGGGACGTCCGCGCGGAGTTGACGACGTGGTGATCCTGCGTGCGACGACGCACGTCATGGGTCAGGTGGGCCCGGCGGGTCTCACGTTGGCCGCCGTGGCACGCGCGGTCGGGCTGGCACCGGCAACCCTGACGCAACGCTTCGGCTCCAAACATGGCCTACTCCTCGCCCTCGCCAACCAGACGGAGAAGGACATCAGCGAGCTGGTTGGGCGAGTGCGTCGCACGCACGACTCGGCGCTCGGGGCCCTGACGACGCTGATGGTGCGGTCCGTGGCGGCGCTGAGCACCCCGGAGAGCTACGCCAATCACCTGGCGTTCCTGTGTATGGACCTCGGTGATCCGCAGCTCTACGAACGCGCCCTGACCATTCACCACACCCAGCAGCGAATGATCGAGCAGCTACTCACCGAGGCAGCGGACACCGGCGAACTCCGCACCGACAGTAGCCCCGCGGCGCTGGCCCGCACGGTGCAGGCGGTCACCGCCGGCGCCGGCCTGAACTGGGCGCTGGAGCGCGAAGGCCGCCTCGAACAGCGGCTTCGGCAGGAGCTCGACGCCGTGCTGGCGCCCCACCTGCCGCCGCACGTCAACCCTGATCTGGAGGAGTCATGACCATTGACGCACGCCCGCTGGCCGGAAAGGTCGCCCTGGTCGCCGGCGGCACCCGCGGTGGCGGACGGGGCATCGCCGTCGAACTCGGCGCCGCCGGTGCGACGGTGTACGTCACCGGACGAAGCAGCGCCGGCGAACGCTCCGACCTCGCCCGGCCGGAGACCATCGAACAGACCGCCGGGCGCGTCACCGCCGCCGGCGGACTGGGTATCGCCGTTCGCACCGACCACAGCCGTCCCGGCGAGGTCCAGGCGCTCATCCACCAGGTCACCGCCGAGCAGGACGGCCAACTCGACATCCTGGTCAACTCGGTGTGGGGCGGCGATCCGCTCACCGACTGGGAGCATCCACTGTGGGAACAGGAGCTCGATACCGGTCTGCGGTTGCTGCGGCAGGCGGTGGAGACCCACATCATCACCAGCCGGTACGCGCTCCCCCTCCTGGTCACCCGCCGCAGCGGCCTGGTGGTGGAGGTGACCGACGGCAACACCGCCCGCTACCGCGGCAGCCTCTTCTACGATCTGGCGAAATCCGCGGTCATCCGCCTCGCCGTCGCCCAGGCGGCCGAGCTCAAGCCCCACGGCGTGGCGGCCGTAGCCATCACGCCGGGCTTTCTCCGTTCGGAGGCCGTGCTGGAACACTTCGGTGTCACCGAGGCCAACTGGCGCGACGGGGTGGCCCAGGACCCCAACTTCGCCCACTCCGAAACCCCGGCCTACCTCGGTCGGGCTGTCGCCGCGCTGGCCGCGGACCCCAACGTCCTGGCCAAGACCGGACGCGCCCTGGCCACCTGGGGCCTCTACCAGGAGTACGGCTTCACCGACGTTGACGGCAGCCAACCGGACTTCGCCGCCCACTGGGCCGAAAACCTGGCCGAAGAGTACGGGCCCCTCGGGGAGCCACTCTGACCCGAGGCCGCTGCCGCCGCAGGCGCGCCTTGGCGGCAGCGGCATGGTGTTCGGCCGTAGCGGGTATGGGCAGGGCATGATTGATAACACGATCGTGACGGTGGCTGAGACGAATTCGGACTTCCGAAGGGTGCTGTGGACCGGTAAGCACCTCCAACTGGTGGTCATGACGATCCCACCCGGGGGTGAGATCGGCGACGAGGTGCACGAGCATGCGGACCAGATTCTGACCTTCGTCAGCGGCGCCGGCGAAGCTCGGGTTGCCGGCGAAAGGCGCGAAATCCAGCGGAGCAGTCAGATCGTGGTGCCGGCCGGCACCAGGCACAACTTTGTTAATACCGGGCCGAACCCGTTGGTGCTCTACACGATCTACAGCCCACCGCAGCACGCCGACCAGGCGGTGCACCGCACCAAGGAGGAGGCCGACGCGGCCGAGACCGCGGGCGCGGCCGAGCCGCCGACCGGCTGAGCTCCGGCGGGTTCGCGGCCCCAACGACGACGATCCGCCAGCCGGACGGGCCCAGGGGACGCCACCGCTACTCGCGTGCCCGCATACGCCACCCGGGCGTCCCGCGCCGAGACGACTTCTGCCTGCCAGCCCACGTTCCTCGCCAGCACAGCACTGCCCCGATCTTGGTCCGTGGCATCAGGACTGTCAGCTGAGGGGCCACCCCCGATGTCGCCATGGGGTGCGGCGGCGGGTCAGCAGGACGCGTTCAGAAAGCAGTTCGCGTACATCGTCCGCATCGTTGTTCGAAGCCTCCGGCACCGGTGTCTCCCCACAACCCCGGAAGACGCCGAGGTGTCGAGGTGCCCGCCGAGCGTGTGCCAGGCGTAGCCGGGGCGGCGATCATTCCGGCTCATGGCAGACCGCCTCGACGTTGTTGCCATCCGGGTCGCGGACGAAAGCACCGAAGTAGTTCGGGTGGTATTCCGGCCAGATTCTGGGGGCATGCAGCACCTCCGCCCCGGCCGCCACCGCGGCGTCGTGGAACGCCCGCACGGTAGCCCGGTCAGCCGCGGTGAAGGCGATGTGCACCTCGGCTCCCTCGTCCGCGCCACGCAGCGGATAGAGCCAGAAGTCAGGAGTGTCGGTGCCATAGCCGACCTGGGTCGGGGACTCCAACAGGCGACGCCCCCCAAGGGTGGTCAGGACGGCATCGTAGAAGACACGGCTGGCGTCGAAGTCACGCACGTGGACGGCAATGTGGTTGAGCACCGTAACTCCTCGAGGGAAACCGGCCATCGGGAAACCGGGCCGGGTCACCGGGTTTGACGAATCCCAGGCTAGGAAGGGGGTACGACGCTCCCACCGCCGCGCGACAGTGACAGCCACCCCGCGCACGGTGTGATCCGGACACGTTGCGAACCAGGTACCGGAATCTGCCAGCGGTGGCGCGAGACGAGGTCAGCCGGTTGGCCGTACCAGAGCAGGCGCGGCGCCCGGCCCGTCGAGCGGGGGCACCTCGGAGACACCAGACCGAGAGAGCTTCAGGTGACGGAGGTCCCAGGCATTGCGTGCTACCACACACCTGCCCGTAGGGTCACGGTGATCTCGTTGTCGCATGGGGGGCAAACCGAGTGCAGTACGTACGTTTGGGCAGGACAGGGCTGAAGGTCTCGCGGATCTGTCTGGGAATGATGAGCTACGGCGATCGCGGCAAGAGCGATGGGTGGGTGCTCAGCGAGAACACCGCCGAACCTCTCGTCCGGCGGGCGGTGGATGCCGGAGTCACCTTCTTCGACACCGCCGACATGTACTCGTCAGGGACGAGTGAGGAGGTCACCGGCCGTCTGCTGGGCAAGATCTTCTCGCGGCGGGACGACTACGTCCTTGCCACCAAGGTCTTCTTCCCGATGGGCAGTGGGCCCAACGACGGTGGGCTGTCCCGCAAGCGCATTCACACTGCCATTGACGAGTCGCTGCGCCGGCTCGGCACCGATCATGTGGACCTCTACCAGATCCACCGCTGGGACGACCAGACACCGATCGAGGAAACGATGGAGGCCCTGCACGAGGTGGTGCGCGCCGGAAAGGCCCGGTACCTCGGTGCCTCCAGCATGGCCGCCTGGCAGTTCGCCAAGGCGCAACACGCTGCCGACATGTCCGGGTGGACTCGGTTTGTTTCCATGCAGAATCACTACAACCTGCTCTACCGAGAAGAAGAACGGGAGATGATCCCGCTCTGCCGCGACCAGGGAGTCGGCGTCATCCCGTGGAGCCCGCTGGCCCGTGGACTGGTCGCCCGCGCCGGAACGACCGAGGCAACAACCACCGCTCGTGCGTCCGGCGGCGACGCCGACCGCCGGGAGGCGCTGTACGGGCGCGGCGATGAGCGGATCCTGCACCGGGTGGCCCAAGTCGCCAACGAGTGCGCTCTCCCACCAGCGCAGGTCGGTCTCGCCTGGCTGCTGGGTAAGTCTGGGGTGACCGCCCCCATCGTCGGGGCCACCAAGGAACGGCACATTGATGATGCGGTTGCGGCGGTGGACGTTTCGCTGACCGAGAAGCAGATGCAATACCTCGAAGAGCCCTACCAGTCGCAGGCCATCCGCATGTGAACGTGCCGTGGCGAGTCCTGCAGTTCGGCCAGGTCGGCCCAGGCGGCTGGCAGAGTCACCGATTCGTTGTAGCGGGACGGCTACTTGGTCGGACCGGGTTGGGCAGGAACTCGCGGTGGTCCGCGGCGAGATCGCTCGTCGGTGCCCGCCCGCTGTTGCCCGCTACGCCAGCGGCTACGGCACGCGCTGACGACAGCACGGGGCCTGGAGCAGGTGAACCGAGAGCCCCGGAGGTGACTGTCCCGTACGTGGTGGGCATTCCTGCGGCGCGCGCCGGTACGGAAACCGCCACCCGGCGGCTGATCGACCGGGGCGGCGGTTTGTGATCCGGGTGGAGGGGCGGTCAGAAGTCGTCAGCGGTACGCATGCGGTCACGGATCCAACCGCCGGCCGGCTTGAGCGGGCCGGTGCCGCCGAAGTCGCCACTGGCACACGTTCCCGTGGTGAAGACCGCGCCGGAGCGGAAGTCGTCGGAGTAGTTCCAGTTGACCCAACTGATCTTCTTGCTCGCCATCAGGTCGAGGTAGCGTTGGGACATGGTGAAGTCGTTCGGACCGTCGCCGGTGTACTGCTGGGTGCCGAACTCGGTCACGAAGATCGGAATCTGGTCGGCCGCCGCCGCCAGGGTGTTGTAGTACAGGTCGCGGTGCGATGCCGCGTAGAAGTGGAAGACGTACATCAGGTTGCTGGCCGCCACCGGGTTGGCGGTGATGGCGTCCACGCCGCCGCCGCTTCCGGAGACCCCGAGCGACGACCAGTCGGGAGTGCCGACCAGCACCACAGCCTCCGGGTCCCGCTCTCGGATCACCGGGATGACCTGGTCGGCGTAGCTCTTGACCGCGCCCCAGTTGACCCCGTTCGGCTCGTTCGCGATCTCGTAGAGGACGTTCACCTTGTCCCGGTGCCGGTCGGCGATCTCGGCGAAGAAGGTCTGCGCGCGCGACAGGTTGTAGTTGGGGTCGCCCGGCGTGAGCATGTGCCAGTCGACGATCGCGTAGAGGCCGCGAGCGGTAGCCATCTCGATGTACTCATGGACCAGGTCGGTGAAGCCACGCGGGTCGGTCTCGTAGCCACCTTCCTGGATGTACATCGAGATCCGCAGGACGTCGGCGCCCCACTGGTGGGCGAGGACGTCAAGGGAGGCGTTGGTCGCGCAGTTGGCGTACCACTGCAGACCGTGCGTGCTCATGCCCCGCAGTTGGATCGCCTTGCCGTTGTCGTTACAGAGCTGTTCACCACAGACCCGCAGCTGTCCGTTCGCCGCGACCGGCGTGCTACCAGGAGGTGCGGTGGTCGGTGACGGTGAGGGTGGACTGGTCGTCGGAGGAGCTGTCGGCTGGCACGGCTGGCCGTTGAGTCGACAGCCGCTCGGATGGCCGGAGCCGGAGCCGAGGAAGCCGAACGTCACCGAGGCGCCCGGTGCGACCGTGCCGTTCCAGTGCTGGTTGGTGAAACGGTAGCGCTGCCCGTCGCGGTCCATCAGCGCGTTCCAGTACGTGCCGATGCTGGTGCCCGCCGGCAGGTCGAAGTCGACCTGCCAGGAGGTCAGCGTGCTGCTTCCCCCGTTGGTGATGGTGTATCGGCCTTCCCAGCCACTACCCCAGTCGGAAACCTTGACGAACGTCGCGGTCGGCGCGGCCGCCGCGGTGGCGGTGGCGGTGGTGGCCACCATGGCCGCCGCGGCCACGACCGCGAAGACGCCGGCCAGGGCCACAGTCCTCATGCCCAGCTTCATCGGTCCTCCTAGAGACATCGCCCGATCAGCTCGGCCGTGGCTGGTGTCGGAACAGGGACTCCACGTGGCACGCTTTGTTAATGTACTTAACTGTATCGTGACCTGTCTATAACAATATTGACCTGGATCTGCCTGGCTATCCTCCTGACGGAGGGGAGTCGAGGCGCTGGGTCGAACCCGTCGCCAAAGCTTCCGAAACGTGCTGGAAACTGCTGCGGATCATGCCGCCGTACTGGTCGTCGGGGAGGTGCGGAACCAGACTCCGGGCCTGAGCCAGATGTTCGCGCGCTCGAGCGGGGTCACCCAGACGCCGATGATCATCAGCGAGGTTGAGGTGCAGTGAGGGCAGGAGAAGCCGCACCTGCCACGCGCTTTCGTACCGCTGGGCACGTTCGTCGGTGAGGTCGTCGGCGGCGACCAGGGCGCGCTCGTCCCATTCGAGTTCAGCCTGGGTGGTGTCCTGCAGATCGGCCAGGTGGTGGGCGAGGGTGCACCGGTGCAGCGCATCGCCGGTGGCGCTGATCTGCTCCCAGAGCGCGGTGAGAGCCTCGCGGGCCTGAACCCGCTGCCCGGAGCGGCCGAGTTCCACCGCGGTAACGATGCTCGCCATCGTCTCGTCGGGCGTGGTTCGCGTCTGTTCCACGGTTCTCCTCAGGTTTCGGATTGTGGGCTGGCCTTCACCGGCATCACCACGGTGGTGATATCGCCGTCATCGGCGCAGCGAACAAAAACGGGTAAGTGGGATTGGCTGATCTGCAGCATCACGTCCGGCCCGATGCTGGCTGCTGCCAGCGCCGGGTACAGCGTGGCGGAGCGGAAGCTGATCGTCACCGGCGCACCGGTGACGTCGGCGGGAACCGCTCTCGGCGTCGCCTGACACGACGACGTCACGGTCAGATCGCCGTTCACCACACAGTCGAGGCGCGCCGAGGGATCGTCTGCGATGGCCGCCAGCAGCAGATCCCTCGGCGCGACCACCTGGGTCCGCACCTCGGGCAGTCCGTCGAGGACAATCCGGTACGCGGGGAAGGCTTTCGCGACTGTCGGTAGCCGTCGGTGACCACCGGGCCCGGTGAGATGGACGCACGAATCTGCGTACCCGATCTGCAGGTGCTCCTGGTTGCCGATCCACGGTCGCGCCCCGTCCAGCTGGACTGCGTCAACAACGGCCGCCCCCCGGCACCTGCCGCCGGTCGGCCGGCAGCGACCGGACCGTGAGCCGATACCGGTCGGTCGCCACCAACCGCAGCTCATCTGGGGCCGCCTCGATCAGGATCCCGCCGAGCGCGGGGATGCCGGCGCTGGGGTCCGCGGCCGACGCCACCTGCCCGATCGCCTCGGCAAGTAGCTGCCCGGACCAGGCCAGCACGGCGTCTTCTCGGTCTCGGATCAGCGTCAGCGCGGCGGTGAGGGTGACCCGGGCGTCCTCGACGGCGCGTTCCATCGAGCTCAGATGAGCCGCCAATAGCTGCTCGGCCACCCCGGCGGGGCCTGCGAGCACCCGCCGCACCTCACCCAGCGGCAGCCCCACCTTCCGTAGTTGCCGGATCAGGGCGACCTCGTCGAGCTGATCCGGCGAGTAGTACCGGTATCTGGTGACCGGCTCGACCGCACGGGGTCGCACGAGCCCGCAGTCGTCGTAGAAGCGCAGGGCGCTGGTGCTGACCTTCGCAGTCCGCGCGAAGACTCCGATCGTCATCCGATCGTCATGTTCTGCCACGCCGACCATCCTGAGCCTTCAACCAACTTGAAGGTCAACAGCCAGCAGGGGACGGCCAAGGCGGGCTAGTGCCGGCAAACCAGGCGAGGGTGGCGCTGCGGGGCCAGACCACGGACACCCACCCCGGACAACGTGAGCCGATGCGGCACGACCCGCGCCGGAGCAGACGCGGGCCAGTCCCCCGTTACCGTCACGATCCCATCGCTGACCAGGGGTGGGGACCAGTTGCCGGTGGGCCGGTCAATCGGTTGCCGGCCGAAGGGCCGGCAATGCTTGGCGCGGACCGCCACCGGACGGACAGCTGACAATCTACATCAGTTGTCACCTACTATGTGCCTGTCCACATGAGTGGACCGGCATGAGGATAGCCATCACGCACGGAGTGTTGTCAACTGGTGACGACGGTGAACTCTGCGTTACTCGCCTCAGGAGACGGAGCTGGAGGTGCCCCATGACCGACGACACCCCTCGGAGGCTGGGCAGCACCGAGCGGTCCCTAGCCGACAAACTCAACCACCTGTACCAGCACCGGCTGCCGCCCGGCCGCAAGAAGCCCTACACCGACCGGGAGGTGGCCGAGGCCGTACGACGCACGGGCGGGGACGTCTCGGCCAGCTACCTACACGCGCTGCGTACCGGGAAGCGAACAAACCCGACTAAGCAGCACATGGAGGCGTTGGCAGCGTTCTTCGGTGTTCCCGCCGCGTACTTTCTCGACGGCGACACCGGCCACATCGACGCCGAGCTCCGGCAACTCCAGGAGTTACGTGACCTCAACGAGGCGCTGCAGACCCCCGGCGTCCGCGCCGTGGCGCTCAAGGCGCGGGGGCTGTCCGAGGCCAACCGGGCCAACCTCGACGCCATCCTGGATCATGTCCTGTCCCTGGAGCAAAGCGCCGGGCGCGGGCGGACACACCCCGAAACGTGACGGGCTCCCGGCTACCGGGTCGCCTCCTCGTCCTGGGCGCCCGCCAGGCGGTCGAGATGCTCGGCGAGCAACACGCGGAGGCGGTCAGGCGGCATGAGCTCGGCACGTACCAGCGCGTGCAGGGTGAGCCCGTCGAGCAGGGCATGCAGTCGGGCCTTCTCCGCGCCGAGGTCAGCACCCCGAGTCACCAGCCCGGCCGCCGCGAGGGCGTCGACAGCGATGTCGACCACCCGCCGGACGCCGTCGTCGGCCTCGCTGAGGCGCGCCTGGGCGGCCGGATCAACCTGGGCGTGCAAGGTCAGCCACAGCCACACCTCAGCCGCTCTGCGGCGCTGCCGATCCAGCGGCAGGAACTCCTCCAGCACCCGCTGAGTGGTCTCGCGGGGCGGGCCGTCCCAGCTTTCCGTAGCGAAGCGTTCGGTGGCCTTCGCCAGCACATACTCCATGGCGAAGATCAACAATTCGGCCTGGGTGGCGAAGTAGTGTCGTAGCGCGCTGGGTGACCAGCCGGCCTCGGCAGCGATGCTTCGCACCGTGGCCGCGGCGACGCCATCGCGATAGACGACGCGCCACATCGCCTCGGCCAACTCGGCGCGGCGCGCGTCGTGGTCGACGATCTTCGGCACGGCTCCTCCGGTGGTCGATGACATCCCCTGCTACTGTGATGGTACAGCGTACTAAAAAGGGGGTCCGGGGTGCTTGTCGCGGTAATCGTCGCCTGCGAGGTGGCCTTCTGGCTGCTACTCATGGCCGGACTACTGGCCCGATACCCGCTGCGCCTTCCCCGCGTCGGCGCCGTCCTACTCCTGGCGGTCCCGACAGTCGACCTCGTCCTGCTCGCCGCCACGACGATCGACCTACGCCGCGGCGGGACCGCCACCGCCGCGCACGGCCTCGCCGCGGCGTACCTCGGCTTCTCGGTGGCGTTCGGTCACCGCATGGTCCGCTGGGCCGACGTGCGCTTCGCGCACCGTTTCGCGGGCGGGCCGCCGCCGCCGCGGGCACCACGGTACGGACTGGAGCGCACCCGACACGAGTGGCGCGAGTGGGGCCGGGGCCTGATCGGCTGGGCCGTTGCCTGCGCTCTCCTGCTTGCTGGTATCGCCTTCGTCGGTGACGCCGATCGGACCCAGGAGCTCTGGGGGTGGATCGGGCGGCTCAGCCTGGCGATGGCGATCTGGCTCGTCTTCTGGCCGCTCGCGTATACCGTGTTTCCCAAACGGGAACCACGGCGCCCCGCCAGCGCTGCGGGCCCAACCGGGTGAGTCCTCAGCCGGGGCAGCTCCGGTGTTGGTCAGGCCAGACCAGCACGCCACCATCAGCGCGAAACGGTCAGGTATGACATCAGCTCCCCCGAATACGAGCAGTTCGATCTTGTCTGTGCTGGAAGAACTCAGCGTCACCTGGCGCTGGGGTGGCCCACCGACGCTGCTCACGATCAGCCATCGGCCACCGAAGCCGGCCGTGCCCGCCATCCTCGCCAGCGGCGTCGATGGGCACACCCCGCTCGACCTCCTGGCACACTGGATCGACCAGTGTCGCCGCCATCGCGGCATCGCCAACACGCAGCGGGACCTCGGTGTGGACGCGGTCGCCGTCTCGGGTGAGATCGACGGCCAGCACATTGGCTACGCCATGGACCGCAACGGCCGGGAGTACCTGGTGCGGGGCCAACGACACGGTGCCGAACGGCGTTGCACCAGCGGCACGGATGCCGCGGCGCGCACCCGCCTTCCTGGTCTTCTCACCGAACGGCTCGCCGAGTTGGTCTGGCGGCTGGCGGGCCCGCCGCCGCCCGCCGCCGGTTCTCGGATCCGCGACATGTGGCCCACCGCCGGACTGATCGACCTGGACGAAGACGAACTTCACGAACGCTACGCACTGCCCTCCCCCACCGGAGATCACGTACGCCTGGTCACGGTGTCGAGTATCGACGGTCTCGCCGCGGTGAACGGCGCCAGCACCGCGTTGACCAGCAGCGGTGACCAGCGGGTCTATCGCCTGGTCAAACGAGACGCCGACCTGCTGCTGCTGGGCGCGGGCACGATCCGCGCCGAGCAGTACGGGCAGACCGCCCTGTCGGCTCCCGAGATCGCCCGTCGACGGGCCAACGGCCTACCGCCCTATCCGGCCGTCGCGGTTGTTACCCGCAGTCTCGATCTCGACCTGAGTGGCCCGTTGTTCCAGCGCAGCATCGGAGGTCACCGCCAGTCCCGGCCGATCCTGATCGTCCCCGCCGCTGCGGCGGCCAAGAGCAGGGCGGCGGTGGCCGAAGCCGCCGAGCTGCTGGTCGCCGGCGACCAGGACGTCGACCTCAACCAGGCGGTCCAGATGCTGCGACAGCGGGGGCACCGACGCATCGTCTGCGAAGGCGGCCCCTCACTGGCCGGCCAGCTGGCCCGGGCGGACCTGCTCGACGAGGTCTGCGTGACGATCACCCCGCAGCTGCTGGCGGTGGCGGGCCCACGGATCACCGCCGGCCCGGCCGGACTACCCGCGGGCGGGCAGTGGCAGCTCCACCGCTCCCTCCTCGACGAGCAGGGCAACCTGTTCCTCCGCTACACCCGCCCCGGCCCGTCGGACCGACAGGTCGGGTAGCGACAACTCCAGGCATCATGGCCGCCGACGGCCTCCGGCGGTCTGATTCCTCCTGGACGCGACCTCACGCTGGGGGACGTTCGTTCAGGGTTCGCTGGAAGATCAGATGGTCCTGCCAGGCACCGTCGATATGTAGGTAGTTGGCGGCGGTGCCGATCAGCGTGAACCCGGCTTTGGTGAGAACGCGTTGACTTCCGATGTTGCGCACGAGGGTGCCGGCCTCAAGCCGGTGCAGGTCGGCCACGTCGTCGGCGAGCCGGCAGGCATGCTGAACAGCCTGAGTAGCAAGCCCCCGCCCGGCACGCCGGTGGTCGACCCAGTAGCCGAGGTTGGCACTGCGGAAGGGTCCGAGTGTGATGTTGGACAGAGTCAGCGTCCCAACAACCCGACCCCCCTCGTCCAACACCCAGGGCAATGCCTGGCCCGAGTCCAGGAGCCGGAGCTGATCCTGGACCCGACTCCGCTGCGCCTCCAACGTGAAGAAGGCATCCGCCCGCCGTGGCTCCCACGGCTGAAGGTACGCCCGGTTGAGAAGGTATGCCTCGCGCAACGGCCCCGCGTCGGACTTCTCCAGCAAACGCATCACAATCGAATCAGCTAAGGGAACGGGACCGATGTTCACCCTCGTGAGCGTAGTGCCCTGGCGGCAACGCGCCAGGACTGGCGGCGGCGGAACCCGCCACAGCCAACCCGCAACGCACCGTGACCACGGGTCCGCTGCTGCCGGATCCTCAGCCGCGGTCCGGACGTCGCAGGGTCAACGATTGGAAGCAGTAGCCATGACCGGTATCGACCAGGTGGAAGTCCACCACGTCGAACTGCGCGGCGGCGGCAAAGCCGAGCAGCTGTTCGTCGGTGCGCCACGAGAAGAAGCGCGGCGGCACGTGCAGGTCATTCTCGCTGGGACCCTCGGTGCTCTCGTCGCCGCCGTACACCCCGACGAAGTAGAGGCCACCGGGACGCAGGACGGCCCGGATTGCTGCCAGAACCGCAGGCAGATCATGGTTGGGCACGTGCAGCAGGCAGTTCATCGCGAATACCGCATCAAAAGAACCGGCCGGAAAGTCCAGGTGCAGAAAGTCCATCACGTGGGCATCGATGCCCTTGGCCCGGCAGTGCTCGACCATCACCGGCGACAGGTCGGCCGCAACGACGACAAGCCCCTCCTGCTGGAAGAACACGCTGTCCTGCCCGGTGCCCGCGCCAACCTCCAGCAGCCGCGCACCCGATGCCAGACGGTCCCGAAACACCTGACGCTCCGCCAACTTCCACGGTTGCTTGGTCAGCCCGTCGCGCCAGGCTGCGCGAGTGTCATACGCCTGCCGCAGCGGGTCGAGAACCTCGTCATATCGAACGTCCATGTCGGTCATTGTCTCGGGTACGGTCCGGCGGCCCACGCACCGCCTGCCACGCCCCTGCCGCGCTCCGGCGACAACCCGACCCGAATCGGCGGTGGCAACTGCGCTGGCGAGGGTATTCCTACCGTGGACGGGCTGTGGCAGGCTGGGGTCGACGCGACTGGCGGCACCGAGGATGGACGACCATCAGGGAGCTCGCCGCGGAGGGTCGACCGCCTGGGCCTTCCGTGGGGGCGAGGTGAGCCATGTCCAAGTCCATGTCGAAGTCGCTCGCGCGGTCCCTGCCGGGTGCGCCGGTGGCCGAGCAGATCCTGGCCGAGGTGACGCAGGAGGTCTCCCAGCTGCGGGCCGCCGGGGTGACCCCGGCTCTGGCGACGGTGCTGGTGGGCGACGACGACGCGAGCGTCGGATACATCCGGATCAAGCAGCGGCAGGCCATGCAGTTGGGGTTCGCCTCCCCACACGTGCAGCTGCCGGAGTCGGCGTCGCAGGCGGACCTGCAGGCGGTGGTGACGCGGTTGAGTGCGGATGCGTCGGTGCACGGGGTGTTGGTGCAGCACCCGGTTCCCCGGCACCTGGACTTCGACCGGGCGATGCAGGCACTGGATCCGGAGAAGGACGTCGACGGGATGCACCCGGTGAACCTGGGCCGGTTGGCGTTGGGGCTGCCGGGACCGGTTCCATGTACGCCGGCGGGAATCGAGGCGTTGCTGGCGTACCACGGGGTGCCGGTGGCCGGCCGGGAGGTGGTGGTGCTGGGCCGCGGTGCCACGTTGGGACGTCCGCTGGCGATGTTGCTGGCGCAGAAGCGGCCGACGGCGAACGCCGCGGTGACGGTGGTGCACACCGGGGTGACGGACTGGCCGCGGTACACCCGGCGGGCGGAGATCCTGGTGGCGGCGGCGGGGGTGCCGGGTCTCGTACGCCCGGAGCACCTACGACCGGGAGTGGTCGTCGTCGGTGGTGGGGTGCGGTACGCGGGGCGGCGGCTGCTGCCGGACGTGGACGAGTCATGCGCGAGTGTGGCGGGGGCGATGACTCCCCGCGTCGGTGGGGTCGGCCCGACGACGGTGGCGATGGTGTTCCGCAACGCGGTGCGGGCGGCACGGCAGGCGCTGACTGCACCGCACCCCGGAAACGACGGGCATTCGGCGCAGATGCCGGTGCGGCCCCCGGGTGCGGGCGCATCCAGTGACAGCTAGCTTCGTCCGGGGGTGCGGGGTGCCACCGGTGTGGAGACGATGAAGGAGCTGGTGGTGTGGCCCTGGAGCAGGAACTGGTCGAGGACCGCGGCCAGGGCGTCGACGGCGGCGACGTGCACCTTGAGCAGGAAGCAGTCTTCGCCGGAGATCCGGTGGCACTCACTGACCTCGGGAAGGCGGTCGGCCAGGTCTGCGATCTTCGACAGCTGGCCTGGACCGGGTTGGATCCGCACCCAGGCGGCGACCGGCAGGCCCAGCGCTGCGGGGTCGATGTCGACGCGGTAGCCGCGGATGACGCCGGCGTGTTCGAGTCGGTGCAGCCGCTCTCGCACCGCCGGCGCGGACATGCCGACCTGGCGTGCCAACTCGGCGGCGCTGGCGCGTGGGTCGTCGCGCAGTACGCGGAGCAGACGGCGATTGGTGTCGTCGAGCAACGAATTGCCATCTGGAAGGCCAACCGGGGGTCTTGGCTCACGATGCGTCATCGTCAGACTCCTTTTACCTTCGATCTTGCATGGTGCTAGGCGCTTTTACCTTCGACGATAGGGGAATGCCACGATCAGTCTCCCGCTCGGGCGCCCCGTCGCCGCTGGCGGTGGCCGCACCGCGGATACCGCCCCACGCCTACTTTGTCGTCAGTGCGGTGTTCCACTACCTCGGTCCGGCGTTCGCGGTGCTGCTCTTCGTCCGAGTGGACGCCCTGGGTGTGGCGTGGCTGCGCATCGCCGCCGCCGCTGCGGTGTTCGCGTTGTGGCGGCGGCCGTGGCGGCGATGGCGGCGCCTGGACCGGCCCACCCGCCGGCTGCTGATCGGGTGGGCCGCCGTCCTGGCGGCCATGAACAGCGTCTTCTACCTGGCGCTGGAGCGGCTGCCGTTGGGCACGGTCGCCGCGGTCGAGTTCCTGCCGGTCATCGTGTTGGCGGCCTACGCCGCCAGAACCCGCCGGAACCTGCTCGCGTTGGCCTGCGCGGTTGCCGGGGTGTATCTGCTCACCGACGTCCGCCTGGTCGCCGAACCGCTCGGATTCGGCTTCGCCGCGGCCAACGCCGTGCTGTTCGCCGCCTACATTGTGCTCGGGCACCGCGTCGCCCGCGGTCAGCAGCTGTCCGGCATCGACGGCCTCGCGCTGTCCATGCTGATCGCCGCCGTCCTCGCGCTACCGGTCGGCATCGTTGACGCCGCACCCGCTGCCGTTGACGTGGTCGCCCTGGCGGCCGGGGTCGGCGTCGGCGTCACCTCGTCGGTCATCCCGTACGTCACCGACCAGCTCGCCATGGCCCGGCTACCCCGGGCCACCTACGCCCTCCTGGTCTGCCTGCTCCCGGCGACCGCGACCGCGATCGGGGTCATCGTGCTGGCCCAGGTCCCCACCGCACCGGAGATCGTCGGGGTCGGTCTCGTGGTCGCCGGTGTCGCCGTCCACCAGGACGGCGAGCCGCCACGACGACAGCGGCTCCGCGGGTGACGCCGAAGCCCGCGCGGGGAGAGCGGTGCTACGAACGCAGGGCGTCACCGGTTGACGCCCACCGCCGGTTCATCCCGACCACCGCGTTTCCGAAGACGTGGTCGGCTCGCCTGTGACACGCTGAAAGTCACGGCCTGAAGCGATCCGCAGCCGAACCGCAGGAGGGCTTTGCTCACGCATCGTCCCAGCGAGGGTATGCGGCCAGGTGAGAGGCGTGAAGCCAGGTGAGCAACACACATGCAGACCGATTCCTCGAGTCGAATCGGGGGCTGTGGGACGAGTGGGCGGAAGTACACGCGCACTCGGCGTGGTACGACCTGGAGTCGGTACGCCGGGGCACCTGCAAGCTGCGACCGTACGAGATCGACGAGGTGGGCGAGGTGGCGGGCCGAAGCCTGCTGCACCTTCAGTGCCAGCTCGGCACCGACACGGTCTCGTGGGCGCGGCGGGGCGCGACGGTCACGGGGGTGGACTTCTCGCCCCGCGCCGTCGCGGTCGCCCGCCAACTCGCCGCCGACACCGCAATCGACGCCCACTTCGTCTGCGGCGACGTCCTGACCCTGCCCGCCGCCCTGACCGGAACCTTCGACATCGTCTACACCTCGCGTGGGGTGCTGGGTTGGCTGCCGGACCTGACCCGGTGGGCGCAGGTGGTGGCGCACTTCCTGGCACCCGGTGGCGTCTTCTACGTCACCGACATCCACCCGATAGCCGAGGTCCTGGACTCTTCGGCCTCCGAGCTTCGAGTCAACCGACCCTACTTTCCCAGAACCGAACCGGTTGGTTACCCGGTGCAGGGCAGCTACGTCGACCGGGACGCCCAGGTCGCCACCGAGATGGAATACCTGTGGCCCCACAGCGTCGCGGAACTGATCACCGCTGTCGCGCAGGCAGGGCTCGTGATCGAGTTCTTCCACGAGTTCCCGTGGCTGGATCGGCCGTGGCCGTTCCTGCACAAGCAGGAGGGGCTGGGGTGGACCCTCCCCCCTGGCACGCAGGGCGAGTTGCCGCTGTTTTTCTCGCTTCGAGCCGGTAAGCCGGCGGTTGGTGACCACGGATAGCCCGCCGCGCCAGCGGCCACAGCGACGGCATCTAGACTCGGCGTCCGATGGACGAGCAGGCCGCACCCGCCGACCCCCGCCCCTGTGCCCACTGCGGCCGCCCGGTGCCGCAGCGGGCCGGAGCGGGTCGCCCCTTCCGCTACTGCCGGGACAACGACGGCGCCTGCCAACAGGCCGCCCGTACCAGCCGGATGCGACACCGCAACGCCCCCGGGCTACCCGGACAGGTCGCCCGCACGTGGGAGGCCGTGGACCGGCTCGACCAGATCGCGGCGTCGCTCACCGAGGCGCTGCACGCGCAGCTGTCCCCGGTCGGGGTGGAGCAGCAACTGGCCCAGGCGCGCGCCGACGCGGCCAACCAGGTGGCGGCGGCGCAGACCGATCGGGACGAGGCGCGCCGCGCCGCCGAGGACGCCGCCGCCACCACCGTCCAGGCCCGGGAGCAGGCCCGCAACGCCACCGCCGAGCAGGAGAGCGCCCGCGCCGAAGCGGCCCGCGCCGTCGCGGAGGCCACCGCCGCCGCGGACCGCGCCGACCAGGATCGTAAGGCTCGAGACCAGGCCCGCCAGGAGGCCAGCGCGGCACAGGCGCTACTGGGTCAGGCCCAACAGGATCGCGACGCCGCCCGTGCGCAGCTACGCAGCACCGAGGCCGAACTCACCGCCCAGCGGCAGCACACCGCGGACCTGGTCGTGGAGCGCGACGCTGCCCGCGCCGACGCCTACCAGGCCGCACAGGCGCAGGCCACGGCGACCGAGCAGGCCCGTGGACACCACGCCGAAGCGCAACGGGCCCGCCAGGACGCACAACGGGCGCAGGCCCAGGCCGCAGCGGCGACGCAGGAGCGGGACCGGGCGGTGGCCGACCGGGACCGGGCCGAAGCGCAACGTCAGCAGGCGGTGGGGGACGCGCAGCGGGCGCACGCGGACGCGACGACGCTCGCCGAGCACCGCGAATCACTACGCGGGCAGGTGACCGCCGCCCAGCAGGACGTGGCCACCGCGCAGGGCCAGCTGGTGGAACTGACGGCGCGGCTGCGGGCCGCCGAGGGTGACCGGGACGAGGCGCATCGGCGAGTCGCCCAGCTCGCCGACCAGGTCGCCCAGCTGGCGGCTGCCCTGGCTCACCGGGAGGCGTCCACACCCGTGCCCTGACCCGGGGCGACACCACCTCGTCTCGGCCACCGAGCGAACTTTCGGCCAGGTCGGGGCGACCCCCGCCGGGCCGGGCCAGCCTCCGGCTACCCTGGTTGCCGGCCGTCGCGTGCCACCAGGCGGGAATGGCCCGACGGACACCGACCGTTACACCGAAACAGACCAGCACCACAAACGAGGGGAAGACGATCATGGGCGAGCGCATGCTGCGCGGAAGCCGTCTGGGCGCGGTCAGCTACGAATCCGACCGTAACACCGAGCTCGCGCCGCGTCAGACCCGCGAGTACCTGTGCGCCAAGGGTCACCAGTTCGAGGTGCCGTTCGCCGTTGACGCCGAGGTCCCGATGACCTGGGAATGTAAGTTCGACGGCAGCGTCGCCCGGCTGGTTGACGGCAACGAACCGGAGCAGAAGAAGGCGAAGCCGCCGCGTACCCACTGGGACATGCTGTTGGAGCGGCGATCGATCGCCGAACTTGAAGACATTCTCGCCGAACGGCTCAAGGAGGTCCGCACCCGCCGCGGGCGCGCCTGAACCACCCGACGACGGCGCCCGCCCCGGGTCTCCCACCCGGGGCGGGCGCCGTCGTGTCGGGGCCAGCTCGGGCGCCGGGTCGAGGTCGGCGGGTGCGGGCGTGTCAAGTGCCCACCTCGCGCTCATCTCAGCGCCGGATGCCCACCTCAGCCCTGCCGTGGCTCGACGATCTCCCCCTCGATGGGCTGGCCGCCGTCGACCACGGTCGGCTCCGCCGACGGCGGCTGCTGCTGCGGGGCGCCCCGGTGCACCCGCACCCGGCGCGGCCCAAACAGATCACCGGCGACCATCGACGACACTCGCCGCTCCGCCGTGCGCCGTACCCCCGCGCGGGCCAGCCGGCGCACCGGCGGCACCAACAGCACCACCCCCAGCGCCCCGCTGAGCAGACCGGGAGTGGCCAACAACAGCGCGCCGAGCAACCCCACCAGACCATCGGTGACCTGCGAGCCCGGCGGTTGACCAGCCCGCGCCGCGGTCTGGAAGCCCCGCCACGCGCGCATCCCTTCCCGGCGCAGCAGCGCCATGCCCAGCAGCGACGCTGCGAACACGGCCAGCACCGCAATCCCGAACCCGGCGGCCCGGCCCACGGCCACGAACACCGCCAGCTCCACCAACGCCGCCAGCAACAACGCCAACGGTACGAACCTCAGTCCCCGGCGCATCCTCACCTCACCACCCGACCGCCACGCCCCCACCGCCCGGTTCGCCGGTGGTGGCCTACGTCGTCCCGCCCGTCCAGCATGACACGGCCACACCGCCGCCGGCTCCCGCCACCAGCGGCGGGGACGCCGCCGCCGGGCAGCGAAGGGGACCAGGGCAGCACTACGGCCAACGGATCTGCCCCGTGGGCGTGCCGTGTAGCCCCCGGCGGAAGGCCAGCCGCCGGTCCGCCACCGCCCACCCGGTGATCCGCCACAACGCCTCGGCGACGATGAGCGGGCTCATCTTGCTGCTGCCCCGTTCGCGCTCGGCGAACGTGATCGGCACCTCCACGATCCGCACCCCGGCCCGGTGGGCCAGCCGGGACAACTCCACCTGGAACGAATACCCCTGCGAGCACACCGACGCCAGGTCCAACGCGTCCAGGGCGCTGAGTCGATACACCCGGTAGCCGCCGGTGGCGTCGGAGACCGGCATCCCCAGGGCCAGCCGCGCATACAGGTTGCCGCAACGCGACAACAGCAGCCGCCGCAGCGGCCAGTTGAGCACCTGCGCCCCGCGGGTCCACCGGGATCCGATCACCACGTCCGCGTCGCGGGCCGCGGCCAGCATCGCCGGCAGATCCTCCGGGGCGTGCGAGCCGTCGGCGTCCATCTCCACCACCGCGTCGTAGCCGCGCTGGCGTGCCCACCCGAACCCGGCCAGATAGGCGGCGCCGAGCCCCTGCTTGCCCTCCCGGTGCAGCACATGCACCCGCCGATCCTGCCCGGCGAGGGCATCAGCGAGCGCACCGGTGCCATCCGGGCTGTTGTCATCGGCAACCAAAACGTCCACCGACGGCACCGCCCGACGCACCCGTTCCACGATCCAGGTCAGGTTGTCGGCCTCGTTGTAGGTCGGGATGACCACGAGCACCCGTCCCACCCCGGGATGACCGGTCTCGTCACGCACCGTCCTGCCTCCCTCTCACCGGCGTACCGGCGGTCGCCGCGCCGCGGGCGCGTCGCCGCACCCCGGCTGCGGCCAGGGCCGCCACGGCCAGGACCGTCAGCGCCACCTCCGGCCACAACCCGACCCGGGTCGCGAAGGTCTCTCCGTCGGCGAGGTGCAGCTGCCGCACCACGATCGCGCGGGTATTGAACTCGGTGGCATCACTTACCCGCCCGTCCGGGGAAACGAACCCGGAAACGCCCACCGTCGAGGCCATCAGCGCCGGACGACCATGCTCGACCGCCCGCAGCCGCACCATGGCCAGCTGCTGCCGGGCCTCAGCCACATCGAAGGTGGCGTTGTTGGTCTGTACCACCAGCAGCTGCGCCCCACCGGTAACAGTGTCCCGGACCACCTCGTCGTAGGCGACCTCGAAGCAGATCACATCACCAAGCACCACCGGACCGGCAGCCAACACTCCCGGGGTGCTACCCGGCACGAAATCAGACCGCACCCGGTCAACCTGCTTGCTGACCAGTCGCGCCACGTCACGAAACGGCACATACTCGGCGAACGGCACCGGGTGCCGCTTCGTGTACAACTGGTCGAGATCCGGGCCGACCCCCGGTCGCCACAGCAGCCCCGCGTTGCGTACCTGCCCCTCCCCCGGGCCGCGCAGCACCGCCCCAACCAGGATCGGCACGCCCACCGCGTCGGCAGCGGACTGGATCCGGTCACGGGCGGAAGCGTCTTGCAGCGGGTCGATGTCGCTGGAGTTCTCCGGCCACACCACCAGGTCGGGGCGGGGTCGGGCCCCGGAGGCCACCTGGTCGGCGAGCTCGATGGTGGCCTCGACGTGGTTGTTCAGCACCGCCTGCCGTTGGGCGTTGAAGTCCAGTCCCAGCCGCGGCACGTTGCCCTGCACGATCGCCACCGTCACCGTCTCCCCACCGCCGTCGGCGCGGATCGGCACGAGCAGCCCGACAGCCGGCACCGCCGCCGCCGCCACCAACGCCCCCGCCACCGGCGTCCACCGCCGGCCCGGGTGGCGCCCCGCCGACCAGGCCGACCAGGCCGCAGCCACCAGCAGCCCACCGATCACCGCGACCGCGAAGGTGACCAGCGGCGCCCCACCCAGGGCGGCCAACCGCAGCAGCGGCGACCCGTCCTGGCTGAACGCCAACCGACCCCACGGGAAACCACCGAACGGAGTGCGATCCCGCAGCGCCTCCTGCGCCACCCACAGCACCCCGGTCAACACCGGCCACCCCCACCGGAACCGGTCAACCAGCGGAGAAACCCACGCGGTGGCCGCACCGAGCAGCGCCAGGTAGCCGGCCTGCAACAGCGACAGCAGCACCCACGGCAAATAGCCGGTGTGCAGGTTGGTCCAGCCCAGCAGCGGGGCGAAGAACGCCACCCCGGTCAGGAACCCGAGGCCAGCACCAGCGCGTGGACGCCGGCGGTGGGTTGCACCGGCCAACAGGGCCACCCCGACCGCCGCCAGCGGCCACACCCCGTACGGCGGGAACGCCAGCAGCATCGCCACGCCCCCGCCGACCGCCGCCACCATCGCAACCGGCAACGGCAACCGACGTTCCCGCTTCATTCCCACAGCCGTTGCCGGCATGTCCGCCGTCGCCGGCATGTCCACGATCACCTGCCGAAGGGTACTCGGCCCGATCCGAGCCGCCCCGCCAGCACACCACAGCGGCCCCCACCTCGACCGGTACCCCGGGAAAACGGAAATCGGGGCGCGGCAACCGCCGCACCCCGATGCTCCCAGGCCCTTCCCGGCCGGTGGGGCGAGAATGCGACGCGCCGACCTTCGGACCGACCGGACGGAAGACTGGCTGCCCCCGCCTGGCCGTTGTCTACTGGCCGTGCCTCTCACCCTGCCCGTACACCGGTAACCGCGGCCGGTCCGCGCCGCCCCGCCGACCCCCGCCCGCTGGACCTGGCCGCCGCGACCACACACTCGTGTCGCTCGGCCAGCGGACGAAGGGACGAAGCGAACAACAGCCGCTTCCCGTAGTAGGACTCAAAGACGGTACGTGCTCCCCCCGGGGCGCTGTCAACCCGGGGCCGACGAGTCGTCGCCGCCACCCGGCGTGTCGCACCATCCGCGCCGGCCAGCCGCACCGCGCCACCCGCAGATCGGGCAACCAGGACGGCCTAGCCGCCCGCGCGGAGCCGGTCAGTAAGAGCACGCGCCGCGACCGGGTGCTCGGCGCCGAGCAACCCCGCGGCGGCCAGCACATAGTCCACGTCAACGACCGGCCGGGCGGCACGCGGCAACGGCCACCCACCGGCATGGTCGGCGAGCACCCCCGCGAGCACCCCCGCGGCATCCGCGGGCACGGCGTGCCGCAGCACCCCACCCGAACCCACCAGCAGCCGAACATCCCGCAGATCCCGACCCGCCCGTTCACCGGTGGTCGCCCCGCGGGCGTGCCGCCGCAACGCCACCGTGGCCGCCAAGGCAGCCAACCGCGCGTCCGTCGACCGCTGCGCCCCACCGACCGGAAGGTACGCCGGGTCGTCGGCACGCCGCTGCGCCGCCGCCGCCAACACCTCGGCGTCGGCCCCGTCGAGCAGCCGCTCCTCCACCGCTGCCCGCACCACACCCGGGGCGCTCCACCGCACCCCCAGATCCCCCTCGACGGTGCGGGCCCGCCACAGGTTGCCCGCCACCTCCCGGCCCGGCCCGCTCTCCCGCTCATCCGGCGTCAGCACCGAGTACACGTCGGTGGTCGCCCCACCGACATCCACCACCGCCAAGTCACCGCCGAGCATGTCGGCGAGCAACTCCACGCCGGTCAGCACCGCATCCGGGGTGGCCGCCCGCACCAGCCGCGGGAACCGCGGCCCCCGCGACAGCCGCTTGCCGCCGATCACATGCCGCAGGAACACCTCGCGGATCGCCGCCCGCGCCCCAGCCGGCGCCAACACCCCGATCCGGGGCAGCACATTCTCCGCCACGGTCACCGGCACCCGCGCCGACACCAGCATCGACGACAGGTCGTCGCGGACCTGCGCGTTACCGGCGAGGACCACCGGAACCCGCCAGCGGGCCCGCGCCAACCGGGTCGCGTTGTGCGTCAACGTCTCCGCGTCGCCGCCGTCGGTGCCGCCGACCAGCAGCAGCACATCCGGGCGGGCCGCCCGCACCGCCGCCAGATCCGCCGCGCCAAGCCGACCCGCGGCCACATGCACCACGTTCGCCCCCGCCGACAGACCCACCCGACGGCCCGCCTGCGCGGTCACCAACTGTTCATAGCCGACCACCGCCAACCGCAGCCCGCCCCCAGCAGACGAACACACGTACCACGGCGCGTCCCCCACCGGCAGGCCGTCGGTCGCCGCCGCCACCGCCGCGTCCAGCCCCCGCAACACGTCACTGCCCACCGTGGTGGGCAGTGACGTCGTAGCGACCAGACCCGCGCCGTCGAGATCGACCACCGCCACCTTCGTGAACGTGGAGCCGACATCCGCGCAGATCGCGACGTTCACGCCGCCGGCGGCACGACCACCGTGCCCGTCGCGGTGACCGCCACGATCGGCGGATCACACACCTGCGCCGCGGACTCCCCCCGATCCGGACGGCCCCGACACACCACCACGCAGCTCAACTCCAACGTGCGGCTACGCGTACCCACCCGGGTGACCCGACCAGTCACCTCCACCACGTCACCGGCGCGCACCGGCGCCACGAACCGCACGTCCGCGTAGCCGGCGAACAACCCCTCGTCCCCGTCGGTACGGATACAGACCTCCGTGGCGACATCCCCGAACAAACCCAACGCGTACGCCCCATCGACCAGACTGCCCGCATAGTGCGCATGCGAGTACGGCACATACCGCCGGTGCGCCACCGTCACCCCGACCCTCGGGTCACTCATACCGTCGCCGCCTTCCGGCTCGTGATCAACGCATGGACCAGGTAGGAAGCCACCTCAGCCGGAGTGGTGCCACGGCCGAAGATCCGGTCCACCCCCAACTCGGCGGTCATCGCCTCATCGAAACGCGGCCCACCGACAATCAACAACGGCCGCTTCCCCGCCGGCCACGCCTCCCGAAACGCCGCCGACATCTCCCGCGTGTTGTGCAGATGCGCATCCCGCTGCGTGACCACCTGCGACACCAACACCGCATCCGCCCGCTCCGCCCGAGCCGCCGCCACCAAATCCGGCACACTCACCTGCGCGCCCAGATTGCTGACCCGCAACTCCCGGTAGTACTCCAGCCCCTTCTCCCCGGCGATGCCCTTGACGTTGAGAATCGCGTCGATCCCCACGGTGTGCGCGTCAGTGCCGATACACGCCCCCACCACCGACAGCTTGCGCCGCAGCTGCCGCTTGACCACTGCGTTGACCTCCTTCGCCGACAGCAACGGAAAGTCCCGCTCCACCACCCGCACCGCTGCGGTGTCCACCAGGTGGTTCACCCGCCCGTACACCACGAAGAAGGTGAACCCGTCCCCCATCGGCCGAGCATGCACCAGCATCGCCGGGTCGATGCCCATCTTCCCCGCCAGCTGGATCGCCGCACCCTCAGCCCGCTTGTCGTGCGGCAACGGCAATGTGAACGACACCTGCACCATGCCGTCACCAGTAGTGTCCCCATACGGCCGCACGACCTGCTTCTCCGGCACGACCGTCACGACCCCGCCCCTTCCAGGATCTCCACCGCCGGGTTGTAGTAGTCGCCCTCGTGCCGCGCCACCCCGTCCAACCCCCTGCCCCGGTCCGCCGGCCGCTTCATGATCCCGAACGTGCCCTCGCCGATCGCCGTCAGCAACGATTGCTCCCCGATCCGCTCCAACAACTCCACCGCCGAACGCAACACCAGGTGCGCCCGCTGCTGAATGAACCCGCCCGGCGCCGGCACGAAGTCCTCGTGCAGCCCACCCGCGGCACCCAACACATACCGGACGTTCTGCAAGGCGATGTCCCGATCCGACAGCCACGGCGTCACCACCGCCTCGGTCATCATCCCCACCAACAGAATCCCCTGCCCGGTCAGCGCCCCGACCAGGTTGAAGAAACCATCAAGCAGGTTGCCCCGAAACACATCCCCGGTCATGTGCTTCGTCGGCGGCATCCACTTCAACGGCGCATCCGGGAACAACTCCCGCGCCAATAGCGCGTGCGCCAACTCCAACCGCAACGACTCCGGCACATCCGGGTTGACCTCAAACGCGTGCCCCAACCCCAACTGCCAGTCCGCCAACCCCGCCTCATGCGCGAAGTACTCGTTGAGCAGCTGCGACACCGTCACCGTGTGCGCCTCGTCCACCGCATCGGCAGTCGTCAGGTAATTGTCCTCACCAGTGTTGATGATGATCCCCGCCCGGGCGTGCACCTGCCGGGAGAAGCGCTGATCGACGAAGGTACGAATCGGATTGATATCCCGGAACAAGATGCCGTACATCGAATCGTTCAACATCATGTCCAGCCGCTCAAGGCCCGCCAACGCCGCCATCTCCGGCATACACAGCCCCGACGCATAATTCGTCAACCGAACATACCGACCCAACTCCCGCGACGACTCATCCAACGCCGCCCGCATCAGCCGGAAATTCTCCTGCGTCGCATACGTACCAGCAAAGCCCTCCCGAGTCGCCCCCTCCGGCACATAGTCCAACAACGACTGCCCCGTCGACCGAATCACCGCGATCGCATCCGCCCCCGCCCGAGCCGCCGCCTGCGCCTGCGGAATATCCTCGTGAATATCCCCCGTCGCCACGATCAGATAGATCCACGGCCGCTGCGGCGGATCCCCGAACCGCCGCACCAACCGCTCCCGCTCGGCCCGCCGCCGATCAATACGCCGCACCCCCGCCGCGACCGCCCGCCGCGCCGCCCGCCGCGCCGCAGTCGCCGCCCGCCCCGCCGGAGCCTCAAACCGCACCGACCCGGCTGCCGCCTTCTGCGCCAACAGCGTCACATCCGCCAACTGCTCCCGCGCCAAGGCATCAAAGACCGGAGCAGCCACCCCATGCCCCAAGCCCACCTCCGCGACCACCGCATCCACCAACCGGTTCACCCACGGAATCCCATCCGGATCCGCCCCCTGCACCCCGGCTAGCCGCAGCACCGCCCGCTCCACCGACACCGTCGTGTGGCCGCGCGCCAACTCCACCACCGATGCCCCAGCACGAGCAGCTAACTCCCGCGCCCGCGCCACCAACACCGGATCCAGATCGAGCTTCCCAGTCACAAGCCGCCCTCCCCATAGATCACCGAACCACGCAGCACCGTACGTCGACACACCGGCAACGGCGTCGGGTCCGAAGCACCCCGCGCCTCCGGATCCTCCGCCTGCAACACCGGCAACCCCCGCTCCACCCCAGCCGGGGTATCCCACACCGCGAACGTCGCCGGCGCCCCCAACGCCAACACCCCGTCACCATCCAGCCGCACCGCACGCCAGCCACCCCGCGAATGCGCCGCGAAAGCCGCCCGCACACTCATCCGCTGCGCCGGATTGTGATGCGCCACCGCCGCCCGCACCGACCCCCACGGATCCACCGGAGTAACCGGCGAATCCGACCCGAACGCCAACGACACCCCCACCGAATGCATCGACCCCAACGGATTAGCGGCCAACGACCGATCCGACCCCAACCGTGACTCATACATCCGACCCACACCACCCCACAACCGGTCAAACGCCGGCTGCACCGACGCCACCACGCCATACTCCACAAACCCGGCAATCATCTGCTTGTCCACGAGCTCCGCATGCTCCACCCGGTGCCGAGCCGCCCGCACCCGATCCGTACCCAACCGCTCCGCCACCGCCGCGAACCCCGCCAACACGGTCGCGATCGCCGCATCCCCAATCGCGTGAAAACCGCCCTGCACCCCGTACGTCGCGCACCCCAACAAGTGATCCCGCACCTGCTCCAGCGACAAGTACCCATGCCCACACCCACCCGCATCCGCATACGGCACCGTCAGCTGAGCCGTCTGCGCCCCCAACGCCCCATCAGCGAAGACATCCCCACCCGCACCCACCGCACCCATCTCCCGAGCCCGCTGCGCCCCACCCAACTCACCCCAGTACCCATACACCTCCGGCACCCCCACCCCGGAGATCCCCAACAACCCCGTGAAATCCTCCTCGCCGGAAATCTCCGGACCACCACACTCATGCACCGCCGCGACCCCCAACGACGCCGCATGCGCCAACGCCGCCCGCTGCGCCGCCACCCGCTGCACCCGACCAACCGCACCAAAAGCTGCCGCCCGCACCACATGATGTGCATCCCGCCGCAACCACCCCGACTCGGCAAAACCAGCCGCGGCAACCACCCCCGGACAGGCAGCCAGCAACGCCGACGACACCAACGCCGAATGCATCGACGCCTGCGACAGATACACCCGCCGCCCCGCCGCCGCCCGACCCAACTCCCCCGCCTCCGGAGGCACCGGCACCGGCCAGGTCGACTCGTCCCAGCCGTGCCCCAACACCACACCATCAGGCGGCAACCCCTCGGCAAACGCCGCCACCGCCGCCAACAACTCGCGCCCCGACCGCACACCCGACACGTCCAGCCCCGACAACCCCAACCCGGTGTCGGTCGTGTGCACATGCGCGTCAACGAACGCCGGCGTCACCAGCGCCCCATCCAAATCCACCACCTGATCGGCACCCGGCGCATCACCATCCGACCCCAACCAGGCAATCCGGCCGTCAGAGACCAACAAGGCAGTCGCACCCGGGTCAGCAGGACAATGCAGCACACCGCCGCGGTACAGCGTCGAGGGGTTCGTCATAGCACTCAGTCTGCCGCCAGCCGCGCCTCGAAGAGAGGACGCACCCCCGGTTCGGACCGCAATAGATCCAACGCAAACTCCGCGTGCCCCGGCGCATACCCGTTACCCACCAGCATCGTCACATCCGCCGCCAGACCCTCCGCACCCAACGCCGCCGCCGCGAAACTCGTCGCCATCGAGAAGAACACCACCGTGCCACCGTCAGCCGTGGCCAACACCGCCCCATGCTCACAGCCCGGAACATCCACGCACACCACCGTCACGTCCGCCGGCACCCCCAACGCCGACGTCACCGCCGTCGACAGCGCAACCGGATCCCGCGCATCTGCCAGCACCACCGCATCCGCCAACCGGGCCGCCGCCAGCACTTCCCGCTCCCCCGCCACCGGCACCACCCCGACGGTCCGCGCCGCCCCCGCCCGTCGCGCCGCAGCCAACGACAGCGACCCACTCTTGCCCGCACCGCCGATCACCGCGACGCTAACCGGCCTGGCGTCCCCCTCCCGCGCCCGGTCGGCCACATACCGCTCCACCACCCGCGCGGTCAGCGCCGGAGCCCCACACACGTCCAGCGCGGCGAGCGACAACTCCGGATGCAGATCCGCCGGCAGCACCGCCGCGATAGAGCGGGCAAACAGAATGGCATGACCATCACATGGGACCTGCTCACTGCGCCCATCCCACCGGGCCAGCCCATCCGCGACGGCCAACGGCGTCAGCGTGAGCGACACCAGAGTCGCCACCCGGTCACCCACCCGCAGCCCCAGCGGCGATCTCCGCCCGGCCTCCTCCACGGTGCCGATCAACATGCCGCCGGAGCCGGTCACCGGGTTCTGCATCTTGCCCCGCGCAGCGATGATCTCCAGCACCTCGGCGCGGATCCGCGCGCCGTACCCGCCGTGCTTCTCCCGCAGCTGTCGAAAACTCGCCGCATCCAGGTTCAACCGCTCCACCCGGATCCGTACCTCATTCGGTGCGATCGCCGGACTCGCGTCCAGTCGCCAGGCCGCCTGCGGCAGCAACCCCGCAGGCTCCAGAACGCGGTGCAAACCCACCGGTGAAATCACGACGACCTCCCTGTCCAGCCGCCCGAAGCCCGGACCACGACTCGCAAGGCGGGAAAACTTCCGGCAGAATAATTACTTCACCGGATAATTTCCAGTACCCTACGGGGCCGAATGATCATCACACCACCACCCACAAGGAGGGGGCCGTGACCCAGACCCACCCCGCGGAAACCATCTCCGCAGCACAGCCTGCACCCGCCGCCCCCACCACGGGCCAACCCTACGAATACCGACGAGCCCCCCTCGTCGAACCCGACTGGACCCGCTTCCCCGGCTGGCGCCACATCAGCCGCGACCAGTGGGAGTCCGCCCAGTGGCAACGCACCAACTGCGTCAAGAACATCAAGCAACTCCGCGCTGTTCTCGGCGACCTCGTCAGTGAGACCTTCTACGCCGACCTGGAAGCCGACCAGAAGGCCCTGGCCACCATGTCCATGCTGGTGCCGCCCCAGATGCTCAACACCATGGTGCCCTTCGAGGCGATGACCACCGAGGCCCTCTACGCCGACCCGATCCGGCGCTACATGATCCCCGTCGCCTCCGACCGACGCACCGACTGGCCCTCACACCCGTACGCCAGCCGTGACTCTCTGCACGAACACGACATGTGGGTCGCCGAAGGCCTCACCCACCGCTACCCCACAAAGGTCCTCGCCGAACTACTCTCCACCTGCCCGCAATACTGCGGGCACTGCACCCGGATGGACCTGGTCGGCAACTCCACCCCCGCCATCGACAAACTCAAACTCACCCTCAAACCCGTCGACCGCTACGACGCCCACATCACCTACCTCCGGGCGCACCCGGGCGTCCGCGACGTCGTCGTCTCCGGCGGTGACGTGGCCAACGTGCCGTGGAAGAACCTTGAGTCGTACCTGATGCGCCTGCTCGACATCGAGACCGTGCGCGACATCCGGCTCGCCACCAAGGCCCTGATGGGCCTGCCCCAGCACTGGCTCCGAGCCGATGTCGTCGAAGGCCTCGAGCGGGTCGCCCGCACCGCCGCCCGCCGGGGCGTCAACCTCGCGATCCACACCCATGTCAACCACGCCCAGTCCCTCACCCCGCTGGTCGCCAAAGCCGCCCAGACCGCCCTGAACGTCGGGGTCCGAGACGTCCGCAACCAGGGCGTCCTCATGCGCGGCGTCAACGCCACCACCCCCGACCTACTCGATCTCTGTTTCGCGTTGCAGGGCGAGGCCGGCATCCTGCCCTACTACTTCTACCTGTGCGACATGATCCCCAACGCCGAGCACTGGCGGGTCCCGGTCGGGCACGCCCAGCAGCTCCAACACGACATCATGGGCTACCTGCCCGGCTACGCCACCCCGCGAATCGTCTGCGACGTTCCCTTCGTCGGCAAGCGCTGGGTGCACATGCTCACCGAATACGACCGGGAGCGGGGCATCTCGTACTGGACCAAGAACTACCGCACCTCCATCGAGTCCGCCGACCTGGAGGCGCTCAACAAGCGGTACGCGTACTACGACCCGATTGACACCCTGCCCGAGACCGGGCAGGCCTGGTGGGCGACCCACCGCGCCGACTGACCCACCTCACCCGTCGCCCGTGACCACAACTCGTGGGCGGCACCGCGGTACGGCAATCCGGCCGTAGCCAGCACCAGTCGGAACGACGACGGGCCCGGAAGGAAGGTGCTTCCGGGCCCGTCGGGTCAAGCGGTCACGTCACCGCGCCCCAGTCCGATCCCACTCCCGATCCGACTGCCGAGCGCGCTCCTCCCTGGCCTGGCGAGCACGGGCGTCGTCCCGCTGCCGGAGCCCTTCGACCCGCAGCCGCTCGTCGCCGCAGACATCGCCCACCCGCTCCTTGGCGGCGCCAGTCAGCTCTTCCACCAGGTTCTTCGTTTTGGTGGCGAAGCCCATCTCCGCTCTCCCCTCGTGGCGTTTCGGCCATCGACACTGGGTTTTCCCGTACTGCTGGTATCTATTCGTCTGCGTCGGTGCGTGCGGGCATATCGCGTAGTGCATCCTAGGATGCTAGTCAGGAAGAAGAGCGGCACCAGTGGTTGACTGAAGGCATGGGTGAGCTCCTCCTGATCAGGCACGGTGAGACCACGTGGAGCGCCCGACGGCGGCACACCTCGTACACCGACCTCGCCCTGACCCCCGACGGCGAGCGGCAAGCCCGCGCGCTCGGCCCGATGCTCACCGGCCGGCGCTTCGCCACCGTCTGGACCAGCCCCTGCGCCCGTGCGGTGCACACCGCACGGCTCGCCGGCCTCACCCCAACCGGGACGGACAACGACCTTGCCGAATGGAACTACGGCGAGATCGAGGGCCGCACCACCGCCGAGATCCACGAGGAGGACCCCGACTGGAACCTCTGGACTGACGGCTGCCCCGGCGGCGAGTCTCCCAGCCAGGTCGGTGCGCGGCTCGACCGGCTGCTCACCCGACTGGGCCCCGTCCTCGACCACGGAACCGTCGCCGTGGTCGGACACGCGCACAGCCTCCGGGTGCTCACCGCCCGGTGGCTCGGCCTACCGCCCTCCGCCGGGGCGCTATTCCGGCTGGAAACCGCGACCGTCAGCGTGCTCGGTCACGAACACGGCCGGCAGGTCATCCTTCGCTGGAACCAGCCGGCTCCCCCGGCCCCCGCGGCCGCAACCGCCCAGACACCCCGGCACTGATCTTCGGCGGTCGACTCTCGTACGGCGTTGACAACACCACCGTGGTCCGCGTGGTCACACTCGCCGCCATTCGGATCTCCTGGAGCACCCGCTCCAGGTCGGTCGGCCCGGCCACCCGCAGCAACAGCAGGTAGAAGTCCTCCCCCGCGACCGAGTAACACGAGTCGATCTCCGGTAGGTGGGCCAGCCGCTCCGGCGCATCATCCGGCTGCGAGGGATCAAACGGCCGAATCGCCACAAACGCCGTCAGCGGCAGATCCAGCGCCTCGAAGGACACCCGTGCCGCGTACCCGCCGATGACCCCGCGCTGCTCCAGCCGGCGGACCCGCTGATGCACTGCGGAGACCGACAACCCCACCCGCTCCGCGAGGTCGGTGTATGACAGCCGGCCGTCCACGGCCAGCTCCGCGACGATGGCCCGGTCGATCTCCTCCACGGCGAGCAACCTACCGGGAAAAGGCCCGTCACGCGACGCTGGGTCGCCAGAACAGCGCCGCAGCCCCGGGCCCGGACCCCCTCGTCAGCCCTTCGCCAACGCGCGGGAGATCACCAGCCGCTGGATCTGGTTGGTCCCCTCAACGATCTGGAGCACCTTCGCTTCGCGCATGTACCGCTCCACCGGGTGATCAGCGACGTAGCCCGCGCCGCCCAGCACCTGCACCGCGTCGGTGGTCACCCGCATCGCCACATCGGTGGCGAACAGCTTCGCCTTCGCCGCCTCGATCGAGTACGGCCGGCCGGCGTCGCGCAGCCGCGCCGCCGCCAGCATCAGCGCCCGGGCCGCCGAGATCTGGGTGGCGGCATCGGCGAGCAGGAATCCCAGCCCCTGGAAGTCGACGATCGCCCGGCCGAACTGCCGCCGCTCCCGGGCATAACCGACCGCATAGTCCAGCGCCGCCTGCGCCAGGCCAACCGCGCAGGCCGCGATCCCCAGCCGGCCCGAGTCCAGCGCGGACATCGCGATGCCGAAGCCCTCGCCCTCCGCACCGATCAGCCGCTCCGCCGGCACCCGCGTCCCGTCGAAGACGACCTGCGCCACCGGGGAGGCATGCAGCCCCATCGTGCGCTCCGGCAGCTGCGGCTCGATCCCGGGCAGGTTCCGGTCGGCGAGCAGGCAGGAGATGCCCGACGCGCCGGCACCGCCGGTACGGCAGAAGATGTTGTAGAAGTCCGCCACCTGGGCGTGCGTGATCCACGCCTTCGTGCCAGAGACGACGTACTCCTCGTCCTCAAGGACGGCCCGGGTGGTCAGACTGGCGGCGTCCGACCCGCCCTGCGGCTCGGAGAGGCAGTACGCGCCCAGCAGTTCCCCACCGATCAGCTCGGGTAGCAGCTTCCGCTGCTGCGCCGTGCCGTACTCGGCGAGCGGGAAGCAGGACAGGGTGTGGACGCTGACCGCCTCGGCGACCGCGAGCCAGCGGCTGGCCAGGATCTCCAACACCTGCAGGTACACCTCGTACGGCTGGGCGGCGCCGCCGTACTCCTCCGCGTACGGCAAGCCGAGCAGGCCCGACCGGCCCAGGGTACGCAGCACCTCCCGGGGGAACTCAGCGCGCTCCTCGTGGTCGGCGGCCTTCGGCGCGAGTTCCCGGTCGGCGAGTTCGGTTGCCAGGTCCAGCAGGTCGTGGGCCTCGTCGGTGGGGAGAATCCGGTCGACAGTCATGGGTTGATGAGCTCCGTGGGGGTGGGGTTGAGCCGTCGCACCCACCAGCTTAACGGTCGTTCGGCTCGCCCCACCGCCGCGGCACCGAAGTGCGCCGCTGGCACCAGCAGCCGGCCGCACCGACTCCGCCAGCAGCTGCGACAACGACCCCTCCGCCGCCGCCGGCATCCACGCCGATGTCGGTGCAGTGTGCCAGGCTGTCGAGCATGCCAGCCCCGCTCATGCTCGTGGACGCCCCCAGCCTCTACTTCCGGGCATACTTCGGCATTCCGGAGTCCGCCGCCGTCGGGCCCGAGGGCCAACCGGTCAACGCCGTCCGTGGCTTCCTCGACATGCTGGCGAGCCTGGTCCGCACCCGCCGGCCGGGCCGGATGGTGTGCGCGATGGACCACGACTGGCGACCCCAGTGGCGGGTGTCCCTCCTGCCCTCATACAAGGCGCACCGGGTGGCCCCGGAAGGGGGTGAGGTGGTCCCCGACACACTGAGTCCGCAGGTCCCGGTGATCCTCGACGTACTCGACGCACTCGGCATCACCACCGTCGGCGCCACCGGCTACGAGGCCGACGACGTGCTCGGCACCCTTTCGGTCACCCAGCCGGGCCCGGTTGAGGTGGTCTCCGGTGACCGCGACCTGTTCCAGCTGGTCGATGACGCCCGCCGGGTGCGGCTGCTCTATATCGGGCGGGGGGTGGCGAAGCTGGCAGACTGCGACGACGCTGCGGTCCAGGCCCGATACGGGGTGCCCGCCGCCCGCTACGCCGACTTCGCTGCTCTGCGCGGTGACCCCAGCGACGGCCTGCCGGGGGTGCCCGGCGTCGGCGAGAAGACCGCAGCCCGGCTCGTTGACCGACACGGCGACATCGCCGGTGTGCTCGCCGCCCTGGACGATCCGGGCGCGGGTTTCGCGCCGGGGTTACGGGCGAAGCTCACCGCCGCACGGGACTACCTGGCCGTCGCCCCGGCGGTGGTCCGGGTCGCCCTCGATGTGCCACTACCCGCCCTGCCCACCGACCTGCCGGCCGCACCGGCTGACCCCGATCGGCTGCTCGACCTCGCCGAGCGGTGGAACCTCGCCGGCGCCGTCCGGCGCCTGGTCGACGCCCTGGCCAACCGCGCGGACTGACCGCCGCCGCCCAGCGGCACAGTGCTGGGGACGCTGCGTTGCCGAAGGAGACGCGGTTCGTCAGGCGGTGGCCTGATAGGAGAGCACCCCGCGGTTCACCGCGACGATGGCCTGCCGCGCGGTGCTGCGCAGCTCGGCCGGGGCACCGCCGGAATCGGCCAGCTGGCCGAGCAGGTCCACCACCTGCCGGGCCCAGCGGACGAAGTCGCCGGCCGGCATCTCGCCGTCGATATGGCCGCTGACGAGAACCTTCGCCAGTGGCTCCCCACGGGCCCAGCGGTAGACCGGCCAGGCAAAGCCGAGATCCGGCTCCCGGGTCACGGTCAGCCCCTGTGCCGCCTCGTCGGCCTCGATCTCCCCCCACAGCTTCAGCGTCTCGTCAACCGCCGTCGCCACCGCGCCCCGCGGCAGCGACGCGCGCTCGTCAACGTCCCGACGGGCCTCGAAGACCACCACCGACACCGCCGCCGCCAACTCGGCCGGACTGAGCCCGTTCCACACGCCACGACGCAGGCACTCGGCGACCAGCAGGTCCGCCTCCGTCCAGATCCGGCTCAACATCCGGCCGGCGTCGGTGACGCCCCCGTCGGCGGCCAGGTAGCCGCGGGCCGTCAACAGCGCCACGATCCGGTCGAAGGTGCGGGCCAGGGAACCGGTCCGGCCGGTCACCCGCTGCCGCAGCTCCTCGGTGTCCTTCTCCAGCCGGCGGCGGCGCTCCGCCCAGCGGGCATGCTCCTCCCGTTCCGGGCAGGCGTGGCACGGGTGGCGGCGCAGCTCGGCGCGGAGCTGCACGAGCCGGTCGTCCTCCCCACCACCGCGCCGCGACCGGCCACCCCGCCGGCTGCCGTGCCGGTTCAACCCGGTGCCGCTGACCGCGGCGGCCAGGTCCCGTCGCGCGGCCGGGGAGCGGTGGTTGAAGTGTTTGGGCACCCGAATCCGGGTGAGCACCTCCGCCGGGGTGGTGAAGTCACCCGGGCCCACCCGGCCCGCCCAGCGGTCCTGGGTCAGCACCAACGGACGGGGCTCCCCGAAGCCAGCGGCGGCCGGGTCCAGCACCACCGCGAGGCCGGCTCGCCGGCCAGACGGCACCCGGATCACGTCGCCGACCCGCAGCCGCTCCAGCGAGACGACCGCCGCCGCCTTTCGCTGGCTCTGCCCCTGCCGGGCCAGCTCCCGCTCCCGGTCGGCGATCGCCACCCGGATCGCGAAGTAGGCGTCGAAGTCGCCGTGCTGGCAGGCCGCCTCCGCGCCGTAGGCCTGAACCGTCTCGGTGTTGCGCTGGACCTGCCGGGCCAGCCCGACCACCGACCGGTCCGCCTGGAACTGCGCGAACGAGGATTCAAGCAACGCCCGGGCCGGCTCCGCGCCCACGCTGCCGACCAGGTTGACGGCCATGTTGTACGACGGCCGGAAACTCGACCGCAGCGGGTACGTACGGGTGGATGCCAGGCCGGCCACATGCCGCGGATCGGTCTCCGGGGACCACACCACCACGGCGTGCCCCTCCACGTCGATGCCGCGGCGACCGGCTCGGCCGGTGAGCTGCGTGTACTCGCCGGGCGTCAGGTCCACGTGCGCCTCGCCGTTGTACTTGACCAAGCGTTCCAACACCACGCAGCGGGCCGGCATATTGATGCCCAGCGCGAGGGTCTCGGTGGCGAACACCGCCTTCACCAGCCCGCGGACGAACAGCTCCTCGACGACCTCCTTGAACGCCGGCAGCATGCCGGCGTGGTGTGCGGCGAGGCCCCGCTCCAACCCGTCCAGCCAGTCCCAGTAGCCGAGCACCGACAGGTCCTCGCCGGGGATCGTGGTGATCCGGCTCTCCACCACCCGACGGATCTCGGCCCGCTCCTCTGGGCCGGTAAGCCGCAGCCCGGCGGCGAGACACTGCTGCACCGCCGCGTCGCAGCCGGCACGGCTGAAGATAAACAGAATCGCCGGCAGCAACCCCTCCCGGTCAAGCCGATCAACGATGTCCGGGCGCATCGGCCCCCGCCACCGCGGCCCACGCCGACCCCCCGGGCCGCCGCCGCGCCCCTCCCCCAACTCGAGGCGACGCAGCGTGTCCCGGGTATAGCGGAGCAACTCCGGATGCACATCGTGCTTACGCGCGGCGTCGGCGTCGTGGAACAGGTCGAACATCCGCCGGCCAACCAGCATGTGTTGCCACAACGGCACCGGCCGGTGCTCGCTGACCACGACCTCGGTCTCGCCGCGCACAGTGACCAGCCAGTCGGCGAACTCCTCTGCGTTGGAAACCGTCGCCGACAGCGACACCAGCGTGACCGAGGCGGGCAGGTGGATGATCACCTCCTCCCACACGCCACCACGGAACCGGTCGGCGAGGTAGTGCACCTCGTCCATCACCACGTACGCCAGCCCCTGCAGTGTCGCCGAGCCGGCGTAGAGCATGTTGCGCAGTACCTCGGTGGTCATCACCACCACCGGCGCATCACCGTTGATCGCATTGTCACCGGTGAGCAGCCCGACCTGGTCGGCGCCGTGGCGGTCAACGAGATCGTGGTACTTCTGATTCGACAACGCCTTGATCGGGGTGGTGTAGAAGCACTTGCGGCGCCCCGCGTCGGCCGAGGTCCCACCCTGCAGCGCCAGGTGGACGGCGAACTCGCCGACGACCGTCTTGCCGGCGCCGGTGGGGGCGCAGACCAGGACACCGCTGCCGCGCTCCAGCGCCTGGCACGCCTCCCGCTGGAAGTCGTCGAGGTCGACACCGAGGTCGAGGGCGAACTCGTCCAACGCCGGGGACAGGGGGGCCTGTGCGGCCCGGCGGCGGGCCGCGGCGTACCGCTCGGCGGGGCTCGACATGGGACCAAGATTAGTGCGTGCCGCGCCGGTACGCCCCACGAGGCCGTCCCGTCCGGAGCCGTCCGGGGCGGTCGGTAGGGTGCACGGCGTGCCGGACCGTACCGAACCCGCCCAGACAACCGCCCCGGGTCGTGCCGTTACCCCGACGGCATCCCGCCGGCCCGTGGAAGCGGTACTCTTCGACTTCCACGGCACGCTGGCGCAGGTGGAGGAGGCCACCGCCTGGGTCACCGCGGCGGCTGCCGCCTGTGGGACCACGCTGGACCGCATCCGCGCCACCGCCCTCGCCGACCGGCTACTCACCGCCGGGAGGGCCGGGGGGCCACTGCCCCGACGGGTCCCGCCCGCGCTGGCCGAACTCTGGGCCGACCGGGACCTGTACCCGCATGCGCATCGCGGCGCGTACACCGGACTCGCGGCGACGATCGACGCCGGGATCGAGGGGCTCGCCGACGCGCTCTACGAGCGGTTGCTGGTGCCGGAGGGTTGGGTCCCGTACCCGGATACCGCTCCCACCCTGGCCGCCCTGCGTGCCGCCGGGGTACGGGTGGGTGTGGTCAGCAACATCGGCTTCGACATCCGGCCGCTCTTTGCCGCCTGGGGGCTCGCCGACCTGGTGGACGGGTACGTGCTGTCGTACGAGGTGGGGCGCTGCAAACCCGACCCGGGCATCTTCCTGCACGCCTGCGGGACGCTGGCCGTTGACCCGGAACGGGTGCTCATGGTCGGGGACACCCCCGCCGACGCGGGCGCGGTGGCGGCCGGCTGCGCGGTGCTGGTGCTCCCGCCCGGCGAGGCGGGCCGGCCGAACGGGCTCGGCGCGGTGCTGGACCTGGCTGTGCCGGGCTGACCTCGGCGCGGCGCCAGACTTGTGCCGGGCTGACCGGCGATCAGCGCAGCAGCCGCACCGCCGCCGGCGCCGCGGTGATCGTCACCGGCAGTTCGGCCACCGGCTCCCCGTCGGCGTAACCGGTGATACCGGCGGCGGCCACCTCCACCGTCCGCGCCCGGAAGCTGCGCACCAGCGGGTGGTCAACGTGCGTCCCCGGATAGATGCGGCGTTTGATCCGCAGCAGCGTACGCCGGTTGAACCGCCCACCGACCACGACGTCGAGCAGCCCATCGGTCGGGTCGGCGGCGGGGCAGATCCGCATCCCACCGCCGTAGCGGGCGCAGTTGCCGACCGCCACCAGCACGGCGTCCAGCTCGTGGGTCACCCCATCCAGGCGCAACGTGTAACGGCGGGGCCGCAGCCGGGCCAGCTCCACCAGGATCGCCAGGTCGTAGCGGCGTGGGCCACGGGGCCACCGCATCCGGTTGGCCCGCTCGTTGATGATCGCGTCGATGCCGGCGGCGAGCACCGCTCCGTACCACCGCTGCGTGCCGTCGGCCGCGGTGGTACGGGCCAGGTCGATCGGATGGGAGCGGCCGTGCCGCAGCGCGGCGGCGATCGTGTCGGCCGCGACGAGGGGGTCGGCCGGGAAGCCGGTGTCACCGGCGAAGTCATTCCCGGTCCCCGCCGGCACCACCGCGAACGGCACGCAAGTGCCCGCCACCGCCTGTAGCGCCAGGTGCGCGGTGCCGTCACCGCCGACCGCGACCAACGCCGCCGCGCCGTCGGCCACCGCCGCGCGACAGGCCGCCTGGGCCTGCGCCGGGGTCTGCGCCGAAAGCACCCGCACCGGATGGCCGCCGGCCGCCAGCCGGTGCACCACCGTGGGCAGCAGCCCGCGGTGACGCCCCCGGCCGGCGCTCGGGTTGGCCAGGACGGCGACCGGACCGGCACCGGTAAAATCGACTGCGGTCACGGCGTGCACCGTACCGGGACGGGACCGGGCCCGCATCCCCACCCGACATGGCCTGCGGGCAGGGGCACCGGCGTCAGGTCATGTCGTCGTAGCGGCGCTCGACCGGCGCGGGCTTAGCGACCGGCTCCGGCTCCGCGATCGACTCCGGCGCCCCGACCGGGGCACTCGCCTCGACCGGGTCACTCCCCTCCGTCAGCGGCGACGTCTCGTCGTCGCTGAGGCCGGCGTAGATCTCCTTACCGCGGCCCCGACGCTTGTCGTTGAGGAACGCGACACCGACAGCCGCGAAGTAGAGGGCACACAGGCACAGCGCCAACGCGGTCATGCCGAACGGATCGGGCGTGGGGGTGACCACCGCCGCGAAGGCGAAGAACACGAACACCGCCACCCGCCACCAGCCCAGCAACCGCTTCGCGCTGGCAACGCCGACGAAGTTGAGCATCAACACGATCAGCGGGAACTCGAACGCCACCCCGAACAGCAGGATCAGGTTGGTGACGAACGAGATGTACCGGGTGATGTCGAGGGTGGTATTGATCTCGGGGCCGGAGACCTGCAGCAGGAACTCCAGGCCCTTGGAGGTCACGAAGTACGCCAGCACCGTGCCGGCGGCGAACAGCGGAGCCGCGAGCGCGGTAAAGGCGTACGCGTAGCGCCGCTCGTGCTTGTGCAGGCCGGGGGCGATGAAGGCCCACAGCTGGTACAGCCAGACCGGCGCGGCGAGGATCAGCCCCACCCATAAACCGATCTTGAGGTTGAGCAGGAACAGGTCAGCGGGACCGAGCTGCACGAAGTCGCAGGCGCCGTCGGTGGTCTGCGCCTGGGGAAGCTCGCAGTAGGGCCGCTGTAGGATGCCGCGCACCGGCCCGGCGAGCCAGAGGCCGACGCCGAAGCCGATCAGGATCGCCAGCGACGCTTTGAACAGCCGGTTACGCAGCTCGCGGACGTGCTCGACCAGCGTCATCGAGCCTTCCGAGGCCCGTTGGAAACTACTCGGGCCGCGTTTACGCAGGGCGAAGGCCACGGTGGTCGGGCCCCTCGATCAGTTGTCGCGGGTGCGCTGCACCGGGTCAACGACCGGCTGCTGCTGCGGCGGGGCCGGGTAGGGCGACTGCTGGGGGTACGGCTGCCCCTGCTGCACCTGCGGCGGCATCGGCTGGTAGCCAGCCTGGGCATCGGCCTTCTCGGCCAGGTCACGGTCGTCGTCGTGCAGGCTCTTCGTCTCGGCCTTGATGATCCGCAACGAGCGGCCCAGCGAACGAGCCGCGTCGGGGAGCCGCTTCGCGCCAAAGAGCAGGATCAGCACGACCACGAGTACGGCGATGTGCCACGGCCTTAGGGCACCCATGGGAAGCTCCGGTCTCTCAGTGTCGGGCAGGTGGTGTCGCAGCCATCGTACGTGCGTCCGGCGGCATTGCCACCCGCTGGGCGCCACGGGACCGTTCCGACTGGGTGAAGTCTAGGCCAACCGTGGATGTCCTCGGCAGGCCGCTTCGCCCCAGCCCGGGCCGCGTGGTCGGTGGCGACTGCTATCCGCCGCGGCGGGACCGGACCGCGGCGGCCCGCCGCTGGGTGGTCGCCAGCTGTTCCTGCAACCCTTCCGCCCGAGCCTGCAGCGCCACCGCGGTCGCCTGGAGCGCCGCGGCCTCACCAGCGTGCCGTTGCAACGCCACCGCCGCCCGCCGCAGCCGACGCAGCCGGGTCAACACCGGCCGCACGGCCAGCCCGAGTAGCACGAACGGGAGCACCACCAGCGCGACCACAATCCACACCACCACGGCGCTCAGCCTACTGGCCCCGCGTCGCCGTCGCCGGGGGCGCCCGCCGCGCCCGGCGACGGCGTGGCGTACGCCTCAAGGGCAGCGGTCGCCGCGGCATGCACCTGCGCGGCAAGCTCCGCCGGCGCCACCACGGTGACCTCCGGGCCCAGGCCCAACACGAAGCGGCGGGCCCAGCCCAGATCGGTGACCCGGAGCGAGACCAACCACTCGCCCTCACCTGGTTCGACCCGCTCACACGGGTAGTACTCGGTGATCCACCGCTCGCTCCGACCGATTCGGAGGGTGACCAGCGGCAGATCTGTCGTGGGCCGGAACGCACCGCCGGTGACGTCGTGCGGCACCGCCTGCGCCGGCACCCGCGCCGGCTCGTCCAACCGGGTCACCGCGTCGATCCGGTCGACCCGGAACATCCGCATCCCCTCCGCCCGGCGGCACCAGGCCTCCACGTACGCCCGGCCGCCGATGACGAGCATTCGCAGGGGGTCGACGGTCCGCTCGATCGTCTCGTCCCGGGCCACGGAGTAGTAGGTGATCCGCAACGCCCGGCCACTCTCCACCGCCGCCCGCAGCTCCGCCACCCGATGGTTGTCCGCCGGCAGCCGTACCGCGACCGGGGCGCCCAACCGGTCACCCGCGGCATTTTCGATCTTGACCAGAGCCCGTTCCACCGCTTCCCGGTTGGCCACCCCCGGTGTCTCCGCCAGCATTCGCAGCGCCACAACCAGCGCGAGGGCCTCGTCGGGAGTCAGTCGCAACGGCCGATCAATGCCGGCGTCGTAGGTGATCGTCACCCGATCGCCGTCGAAGGCCATGTCGATCAGATCCCCCGGGCCGTAGCCCGGCAGCCCGCACACCCAGAGCAGCTCCAGATCCTCCCGCAGCTGCCGCTCGGTCACCCCCAGGTCACCCGCCGCCTCGGCGATCTCGATACCAGGCCGGGCCAACAGGAAGGGCACCAGGTTAAGCAGCCGGGCCAACCGGTCCGCGGAGGTACGGGATCCGGGCCGCGCAGACCGGGTCACCGGGCACCCCCGACACCGAGGTCATGCCGCGCAACGGTCTCCTTGAGTCGCTGGATGACCGCCTCCCGTACCTCCGGTGGGTCGAGCACCCGCACGTCCGGGCCGTATCCGACGAGCTGACCGGCGAGCGCCTCCGGATCCGCGTACGGCAAGACGAGTTGGTCACCGGTGGCACCCGAGGTCGTCTCCACCGCCCACCGGCGCAACCCGGCCGCCCGGTCGGGCGCGACGAGTACCCGGGCGCGGCCGGTACGCTCCACCGGACCCGACGAGCGAGCGACGTAGCTGATCAGGTCCACCTCGGCCGGCGGCTCGTACGCCCCCGGCGAGCCCACCGTCCGAACCGCCCCCACCACCCGGGAGAGACGAAAGCAGCGGGCCGCGGCCCGATCCAGGTCGTGCCCCACCACATACCACCGGCCCCGCCAGCAGACCACCCCCCACGGCTGCAGTCGGCGGGCGGACGGCTCGTCCCGGTCCGGGACCCGGTAGTCGAACGCCACCTCGCGACGGTCCCGGGCCGCGGCGGTCAGCGGCGCGAAGGCCGGGTCCACGGTCACCATCGGCTCCAGCCCGAGCGTGGCCTGTGGGTCCACGTCAACGCCGGCCGCACGCAGCTTCGCCAACCCGGAGGAAGCGGCAGCGGCCAGACCAGCGTGCTGCCACAGCCGGGCGGCGATGCCGACCGCCGCGGCCTCGTCCGGCTCAAGCGGAATCTCGGGCAGCGCATACTGCCGGCGGGCGATCCGATAGCCCGGCTCGATGTCGAAGGCGCTGGCCGTCCCGGTCTCCAGCGGGACGCCGAGCTCGCGCAGTTCGGCCTTGTCCCGCTCAAACTTGCGTTGGAACGCCTCGTGGTCCCGCACGTCGTGCGGATCATGCTCGTAGCCGGGCACGGTCGCGGCGATCTGCACGGCGGTCAGAAACCGTCGCGTGGACAGGAGACAGATCACCAGGTTGACCAGGCGTTCGGTACGGGTCCGCGACACGGTACGACGCTAGCAGCCAACGCCAGCGAACAAATGTACCTATCACGCCGCGCGTCTCGCCCTGGTTGGTCACCAGGGCCGGTCTGGCCGGACCGTCGCGCCGACCCGTGACACCCCCGGATGCCGGACCCGCCCAACCCGACCGCTAGCGTCGCGCGCATGGTGCGATGGCGGTCGGGAACGGTAACGGCGGTGCGGCGGGAGTGGAGCGGCGCGGTCGAGTTGGCCGTCACGCTCGCCGACGACTCGACAATTCGCGCACTCGCCTACCCCGAGTTGGTTGGTCAACCACGCGTCGGCGATCGGGTGCTGCTCAACGTCGGCGCCCTGCTGATGGGCCTCGGCACCGGCGGCTACGCCCTGGTCGTGGCCCTGCCGGACCGGCTGCCACCGGATCCGCCCGCACCGGCGGACAGTCGCGCCGGGGGTCACCTGGTCAAAGCCCGCTACACCCCGTTGCAGCCGATCCTGCTCGGCGTCGACGAGGAGGCGTCCCCGCACCGAGCGGCCCTGGCCGACGCCGACGACCTGGACGGCCTGCCCGTGGTCACCGCCGACCTGCACTCCGCCCTCCCGGCCGTACTCGCCGGGATCCGCGCCGACGCACCCGACGCACGGGTGGCGTACCTGCTCACCGATGGGGGCGCACTGCCGGCCTGGTTCTCCCGCACCCTCGCCGGGCTCCACGGACACCTCGCCGGCACGATCAGCGTGGGGCAGGCCTTCGGCGGCGACCTGGAGGCGAGCACCCTGCACTCCGGCCTGCTCGCCGCACGGCATGTGCTCCACGCCGACCTGGCCGTCGTCGCCCAGGGACCCGGCAACCTCGGCACCGGCACCCGCTGGGGCTTCTCCGGGGTGGCGGTCGGCGAGGCGGTCAACGCGATCGCCGCGCTGGGTGGACGGCCGGTCGGTTCCCTGCGCATCTCCGCCGCGGATCCCCGCCCCCGACACCACGGCGTCTCCCACCACAGCCTGACCGCGTACGGCCGGGTCGCCCTGGCCCCCGCGGAGTTGGTCGTGCCCGACCAACTCGACCCGGCGCTGGCCACCGCGGTCGAGACCGCCCTGGCCCCGCTCACCGCCCGGCACCAGGTGCGCCGGGTGTCGGTAGCCGGCCTCGACGCCGCGCTGCGGGCCAGCCCGGTAGCGCTGTCGACGATGGGTCGCGGCCTGGATGCCGACCACGCCTACTTCCTCGCCGCCGCGGCGGCCGGACGGCACGCCGCGCGGCTCGCCGGCTGACCGCCGCTCAGGCCAAGATCACCAGGGTGGCCCAGGCCCCCACCATCGCGGCCAGGGCGAGCGCCAGCACCCAGGTGGGCACCGTGTACTCGCCGCGGCGGTTTCGCTCGATCTCGGCACGAATCTTCTGGCGGCGGCGCTCGGCCCAGCCCTGCTTCTGGGAGCCGGGACCGCCCGGTTGGCTTGACATCATGGCGTGGCCAGCCTACCCGGCGGCCGCCGAGTAGGCCCACCGCGCCCGGGCGCGCTCACATGCTGGCGATCAGCCGCTCCACCCGCTCGTCGTACGCCCGGAAGGGGTCCTTGCACAACACCGTGCGCTGCGCCTGGTCGTTGAGCTTCAGGTGCACCCAGTCGACGGTGAAGTCCCGCCGCTTCTCCTGGGCATGCCGGATGAACTCGCCCCGCAGCCGCGCCCGAGTGGTCTGCGGCGGCGTCTCCTTCGCCTCGAAGATCTCCGGATCGGTCGCCGCCCGGTCCACCTGGCCCCGCCGCTCCAGCAAGCCATACAGGCCCCGGCCACGACGGAGGTCGTGATAGGCGAGATCCATCTGCGCCACCCGCGGATGCGACAACGGCAGCTCATGCTTACGTTGGTAACGCTCAATCAATCGTAGCTTGGTCACCCAGTCGATCTCCCGGGCCACCGGCTCCAGATCACCGGTCTCCACCGCCCGCAGCACCCGGCCCCAGAGCTCCACCACCCGCTTCGCCGTCTGATCGCCGCCACGCCGCTCGACGAACTCTGTGGCCTTCGCCAGATACTCCTGCTGGATCTCCAGCGCGCTGATCTCCTTTCCAGAGGCCAGCCGCACCTTCCGCCGTCCGGTGATGTCGTGCGACACCTCGCGGATCGCGCGGATCGGATTCTCCAGCGTCAGGTCCCGCATCACCACCCCGGACTCGATCATCCGGAGCACGATGTCCGCGGCGCCCACCTTCAGCAGGGTGGTGACCTCGTTCATGTTCGAGTCGCCGACGATCACGTGCAGCCGACGGTACCGTTCAGCGTCCGCGTGCGGCTCGTCCCGGGTGTTGATGATCGGCCGGCTCCGGGTGGTCGCCGACGAGACCCCCTCCCAGATGTGCTCGGCCCGCTGCGACAGGCAGTAGACGGCCCCCCGTGGCGTCTGAAGGACCTTCCCCGCACCACAGATCAACTGTCGGGTGACCAGGAACGGGATCAACACATCCGCCAACCGGCCGAACTCGCCGTGCCGGGAGACGAGGAAGTTCTCGTGGCACCCGTACGAGTTTCCCGCCGAGTCGGTGTTGTTCTTGAACAGGTAGATCTCGCCGGCGATTCCCTCGTCGTGCAGCCGCTTCTCCGCATCGACGAGCAGGCCCTCCAGGATCCGCTCGCCAGCACGGTCGTGGGCCACCAGGTCCGCCACCGAGTCGCACTCCGGCGTCGCATACTCGGGGTGCGAGCCGACGTCCAGATACAGCCGGGCACCGTTGCGCAGGAAGACATTGCTCGACCGGCCCCACGACACCACCCGCCGGAACAGGTACCGCGCGACCTCGTCCGGGGACAGCCGACGCTGCCCACGGTAGGTGCAGGTGACGCCGTACTCGGTCTCGAGGCCGAAGATTCGCCGCTCCATGATGCGACACTAGCCGCACAAGGCGACATCTGGGCAGTGCTCACCACACCCGTCCCCGACCGTCCGGCCCGGCGGCGGCCCGCGCTGCCCCTCACCACGGTACGGTGCAAGCCGTGAAAATCCTCGTCACCGGCGGGGCCGGCTTCATCGGCTCGGCGTACGTGCGCCGGCTGCTCCAGGGCACCGAGTCCGTCCTACGGCCAGACCGGGTAACCGTGCTGGACAAATTCACATACGCCGGCACCGAAGGCAGTCTCGACCCGGTCCGCGACGACCCCCGCCTCCGCATCGTCCATGGCGACGTGTGCGACGTGGAACTCGTGGACGCCACCGTCGCCGGACACGATGTCATCGTCCACCTCGCCGCCGAATCCCACGTGGACCGCTCCATCGCCACCGCCGCCCCGTTCGTCAGCACCAACGTGGGCGGCACCGGCGTCCTGCTCGACGCCGCGCTGCGGCACCGCATCGGGCGGTTCCTCCACGTCTCCACCGACGAGGTGTACGGCTCCATCGACCAGGGCTCGTGGGCCCCCTCCGCGCCGATGAATCCCAGCTCGCCGTACTCGGCCAGCAAGGCCGGCGCCGACCTGCTCACCCTCTCCTACCATCGCACCCACGGACTCGACGTGGTCATCACCCGCGGCGCCAACACCTACGGCCCCTACCAGCACCCCGAGAAGCTGATCCCCCGGTTCGTCACCAACCTGATCGACGGACACACCCTGCCGCTGTACGGCGACGGCGGCGACATCCGGAACTGGCTGCATGTGGACGACCACTGTCACGGGATAACACTCGCGCAACGGAACGGCCGTGCTGGGGCGATCTACCACCTCGGCAGCGGTACCGCCCGGACCAACCGGGACCTGACCGGCTCTCTCCTCGCCGCGTTCGACGCCGGTTGGGACCGGGTAACGCCGGTGGCGGACCGAAAGGGCCACGACCGCCGGTACGCCCTCGACAGCACCGCGACCCAGCGCGATCTCGGCTGGGAGCCCGCCGTCGACTTCGATCAGGGTCTGGCCGCCACCATCGACTGGTACCGGGAGAACCGGGCCTGGTGGGAGCCGCTGATCAAAGCGTGAGCAGCCGAATTCAGCGGCCCCCGCCGAGCTTAGGAGTCGGGGCGTTCCGCCACATCGGCCGAGTCAGCCGGAGTGTCCGCCGTTGCTGCCGTGGTCTCGCCGTCGTCGAGTAGGGCGGTCAACACCGCGCCGGTAACCCGCCGGAAGGTCCGGCCGGCCCGGCCCCGGTCCAGGATGGCGACCTCCAGCTGGTCTGCCGCGATCGTGCGAGCAGCCCCGCCCTCGCCGCCGACGCTACCCAGGGCCTGCACCGCCACCTTGACCGCGTCGCCCAGCGACATGTCCGGACGGTGGTTCGACTTCAGCACTCCAGCGATCGCCTCGGCCTGACCGCCCATCGCCATTCGGCCCGGCTCATCGTTGACCGAGCCGTCGTAGGTCAACCGGTACAGCTCGTCGTCCTCCGCTGTTACGCCGACCTGGGCGACGCAGATCTCCACCTCGAACGGCTTGGACTGCTCGGTGAAGATCGCGCCGAGCGTCTGCGCGAACGCGTTGGCGAGCGCCCGCCCGGTCACGTCCCGCCGGTCGTAGCTCAGACCGTTCAGGTCAGCCATCCGCACGCCCGCACGTCGCAGGTTCTCGAACTCGTTGTATCGGCCCACGGCGGCGAAGCCGATCCGGTCGTAGATCTCACCAACCTTGTGCAGGGCGCTGGAGAGATTCTCCGCGACGAAGAGCACCCCGCCGGCGTAACTCAGGACCACCGCGCTGCGCCCGCGGGCGATGCCCTTGCGGGCCAGCTCGGAGCGGTCGCGCATGATCTGCTCGGGCGAGGCGTAGAACTGCATGGCCACGACAGAAGTTCTCCTTACGGCGCTGTGCTGGTCGCTGGGATCGGGTAGGGGGCTCAGCCGCCCGGGTTCTCCATCCGGCCGGCGACCACGCTTTCGGCGATCGCCGCCGTCTCCGCCTCGGTGAATCGGTGCGTGCCCTCGGCCGTAGCGGACATCACCACCGGATAGATCCGCCGGGTCAGGTCCGGCCCGCCGGTCGCGGTGTCATCGTCCGCCGCGTCGTACAGGGCTTCCACGGCCAGACGTACCGCGTCATCAACGGAGAGCCCGGCCCGGAACCGCTTCTTCAGCGCCGACTTCGCGAACAAGGAGCCGGAGCCGACCGCGTCGTAACCGGTCTCCTCGTAGGGACCGCCGGTCACGTCGAAGCTGAAAATCCGACCGGCCTTCGCCGGATCCGTTGCGGCCAGGTCAAACCCGGCGAAGAGCGGGACCACAGCGAGCCCCTGCATCGCCGCACCGAGATTGCCCCGAACCATTGCGGCCAACCGGTTGGCCTTACCGTCGAGCGAGAGCATCGCGCCCTCGATCTTCTCGTAGTGCTCCAGCTCGACCCGGAAGAGTCGGATCAGCTCAATCCCGATTCCGGCCGCACCCGCCATGCCCACCAGGGAGTACGCATCCGCCGGATACACCTTCTCGATGTCCCGCTGGGCGATCAGATTACCCATGGTGGCGCGGCGATCGCCCGCCAGCACGACCCCACCGGCGGCGGCGATGGCGACGATAGTGGTGGCGTGCGGCGTCAGGTCGGTGGCCACCCCGGGCGGCAGTGGCCGTCGTCCGGGCAGCAGCTCCGGCGCCGCCTTGCTCAGGAACGCGGAGAAGGAGGACGTCCCGGCGTTGGTGAACAGATCCGGAAGACGCCCGGATGGGTCGAAAGCCGCTGCCACGTGGTTCCTCTCAGGTACGTGATCGTCCTGGTCGGTCTGCCCGGACCTCTCCGGAACCAGCCAGGACCACCGTTGCGGTTAAAGCAGGGTATCCCGCACCCCTGCCGGCGCGGTGATCGTGTCCAGGTGACGGCGAATCCGCCCCGACTCCTATTCACCACCCTTCTGCACGTAGCCCCGGACAAATTCCTCGGCGTTCTCCTCAAGGACTGAGTCGATCTCGTCGAGTAGGTCGTCCACGTCCTCGGTGATCTCGGCGTGTCGCTCGGCGGCTTCCGCGCTCGCCTCCGTCGTGACGTCCTCGATCTCCTCGTTCTGCTGGGACCGGCCGGTCTGCGACTGCCCACCGCTGTCACGGGTCGCCATGGCTGCCTCCTCCACGATCGTCTGCGACGAACTTACCTCGCGCGGACGACGAAGTGGCCCGTCGCGCGCGAGTCACGTGATACTGGGCCACCGCGTCGGACAGCTCAACCACCGGTAAGCGTCTCCAGCAGATCCTTGGCGCTCTCGCAGCGGTCGAAGAGCGCCCCGACGTGGGCGCGGGTGCCGCGCTCCGGCTCCATCATCGGCACCCGCACCAGCGACTCCCGGCCCACGTCGAAGATGACCGAATCCCAGCTCGCCGCAACCACCTCGGAGGCGAACTGGGCGAGACAGCGACCCCGGAAGTAGGCCCGGGTGTCCTCCGGGGGCTCGGTCATCGCGACCTGGGCCGCCTCCGCCGGCAGCAGTGTCCTCATCGCGCGCCGCGACACCAACCGGTGGTAGAGCCCCTTCTCCGGGCGAACATCGGAGTACTGCAGGTCAACCAGGTGCAGCTTGGGTGACCCCCAGCCGAGCTTCTCCCGCTCCCGGTAGCCCTCCAGCAACCGCAGCTTCGCCACCCAGTCGAGCTCGTCGGCGCAGAGGAACACGTCCCGGCCCAGCCGGTCCAGCACGTTCTCCCACCGTTGCAACACGTCGGCGGTCTGCTCGTCGACGTCGCTGCCGTACCGGTCGTCCACGAACGAGCGCACCCGCTCGTAGTAGGCCCACTGGACGTCCAGCGCGGTGAGCCGCCGCCCGTCCCGCAGCCGCATGAGGTGGCCGAGGGAGGGATCGTGGCTGACCGCACGGAGTTCGCTGACCGGGTCCGCGATGCCGAGATCAGGGACGAGCGCCTTCTCCTCGATCATGGTGAGGATCAGGGCAGTCGTGCCGACCTTGAGGTACGTGGAGATCTCCGACAGGTTGGCATCGCCGATGATGACGTGCAGCCGGCGATACTTGTCGGCATCGGCGTGCGGCTCGTCGCGAGTGTTGATGATGGGCCGCTTAAGCGTGGTCTCCAGCCCCACCTCAACCTCGAAGAAGTCGGCGCGCTGAGAGATCTGGAAGCCGTTCTGCCCACCGTCCTGGCCGAGGCCAACCCGCCCGGCCCCCGCGACGATCTGCCGGGTGACAAAGAACGGAGTCAGAAACGTGACGATGTCGGCGAAGGGCGTCTGCCGGCGCATGAGGTAGTTCTCGTGGGCGCCGTAACTGGCGCCCTTGTTGTCGGTGTTGTTCTTGTACAGGTGAATGGGGTGGCTACCGGGGATGGTGGCGGCGCGCCGAGCCGCCTCGGCCATCACCTGCTCCCCTGCCTTGTCCCAGCGCACCAGGTCCAACGGCGTGGTCACCTCCGGAGTGGAGTACTCCGGATGGGCGTGGTCCACATAGAGCCGGGCGCCATTGGTCAGAATCACGTTGGCCAGACCGAGATCCTCGTCGGCGAGGGCCTCCGCCGGGTCGTACGCGGCGCCGGAATAGGTGAAGCCACGGGCGTCGCGCAGCGGCGATTCCTCCTCGTAGTCCCAGCGAGCACGCCCCCCGCGGTTGAGCTCGGGGCGCGCCCCGTAGGCGTTGACCACCTGCGAGGAGGTGACCATCGGGTTGGCCCCGGCCTGACTGGGCACGGAGATGCCGTACTCGACCTCGGTGCCCATGATCCGTCTAACGCTCATCAACCTACCCGCTTCACTCGCCCCGACCGATCCCTTCGTCGAGAGTAGTCGGCGCCGCACCCGATCGTGACGCGGCGGTGCGGAGCAACTACCCAGCGAAGGGTTGACCCGTACCCAGCGAAGGGTTACGGGCCCGGGTCCAACCACGACCCGGGCCCGTCTCCTCCGTCGTCAGAGGTACTGGCCGGTGTTACTGGCGGTCTCGATGGACCGGCCCGCATCGGCGCCCTTGCCGCCGGAGACGAGCGTACGGATGTAGACGATCCGCTCGCCCTTCTTTCCGGAGATGCGCGCCCAGTCATCGGGGTTGGTGGTGTTGGGCAGGTCCTCGTTCTCCCGGAACTCGTCAACGCAGGCGTCGAGGAGGTGCTGCAGCCGCAAGCCCTTGCGGGCGGAGGTGAGGAACTCCTTGATGGCCATCTTCTTGCCCCGGTCCACGATGTTCTGGATCATCGCACCGGAGTTGAAGTCCTTGAAGTAGAGGACATCCTTGTCGCCGTTGGCGTAGGTGACCTCGAGGAAGCGGTTCTCCTCGGTCTCCGAGTACATCCGCAGGACGACCGCGTCGATCATCGCCGCCACGGTGGCCTGCGGATCGCTGCCGTGCTCGGCCAGGTCATCCGGGTGCAGGGGCAGGCCGGGAAGGATGTACTTGGAGAAGATATCCTTCGCCGCCTCGGCATCCGGCCGCTCGATCTTAATCTTGACATCGAGCCGGCCCGGCCGCAGGATCGCCGGATCGATCATGTCCTCCCGGTTGGAGGCACCGATGACGATGACGTTCTCCAGACCCTCCACCCCATCGATCTCGCTGAGCAACTGCGGGACGATGGTGTTCTCCACATCCGACGAGACACCGGAGCCCCGGGTGCGGAACACGGAATCCATCTCGTCAAAGAACACGATGACCGGTGTGCCCTCGCCGGCCTTCTCCCGGGCCCGCTGGAAGACCAGCCGGATGTGCCGCTCGGTCTCGCCGACGTACTTGTTGAGCAACTCCGGGCCCTTGATGTTGAGGAAGTAGCTGGTGTGCTTCTCCTCGCCACGCCGCTCGGCGATCTTCTTCGCCAGCGAGTTCGCCACCGCCTTGGCGATCAGGGTCTTGCCGCAGCCCGGTGGCCCGTAGAGCAGAATGCCCTTCGGTGGCCGGAGCTGGTGCTCCCGGAACAGGTCAGCGTGCAGGAACGGCAGCTCCACCGCGTCGCGAATCTGCTCGATCTGGGCATGGAGACCGCCGATGTCGGTGTAGTCGACATCCGGCACCTCCTCCAGGACCAGCTCCTCAACCTCACTCTTCGGAATCCGCTCATAGGCGTACGCCGAGCGAGGCTCGATCATGAGGGAGTCACCCGCCCGGATCGGGGCGTCGATCAGCGTCTCCGCGAGGTGGACGACGCGCTCCTCGTCGGAGTGGGAGACCACGAGGGCGCGGTCGCCGGGAGCGCCGTCCGGCCCGGCGAGCACCTCCTTGAGCATGACCACCTCACCGGCCCGCTCATAGCCGAACGCGTCAACGATGTTGAGCGCATCGTTGAGCAGGACCTCCTGCCCCCGGCGCAGTTCGGCGACCTCCAGGGACGGTGAGACGGCCACCCGGAGCTTGCGGCCGCCGGTAAACACATCCACCGTGCCGTCGTCGTGTCGCGCCAGGAAGACCCCATAGCCGCTCGGCGGCTGGGCGAGCCGGTCGATCTCCTCCTTGAGCGTCATGATCTGCGCTCGAGCCTCCTTGAGAGTGCTCACGAGCCGCTCATTGTTCTCGGTCAGCCGCGCCAGTTGAGCCTGGGCGGCCGCCAGCCGCTCTTCGAGCTGCCGGACCTGTCGGGGGCTTTCGGTCAACTTGCGCCGCACCAGAGCGAGTTCCTCTTGCAGGAACGCGACCTGCGTGGAGAGATCGTGGGCCTCCTTCTCCCACCGTGCGGCGCGCGAGTCCGCGTCGTCGCTGCGTGCCACGTCCCACCTCCCCGGGGGGCTTGAACGTTCTGCCCTAACACTAACCGCTATGAGGCCGATTCGGTCCCATGCAACACCCTCGTCACCGAACCTTGATCGTCCCCGGGTGGGCGCGGGAATCCGTCCGACGGTTCGGGTACCGTCAAGGCGTACGACGGACGAACCTGGGGGAACGGTGATCGAGGTCGCGACGGACCAGCTACAGGTCTGGGTGGACCAGGACCTGTGCACGGGCGATGGGCTCTGCGTCCAGTACGCGCCAGAGGTCTTCGAGTTCGACATCGACGGACTCGCCTACGTCAAAGGACCGGACGGCGAACTGGTGCAGGCCCCGGGCGGCCGGGTGGAGGTGCCGGAACACCTCCGCCTTGAGGTGATCGACTCGGCGAAGGAGTGCCCGGGCGAGTGCATCCACGTGCTCCGCGGCGGCGACGGCACGCCAGTCGCCGGTCCAGAAGCCGAAGACTGACCGCCACCGCCGGGTGCGGCGCTGCCGCACCGGGCAGCTCCCCGCCGAGCGCGCGCGGTCAACCCTCAGCCGAGCGGTCAGCCCTCAACGCAGTGGCCGACCGACGGCCGAGGCGACCAACCGGGCGAACTCCTCAAGGCGGGCGATTTGCCCGGCGCCACCGTCGTCGAGGGTCTTGCCGAAGCGCAACGCGTCATGCCGGAGCACGCTGGCCCCCTCCTCGCCCGACGGCGCCTCATCCAGCGACCTCAACAGCAGGTAGACGTCGATGCCGTCCACCCGCACGGTGCCGTCATCGGCGCGGGTGAGCCGCCGCCGACACCCCACCTCGGTGATCGAGGAGACCGGCACCACCCGCAGCGAGGAGGTCATCGAACCAGGTGGGCCCTCTCCGGGCGGGATGTCCTCGCCGTGCCAGAGGACCAGGCGACTGCCGTCACAGATGACCACCTCCTGCCAGACTCCGTTGACCTCGTTGACAAACCGTTCCAGGGTGAAGCCAAGCACGGAGGCGCCGCGAAGCACACCGCCGAGCGCCTCCAGGGCCACATCCGGGTCGCGCAGGTAGGCACTCGCCGCGGACTCGAGGTCCCGATACGGCGACCAGTCCGGAAACACCGCTGGCACGTCGCCGCCGCCCAGGCCCGGCCGTTTCATTCCGCCTCCCCGCACCACCGGTCCACGCCGGTCGGCCGCTGTCGCGTCATTCCCCGCTGTCCTGCTCGACCGTCATGACCGTCACCCCTCCTCCGCCGAGTCGGCCTGGACGGCCGCTGCCTCCCGCAGCGCCGCCCAGCGCTGCGCGTATGCCTCCATACCCTTGCTGGGCTTGCGCCGGCGCGGTGGGGCGGTAACTCCCGGGGCGAGCTTACGCGCAGACACCAGGAACGCGGTGTGCGCGATCATGCGATGGTCGGGCCGAACGGCCAACCCCTCCGCGTGCCAGTCCCGGACCAGTGACTCCCAGGCCCGCGGCTCCGTCCAGCCACCCCGCTCCCGCAGCGCCTCCACCAGTTCGGAAAGCTGCGGGGTGGTGGCGACGTACCCAATCAGCACCCCACCGGGCACCAGGGCCCGCTCGACCATGTCGAGCTTCTCCCAGGGCGTGAGCATGTCCAGAATGATCCGGTCGAACCCGATCTCCGGGTTCGCCGCCACATCCCCGACTCGCAGCCGCCAGGCCGGATGTGGGCCACCGAAGAACGCCTCGACGTTACGTCGGGCAATCTGGGCGAAGTCGTCGCGCACCTCCCACGAGTGCAGCTCTCCGGTGGGACCGACAGCACGCAGCAGGGAACAACTCAGCGCACCGGACCCCGCCCCCGCCTCCAGCACCCGCGCACCGGGGAAGACATCGCCCATCGCGACGATCTGGGCCGAGTCCTTCGGATAGATAACCTGGGCACCCCGAGGCATCGACAGGACGTAGTCGGCGAGCAGCGGGCGCAGGGCCAGGAACGCCGTACCGCCGCCGGCGGTACTGACGACGCTGCCGTCAGGCTGACCGATCAGGGCGTCGTGGTGCAGGATGCCGCGGTGGGTGTGGAACTCCTTGCCCGGCTCGAGGGTGACGGTGTGCATTCGCCCCTTCGGGTCGGTCAACTGCACCCGGTCACCGGGTTGGAACGGCCCCCGGCGCGCTGGAGGCGGGGCGGGGACGTGCTGGTCGGGCGCGTCGGAGGGCGGTGCGGTCACGTGTTCATCTCCGGTGGGGTTCGAGCAGCTGAGCAAGATCCGCGAGGTACAGGATGCCGACGACATCTTCGCCTGAGGTCACCACGTACTGTGCGCCCGGGTGGCGCCGCACGGTCTCCAGCACCTGCTCGCCATCGAGGCCGACCGGCACGGTCGGCACCTCGACCAACGGCCGAGCCACCGCGTCCACCGATAGCCAGGGCCGGCGGTTGACCGCGACCGCCGCGGCGGCAGCCGGGTTGACCAGGGCGTGTGGGCGGCCCGCGGAGTCGGTGACCAGCAGCGCGGCCGGTGGGTTGGCTCCGGCGACGCGCCGCTGCGCCTCGGCGAGCGGAGTGCCGGCCCGAACGGCGCAGACCGGACGGGCCAGCCGGGGGAGATCGATCAGCGGAAGCCGGCGGGTGATCCGGGCCAGCCGAATGGACTGCCCGGCGCCCCGCCAGAGGGTGAACGCGACCAGCAGCATCAGCGGCATCGCGAGCAGCACCGGCGGCGTCGGCGGACGGGTCAGGGCTAGTGCGACGGCGGCCCCGCCCGTACCGAGGGCGACAACCCGACCGACCCAGCCCGCCACCTCGGTGGCCCGGTGTCGGTCCCGGGTGACGGCCCAGACGGCGGCCCGCAGCGCGCGACCGCCGTCGAGCGGCAGCCCGGGCAGCACGTTGAACACCGCGACCACAACGTTACTCACCGCAAGCTGGAAGGCGAGCTGGTGCGCCAGGGTGCGCTCGGGGAGCGCCAGGGTGACGGTGACCGCCGCCGCGCCGAGTACCGCGGAGACCGCCGGCCCGGCGAGGGACACCAACAGATCAGCCCGAGGAGTCGGGGCATCTCGGTCCATCTCGGTATAGCCACCGAGCAGCTCCAGGGTGATGCCGCGGACCCCGATGCCGAATCTGCGGGCGGTGAGGGCATGACCGAGCTCGTGCAGCAGCACCGACCCGAGCAGGGAGACGACGAAACCGAGGCCGATCAGGTAGCCACCGGCCGGAGAGAGGGCGAGCTCCCGCCGGGCGAACTCGGCGTACAGCACGGTGACGGCCAGGGTGAGCAGCAGCATCGACCAGTCGAGGTGCAGCGGCACCCCGATCACCCGGCCGACGGTTACCCCGGCCGGTCGACGCGGGGCTTGCCTCCTGGACTCCACCGACCCGATGCTACGCGGGAGCCGATCATGCCTTGCAGACGGCGCGGGTCACGCTGTCACCCCGGTGCCCTACCCTTTCCGGTCATGACAGCGGATCCGGTGACAGCCCAGCAGCTCTCGCCCACGGCGGAGGTGCCGGTCACGGTACGGGCCTCGCTGTCCCCCTCGCGGGCGGCCGACTTCAAGACCTGCCCGTTGCTCTACCGGTTCCGCAGCATCGACCGGCTGCCCGAGCAGCCCACCATGGAGCAGGCCCGGGGCACCCTGATCCACGCCGTACTGGAGCGACTGTTCGACCTGCCCTCCGCTGGCCGCACCCCGCGGGCCGCCAGCGACCTGGTGGCTCCGCAGTGGGAACGGCTGGTCACCGAGCAGCCGGAGCTGGCCACCCTGTTCACCGACGACGCCGAGGCCCGGTCAACGTTTCTACGCTCGGCCGCAGGGCTGCTCCAGGGCTACTTCGCGGTGGAGGATCCACGCCGCCTGGAGCCGGCCGAGCGGGAGAGTCTGATCTCCGCGGTGGTGGACGAGGAGTTGCTGATCCGGGGCTACCTGGACCGGTTGGACGTGGCGCCGGACGGCGCGCTGCGGGTGGTTGACTACAAGACCGGCGGCGCGCCGCGGGAGGCGTTCGAGGCGCGGGCGCTGTTCCAGCTCAAGTTCTATGCCTTGGTGTTGTGGCGTACCCGCGGCGTGGTGCCACGGGTACTGCGGCTGCTCTACCTGAAAGATGCCGAGGTCTGCGACTACACCCCGGACGCCGACGAACTGGTGCGATTCGAGCGCACGGTGGTGGCGCTCTGGCGGGCGATCGAGGCCGCCACCGCCGCCCAGGACTTCCGCCCGCGGCCGAGCCGGCTCTGTGACTGGTGCAGCCACCAGCCGCTGTGTCCGAGTTTCGGGGGCACGCCGCCGCCGTTCCCGGTCGGCCCGAAACCGGCCGACTCGCTCCGTGACTCGCGATCCCAGCCGATGCCGCCGGGCGCTGACGAGTGAGTGGGCGCCGCGCGGGCCCCGACCCGCAGCGGCGCCCGGTCCGGATCCTGGCGGTGCTGGCGTACGAGTCCGGGCTGGTCCGGCCCCGGAGCTGACCCGCCCGCCCCGCCGGGTTGCCCCGGTCACCTACCGTGACCAACAGGGGGCAGCGGGCTTGATCATCCATGGGACATCACCGGGTGGGGATCGGTCCCGGGGCAATCGGGAAGCCGGCTCGACGCCAACGGGCGCTCAGGGGCAACCCTGAGTGGCGCTCGGGGACACCCGTAGCACAAAAATCCGCCACGGCTCCGCCGCAAGTCGGAGGGATGTGGACTGGGGAAACCCCATGATGGGACTGCCGCGCCGGCCGAGGGGGACGGGGCGGACCGAACGACGAGAGGGAGAAGACGTGACCGCGACGGTAGGCCGTCAGGCGCAGGCCGCGGCCCGCGCGAGCGAGGTGTGGAAGGTGTACGGCAGCGGGGAGGCACAGGTGATCGCGCTTCGCGGGGTCACCTGTGAGTTCGAGCAGAGCCGATTCACCGCGATCATGGGTCCATCCGGGTCGGGCAAGTCAACGTTGATGCACTGCCTCGCCGGGCTGGACGCCGTGACCCGGGGCACGGTCTCGATCGGCGAGACCACGGTCACCGGCCTGGGGGATGCCGGTCTGACCAAGCTGCGCCGCGAGCAGGTCGGATTCATCTTCCAACAGTTCAACCTGCTGCCGACGTTGACCGCAAAGGAAAACATCCTGCTGCCGCTGTCGATCGCTGGGCGCAAGCCGGACCAAGCCTGGTTCGACACGGTGATCGAGACCGTCGGCCTGCGGGAACGGCTGGGTCACCGGCCGGCGCAGCTCTCCGGTGGGCAGCAGCAGCGGGTGGCGTGCGCGCGGGCACTGGTCAGCCGCCCACAGGTGATCTTCGCAGATGAGCCGACCGGCAACCTCGACTCTCGGGCCGGCGCGGAGGTGCTGAAGTTCCTCCGTAACTCGGTACGGGAGCACGGACAGACCATTGTCATGGTCACCCATGATCCGACCGCCGCCGCCTACGCCGACCGGGTGGTCTTCCTCGCCGACGGACAGATCGTCTCCGAGCTGATCGAGCCGACGGCGGAGACGGTGCTGGACACGATGAAGAAGCTCGACACCCAGGTCGAGGTGGGCGACTGATGTTCCGGGCGACCCTCAAGAGCCTGCTGGCACGCAAGCTCCGGCTGATCCTGTCCGGGTTGGCGGTGGTACTCGGCGTCATGTTCGTCTCGGGCGCGTTCGTGCTCACCGACACCCTCGGCCGTTCCTTCGACGCCGTCTTCGCCGACGCGTACGAAGGGGTGGACGTCAACGTCGCCGCGAAGCCGCGGATCGAGGTGGGCGACTTCGAGGGTGACGCGGTGGCAATGCCGGTGCCGGCCGAGACGGTGGAGCGAATCCGAAACGTTGCCGGGGTGGCCGACGCCACCGGCATCGTGGCCGCCGACGGCGCGCGCCTGATCGGTAGCAATGGCAAGGTGGTCACCTCCTTCGGGCCGCCCCAAATCGGTGCGAACTGGGTGGGCGTAAGCGATCTCGTCCAGCTGCGCGAGGGCCGGGAGCCGCAGGCGGACGACGAAATCCTGGTCAATGCCGGGCTGGCCAAGGCCGGCCAGGTCGCTGTCGGCGATCGAGTGGGCGTGCTCACGCTCGAGCCGAAGCAGGAGTTCACCATCGTCGGGATCTTCGGCTACAGCGGCGGCCGCGACTCCATCGGCGGCGTCAACGAGGTCATGTTCACCACTCCGGTGGCGCAGCAGTTGATGCTCGGCCAGGGCGACGCCTTCACCAACGTCACGGTCACCGCCGCCGACGGCGTCGCCAACGATCGGCTGCGCGACGACATCGCCGCCGCGCTCGGGGCCGACTTCGAGGTGAAGACCGGCGCCGAGGTCTCCGCGGAGGCCTCGGCGACGCTGAAGGAGGGGTTGTCCTTCTTCAACCGAATCCTGCTCGGCTTCGCCGCGGTGGCGCTGCTGGTGGGGACGTTCCTGATCCTCAACACATTTTCGATCATCGTGGCCCAGCGCACCCGGGAGTTGGCGCTGATGCGCGCCGTCGGGGCGGGCCGCCGCCAGATCATCGGCTCGGTGGTGCTGGAGGCGGTGGCGGTCGGCCTACTCGCCTCCGTGCTCGGCCTCGGCGCCGGCGTCGGCATCGGCGCGCTGTTGGCGTACCTGTTCGGCAACCTCTCCGGCGGGCTCGACCTGGCAGGGGTCGCCGTACCCCCGGCGGCGGTTATCGGTGCGTTCGGGGTCGGCCTGATCATCACGGTGGTGGCGGCGCTGCTGCCCGCGCTGCGGGCGTCCCGGATCCCGCCGATCGCGGCGATGCAGGATGTCGCGACGCCGGACCGGCCGCTGACCAAGGTCACGGTGGCGGGCGCGGCGGTGACCTCGACCGGCGCCACGCTGCTCTTCCTGGGCCTCGGCGGACACGCCGGTGGCAACACCCTGATCACCATCCTCGGCGGCGTGCTCTTCGCCTTCATCGGGGTGGCGCTCCTGACCCCGCTGATCAGCCGGCCGGTGGTCGGTCTACTCGGCGGGATCTTCTCCTGGTGGATGCCGGGCAAGTTGGGCCGGCTCAACTCCGGACGAAACCCGCGCCGTACGGCGATCACGGCGGCCGCGCTGATGGTCGGCATCGCCCTGGTAACCGGGGTTACCGTCATCCTGGATTCCACCAAGAGCAGCATCAGCGGCCTGGCCCAGGACAAGATCAAGGCCGAGTTGGTGATCGGCGGCGCGCAGACCGGACCCCGGCCGCCGACCTTCGACCCCGTGGTGCTGGAGAAGACCGCGGCGCTGCCCGGGGTGGCGCTGGTCGGCGGAGCATACGGCGATCTGGCCCAGGTCGGCGACGAACGCACCTGGGTGGGCGCCAACAGCGACGTGTCGACGCTGACGCGGATCTTCGGCGCGCGGGCCACCGCCGGGGACATCAGTCGACTCGGGCCGGATCAGATGCTGGTCAGTTCGGATGTGGCGGCCTCGCGCGGACTCTCCGTCGGCTCCACCGTGCCGGTGCAGTTGGCCCGCGCCGAGGCGAAGACCTACACGGTCAGCGGGATCTACGAAGCCGATGAGCTCCTCGATCCGATCACTGTGCCGGTCACCGCGGCGCAGGACTTCACCGTCCCCCAGCCGATAGCGGGCTTCATCCAGCTCACGCCCGGGGCCCAGGCCGCTGACGTGCTGCCGCGGGTGGAGACGCTTCTGGCGGACAGCCCGGAGGTGACGGTGGCCGACCGGGACGCGTTCATCGAGCAGCAGACCAAGCCGCTCGACGACCTGTTGCGAATGATCCAGATCCTGCTGCTGTTGGCCATCGTGATCGCGGTACTCGGCATCATCAACACCCTGGCCCTGTCGGTGCTCGAACGCACCCGGGAGCTCGGGCTGCTCCGCGCGGTCGGCCTTGGTCGGGCGCAGACCATGGGCATGATCACTATAGAGGCGGTGGTGATCTCGGTGTTCGGTGCGCTGCTCGGCATCGCCGTCGGCTCCGGCCTCGGCGCGGCCGTCGTCGAGGCGTTGCGCGACGAGGGAATCACCGACCTGGTGCTGCCTTGGGCGGACATGGGGACGATGGTCGGCCTCGGCGCGCTGGTCGGCGTCATCGCCGCGGTGATTCCCGCGGTCCGCGCCGCCCGCATCGATGTCCTGGGCGCTATCGCCCACGACTGAGTCAGCTCGGAAGGGCCCCGTGGCTCCGGGGCCCTTCCGAGTGCTGACGGAAGGGCCCCGGAGCGGCCGCGCGCTACCGAGCGCCGAAGGCCGCGTTCGCAGAGCGGTCCCCGAGCAGCGCCGCGAGGAGCTCCAGGTCGGCCGCGGCCAGGCTCGCCAGCTGATGCACGTCGGCGCGGGGCTCCACCGGCACCTCTGCCGGTACCGCGAGGACCGCCGCACCCGCGGCGAGAGCACTCGCCACGCCGGTCGGGGAGTCCTCGATCGCCACACACCGGCCGATCGGCACACCGAGCACCCGGGCGGCGGTCAGGTAGGGCATCGGGTGTGGTTTGGCCGAATCCACCTCGTCCCCGCACACCACCACGTCGAAGCTGTCCCGCCCCAGGGTGTCGAGGGCAACCTCCACCAACGCCCGAGCGCTGGAGGTGACCAGGGCAGTCGGGATCTGCGCGGCACGGACGGCACGCAGCAGGGTCAGCGCGCCCGGCCGCCACTGCAGCCCGCTGCGGAACAGCTCCAGTATCCGTGCGTTGATCCACGCCGCGCTGGCCTGCAGGTCACGTTCCGACTGGCCCAGGTCGTCGTGCAGGAGCTGCATCGAGGCCGCCATGCTCGTTCCGATCATGGCCCGGCGAGCGGCCGCGGAGAGCACGCCGCCATAGGCGACTGCCAGCTCGTGCAGCGCGGTGTCCCACAACTTTTCGCTGTCCACCAGGGTGCCGTCCATGTCGAAGAGGACAGCGGCAGGATGTTGGGCGCTCACCGTGGGCCTCCTCACCTCGGGGTAGACCACAGATGTTGCCAGCCGCCGCCCCAGCCTCGGCACCCGATCCCGCTCCCCGGTGACATTCGCCGCTGGCGGGTACCCCGATTCGGCGGCGGCCGGTGCGGGGGTACCCGACTCGGCGGCCGGGCCAACCGGGATTCGCGCCACCACCGGTGGGTTGTCCCGGCCCGGATCGCTTCTCTCTACACGGCCACGTTCACCGCAGATCGTTAGTGGGTACATGACGGTTCTCGCAGCCTGCCCGGTGGCCCTGTCGTGACCGAGGAGCACCTGTCGTGACCGAGGAGCACCTGTCGTGACCGAGGAGCATCAGCAGGAGGAGCAGTCGCTTCGGACGGGATCGGGTCGTCCGGTGCCGCGGATGCCGGTAGTGGCGGTCAGCACGTTGGTTACCTTCATCCTGGGGCTCAACATCGCCCTGGTGGTGATCGCGATGCCGACGATCCGTACCACGCTCGGGTTGGACTCGAGCACCCAACAGTGGCTGGTCTCGGCGTTCTACCTAGCGATCGGCCTGGTGCTGGTGCCCGCGGGCCGATTCGGTGACGTACACGGCCGGCGCAACATCTTCGTGGCCGGCATGACGGCGTTCGTCGTGGCGAGCGGAGCCGCGGCTCTCGCGTCGCATGAGGCGTGGCTGATCGCCGCCCGCCTGGTGCAAGGGGTCGGTATCGGGCTGGCACTCGCCCAGGTGTTCGGAACAATTCAACGGATGTTTCCCGCCCAGGAGCGGGGGCTGCCGTTCGGAGCGGTCTCCGTGGGGATCAACGTCGCCCGGATAGTCGGTCCGGTGCTTGGCGGCGGACTGGTCGCTGTCGGGGGTGCCGAATGGGGCTGGCGGTGGGCCTTTCTGGTCAGCGTGCCGGCCGGGATCGTCATCGCGATCCTCGGGTGGCGGTTCTTCCCGGTTGCAGAGCGGGCCCACCGGCCACGAATGGACCTGGTGGGAGCCGTCCTGTTGATGGTCGGGCTGGGCTTGGTGTGGCTGACCCAGGGTGAACACTGGCCGGCGTGGTTGACCTGGACGCTCCTAGCCACCGGGGTGGCGGTACTGATGGGGTTCGTGCGCTGGGAAAAGCGATACGCCCGCCGCGGCGTGCCGATGTTCGACATGAGGCTGTTCCGGTTCCGGTCGTTTTCTGCGGGAGTGGTCATCGCCGTCTTCTACACCGCCGGCTATGACGGTATCTACTACCTAATGTCAGAATATCTGCAACACGGGCTCGGACATGACGAGTTGGTGACCGGTGTCGCGCTCACCCCACTGGCGCTGGGCGCCGCAATCAGTTCGGTGATCGCCGGGTCCAAGGCGGGGCGGCTGGGCCGACCACTGGTGGTGTCGGGGTTGCTTCTCGCAGCGGTCGGGCTCATCGCACTGCTCGTCGCCGACGTCTTTCTCCCCGGCCCGGACTCCCCGCACACGGCCACCCTGCCGCTGCTCCTGGCCGGGCTGGGCGGCGGACTGATCACCTCGGGGGTGGCCGGGGGCCTGGTGATCGCCCCGAACCTGACCGTAGCCCTCACTCCCGTACCACGGACCGAGGGCGGAAGCGCTGGCGGCATGCTCGAGACCGGGCAGGCCTTCGGTGGCGGTCTGGGCGTTGGTCTCGTCGGCACGGTTCTCTTCGCGAGCCTGGACCGGACGGGCGACTGGCTGACCGCCTTCCGCATACCAACTCTGGTCATCGTCGGGCTCTTCGCCATCGCACTGACCGCCGCCCTGGTCAATCTCATCGCGCCCGACCGGTCCGTGGGGTCCGCATGATTAGACAGCCCCGACCACCAGCACCGCGCCGGCCCCGCCGGCCGGGAGCAACAAAAGCTCAGCGTGCTTCCGCGGCCACGTTCAGGACGTACCGGCCGTAGTCGGTATGCGCCAACTCGGCACCGAGAGCGTGACAGGCCTCGGCGTCGATGAAACCCATTCGCAGGGCCACCTCCTCGAGACAGGCGATATGGATGCCCTGCCGCTGCTCCAGGGTCTGCAGGTAGTGACTGGCCTGCAGCAGCGAGTCATAGGTGCCAGCGTCCAGCCAGGCCAGCCCACGACCCAGATCGACCAGTCTCGCCTTACCCCGCTCCAGGTAGACCTGGTTGACCCGGGTGATCTCGACCTCGTTACGCGCCGACGGACGAACGTTCTTGGCGATATCCACCACGTCGTTGTCGTAGAAGTACAACCCGGTGATCGCCCGATTCGACCGGGGCGCGCGTGGCTTCTCCTCGATGGAGATGAGCCGCCCCGTCGCATCGGTCTCCCCCACCCCGTACCGCTGCGGATCGGTGACCGGATAGCCGAACAACACACACCCGTCGATGTCCCGGCTCTCCGCCTGCAGCCGCTCCGAGAACCGGTAGCCGTGGAAGATGTTGTCGCCCAGGATGAGGGCGACTGGGTCGGGGCCGACGTGCTCCGCGCCGATTATGAAGGCGTCGGCCAGGCCCCGCGGAACCGGCTGGGCGGCATACGAGATCGACAGGCCGAACCGGGAACCGTCGCCGAGGAGCCGCTCGAACAACGGCAGGTCCCGTGGCGTGGAAATGATCAGGATGTCCCGGATTCCGGTAAGCATGAGCACCGAGAGGGGGTAGTAGATCATCGGTTTGTTGTAGACCGGCAAAAGCTGTTTCGACAGCGCCAGGGTCACCGGGTGCAGCCGCGTCCCCGAGCCGCCGGCCAGGACGATGCCCTTCACCTGAGCCCTCCTCACCGCGGGATGTCTCTGTGCCGTCCCGCCGGACCGGATGCCATGGGCGGGCGCCGCCACCACTGGACCGGAGGCCGGGCAAACAAGGATTTCCAGCCGACCGATGGCTACGCGGCCGAAGTCTGGCCGGCAACGCTCCGGCAGCGCTCAAGCCGGGCTCGGGGCGTCCCGGTCTCAGGCCGGCTGCCGCTCCCCCGTCGACCTCGGTCGGCTCCGCACCGGCCGAGTCACCTGCTTCGACACGCACGACGGCATCCCCGCCGTTGCCTCCGACGCCATCCGTCGGTACGTGCTGGGGGGCACGCCCACCAGTTCGGTGAACCGAGTACTGAACGTCCCCAGCGAGGAGGACCCGACCGCGAAGCAGACCTCCGTAACGGTCATGTCGCCCCGTCGCAGCAGCGCCATCGCCCGCTCCACCCGGCGGGTCAGCAGGTACGCGTAGGGCGACTCACCGTAGGCGAGGCGGAACTCACGACTGAGATGCCCGGCCGACATGTTCACCCCGCGGGCTAACGCCTGTACGTCTAGCGGCTGCGCGTACTCCCGGTCGATCCGGTCCCGTACTCGCCGCAGCCGCGCAAGATGACGCAGGCGGAATCGGACCTCGTCCGGGTTCGGCTGCTGAGCACGCACGCACGTATTCTGCAAAGTCTCCACGCCCCCGTCCAGCAGTTCGCCGCCGACTCGCCGAGACGAGGCTCGATTCACCCTCGAGCCTCCCCGGAGGTCGGGGCCGCAGGATCGACACGATGCGATCCGAAACGGTCCGGATGCGGCACCGACGCCGGCAGCCGCATCGACCGCAAGGCGAAGGAGTCGTTCGTGCCGCCGATCACGTTGCGGGAGCTCGAGCTCCTCATGCGCCAGTACGTCTGGGACGGGGACTGGCAGTCGTTCGAGCACGCCCCAGACCAGCCTTTCGACGAACTGGGGTACGACTCGCTGGCCCTGCTGGAGACGCACAGCCGAATCAAGCACGACTACGGCGTCCTGGTCTCCGAAGACGACCTGGAGCACGTCCGCACGCCCCAGACCTTGGTTGCGTTCATCAACGAACACCTCGGATCGTGACGGCGGGACCGCCCGCCGTCAGTCGGCTGGCCGGGTGATCCGCTGACGCGCCACGGCGAGCAGGCTGCCGTCCTGACCACGGCGGAGGCTCACATCAATCACATCCTCCCCCGAAACATCTCGGTACATCATGACCTCGACATCGAGCAGATCGTCGGCGTTGGCGTTGGCGACCAGGCAGACCTGCCGGTCCCGGACCCGCCGGCGAAGAAAGCCCGCTACCGACCGACCGAGAGAGCGCCACAGCTGCAGGACAGCCCAATCCACAATCGAGAAGTACGACGCGAAGTACAGCAGACCGACACCGTTGAGATCACGGCTCGCGCTCACCTGGTAGGTCAGCGCCAAGCGGACCTGCGGCGGTGGCTCCCCCACTGACCGGAACCCGGCGGCCCGGCGAACACTCGACACGATTCGCCGCGGCGTGTACTCGTCGGCGATCTGCTCCAGGTGATCCGCCCGGAAGCCAACCGGCGTGGCCCGCCGCAACCCGTGGTTGGTTCCCGCCCCGGAACGCTGAATCCACCGGTTGAACGTCTCGACGTGCAGGCAGTCGGGCGTGTCGTAACGGAAGAAGTCGTCCGTACTGGCAGCGGTGCCGCTCGGCGTCGCACCGGATTCCCCCTCGTAACGGCTGATCTGATGCACGGTCAGCACCGAATCACCGCCGCAGGAGAGGACCTTGGAACGCACCCGCAGCCGGTCACCGAAGGTCAACTGCTCCACGGACAGCTCCCGGCAGGCCTGAACCCGGAAGTACGCGAAGGAGAGATAGACCGGGTTGCCGGCCGGATCCACGGCAGAGTAGGGGTCGAGGTGGCAGGCGGCGCCCACCGCGTCCCACGTCCAGTCCCCGAGCTGCCCGACGAAGAGCGAGTTGGGGCCGCACATCGCCGGGGTAATCAACTCGACGCGTCCCCACCAGTCGCCCGGGCCGCGAACCAGCGCCGGGCGACCGACCTGGGTGAACGGGGCCGGTTGGTAGGTCGCCATCTCGCCTCCACGATTCTGGAGGGGGCCGTGCCCCTCCGTAGCTGGTGTTCCGGAAAGCCAGGGCCCGGCGGAACGTGGTCACCACCCGCCGGTGACCCGAGCTCACACCCGGTCCGGTCAAGCAACACTGGCTCCGCTCCGGCGGCGGATCAGGGCGGGGAAATCCCGAGGCGGGCAGCGGCGGCGGCGAGCTGCTCGGCCTCCCGGTACGGGTGCGTCGGCGGGCCGAGCAGCGCCAGCACCTCGCTGTGCCCGGAGCGAACCTGTGGCAGCCGCCGCGCGATCCTCGTCAGGCCATTACCCGGGCCGCACTCGACCAACAGCTGCGGCCCGGCCCCCGCCAGGGTCGTCAGGGCCGGCCAGAACAGCACCGGGTCCACCGGATGACGCGCCCAGTACCCGGGGTCCCGTGCCTCGGCGTCAGTCAGGTAGCCCGCGGTGTACCCGGAAACCAGGGGTATCTGTGGCGGCCGGGCCGGCAAACTGGCCAGCAGCGGGCCGGCCGCGACAACCACCGGGCGGAGCAACTCGCTATGGAATGGCACCGTTGACAGCACCGGAGCCCAGGTGTAGCCCGCATGCCGGAGCGCGTCCAAGGTCGTCCGCAGTGGCTCGACCGCGCCCGCGATCACCGTCTGCCGGGGCGCGTTGACCGCACCGATTTCGACCCCCGGCCGGAGGTAGGGCTGCACCTGCGCTCGGGATGCGGCGACGGCGGCCATCCCGCCCGCCGGCACCGTGGCGAACTGGCCGACCCGATGCCGCACGATCCGGACCGCGCCGGCCGGATCGAAGATCCCGGCCAGGGTCGCCGCGGCCAGCTCGCCGATGCTGTGCCCGAGCAGAACCGTCGGCCGCAGCCCCCGGTCCATCAGGAGCCGGCCGAGCGCATAGTCGATGGCGAAGAGCAACGGCTGGGAGCGGTCGGCGTGGTCGATCGGCACCCGGGGCGAAGTGGCGAGCCAGTCCGAGCGGAGCTCGTCCCCTGCCGCCCCCATCAGCAGGAACAGCTCGTCCATGACCCTCGCGAACGCCGGGACGTCGCGGTACAGCCCGGTACCCATCCCCTGGTACTGGGCGCTCTGGCCCGGCATCAGCAGGGCCAGCGGGCCGGTCAGGCGGCCGACAGCCATCGGTTCACAAGGTCAACCAGCTGCTGCGGCGTCTCCGCCTCACTCAGCGCCTGCTCGGAGAGGTCAACGCCGTACTCGCGCCGGATCACGCTCTGGGTCTCCAGTAGCGCGAGGGAGTCGTAGCCGAGGTCGGCGAAGGGCCGTTCGGGGGCCTGTTGGAACGAGTCCGTGGACTCGTCGTCCCCCGCGCAGGTATGCATGATCTGTTCCAGGGCCGACAGTGTCATCTGCTTCATGACGGTTTCCCTCCTGAGCGGGTGGGCGCCGCACGGCCGGTGACGCCGGCTTCTCCGGTGCGGCCGGGAACCGCGGCACCAGGCCGGAGCACCATGGCGGAGTTGAAGCCGCCCCGGCCCCGGGCCAGCACCAAGGCGGGTCCCGGCTGCCACGGCCGGGGAACACCGGTGACGAGATCCAGCCGTGCGCCGGGGGCCGGCGTCTGCACGTTGACCGTGGGCGGAATGAGCCCGTCTCGCATCGCCAGCAACGCGCCGGCGAGGTCGGCCGGGGCGCCGCCGGAACTCATCCGTCCAGTCATGGTCTTCGGGACGGTGACCGGCACCCCTTGCGGACCGAAGACATCAGCGATGGTCTCGGCCTCGGCACGGTCGTCAGCCAGCCGGCCGGAACCGTCCGCGAAGACCACCCCGATCTCCCGGGCGGTCACCCCCGCGTCGGCGAGAGCGGCCTCCACCGCCCGGCCCAGACCCCGCTCACCGCCGTGCCGGACCGCGGCGTCGAACGTCGCGGCGTACCCAGCGATCTCCCCGTAGATCTGGGTACCGCGGCGACGGGCCGCAGCGGCCTCCTCGACCACCAGGACCGCACCGCCCTCGCCGGGGACCTGTCCCCGGGCGCGGAGGTCAAAGGGCAGGTAGGCGGTGCGCGGATCCTCGTCGGTGCTCAGCGCCCCGTCGCTTATCCGGGCAACCCACCCATACGGGCAGAAGGAGCTGTCGACGCCGCCGGAGAGCATCAGCCGTGCCCCCTTGCGGATGTTGCGCCGGGCCTGCGCGACCGCGTCCAGTCCGCCGGCCTGGTCACCAACGACGACGCCAGCCGGGCCGCGCAGGGCGTGCCGGATGGACAACTGCCCGGTGTTGACGGCGTAGAACCACGCAAACGACATGTAGACACTGACGCGCTCCGGGCCGGAACACCAGAGGTTCTCCAGCTCCCGCTGGCCGTACTCGAAGCCGCCGAACGCCCCGGCCATCGCCACCCCGGTCCCGCCCGGGTCGTAGGTGCCCGGCTCCACCCCGGCGTCGGCCAACGCCCACGCCGACGCCGCGAGGGCGAGCTGGGTCATCCGATCGGTCTGCGGTAGCAGCCGGCGGGGCAGGTGCTCAACCGGGTCGAAGCCGTCGATCTCGCCACCCAGTCGAGCCGGATAGCCCCGCGCGTCGAAGCGGCGGATCGGGCCGATGCCGGATTCGCCGCGGAGCGTCGCGGCCCAGAAGTTCTCTGTCCCGGCGCCGTTCGGCGCCAGGACGCCGATACCGGTGATCACCGCTGTGGTCATGCCGGGCCCAACCGGGTGAGCACGATCGCGCTCTGGAAACCACCGAAGCCGCTGCCGACGCTCAACACCGTGTCGAGCCGCTGCTCCCGAGCGTGCAGCGGGACGTAGTCCAGGTCGAGCTCGGGATCCGGCTCGCATAGGTTCGCGGTGGGCGGGACGACGCCCTGGTCGAGGGCGAGGGCGCAGGCGGCGATCTCAATCGAGCCGATGGCCCCGAGCGAGTGACCAATCATAGATTTGATCGAGCTGACCGGGGTCCGGTACGCGTGGGGACCGAGTGCCCGTTTGAGCGCGGCGGTCTCATGCCGGTCGTTCTGTTTGGTCGCGGTGCCGTGCGCGTTGACATAGTCGACGGACTGGGGCGCGCGCCGGCTCTCGGCCAGGGCCGCGGTGATGGCGGCGGCCATCTCGGCGCCGTCGGGCCGCAGCCCGGTCATATGGTAGGCGTTACTCCGCGAGGCGAAGCCGGCGATCTCGGCATAGATCCGGGCGCCGCGGGCTCGGGCGTGCTCCTCGGCCTCCAGCACCAGCGTGGCGGCGCCCTCGCCGAGGACGAAGCCGTTCCGGGTGCGATCAAAGGGCCGCAACGCGTGTGCGGCATCGTCGTTACTCGGCGAGGTTGCCCGAATGGCATCGAAACAGGCGACCGTGATCGGAGAGATCGGCGCGTCGGTACCGCCGGTGACCATCACATCGGCGGCACCCTCCCGGATCAGATCGGCCGCGTGGCCGACCGCGTCCAGGCCAGAGGTGCATCCCGCCGAGACCACGGTGACTGGGCCCTGGGCGTTGCACTCCGCGGCGATCTCCGCAGCCATCGAGCCGGGCATGAAGTAGTCGTAGAGGTGTGGGCTGGCATACCGGTGGTCCAGAATCCACTCCCGACCGGTGTCGCTGAGGGCGAGGTACTCGGACTCAAGGTTGCAGGTGGCGCCGACGGCAGTGCCGAGACTCACGCCGACCCGGGTGGGATCGAACCGGTCCGGCTCCAGGCCACTGTCAACGCACGCCTCCCTCGTCGCGACCAAGGCGAACTGGGCGGATCGGTCCAGTCGGCGACGCTCCCGGTGGGACAGTTCGGCCTGAGCCGCCTCGAAGTCCACCTCGGCAGCGATCCGCGACCGGAACGCGGCAGCGTCGAAAGCGGTGATCGGCCGGGTCGCGGTTCGGCCGGCGGTGATCAGGTGCCAGAACGCCTTCGTACCCACGCCACCCGGCGCCACGACGCCGAGACCCGTGATCACCACCCTTGGGCCGCTCACCGGGGCACCGCCATGCTCGAGCCGACATCTTCCCGGTCTGGTCGCGTGCCGCGGGTACGCTCCGCCCACCAGGGGCGGTTGTCGCGATACCAGTTCACGACCGCGGCCAGTCCTGACTCGAACGACACCTGTGGGGCATAGCCGAGCTCGTGGCGGGCCTTGCGGTCGTCGAGGCAGTAGCGCCGGTCGTGTCCCAACCGGTCGGCCACGAACCGGACCGCGTCCCAGCTGGCCCCGCAGAGCTCCACAATAAGTGCGGTGAGCTCTCGGTTGGTCAGCTCGACTCCGCCACCGAGGTGGTAGATCTGGCCCTCGCGACCCTTCTCCAGCGCCAGCTGCACCCCGCGGCAGTGGTCCGCGACGTGCAGCCACTCCCGGACATTCTGGCCGTCACCGTAGAGCGGCACCGACTGGCCGGTCAGCAGGTTGGTGACGAAGCGCGGGATCACCTTCTCCACATGCTGGTACGGCCCATAGTTGTTGGTGCAGCGAGTGATCACCACCGGCAGTCCGTATGAGCGGTGATAGGCGCGGGCGAGCAGATCGGCCGCGGCCTTCGAGGCGGCGTACGGGGAGTTCGGCTGGAGCGGATGCTCCTCCGTCCAGGAACCTTCAGCGATGGTGCCGTAGACCTCGTCCGTCGAGACCTGCACGATCCGTTCAATGCCGAGCCGCAGGCAGCACTCCAACAGGGTCTGGGTACCCAGCACGTTGGTCGTCAGGAACGGCGACGCGTCCTGCAGTGACCGGTCCACGTGGCTCTCGGCCGCGAAGTGGACGACCGCGTCCTGCCCCGGCAGCAGGTCAAGAAGCAGGCTCCGGTCACCGATGTCGCCCCGAACAAAGGTCAGCCGACGGTCCGCCACCGGCAGGTTCGCCCGGCGGCCCGCGTACGTGAGGAGGTCCAGGACGGTGATCTCCGCGTCCTCGTAACCCTGATAGGCGCCGTCAAGGAGGTTGCGTACGTACTGCGAGCCGACGAAGCCGGCTCCCCCGGTCACGAGGATTCTCATGTCTGCGAGCCTCGCCGGACGCAACCGACCCCGGGTGGAGGTCCACTGGAACGGCGGTCGAGCAGATCCACCGCACCCGGCAGCACACGCCACCAGCCGGGCTCCACCGGGGTACGAGCACGGTGCGCGACGGTGCTCGTCCGAAGGTCGTACGGCTTTGGAGGCCCGCGCGTGAAAGACACGGTCGCTGATCTCGCCATCCTCGGCGGGACTCCGACGTTCCCACAGGTGTTGCAGGTGGGAACGCCCAGCGTGGGAGAGCGGTCGCGGTTGTTCGAGCGGCTGAACACCGCGCTGGACAACAAGTGGCTCACCAACGGCGCCCTGGTCAGAGAGTTCGAAGAACGCATCGCAGAGCTGGCGGGCGTACGGCACTGCGTGGCGACCTGCAGCGGCACCATGGCGCTGCAACTGCTCTACCAGGCCACCGGGCTCACCGGCGAGGTGATCATGCCCGCAATGACCTACGTGGCCACTGCGCATGCCGCCTCGATGCTGGGGCTGACGCCGGTCTTCGCCGACGTCGATCCGGAGACCGGGTGTCTCGACCCGCAGCAGGTGGAGACGGTACTGACCCCGCGTACCTCCGGCATCGTCGGGGTCCACCTCTGGGGCCGGCCCAGCCCGGCGGGCGAGCTGGAGAAGGTAGCCGCCGAGCACGGCCTCACGCTCGTCTTCGACGCGGCGCATGCACTGGGATGCAGCCATCAGGGCCGCCGGATCGGTGGTTTCGGTAGTGCGGAGATGTTCAGCTTCCACGCCACCAAGGTGGTCAACTGCTTCGAGGGCGGTGCCGTGGCTACCGACGACGACGCCCTCGCCGGGGAGCTTCGCACGCTCCGTACCTTTGGGATCACCACCGACGGCCGTAGCCTGGGGGTCGGCACCAACGCCAAGATGACCGAGGCCTCCGCGGCGATGGGACTGACCTCGCTGGACGCACTGACTGCCACGGTGCGCCATAATCGTGCCAACCACGCACGCTACTGTGCTGCGCTGCGCGGACTGGGTGGCCTCGCTGTCGTCGACTTCGACGAGGCTCAGGAACCAAACTGGCAGTACGTCATCCTCAAGATCGACGAAGCGGCTACCGGTATCCATCGCGACCTGGTGATGCGGATACTCCGAGCGGAGAATGCGGGCGCTCAGCGCTACTTCTCCCCGGCCTGTCACCGGCTGGAGCCCTACCGGTCACAGCGTCCGGTCTCCCTGCCGCACACCGAACGCCTGGCGGAGCAGGTTCTCGCCCTGCCGACCGGACCGGCGGTCTCCGCGGCGGACATCGACCGAATCTGCAGCATCGTGCGGTGCGCGATCTCCCACGGACCAGAGCTCACCAACCGACTGGACCCGAGTTCCACCCGCCCCTTCGCCACCTCCTAGAAAGCACCTCAATTCGATGAGATTCATGTTCACCGTCGGGGGCAGCCAGTCCACCGTGTTCTGTATCGCCCCACTGGCGACCGCGGCCCGCAACGCCGGCCACGAGATCCTGCTGACCGCCGACGAACCGCTGCTGGAGACCGCGGCGGCGATCGGGTTGCCGGCGGTCCCCACACCCCATCCGGGAAAGCCCGCGGCCCGGCTGCGGGCCCTGCTGGAGTTGGCTGGACAGTGGCCGCCCGATGTGGTTGTCGGTGGCCTCTCCTCCGTCCCCGGTCTCGTCGCCGTGGAGACCCGGGCACTGTACGTGCGCCACTACTGGGACATCGCGCCGCTGCGACCAGAGCCAGGAATCGCGCCCGACCTGGAGCGGCTTGGGCTGAGCGGGCCGCCGGCGGCCGACCTGTTCATCGACGTCTGCCCGCCGGGCCTACGGCCATCGCCCACCCCCGGCGCACGGCCGATGCGCTGGATCCCGAAGAACCGGCAGCGTCGCCTGCAGCCATGGATGTACATCCGGCCCGCCGACCGCCCCCGGGTGCTGGTCACCGCAGGCACGCGCAACCTCTTCCTGCATTCGCGCAGCAGCGTCATCCGGCACCTGGTGGACCAGCTCATCGCGGCTGGTACCGAGGTGGTGATCGCCGCACCGGAGCGGGCCGCCGCGGAGTTCGGCGCACAGTTCCACGATGTCCGCGTCGGCTGGGTCCCGTTGGATGTCGTCGCCCCCACCTGTGATCTGGCGGTGCACCATGGCGGCGCGGCCACCACGATGACGGTGCTGAACGCCGGCGCACCGCATCTGGTCGTCCCCGACAACGACTACTCCCGGTCCGTCGCCAAGGCCCTCACCGACTTCGGTGCGGGCCTGACCGCCGACCCGGTGCCCCCGGATGGGGACCAGGCGGCGGTCGAGGCGATCACGGCGGGTTGCCGGCGAATCCTCTCCAACCCCGAGTACACCGAACGCGCACGGTTCCTGGCCGCCGAGATCGCCGGACTTCCGACACCCGCCGAGGTCGTTCATACGGTCGAGCAGTTGGCCGCCAGCCGATAGCCAGCCCCGGTGAGGGATCCACGCTGGCTATCCTGAAAGCCGCACCAGCCTGCCCACCCCGGAGGAGTTCCGTGTTGACCACGAAGGTGGGCGTGCTCCTGCACAGTCGTCACCTCGAGACGGAGGCGTGGGAGGACCTGGTCCTCGGTCGCCCCCGGGACGACAGGTTGGGCGACGCGGCCACGCTGGCCCGGGAGGTCCTGACCCTAAGCCATGATCACGAGCTCAGCTGCATCGTCATGGGCAGCGGCTGCTCCCAGCGCGACGGCGTCAGCGAGGGCGAGTACACGAAGCGGTTCTTCCTGGCGAACCTCGCCCGCCTCGATGACTTCCCCCGGCTGCGCCCGCTCCTGGCCCGGCTGTCCGGCCCGCAACGGGCTGCCTTCCGCCAGACGGTGCAGGACATCATCATCATGCCGCAGGCCGGCAATACGGTCTCCGAACTTGCGACCGCGGCTGGCATCTTCGCTGCACACGGCGTCCACCGGGTGCTGCAGGTCACCGCCGCCAGTCATGCTCCCCGCTGCCTCAAGGAGCAGACCGTCGCCCGGGCGCACGGTCTGATCACGAAGGAACAGCAGTGGTACACGGTCGCCACCGACATGGCCTACCGCGACACCCGCCCCGAGGATGTCTGCGTCATCGAGCCGCTCCACCGGCGCGACCAGCCGATGACCTTCGTACGGCCCGGGCTCTCCGAGGTCATCGCGCCGTACTTCTTTCTTCCGGATACCGACAAGAAGGCGTTCGTGGCGATGGTCGCGGAGTTCATGGCCGCCCGCGGCAGCACCGCCCCACCACCAAGATAGCGTGGCGGGACCGGTCCCGCGGGGTGCACCGGGGCACGGCACGTCAGCCGCTCAGTCCGCTCCGCCGTCCCGGTGCGGCGCGGGGACGGACACGGCGCGCGACCGTACCTTGTCGATCAGTTCCGCCTGCTGGTTGATCGCTCTCGCCTGTGGGCTGTAGTCCGCACCGTCGAGCAGAGACCGGGCGAAGAACTCCGCGATGTTGCGGAACTGATGATCTGCGGGGAGCAGCACCTCCTCGGCATGGCCGTCAGCCTCGATCCGGATCACCGGCTGCCGGGTGGCCGGTGGAGTGAAAGCCCGGTCGAGGGTGAGTCGCGCCCGTTCGCCCCAGAGCGAATAGCAGGATCGGTACGCGTGCTCGAAGCCGAAGGAGAGTTCGGCCGTCACGCCCGACGGGGTAGCCAGCAAGACGTGGCCGGCCAGGTCGACGCCCCGGACCGGACTCGTCCGCAGCACCGATCCGATGACGTCGAGCTCCGGGCCGAGGAAGTAGGTGGCGGCGCGCAGCGGATAGACGCCGACATCGAGCAGCGCGCCGCCACCGAACTCGCGGTCGTAGCGCCAGTTCGTCGGGGCGAGTGGCGGAATCCCGAAGCTCGCCGTGAAGAGCCGGGTCGCGCCGATCCGGCCACCGGCGACAAGGTCACGGACCACCTCGTGCTGACGGTGGTGGAGAAACATGTAGTTCTCCAGCAGCCAGAGTCCCGCCTGCTCCGCCTGGTTCACCAGCTTGCGGGCGGTGCGGTGGTCGCCGGTGAGCGGCTTTTCGGAGAGCACGTGCTTGCCGGCCGCCAGGGCCCGGCTCACCCAGTACGCGTGCAGCCCGGTGGGCAGTGGGATGTACACCGCGTCAATGTCGGCCCGCTCCAGCAGTTCGTCGTATCCGTTGGCAGCCTGGCAGCCGAACTGCTCGGCGACGGTGCGGGCCCGGGCGGCGTCGCGGCTCGCGACCGCCCTCAGCTCGATTCCGGTCGCCTCGTTCAGCGCCGGCAGAAACCGGCGGAGCGCGATGCTGGCACACCCCAGGACACCCAGTCGGATGAGAGCCGGCATTCGGTGCCTCCCTCTACTGGAGCCGGCCGGCAGCCGGCCCGGTGGCGGTCAGTGGGACATCCGATACAGCTGTTGCTCCAGCGCCTGGCACTGCTGGTAGTCGGGGAGCAGACCGGCCTCGGCGGTCTCGGCCAGACTCGGACCGACCCGGTCCCGGTCGGAGATGATCGCTTCCAGGTCCGCGGGGATCGGCAGCCCCAGAGCTGGGTCGAAGGCGGAGACCACCCGCTCGTGCTCCGGGACGTACGCCCCGGTGAGCAGGTAGGACATGATGGTGTCATCGGCGAGCGACACGAAGGCGTGCCCGACCCCGACTGGAAAGTACACCGCCCGGAACTCCCGCGAATTCATCTGCACCGCATCCCAGACGCCGAAGGTCGGTGAACCGACGCGGACGTCAACGACGATGTCGATCGCCGCACCGGCAGCACAGTGGACGTACTTCGCCGTACCCGGCGGAGCGCTGGTGTAGTGGACTCCGCGGACCACACCCCGCCGGGACACGCTGTGGTTGGTCTGCGCGACGGGCAGGAGCGGGCTACCGTTCGCCGCGGCGAACGGAGCTCGCTGGAACGGTGACACGAACAGTCCACGGCGGTCCGAGAAGACCTCGGGGGTAAACACGAACGCACCCTGGACCGCGAGCTTCTCGACCTTCACCTGATCTCCCTAGAACCGGCCGCGCCCGTCGAGCAGGGCCGCCACGGTGCGGTGCACCGCCTCCGCCAACTCCGTGCGCGCGCACCATCCCGAGACCCGCTGAAAGGGCGTCGGGTCGATCTGCATACTCTGAAAATCGATCACGGGGGCGTGGTCCGGCGCCGGCACCGAGATCACCGGTACGGCCGGCTCGCCGGTCTGCGCCGCCACCGACCTCGCCACCGTACGGAAGACCGCGCCCAGCGTGTCCGGGCGGCCGGAGCCCACCAGCCAGTGTCGACCGGTCAGCGCATCCGGGCAGCGCATGGCGGCCAGGAAGGCGTCCGCGGCGTCCTCGACATACACCAGGTCCCGCCGAACGGTCCCGTCATGCCACATCGTCAGTGGCTGACCGGCGAGGGCCCGACGGGCCATCGTGACCACGACGCCCTGATCAGCCACCCGGGACAGCGGGCTCTGCCCGAACACGGTCGGCAGCCGCAGGCTGATCCCACGCAGTACCGACGCCGCGCTCGCGGCCTTCAGCAACCGTTCGGCGGTCAGCTTCTGCCGGCCGTAGGCGGTCTCCGGCCGGTCCGGCTCGCTGCCGTTCATCGGCTGCTTCGGGGGCTGTCCCACCTGCAGGGTGGTCGCGGCGAACACCACCAACGGAGCGGGCCGGGCGGGCCGGCGCCGGCCAAGAATCTCGGTGAGGTCACGCACGATGCCCACGTTCACCCGCTCTCCCTCCGGAGTGTCGGCCGCACGCCACCCACCGCTGTGTTTACCCAGGTGAAGGATGATGTCGGCGCCCGCGACGGCATCGGCCAGGCATTCCGGTTCGGTGAGGTCCCCGGTGCAGACCTCCACCTCGGCGACCACCTGCTCCGGCATCGGGCTCCGGCGACGCGACGCGGCCCGCAGTCGGATCGGAAGCTGTGCCAGCCGGGCGGTGACGACCGACCCCAGGTAGCCAGCCGCCCCTAGTACGCTCACCAGGGGTGGGTTACCGCCCATCGCAGACTCCCGGTCCACCACTCCTCCGATCTCTGGTGTTCGCAGGTTGTCGCGCCCCGCTGGCTTCATCGCCGGTCCGGCCGGTCAGCCACTGCTGTCCGATCGCTTTCTGCGGTAGACGGCCTGCCAGTAGAAGCTCCACGGCACAGCCCACGCATCAACGACATCGCGCCAGTCGGGTCCGGGCCGGTAGGCCGCAAGGAACCCGGGCACGGCGGCCCGCACCGCCTGGTCATCGTGGATATCCAGGACCTGACGCAGTAGACCGGTCTCCATCGCCCGCCATCGGGCCTCGTCGCCCTCCACGTGCCCGTCCAGGCTCCGGTCCTGGTACTTGCCAACGGGGTTCTTCACATACAGGGCCGCGCACCGCCGGTCGATCAAATCGAGATAGCAGCGTACGGTCTCTGGGGTCATTTCGGCGAACGAGTTGATGTTGATACCGAGGTCGAAGTCGCTTTCGCTGAGCGCCAGTCCCACGTCCCCGGCCTCCACCGGGACGAAACGGAGCTTCGCGAACTGAACGTCGTCCAGGACCACACGCAGATAGCGACGACTGAATCGCATGGTGCTGCGCAGATCCACGATGCAGTACGCGGCGATGTCGTGGTTCGACAGCAGGGTGTGACAGGTCCGTCCGTAGCCGGCTCCGATCTCGAGCACCCGGGAGCCCCGCAGGTCGACGCTCCGCTCGATGAACCCGACCTCGAGCGTGGCCTGTAGGTAGTCCAGGCAGACCTGCATTCCGTGCCACCGCACCGCAACCGGATCACCCACCTCACGCCGGGCCGTCCGACGTAACCGCGCCCAGTCGTCCGGTTCAAGGGTGGTCGCCAGATTGTGTACCAGCGTCTTGAGATAGCGCACGCCGTTCACCTCAGGGTCCCACAACGACATCTTGTGGTTCGGCCGCTCCGACTTGAAGTGCGTGAGATCGACCGCCGCCTCCTCGGTGACCCAGTGCCGAGTGATGCGTTCCCACTGTCGGCTCGCTCGGTATACACCTGTCATCTCGACCGTCTTTCGCCCGGGGAAGGTAGTCGAAAACGCTCTTCTGCGCTCGACGTGTGGACGTACTCGATCTCGACGGAGTCTGACATCCGGTCCGGCACACCACAACTCCACAGTTGTGGTGTGCCCACGTTCAACTGACTGTCGTCGACAGATGAACAGTTTTTCGGGTGCTCCAAAAACGGGCTTGAACACACTCTCGAACAGGCAACAGAAGGCCGATAATGGCCTCGAAGCGGGCCACCGCGGGCCATCCCAACAGTGGAGGGACGACGCAGTGCCAGAAAAGGTAAATGTCGACTCACTCAGTGACCTGGCGACACCGTGGAGCCTACGCGTGGTGGTAACCCTGGGCGTGGCCGAGCAGTTGGCGGCGGGAGTCACCGAGATCGGGGAACTCGCGCGCCACATAGAGTGTGACCGGGACTGCCTGGCTCGGGTCCTGCGCCACCTGGTCGGCAGGGGCGTCTTCGAGGAGCCGGTCGAGGGTGAGTTCGCCCTAAACGAGGCGGCCCGTTCCCTGCTGAGGTCCGGCCCGCTGCACGGCCTGGCTCTGGACGGTCACGGTGGCCGCAGCGCCGCCGCCTGGAACGGACTGCTGGCGACGGTGCGGACCGGAGAGCCCGGCTACCAGACTGTCTTCGGTCGCTCTTACTGGGCCGACCTCGATGCCGACTCCGACCTCGCGGCCAGCTACGACGCGAACATGGGGCGGCGGGCCGGCGAGGCATCGGACCCGGCTGTCCTCCTCGACGACACCTGGTCTCAGGTCCGCCACGTCGTTGACGTGGGCGGTGGGACCGGCGAGACGCTCGCCGAAATCCTGCGGGCCCGGCCGACGGTCCGCGGCACCCTGGTTGACCTGCCCCGAACAGTCGCCCGGTCCACCGAGGTCTTCGCGGCCGCGGGGGTTGCCGACCGGGCCACCGTCCAGGGGCAGAGCTTCTTCGACCCGCTTCCCGCCGGAGCCGACGTCTACCTGCTCAAACGCCTGCTCTTGGACTGGCCCGACGAGCAGGCTGTCGCGCTGCTCACCCGCTGCGCCGAGGCCGCGGCACCGCGCGGCCGCGTGGTCGTGATCGGCGGGGTCTCCCCGGGGCGAGCGGCCGCCTCGGCCGGGCTACTGATGATGGTGCAGACCGGCGGAAAGCCCCGGACCCTGGATGAGTTCCGGGACCTCGCCGCCCGCGCCGGCCTCGCCGTCACGGCATCCGGTCACAGTCCGTCGGGCCAGTTCGTCACCGAATGCCGCCCCGAGGCTGGCAGCACCGCAACGAAGACCAACGCCCAGCGATGAGATTCCTCTTCCTCACCACTGGCAGCCACGTCACCGTGTACGCGATCGCCGCCCTGGCCCATGCGGTACGCAACGCGGGGCACGAGGTACTGGTGGCCACGAACGAGCCGCTCATCGACGCGGTGGAGACGGTCGGCCTACCCGGGGTGTCGATCACGTCGGAGTCGATCCGGCGCTTCCTCGCCACCGTCGACTCACCGCACGAGGTGGTGGTGACCGGCCGCGGACTGGGCAGGATGGCCGCCGCCACGCTGGCACGCCTCAGTGTGCTGGCGCAGGACTGGACGCCGGACGCCATCGTCGGTAGCTCGATGAGCTACGCGGCGGGACTGCTCGCCGCGGCACGGGAGATCCCCTTCGTGCGTCACATCGAGTATCTGCGAATTCCGATGGCGGAGATCGACCCGGTGGCGGCGGAGGAGCTCGCGCCAGAGCTGAGCCGCCGGGGTCTGGCCGGGCTGCCCGAGCCCGACCTGTTGGTTGATGTCAGCCCGCCGTCGCTACGGTCGTCTTCTGCCACCGACGCGCACCCCATGCGCTACGTGGCCACGAACCCCCAGCGCCGCCTCCAGCGGTGGGCATACACCCGCCCACAAGGCCGCCCCCGGGTGTTGATCACCTCCGGAACGCACCATCGTATGCTCGCCGGCCGCTCACTGCGACGGCTGGCGAAGCAGCTCACCGCCGTAGACGCCGAGGTGGTGATCGCGGCACCCACTCGGGTCGCCGAGGAGTTCGGCCCGACGACGGACGGCATCCGGATCGGTTGGATCCCGTTGGACACCGTCGCACCCACCTGTGACCTGGCCATCCACCACGGCGGCGCCACCACCACGATGGCTGTCATCACCGCCGGGGTGCCGCAGGTGATCACTCCCCCGAACACCCACACCAGGGCGATCGCCGACGCTCTGTCCACCTTCGGCGCCGCAGTGACGATCCCCGCCCCCCACCAGGCCGACCACGAACTGGCGGACGTGCTGGCCGCTCGCAGCCGAGAGCTACTCGCCGACCCCCGGTACGCCCGGCAGGCGCAGGCCCTCGCCGCCGAGCTGGCCGCACTTCCGACCCCAGCCGACATCGTCCGGACAATGGAGACACTGGTTGCCGCTCGGCGAGATATCAACAATCCGAATGATCCGACTGACGAGTAAAGGCACTTACATAGGTGCCGTTACAGCATTAACTGCCCCCTTTACTCCATGTCAACACGGAGCACCGTCCGCATTACCACCTGCCGTCAAAAGTTCGACAATTGCGAACCTGACCCGGTAGGGTTCAGCCGCCTCACCGCTGTTGGGTCCAAAGCCCACGAGCAATCTGGGGGAATAGTGAAGAGACTTTTCGCCGGTGCGACCGCAGTCGTACTGGGCCTCACGGCACAGGTCATCGCCGTCGCCCCGGTCGGGGCGACACCGACGGCCGGCAGCACCGCCCGGCCAACCAGCCCAATCTCCTGGTCCCCCTGCCCAGAAGACGACCCGATAATGGAGGACTACCTGGTCGGGCTGGAGTGCGGCTCCCTCGCAGTGCCGCTTGACCACTCCCGACCGAGGGGCCAGAAGATCACCCTAGCCCTCACCCGAGCCAAGCACACCGCGCCGGAGTCCGAGTACCAGGGCGTTGTCCTGCTGAACCGGGGTCAGTGGCCCGGCACCATCGGACGCGACCTACCCACCCGATTCGCGAAGGGCTGGAGCGGGCTGCCGACCGAGGTGGGTTCGACCTACGACTGGATCGGCTTCGATCCCCGCGGCGTCGGAGCGAGCGAGCCGTCGATCACCTGCGACCCCACCTACCTGTATCCGGGCGAAGCACGGCCCGACTACGTTCCGGGCAACCCGGCCGAGGAACGGGTGTGGACGAAACGGGCCCGCACATACGCCGAGAGCTGTGGCGAGAAGTACGGCGACACCCTCCGGCACTTCCGGACCACCGACTCCGCGCGGGACATGGATCTCATCCGGGCCGCGCTCGGCCAGGAGAAAATCAACTATCTGGGCTACTCCTACGGCACCTACCTCGGCTCGGTCTACGCCTCCCTGTTCCCGAACCGGGTGCGCCGAATGGTACTGGACAGTGTGGTGCAGCCAAGCACCGTCGGATACGCCTCGCTGTCCCGGACGAATGCGGCCTTCGAGCGGCGGGCTCAGATCTTCTTCAGTTGGATCGCCGAGCACGACTCGTACTACCACCTGGGCGACACGGCCGCGGAGGTCGAGGCGAACTACTACCAGGGCATGGCCGCAGTCCGGGCGGCACCGATCGACGGCCAGATCGGCCCGGCTGAATACAACGACATCTTCGCGGTGAACGTATACCGCACCTACGTCTGGACGTACCACGCACAGGTGCTGGCCGACTGGGTGCTGCGGGGTGACCCGGCCGGGCCGCGGCAGAACTTCGGCGGCGAGCCGGGCTTCCCGGCGCAGAACACCCACGCCACGTACCGCGCCGTGCAGTGCATCGACGGCTACTGGCCCCGGCGCTGGAACCGCTGGCACACCGACCTGAATCGCCAGTACCACCAGGGAGACCGCTTCATGACCTGGAACAGCGCATGGTACAACGCTCCGTGCGCGTTCTGGCCGGTGCCCGCCCGCCGGCCGGCGAAGGTCGGCGACCGAAATGCGAACATCTTGCTGATCCAGGCGGAGTACGACGCGCTCACCCCGGTGGCCGGCGCCCACGAGGTGCACCGGCGGTTCCCGAACTCCCGGCTGGTCCTGGAGCGCGGTGGCGTCTTCCACGGCGCGTCCCTGACCGCCAACGCCAACGGGTGCCTCAACAGCCACGTCACCGCCTACCTGCGAGACGGGACCCGCCCAAGCGCCACGACCGGCGTTGACGCCACCTGTGACGCGAACCCGCCACCAGTTCCGGAAGCCGGCTGACCAGGATGCTCCACAGGTCCGCCGGCGCCACCTCGGGCCGGCGGACCTGGCTCCGCGGTGGTTGGCGCGTCGGGGTCCCGCCCACTACCCGGCGGTCACCTTCCACAGAAAGCCATCCGGATCGGTGAAGAAGCCGGCGTAGACTCCCGACCCGGATTTCGCAGCCGGGGCGACGACCCGGCCGCCAGCAGCGGTCACTGCCGACAGTAGGGAGTCGACCTCGTCCGGCGCGGGCACCATCCGTTCGAAGGCCGCCGCCCGGAAGTCGGCGCGGTCCTCCTTCGTTCCGACATCCTTCGCCAGCACCTTTCCGTCCATGAGGCCCAGCCGGCAACCGGTCGGCGTGGGCTGGAAGTCGATGTACTTGCTGCCGTAGTCCCGATCGACCACCATGCCCAGGGACGCATAGAAAGACTTGGCGGACTTCGTTGCAGCGACGCCGAGGAGGACACCGACCTCATCCGGCACCGGTGTCTCCTCGGCCGGCCCGGTCGCCTTCGCCTTCGCCGAGGTCAGCTTCCATACCGCACCGTCCGGAGCCTGGAAGGCGCCGGAGAAGCCGGCGAACATGGCCTTCTTCGCAGGCTTGAGAACGCTCGCGCCCTGCCGGGCGGCGGCGTCCAGGATGCTCCGCACCTCGTCGGGCTGACTGACGACATAGCTGAGGACGTAACCGCGATAGTTCGGTGCTGCGGGCTCCGCGTGCGCCTGCGCCGCCAGCTCCGCAACCGGGCACACGGCGAGCCGGGCCACACCGTGCAGATCCAACTCCACCCGCTCGTCCTGCTGACTTACGGCGGTTGGCGAGAACACGGACTGGTAAAAGGCGCGTGCGGCTTGCGCGTCGGTTGCACCGAGCATGATCGTGTCAGGCAACAGCATGATGGTGATGGCCTCCTTGGCATCGGTGGGCTTGCGATCCACGGGGGAGATGACGCTTCCGCGCGGAGCTCAACCCGCCTGCTGGATCCGGATCAGGTTGCCGGCCGGGTCACGGAAGGCGCAGTCCCGGACCCCGTAGTCCTGATCGATCGGCTCCTGCACCACCTCGGCTCCGCTGGCCTGCACCCGCTCGAACACCTCGTCGAGGTTGGGGGCGGCGAGGAGAACCCCGGCGTACGTGCCCTTCGCCATCATCTCCTCGATCGTGCGCCGCTCCTCGTCGGTGATCCCGGGGTCGGCCGCCGGTGGTTGGAGCACGATCGAGGTCTGCGGCTGGCCGACCGGGCCCACCGTGACCCACCGCATCCCGTCGTAGCCGACATCGTTTCGAATCTCGAAGCCCAGGACTTCCCGGTAGAAGGTGATCGAGGCGTCCGCATTCTCGTGCGGCAGAAAGCTCGAGTGGATGGTGATGTTCATAGCGCTACGCTAACGGCCGCCCGACCCCGACGCTTCTTGATTCCTGATCCATTCTCCCAGGTCACCGGCGGGAGCCGGAGGCTCCAGCGGGCTTCGACTCCCGCTCGGCCCCGGCCTGAGGCCCGACGCGCAAGGTGGCGGGGTCGGCTCCCGTCCGGCGGACGAGCCCCGTAACCCGCGATCCGGCATCCGGGGCGAAGTGCAACGTGGTCGAGAGGAGTGGTCGATGGATTTCGTCAAGGTGTGCCCGGTGACGGCGCTCCCGGCCGAAGGCGCGGTCGGGGTAAAGGTCGAGGGCCGGGCGGTGGCCGTGGTCCGTAGCGGGGGACGGGTGTACGCGATCGACGACCGGTGTTCCCATGCGGAGGTTTCGCTCGCCGAGGGCGAGGTGTACGACGGCACAATCGAGTGCTGGCTGCACGGCTCCTGCTTCGATCTGGGGACCGGCGAGCCGACCAACCCCCCAGCTACCCGACCGATCGGTACCTATCGAGTACGGGTCGAGGGTGGGGATGTCTACGTCGCCCGCGGTGGCGGCCAGCCCTGACCGGCGCGGCACACCGGCGCCCCGGTGATCTGCCGACGCCCGGCGGCCACTGGCCAGGACGACCCGACGACACGCCGCGCCGACACCGGCCGGTTGAGGAGGCTGGGTGACCACCGCTGCCCCTGATGTGCCGGTACGGCGCATCCTCCGGCTGTTCCGCCCGTACGGATGGAGCCTGGTACTCGTCGCCGGCCTGGTCGGCCTCTCCTCCCTGTTCTTCCTGGTCAACCCGTTCTTGATCCGAGAGATCCTGGATGTGGCCCTACCGGAGGGCCGGACGGGCCTACTCACCGTCCTCGCAGCTGGCATGCTCCTCGCGGCCGTCGCGAACAGCTCGGTCGTCGTCTGGCAGACCTACCTCTCCACGAAGGTCGGCGAGCAGGTGATGCACGATCTGCGCGCCGCCGTCTACGGGCGCCTGCAGCGGATGCCACTGGCCTTCTTCAGCCGGACCCGCTCCGGCGAGGTGCAGTCGCGCATCACCAACGACATCGGCGACATGCAGGCCACCGTGACCACCACCGCGACGACGCTGGTCTCCGACGTAACCGTGGTCGTGGCCACGGTCATTGGGATGCTGGTGTTGGATTGGCGCCTCACCATCGTGTCACTGGTAATGGTGCCGTTCTTCGTCTGGGTCGGGCGACGGGTTGGCAACCAGCGCCGCCGCATCACCCGCGAGCGGCAACGCCAGGCTGCGGCGATCTCCGTGATTGTGCAGGAATCACTCTCCGTCAGCGGTGTGCTGTTGGCCCGGACGATGGGCCGCTCCCGCTCGCTGACCGATATCTTCACCGCAGAGTCGCGGCTCCTGTCCGACCTGGAGATCCGCTCACACATGGCGGGCCGCTGGACCCAGGCGACGACCTGGATCGTGTTGGCGTCGATGCCGGCGGCGACGTACTGGGTGGCGGGACTGAACGGTAGCGGCGGTCAGGCGGCGATCTCCATCGGCACCCTGGTCGCCTTCACGACCTTGCAGCAGACTCTGCTGCGGCCGGCGGTCTCCCTGGTGGAGGTCGCCGTGGAGGTGCAGACCTCACTCGTCCTGTTCGCCCGGATATTCGAATACCTCGACCTGCCCGTCGACCTCGACAAGCCGGCGGCTCCCACCCCCTTCGCGAAGCCGCGTGGAGAACTCCGGCTCCGACAGGTCAGCTTCACCTACCCCGACGCGGAGCGGCCCACGCTCAGCGACGTCGACGTGACGATCCCCGCCGGCCACCGCCTGGCGATCGTCGGCGAGACCGGGTCCGGCAAGACCACTCTCGGCTACCTGATCCCACGGCTGTACGACCCGACGTCGGGACGGGTGACAATCGACGGTACCGACGTGCGGGAACTGCCGGCGGAGGCGCTGGCGGCCACGGTTGGAATGGTCTTCCAGGAGACCTACCTGTTCCACACCTCGGTCGCCGAGAATCTGCGGTTCGCCCGGCCCGACGCGACCGACGACGAGTTGGTGGCGGCCGCGAAGATCGCACATATCCACGACCACCTGCTGTCGCTGCCGAACGGCTACCACACCGTGGTGGGTGAGCGGGGGTTCCGGTTCTCCGGCGGGGAGCGGCAGCGGCTGGCGATCGCCCGGACGGTCCTGCGCGACCCGCCGATCCTGGTGCTCGACGAGGCGACCAGTTCTCTGGACAACCAGACCGAAGAGGCCGTCACTCGGGCCATTGATGCAGCCAGCACCGGTCGTACCACGATCACGATCGCGCACCGGCTGTCGACGATCCGCGACGCGGACGAAATCATCGTGCTGGATGCCGGCACCATCGTCGAACGCGGTACCCACACCGAGCTACTGGAGCTGGGGGGTCACTACGCGATGCTCGTCAGCCGCGAGGCCGAGGTGCCGGCAGACGCCCGCTAGGCGCTGCACACACCCGGACAGCGGACACCGACGGGAGGGGCCGGAGGGCGGTCCACCGCCGCTCGTCGCTGGTCACCGGTGCCCGCTACGGGTTACGCACCCAGGCCGAGTTGTGCCGGGTGAAGCCGATGTGTGGGTAGTAGTCGGCTGCGCCCGGCGCCGACAGCAGGACGATCTTCGCCTGCGGCGCCTCCTGCTGGGTCGCCGCAATAAGGGCCCGGCCGATGCCGGACCGTTGATACGCCCGGTCCACGGCGATATCGGAGAGGTACGTCACGTAAGCGAAGTCGGAAATGCTCCGCGCGATTCCCACCAGCTTGCCCCCGGCCCGACAGGTCAGAACCAGGTTTGCGTTTCGCACCATCGCGGCCAGCCGGCCGGCCTCCGCGATCGGCCGCCGCGCACCGAGCCCCGACGATCGATACAACGCCAGGACCGCACCCAGGTCGAGGTCGACGCCGTCTTCGCGTTCAATGTGCCAGGTCACGGAGGTTTTCCAATCGCTTGCGAATGACATCGTGGTGGACCAGGAATAGCTCCGGGCGCAGCGGCGCGACATCGATGCCCTCGGCCCTCAGCAGGGTAGCGAAATCTCCGGTGCCGGCGACGGCGCCGTTCGCGGCGGCCTGCACCGACCGGTAGGCGCGTTCCCGCTCGGTGCCGCCCGCCAGCAGATCGGCCAGGACCGCGGAGCTGTAGACCACACCGCCGTTCTGATCAACCGTGGCCCGCATTCGGTCCGGGAAGACCTCCATCCCCGCCACCAGATCCGCAGCGCGACTCGCCTGGTAGTGGGCAACGATCATCGCGTCGGGTAGGACCACCCGCTCCACGGAGGAGTGGGACAGATCCCGCTCGTGCCACAGCGCCACGTTCTCCAACGTCGTACCCGCGTACCCGCGTAGCAGCCGGGCCAGCCCCACCAGACGTTCGCTGGTGGTCGGATTCCGCTTGTGCGGCATGGCGCTGGAGCCCTGGTAGCCGACCGTGCGGCGCTCCTCCACCTCGCGGACCTCGCTGCGCGAGAGCAGTCGGACCTCGGTGGCCACCTGCTCCACGCAGGCACCCAACGTGGCCAGGGCGTGCAGCAGCTGTGCGTGTCGATCCCGGGCCACGACCTGGGATGGCGCGGGCTCTACCCCGAGGCCGAGCTCGGCGCAGACATGCTCCTCGACGAAGGGGTCGATGAGCGCATAGGTCCCGACGGACCCGGAGATCGTGCCAACCGCGACCTCAGTACGCGCCGCTCGCAGCCGCCGCACGGAACGGTCCAACGCGAAGGCGAAGCCCGCGAGCTTGTGACCGAGCGTGGTGGGCTCGGCGTGCATGCCGTGGGTACGGCCGATGCAGACCGTCCCCCAGTGCCCGAGCGCCTGATCCACCAGCACGCCGCGCAGCCGCACCACCGCCGCAAGCAGCACGTCGCAGGCGCGGGCGAGGGTAACCCCCAGCGCGGTGTCCACCAGGTCGTAACTGGTCATGCCGAGGTGGACCCAACGGGCTGAGTCCGCGGGGATGTCCTCGCAGAAGGCCGCGAGGAAGGCGAGAATCTCGTGGTCCCGCTGGCGCTCATGCTCGGCCACCCGCGCCACCGACGGCACCCGGGCTCGCTGGATGTCGGCCAGGGCCGGCTCGGGGACCCGGCCCAGCAGTGCCTGCGCCCGGGTCGCGAGAAGCTCCACCTGCGACCAGGTGGTGTAGCGTGCCTCGTCCGACCAGAGGTCGGCCATCTCCGGCAGAGAGTAACGAGAAATCATGACCATGACCCCCTAACGAGAACCGAACCCACAAGCCGCAGAGTAGCGATTCTTCCGGCGTGCAGTACAGCACTGATCCAAAACTTATCCATACTTGCCTCCTGGGCTTCCGTAGCTTTTCGTCAGTTGAACAAAGCGGTCCCGAGGAGTACCGAAGGTATTTTCTTCGGAGTTGCCATCCGGACCACCACGCCCTCCCCGCAACACTTGCCCGACGAGCGACTGTGGCCTTTATTTGGGTGGTGCCCGCATTCACGCTTCCCACCATTCGAACCCCGGTTTGCCGGTCTGTCCGGGAGACGAGACAGCTGTTTCTCACCGGCGGTTCGACAGTTGCCGAGCATCTCGGGAACGTGCTCGCGGCCGTCGGGGAGATCGACCCGACGATCCGGGCGTTCGTCGCGGTCGCCGACGACCGCGCCCGGTACGAGGCGGAGGCGGCCGACCGGCTTCTCGACACTCTCGGCGAGGTCGCCTTCCGAGAGCGGCCACTACTCGGGATCCCGATCGCGGTCAAGGACCTCATCCAGACCCGGGACCTACCCACCCGACGCGGGTCACTGGTGCCGAACCGCCGCCCGGCGGTGGACGCACCGGCGGTGGCCCGGCTCCGGGCGGCGGGCGCCATCCTGGTGGGCAAGACCGCGACCTCGGAATACGGGTGGAGCGCCAGCACGGTAAGCCGGGTCGCCGGCCCGACCCGCAACCCGTGGGCACCGGAGCGGACCGCCGGCGGGTCGAGCGGCGGCTCGGCCGCCGCGGTGGCAGCCGGGCTGAGCACCGCGGCGATCGGTACCGACGGGGCTGGGTCGATCCGCATCCCCGCGGCATTCTGCGGGGTGGTCGGGTTCAAGCCGTCCTTCGGCCGGGTCCCCTACGTGCCACCCGGCGCCGAGCGCCTGTCCCACCTGGGGCCGCTGGCACGCGAGGTCGCCGACATCACCGTCCTGATGGCGGTGCTGGTCGGACCGGACCGCCAGGACCCGGACTCGGTGGCCGGAGCGGTCACGCCAACGGCCGCCCCGGCCGCGCTACGGATCGGCTGGCTCGAGTTCCCTGGGACGACCGACGAGGTCCGTGCGGTCACCGGCATGGTTGAACCGGTGCTGGCCCGACTGGGACACCGGGTCGAACGCATCGCGGTGCCGTTCACCGACCCCTACGACGCGCTCGTGGACCTCCTCGCTGCCGCCGAGGCCGCTGCAGCGGCACCGACGGAAGACCAGCTCTGCGACCCGGGCCGGCTTGCGCTCGTCCGGTACGGGCGCACGCTCACCGGCGCCGCTGTCCTCCGCGCCGAAGAGACCCGGATGGCACTGCGGGCCCGGCTGCACCGCGTGATGGAGCGCTACGACCTGCTGGCGATGGCGACCGTCCCGATCATGCCCTTCGCCGCCGACGCCGTCGCCCCGCCCGCCACCACTGACCCGCAGGGCCTGCGGTGGCTCGCGTGGTCACCCGCCACCTACCCGTTCAACCTCACCGGCCAGCCGGCCCTCTCCCTGCCCGCCGGCGTGACGCCCCACGGGCTCCCGGTCGGGGTTCAGCTCGTGGGGCGCGTCGGCGACGACGACCTGGTGCTCCGGGCAGCCAGCCGGCTGGAAGCGGAGCTGGCCCGCCCGACGCCACGGCCGGGCGGCGACTTCCAAGGAGAGCGATGACGATGTCCAGAACCTGGTCCCTGCCCGGTAGCGACAGCGGCGTCGGGCGGCCCTCGTTCGTGGCCGAGTTCGGCCACTGGAACGATGAACAGATCGCCGCCGCCGAGAAGGTCGAGGCTGCGCTCGACGAGGTCGACCTGGTCCGGGTCGTCTTCGGTGATCCGCACGGGTTGGCCCGCTCCAAGACCGTGCCGGCGCACGTCTTCCGTACCGTGCTGCGCAACGGCCTGGACTTCAGCCCCGGGCCGTTCCTCTTCGATACCGGGCACGCTGTCGCCGTGGACTTCCGCACCGACCCCGGCGTCGGGGTCGCGGAACTACTCGGCGCCGGTGACTTCGTCCTGGTCCCGGATCCACGCACGTTCCAGGTGCTGCCCCGCGGGCAACGGCGGACCGCGTGGGTGGTTGGCGACGAGTACCTCCGGGACGGCTCGCCACACCCGCTGGCGACCCGTCACCTCCTGCGCCGGGTCTGTGCCCGCTACGCGGAACGCGACCTGGCACCCGTGATTGGACTCGAGGTCGAGTGGTACCTGACTCGCCTGGTCTCCGGTCCGGTGGGTAACGCGGGCAACGGGTTCGGCCGGCAGGGGGCAGCCCCGGCGGTGGCGGCGATGAACGCCGGATACCAGTTCAACCTGGACAGCTACTACGACGTCGTGGCCGACATCGCAGACCCCCTGGCGGCCATGCTCATGGCACTCGGCCTGCCATTGCGCACCATCGAACACGAATCCGGGCCGGGGCAGTTGGAGACGACCTTCGGCCCGATGCTGGCGCTGGCGGCGGCGGACGCCATGCTGCTGTTCCGGACCCAGGTCAAGCAGGAGTGCCGGCGCCGCGGCTACCACGCGTCGTTCATGACCCTCCCCGGGCTGGAAGGGTTCGACCCAAGCGGGTGGCACCTGCATCAGTCGGTCGTCGACACAACGACGAACCGCAACCTGTTCGAGCCGGAGGACGGCACCTCGGGCCCCCTTTCTGCCGCGGGCGAGGCCTACGTGCGGGGGCTGCTGGCCCACGCACGCGAGTTCTGCCTCTTGTCCGTCCCAACCGTCAACGGCTACCACCGGTTGGCGCCGCGGTTCCCGCTCTCTCCCACCTCCGTCGACTGGCGCGAGGAGGACCGCAGCGCCATGGTCCGGGTGTTCAACGCCGGCAGCGCGACCCACGTCGAGAACCGGATCGGGGAACCGTGCGCCAACCCGTACCTGGTCATCGCCGCGCAGCTACACGCGGGCCTGGCCGGGCTGGACTCGCCGGGTGCCGCGGCGGCTGGTACGCGGGCCCCGGCGCTGCCAGCCTCCTTTGACGCGGCACTGGCCGCCTTCGGCGAGAGCACCCGTGCGGAGGAGTTGCTCGGCACGCCACTGAAGAACTGCCTGCGCAAGCTCAAAGAGAGCGAGGCGTCCCGGTTCCGCGCCTGGTGCGCGACGGAACACCCGGCGACCGATGTCGTCACCGAGTGGGAGCACCGCGAGTACTTCGGGACCTTCTGACCACCCGGCCCCATGGGCCGGACGGCAGGACGAGACGAGAGGAGAAGGGCGATGTCACGGTACGACTGGGGCGAGTCGACTCCGGCCATCGACATGCTCAAGGACACCATCGAGCCGGCCCGGCAGAAGGTGCTTGGCCACCCGGTGTACGGGCAGCTGGACAGTGTCGACGCGGTGGTCACCTTCATGGAGCACCACGTCTACGCGGTCTGGGACTTCATGTCCCTACTCAAGTCGCTGCAGCGGCAGCTCACCTGCGTCGAGGTGCCCTGGGTGCCGTCCGGGCAGCGCAGCAGCAGCCGACTGATCAACGACATCACCCTGGTCGAGGAGAGCGACGAGCTGGGCGACGGCTTCATCAGCCACTTCGAGCTGTACGTGGACGGCATGCGCCAGGCCGGCGCCGACACCCACGGCATCGACTCCTTCATCAGCCTGCTGCGTGAGGGCGTGCCGGTCCCCGTGGCGATCACCCAGGCCGGCGTCCCCGGTCCGGCGGCCGAATTCATCGGCACCACCTGGAGGTTCATCGAGCACGCCCCGGTGCACTGCCAGGCCGCGGCGTTCGCGTTCGGTCGGGAGGATCTGATCCCGGCGATGTTCGACCAGGTCGCCGCGCTCAACACCGGAGTCGGCGTGCTCTCCACCTTCGTCGACTACCTCCGGCGGCACATTCAGGTGGACAGCGAGGAGCACACGCCGATGGCGATGCAGATGCTCGCCGACCTGTGCGGGGACGACAGAAACCGGTGGGAGCAGTGCAGGGACACCGTCCACACCGCTTTGGCCGCGCGGACCCAGCTGTGGGACGGCATCTCCGCGCAGCTTCGGCGGTCCGTCCATTGACCGAGGGGAACCTCACTCCGGGCCGCCGCTGGTCGGCCCGGAGTGCCCAGCACCGGAGGTGAGCAGGAGATGCCGTGGACACGAGAGGCCGCTGCCCCGGCGGGCGCGGCGCGGGACGCGCGGATCACGCAGCGCACCCGCAACGAGGCGTGGCGGAAGCCGCCGCGCCGGATCGAGAAATCTGAGTGCATCACGTGCGACACCTGCCTGCGCAACTGCCCGCCCGAGTTTGGGGCGATCTTCGATCGGGGGCTCGACGTGGTGATCATTCCCGAGCTGTGCTCCGGGTGCCCGGTGTGCGTGTTGGTCTGCCCGGTCGACTGCATCTACCCGGATCCGCAGTGGACCCCGACCGACGACAAGCTCTGGGATCACATCGGCCTGACCATGGAGGATGGGCATGACACTGCCAGTCGAGCCGGATAGCGGGTTGTCCCGCCGAGCTGCCCTGGCGAAGGCGCGGCAGAGCCGACGGCCGAGCCGGCTCGGCCGGAAGGCCGGCGCCACCGCCACACCCGACTATCCGGTCGGCAGCGATGCCGGCTTCCCTGGCCTGCTGGGCCGGGTCTGGCAGCAGGCGACGACCGCGCCGAACCCGGCCGTGGCGGTGGAGGCGCTACTGACCCTCGGCGGGCATGTTCCGGCTGAAATCCAGCTACGGGCGCTGCCCACCACCGCGGAGTGCGCGGTACGAGTACTTTTCGGACGGTCGTGGCGCGGTGCCGATCCGGCTGTCCGGCACGCGGACAGTGCCGAGACGGCCTTCCTCGGTGAGGTGGGGCTAACCAGGAGCGGTCGGATTGCCGTACGGGTTCCGTCCCAGGGCCCGCTGACCAGTACGGACGACCTGATCGGTGGGGTGCTGCGAGTACCGTGGTCGACCCGAGATCTGGCCGCCTACCAGGCCGAGCTCACCGCTGCCGCCATCCGGCAACACGACTCGGTTGCCGACTGTCGCCGCTGGCTCGCTGAGGCGCGGTCGGACGGCCGGGCGAAGCTGCTGGCGGAGCTGACCGAGGCGGTTCACCGAACAGCTCCGGTGGTGTTCTACTGCGGTGACCGGCTGTACACCAATTTCCGCGACCGAAACACGCTGACCGGCAAGACGCTGTGGCCGGGGCACCCGGATTGCGCACTGAGCGCGCTGCTCACCGTCCCACTCGAACTGTGGTCCGACGACGACGTGCTGCTGGTGGTGTCGCTCACGCTGCTGGTCCGGTCGGCGGGGTACGCCCGGATCGAGGAGGCCAACGGTACCCAGCTGACCCTCGACCACGTGGCCCACCTCCTGGAGCGGACCCGGATGGCGTACAACGAGATCCCCGGTGGTGATCCGGTGCCGCCGGCCAGCTCGGCCACGGTGACGGCGCTCGACGCGCTCGCGGTGGCGATCGCTCGGCGCCGTCGGGAGATCAGCACAAGGGTTCAGCTGTACCGGGACATCCACGGGCCCCTGATGCACAAGATCGAGCGGATCGCCGGGCCCGGCACGGGGCGGGCCCATCGCGCGGAGGCGGCGCTCAGTGCCCACCTGCGCGACCGGCTACCCGTCACCGGCGACACCCTGCGGGAGCTGGGTGCTGCCGTGGCGGCGTCGCCGGGCTGGCTGGCCGAGCCCCATGGCGACTTCGGGACCGGGCTGGAGTCCCTGGTGTACGAAACCGTCGCGGCGGCGACCACGGTCTTCGACGCCGACTTCGCGATGAGCCGGGGCATGCGGTCCCTGACCAATTTGGTGGCGGCGCTGCGGGACGAGCGATGGGCCACAATCGTCTCCTGGGACATCCCACACTTCTTCTGCTGCGTGGTGCCGACGCCAGCGGCCCGCCAGCACTTCGGGAACTCCGCCGCGCACCTGGCCGACGCCGCCTGGTCGATGGCCGCACGCATGCAGTACAACTCGTGGCACTTCCTCGCCGGCAACCTGCCGCCGGTACCGGAGGTGGTGGACCGCGACTACTTCGCCCCGCCCACCATCCCGGATCTCGCCTACCACTCCGACCAACACCACCACGGTCATGTCGCGGCCCGGGTGCGGTTCAGCATCCGCAGCCCGCAGCCGGTGGTGGTGCTGGGCCGTGCCTTCACTGGCTTCGTCGACCTGCGGCTGCTGCGCTGCGCGGGGCGGCCCTTCGACGAGCAGGACCTGCTCGCCGCGCACCGGGCCTCGGACCTCATCGCCACCGCCACGACCCAGGCCGCCAACCTGGTCGCCGCCGGCATCAACCTCAAGGTGGCCGCCTTCGACAGCCAGTGGCACTGGGCGAAGATCACCGGCCAGTAACTCGGTACGGCACTCCGGTTGTGGGCCCGTGGCGGAGGCACGGGCCCACAACCGGATGCCGGGGAAGATCAGGCCGACGCGGGTTGGGCGCTGGACCGGGTGTGGACGACCCGATAGGTGTTCCAGGCGGTGGTGGTCGTGAGGGAGCTCCGCTTCTCCAGCGACCGGCGGCGGGCCGCGGGCTGGTCGGCGGCGGGTCGGGTGCGAAACGCGGCGAAGGCCTCCGGGCCGTCCCACTGCGAGTAGATCACCACGAAGTCCCGCTCCTCGCCGACCGCGGTCAGACCACTGCCGCCGCCCTGGACACTCCGGGCCCGAATGCCGCGGAGCAGGCTCTGCGAGCGATAGCCCGGTACCTCCACCAGCCACTGATGGGCCGCGCCCAGGGTGCCGATCAGCTCGTCCTGATCAGCCGGGGCCACGCCGAGGATCTCGATCACCGTGTAGTCATCCCGGTCCGGTGAGATCTCCGTGACCGCACCGAGCGCGGGATGGCGTTGGCTCACCTCCACCTCGGTCTGCAGCAACCGGATGAAGGTGGTGATCTCGTGGAACACCGGAACCGTACGGTGTTTGAACTCGTCGCCGGCGTACCGCGACTCCAGATCCTGTTTGCCGCGCCACTGAATGAAGTTCGCGGTTCCCGGCTCGGTCAGACCCCGATGCACGGTACTGGAGATCCAACCGGGGTAGTCCGCGGTGTCGACGATCGCCCGCATTTCGCCGACGAGTCGATCCACGCGCTCGGGGGTATCGGTCTTGAACAGGTTGATGACTGTCAGGTAGCCATTTTCGGGGTCGATGAAGGGCATGCGTCTCCTCACTCCTTTAGAACACACGGCGGGACTACCCAGGCTGGGCGGACCGGTCAGGGCCGGCCAAACCACCGGATGAGGGCCTCCGACAGGCCGGTGCTGTCCGCAGCGCCGGAGCGGACCCACGCGACGTAGCCGTCCGGCCGCACCAGCGCGGCGTTGACCTCCGCCAACGCACCGACGGGCCGTGAGGTCGCAGTGACCACGTCGACCCGGTCCTTCCACGGCGCGGCTACGGCGCGCAGCTCGGCGTCGCCGGCCAGATCGAGGAGGAGGCCGCGGCCGTTGTGCAGGAAGCTGAAGGCCCGGACCGTGCCGGCCGGCCCGAAGTCACCGGTGAGCTCGGTGTCGGGCAGCCGCCGGCCGAGCAGTGAATGGCCGTCCGCCCCCACGTCGTAGCGAATGTCCAGCCCGGTGACCATGCCGACCAGCAACTCCTGGGCCTCCGCGTAGCCGAGCAGCTCGGTCATCACGGCCCGCATCGGGTCCAGTTCGTCGCCGCCCAGATACAGAATGCGCTGCGCGAGGGTGTTGGTCAGGATCCGGGCCGCGACCGGGTGCCGCTCGGTGTGGTAGGTGTCCAGTAGGCGGTCCGGAACGTGACCGTTGATCGCCGCACCGAGCTTCCAGCCGAGGTTGACGGCGTCGCCGATGCCCGCGCTCATCCCCTGCGCGCCAACCGGCAGATGAATATGCGCCGCGTCGCCGAGCAGGAACACCCGGCCCCGCCGATACTCCGCCGCCTGACGGCTGGCGTCGGTGGTCCAACTGGTCCACAGCGGCCTCCCACCGCTGATGTCCTCACCGGTCAACCGATTCCAGGCGGCGGCGATCGCCTCGAAGCTCGGCGCCCCTTCACCCTGCCGGGTCATGCCGCGTTCGTAGACCACCACCCGGTTGACCTCCGGGCCCAGCGGAAGCACCATGACCATCCCGCCGGGTACCCGCTCCCCGGAAAATCGGGGGCGCAGCGCACAGCCCGCGACGTCGGCGAACCACATCTCGATCGTGGCGTCGGTGCCCGGGAAGTCGACTCCGACCAACTTCCGTACGGTGCTGCGGCCACCGTCGCAGCCAGCCACGTACCGGGCCCGCAGACGCTTGGGGCCCGACGGGGTGTCCGCGTCCAGCTCAACGCCCCCGTCAATCTCCCGCAGCCCGGTCACCTCGTAGCCACGGCGGAGGTCAGCGCCCTGTTCGGTGGCCCAGCCGGTCAGGATCCCCTCGGTGAGCGACTGCGGCTTGCCCCGGGCCCCGTACGAGCCCCCGGGCACCACCTGAAAGTTCAGCGGCAGCCCACCGAAGTGACCGAAGGGGATGGTCTGTAGCTCGCCGAAACGGGGCAGGAGCCCGCGCTGGTCGAACTCCTCGATCGTCCGGGCCGAGAAGCCGAGCGCACGGGACTGCTTCGTCGGCTCGGTGAGCCGGTCCAGGACGAGGGCCTTGACGCTGGCGAGGCGCAGTTCGCCGGCGAGCATGAGTCCGGTGGGGCCGGCCCCGACGATGATGACATCTGCGTCAAAGTCTGGCATTTTCCTTCCTACCTTCCACCCACAGCAGCTTCTCGATTGCCTGTTCCAGGCCCTCCTCGTCGTCGCCGGCCCAGGCGATATAGCCGTCTGGGCGCAGTAGGAGGGCGGTGGTGTCCAGGGGAGGACCACCGTCACAACGCGCGTGAACCGTCCGCACCGTGCGGTGGTGCGGACGGTCCGCACCGGATCTGAGCCGAACAATGACGGGCTCGGTGTCAGCCAACGGAAGCGGCCCCGAGTCGGTTCGGAGCCGTAACGTCGTAGCCCGCCGCCCGACCGGCGACGGGCCAGGTGGGCCCCACCGGTCAGTCAGGTTGGCGGCGGTCCCGGCTAGATGATCACGGACCGACCGCAGGCCGACAAGCTCAGCCAGGATCGCCCGCAGCGGCTCAACCTCCGCTCCGCCCAGCAGCAACGTCTCCTGCGCGGTAACGTAATCCAGCACCCGCGCCGCTACCGGGTGCCGCTCGTCGTGGTAGCTGTCCAGGAGCCCGGGTGCGGCCCAGCCGTGCACCGTCGCCGCCAGCTTCCAGCCCAGGTTCACCGCGTCCTGGAGTCCGACGTTGAGCGCCTGGCCACCGATCGGAAGGTGCCAGTGAGCAGCGTCCCCGGCCAGTAGCACCCGACCCCGTCGATATGCGCCGACCTGTCCCCGGGAGTTGTGAAAGGCATCCAGCCAGACCGGAGTTCCGCTGGAGAGGTCCTCGCCGGTCACCACCGCCCAAGCCCGGACGACCTCACCGAACTCCGGCGGCCCCACCCGGTTGGTCACCGGCTGGCCGGCCACGTGCACCATCACCCGCGTGACACCGGCTCGGGTCGCCGCCACTGCGAGCCCGGCGGGCCGCCGCTCGAACCTACGGTCGCGAATCCGAAGTCCGATCACGTCCGCACGCAGCAGCTCTCTCGTCGACGCTGCAGCCGACACCGGGAAGTTCCACAGCCGGCGTACGGAGCTGTCCGCCCCGTCGCAGCCGACCACGAAGCCCGCATCGAGGCGCTGCCGACCCGCGGGCCCCCGAAGCTGGCAGACCACGTGGCCCGGCCCGGCGGTGAGTCCGGTCAGTTCGTACCCCCGCAGCACCGTCGCGCCCCAGCGCCGGGCGTACTCGGCGAGCACGGCCTCAGTCCGGTACTGGGGCACCTTCCAGCTGCCCTGGTACGCGCTGTCCAGCCCCGACAGGTCCAATCCCAGGCCGGCGAAGTGGGCCCGCGGCTCGTGCGCGGCCTCGCCGAGCAGTACGTCGAGGCCCCGCTCGTGTAGGAGCTCGGCGGTGAGCGTGGAGAGCTGCCCCGCCCGCGACTCGGTCATCGGGTCGGCCAGCCGCTCCACGACGACGACCGGTACCCGGGCCCGACCCAGTTCGCCGGCGAGCAGGAGCCCGACCGGGCCGGCACCGACGATGACGACCGGGATGACTGTCACGGCGCTACACGTCCGCCACCAGCGCCCTCGGCGTACGCCTTCGCGGCCCGTAGGGTCGTCAGGCTGTTGGCGCTGAGGGCGTTCCGGACGAACTCCCGCGCGGCCGGCAGATCGGCCACCGGCCCGAGGACCTCGGCGATCCGCGCGGTATTGATCCGGACCGTGTGCCGGGAGGTGACCAGTACCCGCCCCGGTCCCTGCTCCTCGATCAACCAGCGACCGAGGTGCAACGTCAGCAGGGCAGGCGGGAGGATCTGCTTGTAGACGATGCCGCGGTGTGGCTCGCAGACTCGGACGGAGCGCGTCGTGTGCACCGGCCCGTCCGTGGTTCGGGTATCCATCTCCAGCACCTGAAGCCCCGGTGTCTCCTCCGCCAGCACCACCCGAGCAACATGTGGGAGCCGCAGTGGCCAGCGCCGGGCGTCCTGGAGAAAGTCGTAGACCTCCGCGGCGCTGCCGGCGACCGGAACGGTGTCGTCGAAGGAGAGACGCTGGTCGGCGGTGGTGAGCTCGGCAGCCGTCTTGAGCGCCGCCAGCTCCGACGTGCTGTTGCGATCCACCGCTCGCCGGATCCAGGCCAGCTCGGCGGGGTCGTCGCTGGCCGCGAAGAAGTCGTGCAGCAGCCGCACCCGACAGGCGGCGACGGAGATCGGCTCGATCACCCACGCCCCGCCCATGCCGCCGACCGGATGCTGCGAGCGTTCCTGCCGGAAGGAGACAGTCCACCGCTTTCGGTCGTGCCGCCGCCGCGAGGTCCACGTCTTGGCGGCGCCGTTGGCGGTCGCCCAGATCCGGACCAGCTCGGCCTCGCCGTCACGCTCGAGACACTCGGCGTGGACCGTCGGCGGGAACACCTCCGGCCAACGGCCGACCTCCTCGATCAACGAATACACCCGCTCGACGGGTGCGTTGACAACGACCTGATGCTCCGTCTCGTGCACCGTGTCGGTGGTCACGTTCGCCTCCCCTGGGTACCGGCTGCCGGGTGGGCCCGCGCGAGGCGGTCCGGGTCCGGGGTGTCACCGGCGGGTCCGGCCGCGCCGAACCAACGCCGCAGGGCGTCCACCAGCTCGCCCCCACCCGGCGCGACCCAGGCGAGGTAGCCGTCCGGGCGGATCAGCAGCGATTCCGGGGGTGGGCCGTCCGGGTCCAGGCCGGCTGGCATACTCCGCACGCGTACCAGGTCGACCCGATCGGACCAGGCCGCAGCCAACCGTTCCGTCGCTGCGGAGTCCGCAGTGGTGATCAGGACGCCCCGCGCCGACTGGAGCAGCCGGGCAGTCCGGTCCCGGCCACCGCCGACCAACTCCAGTTCGCGATCCGGAGTCCGGACGCCGACCAGCGGCGCGCCGCCCGGATCCGGGTCGTGTCGGATATCGAGTCCACTCACCATCCCGGAGAGGTGCCGCGCCACCACCGGGAGCGCGATGAGCTCGGCCACCACGGCCCGCAGCGGCTCGACCGAGCTCCCGCTGAGGTTGAGGATGCCCTGGGCACGGGTGTTGCGCAGGACCCGGGCCCCCACCGGATGCCGCTCCCGGTGATAGGTGTCGAGCAGCCCGGCGTCCGCGGTGCCCCGGACTGTGGCCGCCAGCTTCCAACCGAGGTTGACTGCGTCCTGCACGCCAATGCTCATCCCCTGCCCACCGGCGGGCAGGTGAATGTGGGCGGCGTCCCCGGCCAGCAACACCCGTCCCCGCCGGTACTCGGTGACCTGGCGGGTGGCGTCGGTAAACCGGCTTACCCAGCGCGCCGCGCCGTGATGGATGGACTCACCGGTCAACCGCTGCCAGGCGTCCGCCACCTCCACGAAGGTGACCTGCCGGTCCCGATCCGGCGGAGTGCCGGTTTCGCAGACGATGATGCGGGAGTAGCCCTCGCCGAGCGCCCCCGCCATGACCATGCCGTTCGGCAGCAACTCGCCGATCATCCGCGGCCGGATGTCACAGCCGGTCACGTCCGCCAGGTACATCTCGCAGGTCGCGTCCTGGCCAGGGAAGTCAAAACCGGCGAGCTTGCGTACGGTGCTCCGGCCGCCGTCGCAACCGACCAAGTACTGGGCCGAGTATCCGATCCGGCCGTTCGGCCCTTGTACAGTCGCCGTGACGTGGTCGCCGGTTTCACTCAGTTCGATCAGCTCGTGCCCCCGGCGTAGGGTCACCCCGAGCTCCAACGCTCGGTTCTCCAGCATCTCCTCGACGGTGAACTGAGGCACGCCGCGGACTCCGAAGTGCGAGTCCTCGAGCACCCCGAAGTCAAGCGGAATGCCACCAAAGTGCCCCTGCCGGGTGATCTCGGCGTTCTCCAGTCGCTCCAGCAGGCCGCGCTGCGCGAAGACCTCCGCCGCGCGCGCCGTGAATCCGATGCCGCGGGACTCCCAGCTCCGCTCGCTTCGCCGCTCGATGATGGTGACGCTCGCGCCGCCGAGCCGGAGCTCGGCCGCGAGCATCAGTCCGGTGGGTCCGGCGCCGACGACGATTACGTCCGTGTCCATCTGCTGACCTCAGCTCCTCAGTGGGGGCGGTGGGAGCGGCGGTACGGCGAGTCTCATACCGGAACCGCCTCGATGATCGAGACCGGTGAGGCGGTCGGGATGACCCGGGTAACCTTCAGGCCGGCCTCGGCGAACAGCTCGGTGTACTGCGGCCGGGTGCGCTCCTTGGCGCCGAGCAGCAGCAGGAGCCACAGATCTATGATCTTGCCAATGTGCGGCTCATTCTGCTCCTCGAGCACATACTCGATCACGAGCATGGTCCCGCCTGGAGCGATCGCCTCCCGCACGTTGTGCAGCAGCTGCCGGCAGGCGGGCTCCGGGAAGTCATGCAGGACGTGCTTGAGCACGTAGGCGTCGGCACCGGTCGGCAGCGGGTCGAACTGACCGCCGTGCTCGATCGTCACTCGGTCACCGACGCCGGCCGAGGCGAAGACCGCTGGTGCGTCCGCGGTGGCGACCTCGTTGTCGAACAGGATTCCGCGGGAGCCCCCGGTCTGGGCGAGGATGCCGGCCAGCAGCGTGCCACGTCCACCGACGACATCCACCACGGTACGGAACCGCGAGAAGTCGTACGCGGCGAGCACGGGGGCGGTCTCCGCGCCGGAGAGGCTCCCCATGCCCTGGAAGAACTCGGCCGCGTACGCCGGATTCGCCATCAGAAACTCAAAGGCGCCCATGCCCCGCAGTTTCGGCAGGCTGGCTGCCCCGGTGCGCACCGACTCGATCAGGTGCCCCCACTCCTCCCAGAGCAGCGGATGCCCCATGAGCATCGCTATGCCACGCATGGAATCTGGCGCATCATCGCGCAGTGCCTCGCCCATCGGGGTCAGCGCGAAACGGCCATCCGGTCGCAGCGCGAACACCGAGCAGCCGGAGAGCGTACGCAGCAGCCGATAGGTCGCCTCCGGATCGGAGTCCACGCGTTTGGCGATCTCCTCAGCCGGCAACGGGCCGGCGGCGAGAACATCGGCGACGCCGAGCTTGGCCGCGACCGAGATCGCCTGAGTGATCACCGAGCCCTGGATCAGGTCAAGTAATAGGTAGGCGGCGGAATTGTCCCGCACCACGGGAGCGGCAGGTACTGCGGACATAATCCTTTTCCTCCGAGGCGATAGTGAGATGCCAGACGATAGGCCGCGTCGTTTTCTGGTCGCAAGCCCCACCAGGTCGTTCAACTGACGAGTTGACGCGGTTGGAACAGCGCTTTCCACCGAGGCTCGAGCGACATTTCGCAAATCGTTGACATACTGCCGCGACACCGTATTCGGGAAAGGCAACCCCATGGCGGAGAACGAACAGCGAGTAGCGCTGATCACCGGTGGAACCAGTGGAATCGGCTTGGCGGTCGCGGAGACGCTCGCCCGCTGCGGCCTCAAGGTCTTCCTCTGTGCGCGAACTCCGGAGACCGTCGAGGAGACGGTCGGCAAACTGCGGGCCGGCGGCCACCAGGCCGCCGGCACTGTCGCGGATGTCCGGCGTCAGGCCGACGTCGAGCGCCTCGTGGGCGCCGCAGTCGCGCGGTACGGACACGTTGACGTCCTGGTAAACAACGCCGGGCGCAGCGGCGGCGGGGTGACCGCCACCATTGAGGACAAGCTCTGGTACGACGTCGTCGAAACCAACCTGAACAGCGTCTTCCGGGTCACCCGTGAGGTACTCCGGTCGGGACAGCTGCTGGAGCGCGGTTGGGGACGGATCATCAGCATCGCGTCAACCGGGGGTAAGCAGGGGGTGGTGCTCGCCGCGCCCTACTCCGCGTCCAAGCACGGGGTAGTCGGCTTCACCAAGGCGCTGGGGCTGGAGCTCGCGAAGACCGGGGTCACGGTCAACGCGGTCTGCCCCGGCTACGTCGAGACGCCGATGGCGCAGCGGGTACGGCAGGGGTACGCCGCGCACTTCGAGACGACCGAGGCGGAGATCCTGGAGCGATTCCAGGCGAAGATCCCACTGGGTCGCTACTCCACCCCCGAGGAGGTCGCCGGCCTCGTCGGCTACCTGGTCAGCGACGCGGCCGCTCCGGTCACCGCGCAGGCGATCAACGTCTGTGGCGGCCTCGGAAACTACTGATCTCGCAGCCAAGGGCGGTGACGCGACAATGTACAGCACCCTAATCGTCGGTCGAATGCGTCCGCAGTGGTCGGCGGAGGTCGCCGAACTCTTCGGCGCGTTCGACGGAACCGAGATGCCGCACCGCATGGGCACCCGACGCCGCGAGCTGTTCCACTACCAAGGGCTCTACTTCCACCTGCAGGACTTCGACGGCGAGTACGGCGGCGAGCGGATCGCCCAGGCCCGCACCGACCCCCGCTTCCGCCAGATCAGCGACGATCTGAAGCCGTTCATCCAGCCCTACGACCCAGCCACCTGGCGTTCCCCCACGGACGCCCTGGCCACCCGGTTCTATCGCTGGGCCGCCGAGGGCTGAAGGAGTCCAGTGATGTCGGACGATGTCCGTACCCCCGTAGATTTTTGGTTCGACCCGACCTGTCCCTGGGCCTGGATCACCTCCCGGTGGCTGCTCGAGGTCGCGAAGCAGCGGCCGATCACGCCATGTTGGCACGTGATGAGCCTGACGCTGCTCAACGAAGGACGCGACGACCTGCCAGAGCGCTACCGGAGCGGGATGCAGGGCGCGCTGGAGGCGGTGCGGGTCTGCGTCGCCGCCGAGCAGAAGTACGGTGCCCCCGCGTTGGGCCGGCTGTACACCGAGCTGGGCACTCGGCTTCACCTCGAGAACGCCCCCCGGCAGCGTTCCACCCACGAGGCGGCGCTGGTCGCCGCGAACCTGGATCCCGAGCTGGCTGCAGCAGCGAGTTCTACTGAGTACGACGGGGCGCTACGCGCCAGTCACGACGACGGCCTCGGCCGCGTCGGCGCCGATGTCGGCACGCCGGTGATCGCAGTGCGGAACGTGGCGTTCTTCGGTCCGGTGGTGTCGCCGACACCACGGGGCGCCGCCGCACTCCGGCTCTGGGACGGCGTGCTGGCGCTGGCCACGACCGACGGGTTCTTCGAGCTCAAGCGCAGTCGTACCCAGGGTCCGATCATCGGTTGACCGCAACCACACGGGCTGCCGGCACCGGGACGGGTGCCGGCAGCCCGGCCGGGGGCGCCGGCCCGCCGTCGCTCACTGACCCGGCCCCGGCGCCGTCCAGGTGGACCGGAGGAACGCCTCTAAGCTGACCAGGTCCGGCCGAATCCGGCGCAGCGCCGGCAGGTCAGCGCGGTATCCCCCGTCGTTGAAGAAGTCGAACATGGCCGCCAGATCTGGACGGGCGACGCGGAGCGGACCGAGCGGCAACTGCTCGTAGCGCGCCGGCAGGCCAGCGACCCGCCCAAACGCCGCCGCCATCTCGGGTCCGGCGAGTTCGTCACCGGCGAGCTCCACCTGCCGGCCCAGCCAGCTGTCCGGGTCGTCGAAGGCGTCCGCCGCGAAGGCACCGATGTCGCTGGTCGCGATCAGCTGCAACGGCACCTCGGGTTGCAGCCACAGGCCGAGGACCAGCCCGCTGTCGACCAGCCGCGGACCGGTGTCGTGAAAGACCTCGTGAAACATGGTGGGCCGCAGTACCGTCGCCGGGATGCCCAGCTGCTGGATGTGCTGCTCGACCTGCCACTTGCTCGCGAAGTGGTCAACGCCGTTGGCGCGCTCCGCGCCCCCGACGGAGCTGTAGACCAGGTGCCCCACGCCGGTGCGAGCCGCGGCATCGGCTACCGCCCTACCCTGCCGTTGCTCGGTGACCACACCGCCCGGGGTCCGGAACGTCTGGACGCTGAACACCCCGTGCACTCCGGTCATCGCCGCTGCCAACGACGCCTCGTCGTCGAGATCGCCGGGGACCAGTACGGCACCCGCGGCCGCCAGTGCCCGGGCCGCGGGCTTGCCCGGATCCCGGACCAGGACGTGTACCGTCCGTCCGCGGCGCAGTAGTTCGCGCGCCGTCGCCCCGCCCTGTCGGCCGGTACCGCCCAGCACCAGAATCGCCCCATCTGTCGGCACGTTTGCTCCTTTGCGCAGCGCGCACACCCGCCGGTGTCCGCGAGGAAGTTCGGTCACCAGGGCACGACGCCGGCCGCGGAGAGGCAGCAGCCGGAAGGCCCCGCCTCGTCCAGCAACGCCAGCCGGACCGCGATCGCCGCGCCTTCCGCGGGAGTCTGGTTTCCCCGGTGGCCGTTGAGGTCCGTGGCCACCATGCCAGGGCTCGCCGCGTTCACCTTGATCGGCGTGCCCCGCAGTTCCTTGGCGTACGCCACAGTGATCGCGTTCAGGGCGGTCTTCGAGGACTGGTATGCGATCAGGTTGACGCCAGCCAGCGGCGAGTCCAACTGCGAGTTCAGGGTCAGGGAGCCCAGGTGGCTGGAGACGTTGACCACCCGCCCGGCCACCGCCCGACGCAGCAGCGGAAGCACGGCGTTGGTCACGGACACCACCCCGAGGACATTGGTCTCGTACACCTGGCGGAGGTCATCGACGCGTACCGTGCTGGGCACACCGGTGGCGGTACCGGCGATGCCGGCGTTGTTGACCAGGATGTCCAGGCGGTCATAGCGCTGCTCGATCTCCGCCGCAGCCGCCGAGATCGAGGTCGGATCCGTCACGTCCAGGCGCACCGGTACTGCCCTGATGCCCTGGGCCGCCAGGGAGTCCACCGCCTGCCTACCCCGGGTCTCGTCCCGGGACCCGACCAGGACGGTATGCCCTCGCTCCCCCAACTGACGCGCGATCTCGTACCCGATTCCCTTGTTCGCGCCAGTGATCAGCGCGATCTTCTCGACCGGCACGTCCACAATTCCTTTCCGTCGCACTGTCGCGTCCATGCTGAACGGCCAACCGCAAATGCGGCATCTCTGAAATTGCCGCGCAATAGCGTTGGTTCAACCGAGCGAAATCCGCAGTCGAACAATTACCGCCAACCGTCGGTCACCATTGATCCGAGGGGCGTCGGCGGATACTTTGGCGTCGCGATTATCCGGCCGCGAGGCGGAAAGGTCCGGGGAATGGAAACCGACGTGATCGTGGTGGGTGCGGGGCCGGTCGGCCTGATGCTCGCCGTTGAACTGCACCTGGGCGGCGCGCGGGTACGGGTGTACGACCGCCTCGCCGCCGCCACCGGCGAGTCCCGTGCTCTCGGCTTCAACCGGCGTGCCGCCGAATCACTGGACCAGCGCGGCCTACTCGCACGGTTGGGCGGCATCCGCTGGGGTCCGATGGGACATTTCGGCGGCGTACGCATCGACCTCAGCCGGCTCAACGACGACCACAGCGGCATCCTGGGCCTGCCGCAGGCCCGCACCGAGCAGATGCTGGCGGACTGGCTGGCCGAACAGAGCGTTCCGATAGTACGGCGACACGAGCTCACCGGCGTGCGGGAAACGGGCAACGGCGTCGTCGCGACCTTCGACGAGCCAGGCGGAGGCACTGAGGTGCGGGCCCACTACCTGGTCGGCTGTGATGGCGCGCGGAGCACCGTCCGGGCGCTGGCCGGGATCAAAGCCTCCGGCCCCGCAGCCACCCGGGGCATGTACACCGCGGAGATCACCGGAGTCGAGTTACGCCCTCGTCCGATCGGCGAACGCCGGCCCGGCGGCGGCATGGTGGTGTGCACGCCACTGGGGGACGGTCGCTACCGCATCGTGCTCCACGACCGAGGACTACCGCCGAACCCAGATCCGGACGCGCTGACGTTTGCCGAGGTCGCCGATGCGTGGCAACGCCTCACCGGTGAGTCCCTGCACCACGGGTCGGCACCGTGGTTGTGGGCCTGCGGCAACGCGGCCGCGGTCGCCGAGGAGTACCGGCGGGGCCGGGTCTTCCTGGCCGGCGACGCGGCGCACGAGATGCCGCCGCTGGCGGCGTGGGGACTCAGCGCTGGCTTGCAGGACGCGGTGAACCTGGGCTGGAAGCTGGCGGCGGCGGTGCACGGCTGGGCGCCGCCCGACCTGCTCGACACCTACCACACCGAACGCCACCC
>NZ_AXVR01000007.1 GCF_000484695.1 Salinispora cortesiana | reverse complement strand
GCTTCAAAAACCGCGTCGTCGAACACGGCGCCGCACTCGGCGTCGACGTCGAGACCGTCACCAAAGACCCCCAGGCCAAAGGCTTCAGCGTGGTCAAACGGCGATGGGTCGTCGAACGCACCATCGGCTGGCTCATGCACCACCGCCGACTCGTCCGCGACTATGAAGCACGACCCGACAACTCCGCCAGCATGATCACCCTCGCCATGATCGACAACCTCGCCAAACGCCTCACCGCCGAAACCACCCCAACCTGGCGAGAACCACTACAACCACAACACACACAAAATACGTGAATCAGACGTCCTCTTAGAGGCTGAAGGCATTCGGCAACATCGGCGAATGGCTGGGCAGGCCGTGCCCTAGGCTGCTGCCGTGGCGGATACAGGTAGCAAGCGCCGGCGACCGGCGGCAACGACCGTGGCCTGTTGGCTGGCCGTCACCCCGGGTGCCACCTGGGCGGCCGTCCGCCTGCTCGGCCTCGACCATGGACCCCTGGTCCAGCTGCTGGCCTTCACCCCGTACGCCGCCGCGGGCAGCCTGCTCCCCCTGATCCTGCTCCTCGTGTTGCGACGCTGGCGGCCGGCGGCGGTGGCGGCGGTGACGACGGTGGCTCTGGTCGCCGTGGTGGCACCGCGGACGTTCGAGTCCACCCCGCCGGCCGTCACCGGCCCGCCGGTTCGGCTGCTGACGGCCAACCTGCTGGCCGGCTCCGCCGACGCCGAGGCGCTGGTTGACCTCGTCCGGCGACACTCGGTGGAAGTGTTGGCTGTCCAGGAGTTCACCCCGGCGATCGCGGCCGAGCTGGACCGGTTGGGGCTCGACCAGCTCCTGCCGTACCGGGAACTACACCCGGTCGAGGGGACCCTCGGCTCCGGGCTGTACGCGCGCTACCCGATCAGCGCGGGTGGCGTCCGGCAGAACAGCAACGGCTGGGGCTTCCTCCAGGCGTACGGAACCGTCGCCGTCCCGGCGGCGCCGCCGGTCCAGGTCGAGTCGGTGCACCCCGCCGCACCGTACGCGCTCGACCAGGTCGGAAGCTGGCGGCGAGACCTCGCCGCCCAGCCCCCCGCCACCCCGGACGGGCAGCTCCGGATCCTCGCCGGCGACTTCAACGCCACCCTCGACCACGCCCCGCTGCGCGCCCTGCTGGACACCGGGTACGTGGACGCGGCGGACGCTGCCGGGACCGGGCTCACCGGCACCTGGGGGCCGTACGACGGGGACCTGATTCCGCCGGTGACCATCGACCATGTGCTGGTGGACCGGCGGATCGCGGTCCGGGCCGCCGCAGTGTACGCGATCCCGGGCAGCGACCACCGCGCGGTCTTCACCGAACTCCGCCTCCCGCCGGCGGGTTGAGTCAGGACCGTCCGCCCCGGGCCTGGTCCAGCCCGTAGGTCAGCGCGTCGACCAACGCGTCCCAACTCGCCTCCACCACGTTGGGGTGCACCCCCACCGTGGTCCAGTCCCGACCGTTGCGGTCCGACGTCTCCACCAGCACCCGGGTCACCGCCCCGGTGCCGTGGCTGCCGGCCAGAATCCCCACCTTGTAGTCGGCCAACTCGAAGTCGCGCAGCTCGGGGTAGTGCCGGACCAGACTGGAGCGTAGCGCCTCGTCGAGGGCGTTGACCGGGCCGTTCCCCTCCGCGGTGGCGATCACCCGCTCGCCGCGTACCCGGATCTTGACGGTCGCCTCGGAGACCACTGCGCCGTCCTCGCGGTGCTCGACCAGGATCCGGTAGGACTCCAGCGTGAACGGTCGGGGTGGCGCCGCGTCCGGCAGCTCGGAGCGGACCAGCAGCTCGAACGAGGCGTCGGCAGCCTCGAACGACCAGCCCTCGGCCTCCAACTCCTTGACCCGCTTGGCGATTCGGGTCAGGGTCTCCGGGTGGTCGGCCAGGTCGAGGCCCAGCTCCCGGCTCTTGAGTTCAATGCTGGCCCGGCCGGCCATCTCGGTGACGAGGATGCGCATCCGGTTCCCCACCAGCTGCGGGTCGATGTGGTTGTAAAACAACGGATCCACCTTGATCGCACTCGCGTGCAGCCCCGCCTTGTGGGCGAAGGCCGCGGCCCCGACGTACGCCTGGTGGTCGTCGGGGGCGGTGGTGGCGAGCTCGGCGATGCCCCGGGACACCCGCACCATCTGCTCCAGGCAGCCCTCGGGCAGGACTGGCAGCCCGAGCTTGAGTTGCAGGTTCGCCACCACGGCGAAGAGGTCGGCGTTGCCGGGTCGCTCGCCGTACCCGTTGGCGGTGCCCTGCACGTGCCGCACGCCCGCCTCCACCGCGGCGATGGTGTTGGCGACCGCGCAGGCGGTGTCGTCCTGGGTGTGGATGCCGAGTTGCCCGGGTGCCACCTCAAGCCGGGCGGTGAGGTCGGCGATCACGGCGGTGACCTGGGAGGGGAGCATGCCGCCGTTGGTGTCACAGAGCACGAACCGCTCGGCGCCGGCGGCGAGTGCGGTCTCGACCACCGACGAGGTGTAGCCGGGGTCGTCGCGGTAGCCGTCGAAGAAGTGCTCCCCGTCGACGAAGACCCGTCGCCCCTGCGCCACCAGGTAGGTCACGGTGTCGTGGACCATCGCCAGGTTCTCGTCGGCGGAGGTGCGTAAGGCCCCCCGCACGTGCCGCAGGTCGGCCTTGGCGACCAGCGTGACGGCGGGGGTCTCGGCGGCGAGCAGGCTGCGCACCTGCGGGTCGTCGTCGACCTGTCGGCCGGCGTGCCGGGTGGCGCCGAAGGCCACCAGCACCGCGTGACGCAGGTGGAGTTCGGTACGGGCCCGGCGGAAGAACTCGGTGTCCTTCGGCACCGCCCCCGGCCACCCGCCCTCGATGAAGCCCACCCCGAACTCGTCGAGGAGCCGGGCCACCGCGAGCTTGTCGGCCACCGAATAGCTGAGCCCCTCGCGCTGGGCGCCGTCGCGCAAGGTCGTGTCGTAGACCTGGAAGGTCATCAGGATCCTCTCTGCGGCAACAAAAAGACCCCCCACGAACGTGGGAGGTCTGCGCGCTCGGCGGGACGGGAGGCCGGCGCGCTATCGGTGAATAATCATGACGGTGTGGTGCACGGAGCTCACTCTGCCAGCCACGGGCCCGGCGGGGCACCCAAATCCGCATTCCGGGACGACTTTCGGAGGTCGTCGGCGTCGCCCCGCCGGTTCCGTGGCGCAGCCTTCCCGCCGTGGTCCCCGTGGTCGCCGTGACGGCGGTGTACCCAGCTCGACACCGGGTACCACCCGACGGTGCCCCGACGCCGACCGGACCGCCCAGGGGTGGAAGGAGACGCCATGGCACGGCGCGACCCACATCCGGCCCGTCCGACGCCGAGCCCACCCGGCACCGACGGTCCGAGCAGCAACCCCGACGGCCCGCCCGGCAGCGCCTTCGACCCGTGGCGATACCGCGCCGAGACCACCGTGACCGACATCGACCTGGCGGGCTACCAGGTCGAGGCGAGTGACGGTGGAGTCGGGAAGGTGGACCAGGCCAGCCACGCGGTCAACTCCAGCTACCTCGTGGTGGACACCGGCCCGTGGTTCTTCGGTCGCCGGGTCATGCTCCCCGCCGGCACCGTCAACCACGTTGACCACAACACCCGGAAGGTCCACGTCGACCGGAGCAAGGACCAGATCAAGGCCGCACCGGAGTACGACGAGACCGCGGACACCGACCCGGCATACCGGGACCGGCTCGGTGGCTACTACGGCGACACGTACTCAGCCATCCCACCGGGCACGGCACGAGAGCGATGATCATTAGGAACACGGGCGGTGGGTCTACCGCTACCGTGTCAGAGTGGACTCGATTGAAGTAGCGCAATTCGACACGCTGTTCAACTTCCGCGACGTCGGCGGGCTCGCCGGCCACGACGGGCGCGCCGTCCGAAGTGGCCGGCTTTTTCGCTCAGACACCCCGCACCGCCTGGCTGGTGCCGATCGGACGGCGTTCGCCGCGTTCGGCGTCCGCACCGTGCTCGACCTGCGCCGGCCGTACGAGGTGGAGCGGGATGGCCGGATCCCGGACTTCGCGGGGCTGACCTGGCGGCACATCCACCCGGAGCATGCTGAATGGGACAAAACCCCGTACCAGCCCGGCGCTGACCTTGCCCGCTATCTCGCCGACCGGTACGCCGACCTGGCCTCGACTGGCACCGCCGGCCTGGCCGCCGCGATCGGACTGATCGCGGACGAGACCAACGCCCCGCTGCTGGTGCACTGCGTCGCCGGCAAGGATCGAACCGGCATCGTCTGCGGTCTCACCCTGGCCGTGCTGGGCGTCTCCGATGCTGACATCGCCACGGACTACGCGTTGAGCACCGCAGCGGGCGAGCGCTTCCGGGCCTGGTTCGCGACGACGGGCCGGGCGATACACCCGGCGCTGCCGCCGCTGAGCTGCCCCAAGGAGGCGATGCTGCTCTTCCTCGCCGAACTGCGCGACCGTTACGGCACGGTCGAGGGCTACCTGCGCCACGCGGGCGTCACCGACGCCCAGGTGGCCGCGCTCCGCGGCCACCTGCTGGAGTAGCCGCAACCCTCAGAGCACGTGGTGGACCCAGTTCTGCGGATCCGCGGCCTTGCCTCGCTGGATGTCGACGAGTTGCTGGCGCAGGGTCATGGTGACCGGGCCGGGTTCACCGCCACCGATCCGGAACTCACCGTCAGGCGAGCGGACCGCGCCGACCGGATTGATCACCGCGGCAGTACCGCAGGCGAAGACCTCGCGCAGTCGACCACTCGCCGCGTCGGCCTGCCAGTCGGCGAACGAGATCGGCTGCTCCGCCACCCGGTGGCCGGCTTCGGCAGCGAGCGTGAGCACCGACTCCCGAGTGATGCCGGGCAGGATGGTCCCGGTCAGCGGCGGGGTGACCAGGGTGCCGTCGTCGTAGACGAAGAAGAGGTTCATACCGCCCAGTTCCTCAACGAAGCGGCGCTCCACCGCGTCCAGGAAGACGACCTGGTCGCAGCCGTGCTCGATCGCCTCTGCCTGGGCGACCAGCGAGCTGGCGTAGTTGCCGCCGCACTTGGCCGCGCCGGTGCCCCCGGGCGCGGCCCGGGTGTACTCCGGCGAGGCCCAGACGGTCACCGGCTTCACCCCACCGGAGAAGTATGTACCGACCGGGGACGCGATCACCGCGTAGAGGTATTCGTTGGCGGGCCGCACACCGAGGAAGACCTCGCTGGCGAACATGAACGGCCGCAGGTAGAGGCTGCCGTCCTCCCCCTCGGGAATCCAGTCCCGGTCCACCTCGATCAGCCGGTGCAGCGAGTCGACAAAGGTCTGCTCGGGCAGGGCGGGCATCGCCATCCGCCGGGCGGACGCGGCGAACCGGGCGGCGTTGGCGTACGGCCGGAACATCGTCACGCCACCGCTGGCGGTGCGATACGCCTTCATGCCCTCGAAGATCTCCTGGGCGTAGTGCAGGACCGCGGCGGCCGGGTCCATCGGGATCGGCGCCCGCGCCTCGACCCGGGCGTCGTACCAGCCCTTCCCGGCGGCATAGCGGATAGTAACCATGTGGTCGGTGAAGACCCGCCCGAAGCCCGGGTTGGCCAGCAGCGCGGCCCGGTCCGCTACGGATACCGGCGCGGAATTCGGACGGATCTCGAAATCGAGCTTGTCACCACCGCTCATCGCGCTGACCTCCCTGGAATGGATGACGACGGCATGCGACCCCGCGTGCCGAGCTGGTGCGAGCAAACTTACCCCGAACGGTCGTTCAGCGGGTAGCGGCACCCGGGGACGCCCGCTCGGACCGGGTACCGGCCGCAGGACCGCCGCCCGGGTGGCTCATACCGGCTGCCCACCGGGACGTTGACCGGGTTGTCGACCGCCTACCCACCGTGACTGAATACGGGCCGCGGAAGCGGCTCACGGTCCGGCACGACCACGGCGAGGGCGACGGCCACGGCTCACGGTTCAGCCAGCCGCGTGACCTGCCAGCCGATCGCCGACCTCGGCGGTGCGAATCGGCGCGCCCGGCACCCGCCCGGCCAACTCCGCCGCCACGGCGGCGGTGATCCGGGCTGCCGGTTCGGCGTGACCGAGCTGGTCGAGCAGGAGCGCGGCGGAGAGTACCGCTGCCACCGGGTCGGCCAGACCGCGACCGGCGATGTCCGGCGCGGAGCCGTGCACCGGCTCGAACATCGACGGGTAGGCCCGCTCCGGGTTGATGCTGCCGCTGGCCGCGAGGCCGATTCCGCCGGTGACGGCGGCGGCGATGTCGGTGAGGATGTCACCGAAGAGGTTGTCGGTGACCAGCACGTCGTACCGTTGGGGCTGGGTCACCAGGAACATCGCGGCGGCGTCAACATGCTGGTATTCGGTGGCCACGTCTGGGTGTTCGGCGGCGACGTCCGCGAAGGTGCGAGCCCAGAGCGAGCCGGCGTGGGTGAGCACGTTGGTCTTGTGCACCAGGGTGACCTTGCGCCGTTCCCGCCGTTCCGCGCGGTTGAAGGCGTCCCGGATCACCCGCTCGACCCCGTGCCGGGTGTTCAGGCTCTCCTCGGTGGCGATCTCGGCCGCGGTACCGCGGTGCAGTGCGCCGCCCGCGCCGGCATACAGCCCTTCGGTGCCTTCGCGGACGACCACCAGGTCGACCTCGCCGGGTTTGACGCCACCGAGGGGGCCGCTCGTGCCGGCCCAGAGCCGGGCGGGGCGCAGGTTGACATACTGGTCGAAGGCGAACCGCAGCCGCAGCAGCAGACCCCGCTCCAGCACACCGGGCGGGACACTCGGGTCACCGACCGCACCCAGCAGAATGGCGTCGTGCCCCGCCAGTTCCGCGAGGACCGAATCGGGCAGCACCTCGCCGGTGCGGCGGTAGCGCGCGGCACCCAGGTCGTACTCGGTGGCCTGCACGTTCGGGACCACCGCATCGATGATCTTGCGGGCCTGTGCGACCACCTCGGGGCCGATTCCGTCCCCAGCGACCACCGCGATTCGTGCCACGTCGACTCCTTGCCTCGCTCGCTCGGCTCCGAGCCTACGCCCCAGTCCCGAACACCGGTACGACCCTTCCATCATTCGGGAAATCGGATGTACAGGAGGCTTCCAGGTGACATTCATTCAGCGGTGATCTCCGCTGCCTATCCTGGTCAGCAGCGGGGCCACGGACCACAGGCCAGGGTCCACACCAACGCCGCGACGCAACGGGGCCGTCGGCCGGGAGGCGGGATGAGAATGAGGATCGACGAACAGCAGCGCAGCCGCTGGAGCGGCTCCTCGCTACTCCGCCCGCAGCCACGTCCGGACCTTCGCCTCGGTGGCCACCAGCGGCGGGTCGGCGGAGCGGGTCCGGCAACCGGCGAACGAATCGCCGTCACGCACACCGTCCGCACCACCATCGCCGAGTACACGTTGCTGTTCAACGCACCGGACTGGCTTGGTCACCGGGGCGTCGGCGCGGCGCTCCGGGACGCGGTCGCGGAGCTACGCGCAATCGACCTGGCCTACGGACCAAACCGGCCGGAGAGTCTGGTGTCCCGGTTACGGCGCGGGGAGGTCAGCCCCGAGTCGTACCCGCCGCTGACCGACCTGGTGAGCCGCTGCACCGCGATGCGGGCCGCGACCGACGGTTGGTTCGACGCCTGGGCAGTGCCCGGCGGCTTCGACCCGGGAGGACTCCTGGGCGGCTGGGCGGTAGAAAAGGCCGCAGCCCGGTTACGAGCCGCAGGCGTCCACGACTATGCCGTACTCACCGGCGCCGACCTCGTCGTACGTGGGCACGCCGCGCACGGGGGACCGTGGCGGGTCGCCGTGCACCACCCCACCAACCGGCGCCAAGCACCGCTGGTGTTGGAGATGACCGCCGGGGGGATCGGCACCTCCGGGGTGACCGGACGACGGGGGCACGTGGTGGATCCGCACACCGGGGAACCGGCCGACCAGTTCATCGCCGCCACCGTCGTCGGGCCGGACCTCGCCGTCGCCGACGCCTACGCCACCGCGCTCTACGCCGCGGGTCCGGCCGGGCTGTCCTGGTTCCACAGTGAGACGGACTACCGGGTCCTGCACGCCCACCGCCGCTGATCGGCGCTCCGCCGCGTCACCCCCGCGCCACCCCGCCGGGGCTCACGATCGGCCCCCACAGTCTCGGCAACTACCGTGAGGGCCGGTCAGCGACGATTGCGCGTGGCTCGCGCACCCGAGGGGTGCGGACCAGCCAGGCCAGACGTCGACCTCGTCACCCGAAGACGGGCCCACGTCACGGACTCAGCCAGTAACCGCATCGGTACGCTAGCGAATTGACATAACTCCACGCAAGAGGATCTACTGCAGACCCTCCTGACAGGAGTATGGGCTGGTTGGGGGTAGGGCGACTTCGACATGGCGAACGACAAATGGCACGCTGTCCGCCGTGAGTTTCGATCTAAGCGTGTGGGCCCTGGCACCCGGGGCAACGCCCGAGGACGTACGAACGGCCGTGCGGCGGTGCCGAGCAGGCCAGCACAGCGATCGCCAGCCCGACCCCCGGGTCGTCGGATTCTATCGGGCGATCACCGCCGCCTATCCGGAACGGCCGGGCGGGGCGGACACCCCCTGGGCGAAGACGCCACTACACACCGCCGGCGACCACATCGAGCTGAATCTGCATCCGACCTGTGCAGACCAGGTGCTCCTGGACATCGAGCGGCTGGCCGGTGAACACCGGCTGATGCTCTTCGACGTCCAGGATGGCTCGGTCTATCCACCGCCCCACCACACCGACGCTTGACCGCCCCGGTGCGTCCGGACGCGCCGTTGCTATTGGATCGACGGAGTGGACCGCCTACGCCGGGGAGGGCCCGCCGGGCGGGCCCTCCCCGGCTCGCGGTCACTCCTCCCGCAGGTCGGCAGCGCTGGCCGAGGTCGCACCGACCGACTCGGCGACCGAGGTGAGCAGATCGGCGCCGAGCGCCTGGTCAACGGTGAGGGTCATCAGCGTCTCCCCGCCGGCCTCCCGACGGGCCACCTGCATCGCGGCGATATTGACGCCGGCCTCCCCGAGTAGGGTGCCGACCGCGCCAACCACACCGGGCCGGTCGGCGTAACGGAGGAAGACGAGAATGCCCTCCGCCCCGATCTCCACGTCGAAGCCGTCCACCTCGGTCAGCTTGTTGACGTCCCGGACACCGGTGACGCTGGTACCGGAGACGCTCACCGTCCGGCCGTCCGGCAGGGCTCCACGGATGGTGACCAACAGCGTCTCCTCAGCCGTCTCGGGCCGGGTGACCAGCGACACCTCCACCCCGCGCTCGGCCGCCAGGTGTGGGGCGTTTACGTAGGTGACCTGCTCCTCCACCACCGAGCTGAACAGCCCCTTGGTCGCCGCGAGCTTGAGCACCGAGACATCGTTGCTGACCACCTCGCCCCGCACGTCGACGGTGACGCTCGCGGCGATCCCACCGGCCACCGCGGTGAAGGCCCGGCCGAGCTTCTCGGCCAGTGGCAGCAGCGGCCGGACATCCTCGGCGACCACGCCACCGGTCTGCACGTTCACCGCGTCCGGCACGAACTCACCCTTCAACGCCAGCTTCACGCTGCGGGCCACGGCGAGACCCGCCTTGTCCTGCGCCTCGTGCGTGGAGGCACCTAGGTGCGGGGTCGCCACCACGTTGTCGAAGGCGAACAGCGGTGATGAGGTGCAGGGCTCCTTGGCGTACACGTCAACGCCGGCCCCGGCGACCCGCCCCTCGGCAATGGCATCCGCGAGGGCCTGCTCGTCCACGAGGCCACCCCGGGCGGCGTTGACGATCCGCACCCCGGGCTTGACGATCGCCAACTCCTTCTCCCCGATCAGACCCATCGTCTCCGACGTCTTCGGCAGGTGGATGGAGATGAAGTCGCTCTGCCGCAGCAGCTCATCCAGGCCGACGAGACGGACGCCGAGTTGGGCCGCCCGCGCCGGCTGGATGTAGGGGTCGTAGGCGATCAGCCGAGTGCCGAACGCAGCGATCCGCTGCGCGAAGAGGACACCAATGCGCCCGAGGCCGACCACCCCGACGGTTTTGCCCTGCACCTCCACCCCGGTGTACTTCGACCGCTTCCACTCCCCGACCTTCAGCGCCGTGCTGGCGCTGGCGGTGTTCCGCGCGACCGCGAGCAGGAGGGCGACTGCCTGCTCGGCCGCGGAGACGATGTTGGAGGTGGGGGCGTTGACGACCATGACGCCGCGGGTGGTGGCCGCCGGCACCTCGACGTTGTCCAGGCCGACACCCGCCCGGGCGACCACCTTGAGTCGTGGTGCCGCGGCGATCGCCTCGGCGTCGATTCGGGTCGCACTGCGGACGATGACCGCATCAGCGTCGGAGAGCGCCGAGAGCAGGGCCGGGCGGTCGGTGCCATCCACATGTCGGACGTCGAAGTCGTGGGCGAGCACCTCGATGGCGGCAGGGGCGAGTTCTTCGGCGATCAGTACGACAGGATTCATTGGTCCTCTAAATGTCGTCTATAGCGGTCGGCCGGGCGACGGGGGCAGCACTGCGCCCCGCCAGCAATCCGGCCATGGCCGTCAGGTGTCGGCTACGCACCTAACTGGGATCGTAGGGGGCCGATCGGGGCCGGCGCTCCGGCGATCAGGGTGAGTGCCCTCACAGCGGCCGTCCGGCACGGCCGCCTGCGCACCCGCCCGTGAGTGCCCTCACAGCGGCCGTCCGGCACGGCCGCCTGCGCACCCGCCCGTTGGTGCCGAAGCGCAGCCGGACGCCCGTGACCCAACGCCGGGGAGGGAGAGCGTCGGGTCACGGGCGTCCGTGGTGCCCGGAAACCCTCGCACCAGGGTGCCCGGGAACACCGAATCAGGCGGTTTCGGTGATGGGCCGGTCAACCCAGCTCATCATGGCGCGCAGCTTGCCGCCGGTCTCCTCGATCGGATGCGCCGCGCCCTCCGCCCGCCACTTGGCGAAGTTGGGGCGGCCGGCTTCGTCCTCGGCAACCCACTCCCGGGCAAACTCACCGGACTGAATCTCGCCCAGAATCGCGCGCATCCGCTCCTTGACCCGAGAGTCGATGACGCGGGGGCCACGGGAGAGGTCGCCGTACTCGGCCGTGTCCGAGATGCTGTACCGCATCCGAGCGATGCCGCCCTCGTACATGAGGTCCACGATGAGCTTCAGCTCGTGCAGGCACTCGAAGTAGGCCACCTCGGGGGCGTAGCCGGCCTCCGTGAGCACCTCGAAGCCGGTCTGCACCAGCGCCGCCGCACCGCCGCAGAGCACCGCCTGCTCGCCGAAGAGGTCGGTCTCGGTCTCCTCGGTGAAGGTGGTTTTAATCGCGCCGGCCCGAGTGCCACCGATGGCCTTGGCGTACGCCAGAGCCAGGCCGAACGCGCTGCCGCTGGCGTCCTGCTCGACGGCGACCAGACAGGGCACGCCCTTGCCGTCGACGTACTGCCGGCGGACCAGGTGGCCGGGGCCCTTCGGGGCGATCATCGCCACGTCCACATCGGCCGGCGGCGTGATCAGCCCGTACCGGATGTTGAATCCGTGCCCGAACAGGAGCGCCTTACCGGCGGTGAGGTGCGGCGCGATCGACTCGGTGTAGAGGGCCCGCTGGGCCGTGTCCGGTGCGAGGATCATGATGATGTCGGCCTCGGCCGCCGCCTCGGCCGGGGTCTGCACCCGTAGTCCCTGCTCCTCCGCCTTCGGCCGGCTCTTCGACCCGGCGGGCAGACCGATCACCACCGCTACACCGGAGTCGCGCAGCGACAGCGCGTGGGCGTGGCCCTGGCTGCCGTACCCGATCACGGCGACCGTGCGGCCCTGGATCAGACCCAGGTCGGCGTCGTCGTCGTAGAACACCTCAACGCTCATGGACTTCCCTTTCGTACGGCCGCGCCCGGCGGCCGATCGGAGATCTGGTGGGGTACGGATCAGGCGGCCCGAAGCGCCGGGCCGGCGGTGATGGAGCGGGACCCACGGCCGATGGCGACCGTGCCGGACTGCACCATCTCCTTGATCCCGAAGGCCTCGAGGTCGCGAAGCAGGGCGGCCAGCTTGTCCGGGGTGCCGGTCGCTTCGACGGTCAGCGTCTCCGGGGCGACATCAACGACCCGGGCGCGGAACAGGTTCACCGTCTCCAGCACCTGACCGCGGGCGCTGCGGTCCGCGCGGACCTTCACCAGCAGCAGTTCCCGGGCCACCGACACCTGAGGGTCCAGCTCAACGATCTTGATTATGTTCACCAACTTGTTGAGCTGCTTGGTTACCTGCTCCAGCGGAGAGGAATCGGCGTTAACCACGATGGTGATCCGGGAGACATCCGGGTTCTCGGTCTCCCCCACGGCGAGACTGCCGATGTTGAAGCCGCGCCGGGAGAAGAGCCCGGATACCCGGGCCAGGACCCCGGGCTTGTTCTCCACGAGCACGGAGAGCGTATGCATGGTCACAGTGGTGCCTTCCTCGTCTGGTTCTCCCGACCCCTGCGGCGCCCGGTGTGGTTGGCCATGACTACACCTCGTCCTCGTCGAAGACCGGCCGGACACCGCGGGCGAACATGATCTCGTCGTTGCTGGTGCCGGCGGCGACCATCGGCCACACCATGGCGTCCTTGCCGACCACGAAGTCGATGACCACCGGGGCGTCGTTGATGGACATCGCGGCCTCGATCGTCTGGTCGACGTCCTCAGCTGTCTCACAGCGCAGCCCGACGCAGCCGAGCGCCTCGGCGAGCTTGACGAAATCCGGAATGCGATGCTTGTGGGTGCCGAGTTCGGTGTTGGAGTAGCGCTCACCGTAGAAGAGAGCCTGCCACTGCCGCACCATTCCGAGATTGCCGTTGTTGATCACAGCGATCTTGACCGGGATGCCCTCCAGCGCACAGGTCGCCAGCTCCTGGCTGGTCATCTGGAAGCAGCCGTCGCCGTCGATCCCCCAGACCACCGTCTCCGGCCGGCCGACCTTGGCGCCCATCGCCGCCGGCACCGCGTACCCCATGGTCCCGAGGCCGCCGGAGTTCAACCAGGTACGTGGTTTCTCGTACGAGATGAACTGGGAAGCCCACATCTGGTGCTGGCCCACGCCCGCCACGTACACCGCCTCCGGGCCGACGATCTCGCCGAGCCGGCGGAGCACGTACTGCGGGGAGAGCGTGCCGTCGGCTGGCTCGTCGTACCCCAGCGGGTAACGCTTGCGCAGCTCCTGCAGCTGGGACCACCAGTCGTCGAGGTCGGGCCGGTGACCGGCCGACTGCTCGACGGTGACCGCGCCGACCAGTTCGTCGATGACGTGCCGGGCATCCCCCACGATCGGCACGTCCGCGTGCCGGTTCTTACCGATCTCGGCCGGGTCGATGTCGGCGTGCACCACGGCCGCGTCGGGAGCGAACGAGTCCAGCTGGCCGGTCACCCGGTCGTCGAACCTCGCCCCCAGCGCGATGATCAGATCCGCCTTCTGCAGACCATAGACCGCTGCGACCGTCCCATGCATGCCGGGCATGCCCAGGTGCTGCGGGTGCGAGTCGGGGAACGCCCCGAGCGCCATCAGGGTGGTGACCACCGGAATCCCGGTCAGTTCGGCGAGCCGACGCAGCCCGTCGGTCGCGCCGGCCTTGAGCACCCCGCCACCGACGTAGAGCACCGGTCGGCGGGCGATGGCCATCAGCCGGGCCGCCTCCCGGATCTGCTTTCCGTGCGGGTGCAGCGTCGGCCGATAGCCGGGCAGGTCGAGCGTCGGCGGCCAGGCGAAGACGGTTGACGCCTGGAGGACGTCCTTGGGGATGTCCACCAGAACCGGGCCGGGCCGGCCGGTCGCGGCGAGGTGGAACGCCTCGGCGAGCGCCCGGGGCAGCTCCTCGGCGCTCTGGACCAGGAAGTTGTGCTTGGTGATCGGCAGCGTGATGCCCTGGATGTCCGCCTCCTGGAAGGCGTCCGTCCCGATCGACGGCCGGGCGACCTGGCCGGTGATCGCCACCAGCGGCACCGAATCCATGTAGGCGTCGGCGATCGGCGTCACCAGGTTGGTCGCACCGGGCCCGGAGGTGGCGACGCAGACGCCGACCCGCCCGGTCGCCTGCGCGTACCCGGTGGCCGCGTGTCCCGCGCCCTGCTCGTGCCGGACCAGGATGTGCCGGACCGTGGAGTCGTACAACGGGTCGTACGCCGGCAGGATCGACCCGCCGGGAATGCCGAAGATGACCTCGACACCGAGCGCTTCGAGGGAGCGCACGAGGGAGCCGGCACCGGAGACCTGGGCGGGGGCGGGGACTGGGGTGCGTACCGCCGGGACGGTCGGGGTGGCCCCACAGGGCCGGTCGACGTCGCGGGGCGGCTCGACGGCCGCGCGGGCCCGCCGGGCGGAGGTGGCGAGGGTCTCGGGTGTGGGTCTCGTCATGGCGGTTCAAGCCTTCGGCTGGAGGGTGCGGTGGGTTCTGCGGTGGAACGCCGGCGGAACGCCCGGCGGATCTGACGGCAACAAAAAAGCCCGCGTGCGGGATGCACGGGGCCAGCGCACTCTCAGTGGGAGAGCGCGCTCAGGTAAGTACTCGCAGCGACCGGTACGACGACATGGGAACAGCATGACGGATCTCAAGCAATGAGTCAACCTATCCCACATACTGGTTAACGGATCGATCGCAAACTTCCGCCCCGGGACAGTTGGCACCACCGACCGATCCCGGGGCTGACCCGGCCAGTTTCGACCCGGGCTGCTCCGGCCGGCACCAGCTACCCGACCGGGCTACTCCGGCACCGGCTGCCCGGGCCCCGGCCGAGACGGCGGCCGGCGGGGCAGCGGCGGGCCGGAGGCCAGCACGGGCGGCATCGCTATGGCGACCGGCGGGGCGTGCGACGAGGTGGCCGCCACCAACATCGCCTCCAGGTGCTCGGCCGGCACCCCCCAGCCGAGGAGGGCGCCCTGGCCGAAGTGGCAGCCCGCGGCGACCACTTCGGCCAGGGCGGTCGGAGTCGTAACCCCCTCGGCGATAACCCCGAGACCCAACTGATGCCCCAGGCGCATGACAATATCGACCATCGGGGCGAATGCCGGGCCGTCGGCGTCCACCGGACGAACCGGCTCATGCCCGGCGACGAGACTGTGATCGATCTTGAGGATGTCGAGCGGAAGCCGCCGAAGCTGGCCGAGGGAGGAGTAGCCGGCGCCGAAGTCGTCCAACGCGATCCGAACCCCGGTCCGGCGCAGCGCGGTCAACCGCCGGATCAGCTCGTCCAGGTCGGTGGCGACGGCGTGCTCGGTGACCTCCAGCACCAGGCGCTGCGGCGGAACCCGATGTGCCCGCAGCGCGTCAGCGACCTGACCGACGTAGGCCGGGGCGTGCAGCTCTCGCGGCGAGACGTTGACCGACACCCACACGTCATGCCCGTCGGCGAGCCAACGGGCGAGCTGCTGGCAGGCCTGGTCCAACACCCACGCCCCCAGCTTGGCGATCATGCCGCACTCCTCGGCGAGCGGGATGAACTCATCCGGGCGGACCGCACCCAGCTCCGGATGGCGCCACCGGAGCAGCGCCTCGGCACCGACCGGGCGCACCGACGGCAGCGACGCCACCGGTTGGAACACCAGCCGCAGCTCGTCGCGCTCGATCGCCCCCCGCAGCTCGTGCTCAAGCGTGGCCCGCCGGCTCAACAGCTGGTCGTAGGCGACGTCGTACCGCTCGATCCGGTTCTTGCCGCGCTGCTTGGCGTAGCGCAGGGCCAGGTCGGCGTGGCGCAGCAGCAGGTCGACATCGGGTTGCCGGGCCCAACCGGCGATGCCGATGCTCGCCGAGAGGAAGACGGGCCCCTCGGGCAGTTCGTACGCGGCCGCCAGCGCCCCGAGGAGTCGCTCCCCCATCTGGTCGACGGTGGCCGGCGAGCCGGGCAGCAGGACGGCGAACTCGTCCCCGCCGAGCCGGGCCGCCAACTCGCCGAAGCCCAGGGGGGCGCGTAGCCGCCGGCCCACCTCGGCCAGGACGGCGTCGCCGGCGTCGTGACCACGCACATCATTGACGTTCTTGAAGCCGTCCAGGTCGAGCAGGAGCAGGACGCACGGGGTGCCCTGCTCGGCGCAGCGGTGCAGGGCCCGCAGCAGTCCCCGCCGGTTCGCCAGGCCGGTCAGGGCGTCGGTGTGTGCCAACTCCCGGAAGTGCGCCTCCCCCTCGACCAGCCGGCGCGCGTACCGGCGGACGTCGTGCAGGGTCAGGTACTGCCGGGCGACCAGGGCGAAGACCTCGACGCTGGCAGCGGCCATGCCGCACGGTTCGAAGCGGCCATCCTGGAGCAGGTGGTACGCCGCCGCGCCCGCCATCACCAGGATCGGCAGGACGGCGTGCTCACCCTCGCGCCGGGTCGGGTCGATGTCCGACTGGCAGGGACGATCGAACCCATGGAGCACCAGCGCCACGGTCAGCAGGCCGGCGACGGCCACCGTCGCGCCACCGAACGCCAACCCCGCCTCAGCCATCAGCAGCCCGGTGGCGACGCCGAGCCCACCGACGGTCGTCGCGGCGGAACCGGCGCCGAGCGCGGCGAGCCGGCGCCGCGGCGACGAGACCCGAAACACCACGACGGTGGCGAGGCCCACGATCAGCGCCGCGCTGGCGGTGGCGAGCAGGATCGGCGCACCGACCGCCGGAGCGGATCCGAGCAGACGGGTCGGCTCGGCGAGGAGCACCCAACCCACGAACCAGAGCGCGGTCGAGATGATCATCCCGTCCAGCAACAGCCGGGTGGCCACCCCGATGGTGGGGGCCATGCCGGGGAGGCGGAGCAGCCCGGCTCCGAAGAGCAGCCCGCTGGTCGCGGTGGCCAGGGCGACCACCTCGGCCCAGCCGACCGAGGGGACCGACTCGGGCTGCCCGGCAGCGGCCAGCAGTACCGCCACGCCGGCCACGACCGCGACCAGGCCGATGACCGCGGCCACGGCGAGGAGGAGAAACGCCGCGGGGCGGCGCGCCGACAACCGGCGGGCGCCGCCCGCCGCCGGGATGGCAGCCGGCTTGCGGGTGAGCCCGCTCCGCACCGCGCCGCGAAGCCGACTCGTGGGTAGCAACACAGCCCAACTCTGCCGGATGAACGCGGGGTATGGGGGGTCGGGATGCGCATCTGTTGGGACACGTCCGGCTCGGGCTCCGGTCACCCCCGCGGCGGTGCCAGACTGGTACGCATGCCTGAGCTGCGGTCGAGGACCTCCACCCACGGTCGGACGATGGCCGGTGCCCGAGCCCTGTGGCGGGCCACCGGGATGACCGACGACGACTTCGGCAAGCCGATCGTCGCCATCGCCAACAGTTTCACCCAGTTCGTTCCGGGGCATGTCCACCTCAAGGAACTCGGCGGCTTGGTGGCCGAGGCGGTAGCCGAGTCCGGCGGGGTGGGCCGGGAGTTCAACACCATCGCCGTGGACGACGGCATCGCGATGGGCCACGGCGGCATGCTCTACTCGCTGCCCAGCCGGGAACTGATCGCCGACGCGGTGGAGTACATGGTCAACGCGCACTGCGCCGACGCCCTGGTCTGCATCTCCAACTGCGACAAGATCACCCCTGGGATGCTGCTGGCCGCACTGCGGCTGAACATCCCGACCGTCTTCGTCTCCGGCGGTCCGATGGAGGCCGGGAAGACCGTCGCGATCGAGGGAGTCGTGCACTCCAAGATCGACCTGATCGACGCGATGATCGCCGCCTCCAACGAGGCGGTCACCGACGACCAACTCGACCAGATCGAACGCTCGGCCTGCCCCACCTGCGGCTCGTGCTCCGGCATGTTCACCGCCAACTCGATGAACTGCCTCACCGAGGCGATCGGCCTGGCCCTGCCCGGCAACGGGTCGACCCTGGCGACCCACGCCGCCCGCCGGTCGCTCTTCGTCGAGGCCGGCCGCACCGTCGTCGAGATCGCCAAACGCTGGTACGACGGGGACGACGCCACGGTGCTGCCCCGCGCGGTCGCCAGCCGCGCCGCCTTCGACAACGCGGTCGCCCTCGACGTCGCGATGGGTGGCTCGACGAACACCATCCTGCACCTACTCGCCGCCGCCCGCGAGGCCGAGCTGGACTTCGGGGTGATGGACATCGACGCCATCTCCCGGCGGGTGCCCTGCCTGGCCAAGGTCGCACCGAACTCCCCCAATTACCACATGGAGGACGTCCACCGGGCGGGCGGAATCCCGGCCATCCTCGGTGAGCTGGACCGGGCCGGCCTGCTCAACCGGGAGGTCCACGCGGTGCACTCCTCTTCGCTGGAGCGCTGGCTCGCCGACTGGGACATTCGCGGCGGCACCGCGACACCGAAGGCGATCGAGCTGTTCCACGCCGCACCCGGCGGGGTGCGCACCGTCGAGCCGTTCTCCACCACCAACCGCTGGTCCACGCTGGACACCGATGCGACCGGCGGCTGCGTCCGGGACCGGGCCCACGCGTACACCGCGGACGGGGGGCTGGCCATCCTGCACGGCAACCTGGCGCCGGAGGGCTGTGTGGTGAAGACCGCCGGGGTGCCCGAGGAGTGCCTGACCTTCCGCGGCCCGGCCAAGGTCTACGAGTCCCAGGACGACGCGGTCGCCGCCATCCTGGCCAAGGAGGTGGTCACGGGGGACGTGGTGGTGATCCGCTACGAGGGCCCCCGGGGCGGGCCGGGGATGCAGGAGATGCTCTACCCCACCTCGTTCCTCAAGGGCCGGGGGTTGGGGCGGGCCTGCGCGCTGCTCACCGACGGCCGGTTCTCCGGCGGGACCTCCGGGTTGTCGGTCGGGCACGTCTCCCCGGAGGCCGCCGCTGGCGGGCTGATCGCCCTGGTCGAATCGGGCGACGAGATCGTCATCGACATTCCGAACCGGGCCATCGAGTTGGCTATACCGGCCGAGGTGTTGGATGCTCGCCGGGTCGCGCAGGAGAAGCGAGACCGGCCGTACACGCCGGCGGAGCGGCAGCGCCCCGTCTCGGCGGCGCTGCGCGCGTACGCCGCCATGGCGACCTCCGCCAGCGACGGCGCCTACCGCCGCGTCCCCGAGTAGCCGGATTTCGGGGCGCGACCTCGGGGACCGCCGCCCCGAGAAGACCCGGGAACGCCAGCCGGCCCTCCGCCTACCGAGCGGACCGGGCCGGGCTGGTTGTCGGCACGGACACAACTCACATCGGACATGGACACGATTCGGCGAGCGAGATCCGCGATTCACCGGTGGCGGCGGGTTTCTTTTCTTGCTGCTCAGTCCCCGGATCGGTTGGATTCGTGAGCCCCGTCACGGCGATTACAACAACAGCGACCAGTCTCACGACCTTCTGAATCGTCACGTCGTCCTCCTCGTCTGCCGGTCGGCAATACCGCGGCGGAGAAACCGGAACCCACCTCCGCCGCACCGATGGTTGACTCTACCGACCAATCTCCGACATTCACATAGATCTAGCCATAGACCCGTCCCAGAAATACCTTAATAAGGCTTAAATTCCAGCACTTAGCAGTTACCCGAACACTTTATGTGATGCCGTTCGGTACCGCCTTTCTGGAATAGCTTCGCGCCGCACGCAGCCGCGAACCCAGCGTCACCCGCCGGCACCCCTGTTCGACGTCAACTCCCCTGAGCCCCCTCGCGGCCGACGCCGGGCGTGCGCCGCGTCGACCACCCCGGGACGAGCGAGCAGGATCAACCGGAGCGGGCGACCACAGCAGAGCTTTGTCTGTTTTGGGCAGGTTTTTCGGGTTCATGTTCATTTGATCTGTTTGTCGGTTTAGCGTCCGGGTTGGCCGCTACCGCCCGCTCGGTAGCCGAGGAACCCACCCGGTCAGGCACCACCGGGCGGACGGCTCCTCGTCGTTCACGGGGGAAGGACACCGACACCGCGATGAACCAGCAGGAACACATCCAGACACCCGAACCGGACCGCCCCGGCGGGCACCGGGCGAGGTCACGGCGGCGCTGGTGGGCCGCCGGGCTGGCCGGGGTGACCGGCCTGGCCCTCACCGCCGCCGGCATCACCGTCACCCCGATCGGGGATGCGGTCGGACGCGCCATCAGCAGTAGCGACGACCGGCCCGGGAAACACCGTGGCGCCCCCTCCGCCGGAGGCGACCACCACGACGAGCGAGCCAAGGGGGGCGGGAGCGCCCACGACGGCAGGGGTAAGGACACGAAGGGCATCCCGGTCCCCTGTGACGCGGACAAGCTGATCGCCGCGATCACCCTCGCCAACGCCCGCGGCGGCGCCACCCTCAACCTCGCCAGCAAGTGCACCTACCTGCTCACCGCCACCATCGACGACGCCGGCCTCCCCGACATCACCACCCCCATCACCCTCAACGGCGGCAAACACACCGTCATTGAACGCGCCGCCGCCGTCGAACAGTTCAGAATCCTCACCGTCGACACCGGTGGCGACCTCGCCCTCAACCACCTCACCGTCACCGGCGGACAAACCGACGGCGACGGCGGCGGCATCCTCGTCAACACCGGCGGCGCACTCACCACCAACCACAGCACCATCACCCGCAACATCGCCAACGGAAGCGGCGGGGGCATTTACAGCGCCGGCGTCACCACCGTGCGACACACCACCGTGAGTCGCAATACCGCCGTCGCCACCGGCGGCGGTATCACCAACTCCGGGGGACGGTTGACTCTGGAGAAAGCAGTGGTCAAGGCGAACACCGCAGGCGCCGTGGGCGGTGTGGTCAGCATCGGCTCCTCCGCCGTCGTGACGATCCGGCACAGCCTGATCGCCGACAACAACTCCGGGGGAGCCGGCGGCCTACTGATCCTCAACGACGGTATCGGCACCGTCGTCGACAGCACGATCACCGGCAACCGCTCGAGTAATTTCGCTGGGATCCAGGTCGACGGACAGCTCACCCTGAAGCGGGTGAAGATCACCAACAACACCGCCTCCGTCGGGTTTGCCGGCGGCCTGTTCGTCGGAACCGACTCCACCGCTGTGGTCGAGGATGGCCTCATCCAGGGCAACACCTCCCTCTCGAGCCTCGGCGGCGGCGTGTACAACTTCAGCGTGCTGGTGATGCGCAACACGAAGGTCATCGGCAACCAGGCCGAGGAGGGCGGCGGCATCTACAACTCCGGGGGCACGGTGACGCTGTTCAACACGCAGGTGGTGAAGAACATCGCCACGGTCGACGGCGGCGGCATCGTCAACAACGGTGGGACGGTTGACCTGAACACCGCCACCGGCACCATCGTTATCAAGAACCGGCCCAACAACTGCGTCGGCGACGTTCCCGACTGCCCAGCCTGAACCGGCACCCACGCGGGGCTCCGACCCGCCGCAGAGGCGGCGGGTCGGAGCGCCGCACTCCTGGCGATGATCGACTGTGCCGCCACCCGCGGCGCAGGGGACCGCCCCGTCCCGACACCGCTGGGGACAGGTGGGATCATCACAGGGTGAGCAGCTCCGACACCCTCCGATTCCGGCACAACCAGGCCCTGCTGGTAGCCGCGGTGGTCGCCTTCTTCGGCGCCCTGCCCCTGGCCGCCGCCCGGTGGTACCTGTTGCCGGTGCTCCTCGTACCGCTCCTCCTCGTCGGGTGGGCCTGGCGGGCCGGCACCGACGTCACCGCACAGGGGCTGTGCCTGCGGGCTCTCGCCGGCCAGCGCCGAGTCGGCTGGGAGCAGATCGTCGAGTTGGGCGCGGATCCAGCTGGCCGGGCGGTCGCTCGGCTCACCGACGGTCAGACGGTCACGCTGCCCGCCGTCCGCCGGGACGACCTGCCCCGGCTCGTCGCGGTCACCGAGCGGCCCGCACCCGGCCCGGCCGACCAGTCGATTCAGTAGCCCGCCACCACCACGTTGGTCGGCTGCTCGCCCGCGGCGCAGCGGCGAATCTGATCGCCCACCAGCTGGTACGCCCTCGGGAGCAGGCCCTGTACCGAGCCCGCGACATGCGGGGTGAGTAGCACGTTCGGCATCTCCCACAACGGGTTGTCGGCGGGCAGCGGCTCGGGGTCGGTGACATCCAGTACGGCCGAGATCCGGCCGGTGCCCAGCTCGGCGACGAGCGCCTCGGTCCGCGCCACCGGCCCCCGCGCCGCATTGACCAGCAGGGCGCCATCGCGCATCGCCGCGAGGAAGGCCTCGTCAACCAGCCCGCGGGTCTGCTCGGTCAACGGCACCAGCAGCACCACCACATCCGCCTCCGGCAACAGCCGGGGCAGTTCCGCGACGGCGTGGACGCCGGGCCGCGCCGTCCGGGCCACCCGGGTGAGGCGCACCTCGAACGGGGCGAGGCGTGCCCCGAGCGCCGTGCCGATCGAGCCGGCGCCGACGATCAACACCCGCTTGCCGGCCAGTTCGCCGGTGGGCGCCACCTCGCGGTATGCCCACTCCCGACGGTCCTGTGCCCGGACCAGCGTGGGAATGGAGCGGAGGTGCGCCAGGATCGCGGCGACGACCCACTCCGAGGTGGCCTGGTCGTGCACTCCCCGGGCATCACAGAGCGTCACACCCGCCGGCATCCGGCCGACCCACGCGTCCGCACCGGCGGTCAACAGCTGCACCACTTCCAGATCCGGCAGCTCCCGCAACAGGTCGGTGGTCTCCGCCTCGGCCAGGAACGGCGGGACCCAGAACCGGACGTCGGTCACCGGGGACGGGAGCCGGTCCGGCTCCGCCACCTCCACCGTGACACCCGCCGGCAGGTCGCCGAGGAGGGACATGCCGTGCTCATGGGGGATCCACACCTTCACACCCGCCGACGATAGAGCCTCGAACCGGCCCGCCCTTTTCCGGGGCCCACACCGGCCCACCGGCCGCTACCCTGGTCCCGGTGAACGCCCGTCCCGCGCACCTGCGCATCCACCGCTTTCGGGCTACCCTCGCGGCGTCGTGCGCGACGCTGCTGATCGTCGCCGGTTGCAGCTTCGGCGAGCCCGGGCCCGACCCGGCCGGCGAACCCCCCACCTTTCCCACCCCGACCACCTCCGACCCGGGCAGCACTGGGCCGGAGGTGGTGGCCACCGTGCTGGCGAAGGGCCTACGGGTCCCGTGGGGCATCGCGTTCCTCCCGGACGGGGGCGCGCTGGTGACCGAGCGGGACTCCGGCCGGATTCTCCAGGTCGGGCCGGAGTCCGACCCCGACGGGCTGCGGGTGACCGTGGTCCAGACCCTCACCGAGGTGACCGCGGGTGGCGAGGGCGGGCTGATGGGGATCGCCGTCTCCCCGGACTATCAGCGGGACCAGACGGTCTTCGTGTACTACACCGCCGAACGGGACAACCGCGTCGCCCGGCTCACCCTCGGCGAGCCGCCGCGCCCGATCCTGACCGGTATCCCGAAGGCGCGCACCCACAACGGCGGTGGCCTCGCCTTCGGCCCGGACGGGCAGCTCTACGTCAGCACCGGCGACGCCGGCGATCGGGAACAGGCGCAGGACGGCGACCGGCTCGGAGGAAAGATCTTGCGAATCACCACCGCCGGCGATCCGGCGCCGGACAACCCCTTCCCCGACTCGCCCGTCTGGTCCCTGGGGCACCGGAACGTGCAGGGCTTCACCTGGGCCGCCGACAGTCGGATGTACGCCGTCGAGTTCGGCCAGAACACCTGGGACGAGATCAACGAGATCGAGCGGGGCGGCAACTACGGGTGGCCGGAGGTCGAGGGCCGCGCCGACGACAGCCGATACGTGAACCCGATCGTCTGGTGGCCGCCGGCGGAGGCCTCCTGTTCCGGACTGGCCCGGACCGAGCGTCTCCTCGCCACGGCCTGCCTGCGCGGGCAGCGGCTCTGGCTGGTCGAGTTGACCGACACCGGCACGCTCGGCCAACCGCGCGACCTGCTCACCGACCAGTACGGCCGGCTGCGGGCAGTCGCCGCGGCACCGGATGGCTCGCTCTGGGTGAGCACCTCGAACCACGACGGACGCGGAGCTCCGGCGGCGGAGGACGACCGTCTCCTGCGCCTGGTGTTCGCTGATGGCGAAGCCGGACGAAGCTGACCGCGAGAACCGGAAAGAGCTGACCACGAAGCCGGTTTGGTCAACCATAAATACGGACAAAGCCGACAGCTGGGTCAGATAAAGCCGACAGCTGGCAACACCCGGCCCAGATTTTCCCGAGCCTATCGACCGGGCGAGTCAGAATTTCAGCATGGACGGTCAGGAGAACGAGCAGCAGGACAGCCGAGGCGGCCAGCCGCCGGAGACGGGCTGGAGTCGGTGGTTCCGGCTGCGGCACCGGCCAGCCGACGGCCGTTCGACGCGGCGGACGCTGCGAGCCGTCGGAATGACCCTGGCCGTACTCGCCGTAACCCTGGCCGGGGTGTTGATCGGCACGCTGGCCGGCGGCCGGGTCAGCACCGAGGTCGGGCCGTTTCAGGCGGATCTGACGGTGACCCCGACCCTGCACGGCGGCACCACCTTCGACATACCGCCGCTCGGCGCGCTGCTGCTCGACAGTCACGACGGCCCGACCCAGCTGACCGTGCGGTTCGGCGCCCTCGACCAGGACCGCACCGAGGCGCTGCTGCACGACCCGGAGAGCCTCAACCGGGCGAGCCAGACCGCCGTGGACGACGTCCGCGAGGGCATCCTGCGCCTCGCTGTCCGTACCGTCGCCGCGACGGTGCTGGTCACCCTGCTGCTGGCCCTGCTGGTGTTCCGCGACACCCGCCGTACGGCCTGGGCGGGGGCGCTCGCGCTCGTGATCGCCACCGGCAGCCTGGGCACCGCGGCGGCCACCCTGCGACCACAGGCGATCGAAGAGCCCCGCTACGAAGGGCTCCTGGTCAACGCGCCGGCGCTCGTCGGCGACGTCCAGCGGATCGCCAACGACTACACCCGCTACGCCGAGCAGCTCCAACGCCTGGTCGGCAACGTCAGCCAGCTCTACTCCACCGTCTCGGAGCTGCCGGTCTTCGAGCCGCAGCCCGGCACCACCCGGGTGCTGCACATCTCCGACCTGCACCTGAACCCCGCTGCCTGGCAGGTCATCCGGACCGTGGTCGAACAGTTCGGAATCGACGTCGTGGTCGACACCGGTGACATCACCGACTGGGGCAGCGAACCGGAGGCGAACTACGTCGCCTCAATCGGGCTCCTCCGCAAGCCCTACGTCTACATCCGCGGCAACCACGACTCGGGGGGCACGACCGCAGCGGTGGCCCAGCAGCGCAACGCCATCGTGTTGGACAACACGACCACCGTCGTCGCCGGGCTGACCATCGCCGGCATCGGAGACCCGCGCTTCACGCCGGACAAGAGCACCTCACCGGCGGGCAGCGGCCTGACCGGGGAGACCGCCGACCAGCTCATCGACGCCGGCGACCAGTTGGCAGCCACCGCCCGCAGCGCGCCCCGGCCGGTGGACCTGGCGCTGGTCCACGATCCCGCGTCGGCGGGGCCACTCTCCGGTGCCACCCCGCTGGTACTCGCCGGACACACCCACAACCGCGAGGTGTACCGGCTGCCCCAGCAGCCGGACCAAACCCCCACCCTGCTGATGGTGCAGGGTTCGACCGGTGGCGCCGGCCTGCGCGGGTTGGAGGGCGAAGAGCCCACCCCGCTGTCGATGACCGTCCTCTACTTCGACGAGGAGAAGCTGCTCCAGGCGTATGACGACATCACTGTCGGCGGCACCGGCCAGGCCCAGGTGAACCTCGAACGACACCTCGTGGAGGACCCGAAGGCCGGAGCACCGGCCCCGGTCACCCCCACCCCGACCCGCTGACCGCCGGACGAGCCGGCGATCAGCGATCGGGCCAGGTGTCCTGGCGGCCCGCTCCCCGTTGTCAGCGCAGGGAGAGCGCGGCGAGGGCGGCGTTGACGATGCTGCCCGGCAACAGGTCGTGTAGCTCGTACAGCTCGGCGACGCTGCCGGACTGACCGAACTCGTCCACGCCGAGAGGCACGGCCGGGGCGCCGACCGCCGAGCCGAGCCACGCCATCGCGTGCGACGCGGCGTCGTGCACAGTGACCACCGGCACCCGGTCGACGAAGGCCGACCGCAGCGCACCCGGAACGCTCGGCACGGTGGCGGTGCGGACCCCCTGGCGCAGGGTGCGCTGCCAGGCCCGGTAGAGGCGGTCCAGGCTGGTGACGTCCACGACGTGCGCGGCGATCCCCTCCTCGGCCAACTCGGCCGCGGCGGCGAGCACCTCGGGCAGGACCGCGCCGGAGGCGGCGAGTTGCACGACCGGGGCGTCGGCGAGCTGCGGGTACGCCTGGTGGGCGTCGACCAGCCGATAGGCGCCGGCGAGCACCTGCCGACGCAGCACCGCGTCGCCGAGCCGACTCCGGGCGGCCGCGAACGGAGCCTGGTCAACCGGGCGGGTGCTGAGCCGGAAGTAGTATCCGCCGTCCTCTCCGGGCGTGGCGGTCACGGCCGGCGCCGCTCCCCCGGCGATCTGCCCCAACGCGTCACAGAGCAGCCAGTCCAGGGTGGTGGCGTAGGCCGGCTCGACGAAGGTGACCCCGGGCAGTTCCAGGCCGACGCTGGCGGTGAGCGTCGACTGGTGCGCGCCCCCCTCGGGCGCGAGGGTGACTCCCGAGGGAGTGCCCGCGACCACGAACCGGGCGCCGGAGTAGGTGCCGTGGAGGAAGGCGTCCAGGCCCCGCAGCACGAACGGGTCGTACACGGTGCCCACCGGCAGCAGCGGCTGCCCGGAGTGATCCCAGGCCAGGCCGAGCTGCCCGAGCAGCAGGAACAGGTTCATCTCCGAGATGCCCAGCTCGATGTGCTGGCCGGCCGGGCTCTCCGTCCACCGCAGCATCCGGTCCTCGGACCACGCCCGCTGCGAGGTGGGCGCGAACACGCCGGACCGGTTGATGAACCCGGCCAGATTGGTCGAGGTGGCCACATCCGGTGCGGTGGTGACGAGGTAGCGCCCGACCTGCGGGTCACGGGCCAGGTCGACCAGGACCCGGCCGAAGATCTCCTGGGTGGAGACCGGCTTGTTCGCGCGTACCCGGGTCGTCTCCGGAACGCTGACGCCCAGCGCCCGCGTGCGTGGTGCCCGGGACAGCGCCTCCCGGCGCTCCCCGGCCCGGACACCGGCCGCCGACGCCGGGTCGAGCCGGTCCCACTCGGTCTCCCCGGTAAGGCCGTGCGCGGCCCGCAACGCGTCCACCTGCGCGGTGGTGAGCAGCGCCGAGTGGTTCCGCGGGTTGCCGGCCATCGGCAGCCCCCAGCCCTTCACCGTGTACGCGAAGACCACGCTGGGCCGGTCGATGACCGCGTCGCACTGGGCGTAGGCATCCAGCATCGCCGCCAGGTCGTGCCCGCCGAGGTCGGTGACGAGCGGCCCCAGTTCGTCGTCGGGGATGTCAGCGATGAACTCCGCGATCCCCGCCGGCGCGCCGTCGAGGAACTGCTTACGCAGCAGCGGCCCGGCGAGGCCGAAGAGCGACTGGTACTGCTCGTTCGGCATGGCGTCGATCCAGTCCCGCAACGCCGCCCCGCCCGGACGGGTGTACGCGGCAGCGAGCCGGCGACCGTACTTGACCTCCACGACGTGCCAGCCCGCGGCCTCGAACTGGCCCCGCCACTGGTTGATCCGGATGCCCGGAACCACCCGGTCCAGCGACTGGCGGTTGAAGTCGACCAGCCACATCACGTTGCCCAGCCCGGTGGTGGCGGGGTCGGCGACCGCCTCCCAGATGTTGCCCTCGTCCAGTTCGGCGTCGCCGAGGAGGGCGACGAACCGGGACCGGGGACGGGCACCGAAGTGCGCGTCCACGTAGCGGCGGGTAACCGCCGCGAAGAGCGGCGCCGCCGCGCCCAGGCCCACCGAGCCGGTGGAGAAGTCGACCTCGTCCGGGTCCTTCGTCCGGGACGGGTACGACTGGAGGCCACCCCGGGCGCGCAGCCGGGTCAGGTACGACCGGTCCAGGTTGCCGAGCAGGTACTGGATGGCGTGGAACACCGGGGAGGCGTGCGGCTTCACCGCGACCCGGTCCTCGGCGCCGAGGTGCGCGAACCACAGCGCCGTCATCGCGGTGACCAGCGAGGCGCTCGACGCCTGATGCCCGCCGACCTTCACCCCGTCGCCGGTGTCCCGGTCGTGGTTGGCCGCGTCCACGATACGGGTGGCGAGCCACAGCACCCGGCGTTGGATCTCGTCGAGGACATCGAGGTCGTGCTGGTTCACGGGGGACTCCATCCGGGCGCCGCCGTTGGCGCCCTCCGAGGGGGTGGGCACGGGGTCAGGCCCTCCGCCGTACCAGCCGGAGGGCCTGCCCTCGCACGTCAGCCCTGGACGCCGAGGCGCTCCAGGATCAGCTCACGCACGGTCTTTGCGTCAGCCTGGCCACGGGTGGTCTTCATAACCGCGCCGACCAAGGCACCGGCCGCGGCCACCTTGCCGCCGCGGACCTTGTCGGCGATGGCGGGGTTGGCGGCGATCGCCTCGTCCACCGCCGCGGTCAGCGCGCCGGTGTCGGAGACCACCTCCAGATTGCGGTCAGCCATGATCTTGGCCGGCGAGCCCTCTCCCGCGACCACGTGCTCCAGCACCGTACGGGCCAGCTTGTCGGTGAGCTTGCCGGCGTCAACCAGGCCCTGCAACTCGGCGACCTGCTCCGGGGTGGCGCCGATGTCGGCCAGCTCCGCCCCGGTCTCGTTGGCCCGGCGGGACAGCTCGCCCAGCCACCACTTGCGGGCGGCGGTCGGGGTGGTGCCCGCCGCGATGGTCGCCTCGATCAGCTCGACCGCGCCCGCGTTCAGGATCGACTGCATGTCCAGGTCGGACAGGCCCCACTCCTGCTGAAGCCGACGCCGGTGCAGCCGCGGCAGCTCCGGCAGCGCGGCCTTCAACTCGGCCACCCAGGTCGGGTCCGGCGCGATCGGCACCAGGTCCGGCTCCGGGAAGTACCGGTAGTCGGTCGCGGTCTCCTTGGACCGGCCGGAGGTGGTGTCCCCGGTGTCCTCGTGGAAGTGCCGGGTCTCCTGGGTGATCCGGCCACCGGCCGCGAGCACCGACGCCTGCCGGATCATCTCCGAGCGCACCGCGCGCTCCACCGATCGCAGCGAGTTGACGTTCTTCGTCTCGGTACGGGTGCCCCACTGCTCACCGGGGAGGTTGAGGGAGGTGTTGACGTCGCAGCGCAGCGACCCCTCCTCCATCCGTACGTCGGAGACGCCGAGCGAGCGGAGCACATCGCGCAGCTCGGTGACGTACGCCCGGGCCACCTCCGGCGCCATCGCACCGGCGCCGGGGATCGGCTTGGTGACGATCTCGACCAGCGGGATACCGGCCCGGTTGTAGTCGACCAGCGACTCGGTCGCGCCGTGGATGCGGCCGGTGGCCCCGCCCACGTGCAGGGTCTTGCCGGTGTCCTCCTCCATGTGTACCCGTTCGATGCTGATCCGCACCGGTTCGCCGTTCACCTCGACATCCAGGTAACCGTCCACGCAGAGCGGCTCGTCGTACTGGCTGATCTGGTAGTTCTTCGGCATGTCCGGGTAGTAGTAGTTCTTCCGGGCAAACCGGCACCACTGGGCGATCGAGCAGTTCAGCGCGAGCCCGATCCGGATGGTCGCCTCCACGGCCGCCCGGTTGGCCACCGGGAGCGAGCCGGGCAGCCCCAGGCAGACCGGACAGACCCGGGTGTTCGGCGCCCCACCGAAGTCGGTCGGGCAGCCACAGAACATCTTGGTGTTCGTGCCCAACTCGACGTGGGTCTCCAGGCCGATCACCGGCTCGTAGCGCGCGACGACCTCGTCGTACGCGGGCAGTGTCGTCGTCATCGGTGCTCCTGCCTCACAGTGCCGGTGGGGTGAACGGGCCGACGGCGCTCTCCAGCGCGGCCGCGACCCGGTACATCCGGTCGTCGGCCATCGTCGGTGCCATGACCTGCAGGCCGACCGGGAGCCCGTCGGCGAGGCCGCAGGGCACCGAGATGCCCGGCCCGCCGTACAGGTTGCTCGGAATGGTGAACAGGTCGGCCAGGTACATCTGGTACGGGTCGGCGGTGCGCGCCCCGACCGGGAACGCGACGAACGGCGTCGTCGGCGAGATCAGGGCGTCGACCTGGTCGAAGGCGGTGGTGAAGTCCCGGCTGATCAGGGTGCGAACCTTCTGCGCCTGACCGTAGTACGCGTCGTAGTAGCCCGACGAGAGGGCGTACGTGCCGAGCATGACCCGGCGCTTGACCTCCGGGCCGAAACCGGCCTCCCGGGTCGCCGACATGACCTCCTCCAGCGACCGGGTGCCGTCGTCACCGACCCGCAGGCCGAACCGGACCCCGTCGAAGCGAGCCAGGTTCGACGAGCACTCGCTCGGGGCGATCAGGTAGTAGGCCGGCAGCGCGTACTGGAAGTGCGGGCAGGAGACCTCGACGACCTCGGCGCCCAGCTTGGTGAGCGTCTCCACCGCCGCCCGGAAGGCCGCCAGCACGCCCGGCTCGGCGCCCTCCCCGGCGAACTCCCGGACCACGCCCAGCCGGACCCCGGTCAGGTCGCCGCTGGCACCGAGCCGGGCGGCAGCCACCACGTCCGGCACCGGCGCGGGGATCGAGGTCGAGTCGAGCGGGTCGTGGCCACCGATCGCCTCGTGCAGCAGCGCGGCGTCGAGCACCGTACGGGCGCAGGGGCCGGGCGTGTCCAGCGAGGACGAGAAGGCAATCAGGCCGTACCGGGAAGTCCCCCCGTAGGTGGGCTTGACGCCGACGGTGCCGGTGACCGCCCCGGGCTGGCGAATCGAGCCGCCGGTGTCCGAACCGATGGACAGCGGCGTCTCGTACGCGGCCAGGGCGGCCGAGCTGCCGCCGCCGGAGCCGCCCGGGATCCGGCTCAGGTCCCACGGATTGTGGGTCGGACCGAAGGCCGAGTATTCGGTGGACGAGCCCATCGCGAACTCGTCCATGTTGGTCTTGCCCAACATCACCGTGCCGGCCGCCCGCAGCCGTCGCACGATCGTGGAGTCGTAGGGCGGGCGCCAGTCGGCCAGGATCTTCGACCCGGCCGTGGTCGGTATGCCCTTCGTGGTGAGCACGTCCTTGACCGCCACCGGTACACCGGCCAGCGGGCCGAGCGGCTCGCCGGCGGCGCGGCGGGAATCCACCTCGCGGGCGGCGTCGAGGGCGCCCTCCGTGTCAACGTGCAGGAAGGCGTGCACCCGGTCGTCAACGGCCGAGATCCGGTCCAGGTGCGCCTGGGTGACCTCGACCGCCGAGGACTCGCCGCGCGCCACCAGGCCGGCGAGTTCAGCGGCGGAGAAGCTGGTCAGGTCGGTCATGAAGCCACATCCTCGTCCAGAATCCGCGGTACGCGGAACCGCTGCTCGGCGGCGTCGGGCGCGCCCGACAGCGCCTCCTCGGGCGTCAGGCACGACGCCACCACGTCGTCGCGCAGCACGTTGGTCAACGGCACGGAGTGCGACGTCGGTGGGATGTCCGCTGCGGTGACCTCGCCGACCTGGGCAACTGCCTGGAGGATCACGTCGAGTTGGCCGGCGAGAGTTGCCAGCTCCTCCTCGGTCACGGCGAGCCGCGACAGTCGCGCCAGGTGCGCGACCTCCTCGCGGGAGATGGCGGCCATCGGTGCCCCCTTCGTGGCTGGTCCTGCTGATCTGTCCGCGCCGACCGCGGGCGGTGCTGCGCTACCCGCGGTGACCGCAGCGAGTCTATTGCTCCCTCCCGGCGCCGCTGCCTCGACTCCCCCCTCGGCGGCGAGGCCGGCAGGTGGTTGCCGGTCAACGGGCCGGGTGCTGCCGGACGGCGGCCTCCGGGCCCGCGCTCAGGCGGACCGGTCGATGCCGGGCCAGCCAGCCGACGAGTTCCTCGGCCGGCATCGGGCGGGCATAGAACCAGCCCTGCGCCGCGTCGCAGCCGATCGCGTGCAGCATCCGCCAGGTCCGCTCGTCCTCCACCCCCTCGGCCACCGCCCGTAGCCCGAGCGCCCGGGCCAACTCGACCACCGAGGTAACGATCGCCGCGTCGTCGGCGTCCTCGGTCATCCCGAGCACGAAGGAACGGTCCACCTTCACCTCGGACAGTGGTAGCCGCCGCAGGTGTTGCAGGGAGGAGAAGCCAGTGCCGAAGTCGTCCAGGGCGATCCCCACGCCGAGCCGGTGCAGCCGGGTGATGGTGGCGAGCACCCGCCGCGGGTCGGCCATCAACGCCCCCTCGGTGATCTCCAACTGGAGGCGCTGCGGCGGTACGCCGTGCCGGGCGAGCCGCTCCGCGATCCGGTCGGCGATCTCCCCGGTGTGCAGGTCCCGGACGCTGACGTTCACGGCGGCCCGGAGGAGCACACCCGCCGCCTGCCACTGCGCCAGCTGCGTCACCACGTCGTCGATGACCCGGAAGGTGAGCAGACGCATCACCGCGCTCTGCTCGGCCACCCGGATCAGCTCCTCCGGGTCGACCATCCCGCGCCGGGGGTGACGCCAGCGCAGCAGCGCCTCGACCCCGACCACCTCCCCGGTCGCGATGGCGACCTGCGGCTGGTAGTACATGGTGATCTCACCCGCACCGGCCGGGTCAGCCAACCCGCCGGCACGCCCCACCGCCGCCCTGGGCTCCGGCCCCCCGGCTCCGTCGGTGGAGGCGGCGAGCGGATCAACGGTCCCGCCGGGGGCCGGCGGACCGGCCGGGCCGACGATGGTGCGGCGGCGAGTCGGGTCGGCCGCGGTGACGATCCGCTGGATCAGCTCGTCGGAGTGGACCAGGTGGACGCGCTGCCGTCGGCCCCACAGCGACCACCGGCCCGGGTTCGGCCCGCCCGTGCGGGGCAGCACCGCGCCGTCACCGCCGATCACCGGGAGTGGCGAACCGGTACGCCCCGAGTCCACCCCGCCGCCGTCCGCCTCCGGGCGCAGACCGGAGGCGAGGACCCGACGCAGGTCGGCGAGGAGACCCAGCCGCTCGGCGGAGTTGTGGTCGGACTCGGCCACGTAGACGGCGACCGTGTCGTTGCGCTGCTTCGCGTCGTACATCGCCACGTCGGCGTGGCGCATCAGGGTGGTGAAGTCCTCGCCGTGGTCGGGGAAGAGCGCGACCCCGATTGACCCGCCGACATCCAGCGGCAGCCCGTCCAGCGTGACCGGCTCGGCCAACGCGGCCACCACCCGGTCGGCCCGGTCGCGTGCCTCGGTGACATCGGTCAGCCCGGTCAGCACAATGGCGAACTCGTCCCCGCCGAGCCGGGCCACCAGGTCCCCATAGGCGACCTCGGTCAGCCGGGCACTCACCTCGACCAGCAGGCGATCGCCGACGGCGTGCCCGAGCGCGTCGTTGACGTGCTTGAACCGGTCCAGATCGAGCAGCAGCAGCGCCATTCGGGCCGGCGTCGAACCAGCTGACGCCCGCTCCGCGTGCCGGTGGAGCTGCTCGCCGACCTCGGCGACCAGTGCCTTCCGGTTGGCCAGGCCGGTGAGCGGGTCGAGGGCGGCGAGTTGCTGCTGCTCGCCGCTGAGCCGGGCCATCTGGTGGACCGCGAACAGCGGCACCAGCACCAGCGGGACCAGCGCCGCACTCGCCTGGGCCGCGGTGACCAGCACCGGCGCAAGCAGCAACAGCGAACCGGTGGCGAGCAGCTCGAAGCCCATCCCCTGCCGCCAACGCGCCCCGAAACGCAGCCATACCGCCGAGTTGACCAGCCCGTGGTTGACCACGAACCAGGCGAGCATCGCGCCGCTGACCGCGGCCACGTCGGTCCAGCTCAGTTGCCCGCCACCGAAGAGGTCGCCCGGGCCGAGGCCGATGAGAACGTGGGCGGCGGCGAGGGCGCAGGCGTACTGGCCGGCGTTGAAGGCGATTCGCCAGCTGGCGTGCCCCGTTCGGACCCCGGACACCACGACCGCCACCGCCTGCACCACGACCGCCGGACCCAGCCCCCAGCCGAGCAGGATGGCGAAGGTGAAGCAGGTGGACGGAAACACCATCGACGACTGCCGCCGCCCCGGCGGGACGAACGGCCGGGCGTCCCCGGCGACCGCCAGCACCGCCATGGTCCAGAACGCGGCGGGCAGCTGGAACACCTGGTCGGGAAGGGCCAGCAACGGACCCGCCGAGGTCAGCGCGGCCAAGGCGAGGACCACCGCCACGAAGACGAAGAACGGCGCGCTCCGTCCTGGTGGGACGAAGTTGCGCGGGTCGGCCGTCGCCATCACACCTCCCGCGGGTCAGGTCGGCGCACCCATGCGTACGCCGTGTCCCCCATGTAACGCCCCAGGAGCCAGAATTCCCCGTACGACAGTCACGAATCGGTCGTAGTCGTAATTAAGTTGGTATACGCGCCCACGTCCGCCGGTCAGCCCTCGACCCGGGCCACCGCGCGGGCGGCCTCGGGGCCGGCGTCGAGCAGCACCTGGAAACCCTCCTCGTCCAGCACCGGCACCTTCAGACTCGCCGCCCTCTCCGCCTTCGTCCCAGGGTTGTCACCGACCACCACAAAGGCAGTCTTCTTCGAGACCGAGCCCGTGACCTTGCCACCGCGCGACTTGATCGCCTCGGCCGCCTGGTCCCGGGAAAAGCCGGCGAGTGTCCCGGTCACCACCACGGTCACCCCCTCCAGCGGGCGCGGCCCCTGCTCGACGGCCTCCTCCGCCATCCGCACCCCGGCCTCGGCCCACTTGCGCACCACCTCACGGTGCCAGCCCACGGCGAACCACTCCCGAACGCTGGCCGCGATCGTCGGCCCGACTCCGTCAACAGCCGACAGCTCCTCCTCCCCGGCCTGGTCAATCGCCTCGACCGACCGGAAGTGCCGGGCCAGGGCCTGTGCCGCGGTGGGGCCGACGTGCCGGATGGAGAGCGCCACCAGCACCCGCCAGAGCTCACGCTCCTTGGCCACGGCCAGGTTCTCCAGCAGCTTGGCCGCATTGCTGCCGAGGCTGCCGTCCTTGTTGACGAAGAACGAGGACCGCGCCAGCTGCGCGGTGTCGAGGGTGAACAGATCGCCCTCGTCGGTGATGATCTGGGCGTCGAGCAACGCGGCGGCCCCCTTGTAGCCCAGGACCTCGATGTCGAAGGCCCCCCGCCCAGCGAGGTGGAAGACCCGCTCCCGGAGCTGGGCCGGGCAGCTGCGCGTGTTGGGGCAACGGATGTCGATGTCGCCCTCCTTCGCCGGAGCCAGCGGGGTGTCGCAGCACGGACACCTGCTCGGCATCACGAACGGCCGAGCCTGGGGTGGGCGCAGCTCGACCACCGGGCCGAGCACCTCGGGGATCACGTCACCGGCCTTACGGATCACCACCGTGTCACCGATCAGCACCCCCTTGCGCTCCACCTCGCGGGCGTTGTGCAGGGTGGCCAGCGCCACCGTCGACCCGGCCACCCGGACCGGCTCCAGGACCGCGAAGGGAGTGACCCGGCCGGTACGCCCGACGTTCACATCGATGTCGAGCAGCCGGGTGTTGACCTCCTCCGGCGGGTACTTGAACGCGATCGCCCAACGCGGTGCCCGGCTCGTCGAACCCAACCGGCCCTGAATCGCCACCGGGTCAACCTTCACCACCACGCCATCAATCTCGTGCTCGACGTCGTGCCGGTGCGCGGCGTAGTGCGCGGTGTACTCCGCGACACCGGACAGGCCCGGCACCACCCGCCACCGATCGCTGGTCGGCAGGCCCCAGGCCCGCAACGCCGCGTAGGACTCGGACTGGGTGCTCGGCGCCCAGCCCCGGCGGGCCCCGAAGCCATGCACAACCAGCCGCAGCGGCCGGGACGCGGTCACCCGTGGATCCTTCTGCCGCAGGCTGCCGGCGGCCGCGTTACGCGGGTTGGCGAAGGGCGCCCTCCCCTGCTCGACCAGCCCGGCGTTCAGATCCGCGAAGCCGGCGACCGGAAAGTAGATCTCACCGCGGACCTCGAGGAAGCCGGGGATCTCCGGAAACTCGGCCGACGGCGTCAGCTCCCCCGGCACGTCCCGAATGCTGCGGACATTCGCCGTCACGTCCTCACCGGTGCGGCCGTCCCCGCGGGTGGCCGCCCGGACCAGGTGCCCCTGCTCGTAGGTCAGGTTGATCGCGAGGCCATCCACCTTCAGCTCGCAGAGGTAGGGAACCGGGCCACCGGCATCCCGCTCGACCCGCTCGGCCCAGGCCGCCAACTCCTCGTCGGAGAAGGCGTTGTCGAGCGACATCATCCGCTCGGCGTGCGCCACCGGGGTGAAGTCGGTGGAGAAGGCGCCCCCCACCCGCTGCGTCGGCGAGTCCGGCGTGCGCAGGGCCGGGAACTCCGCCTCCAGCGCCGCCAGCTCCCGCAGCTGCTCATCGAAGGCCGCGTCGGAGATGGTCGGCGCGTCGAGCACGTAGTAGCGGTATTGGTGCTCGGTCAGCTCCCGGCTGAGCGTCGCATGCCGCTCGCGCGCCGCCGGGGTCGGCTCCGCGCCGGCCGCCGCCTCCTGCGCCGCAGGAACCTGCTGGCCGATGGCATCCTCGGACATCGCCCTGACCTCCCATTCTCCCCACTACCCGGGAACCGTATCGGGGCGGTGAGACATTGCGCCGGCCACCCGGCCGCGCCAGCAACGGCGAGGCCGCGCTGGCCGCCAGCCCCGGCCACGACGGCCGCCAGCCCCGGCCGCGCTGGCCGCCAGCCCCGGCCGCGCTGGCCGCCGGGCTACCGGCTGGCGACGGTTGCCCGAGTCGGCCAGCACCCGCAGACGGCGTCGTTCACCCCTGCTCGCTCAACCGCCGTCCCGCGTCCCGGCAGGCGGTGAGGACCGCTCGAGTGTGCCCACCGGTGGCGTTCGCCAGCCCGCAGGTCGGTGTGATGACAACCTGCTCGGCGAGCCGCTGACGGGGGAATCCGAGTCGGTCCCAGAGCCGGCGGACCCGCTCGGCGACCTGCGCCGACGTCGGTGGGTTGCCGGCCGCCGCCGGTTGCGTGGGCGCGGCACCGGCCAGGAGGCCCAGCCCGGCGTCGATCGCCTCACCCAGCGGATCCAGGTCGGTGACCAGGTCGAGATCGAGGGCCACCCCGACCGCGCCGACCTCCCGGATCAGCTCCAGCGGCACGTCCGGGGCGCAGCAGTGCACCACGACCGGCACGTCGGCGGCGGCGGCGACCTCGCGCAGCAGGCTGCGGGCCCGGCCCGACTCCACCGGCTGATATGTCCCGAACCCGCTCTCGGTCGGCACCCGCCCGGCGAGTACCGCCGGCAACGACGGCTCGTCCAGCTGCAGCAGCACCGAGGCCCGCGGCAGCCGGCGCGCGACGGCAGCGACGTGCTCCCGCACCCCCTCGGCCAGGGAGCCGGCCAGGTCCCGTACCGCACCGGGATCGCGTACCAACCGGCCGCCCACCGGCAGCTCCACCGCCGCGGCGAGGGTCAGCGGCCCGGCGACCTGGACCTTGACCAGCCCGGTGTACGCCTCGGCCTGCGCGGCGAGTTGGTCTAGATCCCGCTCCATCAGATCCCGGGCCCGGCGCCGGTCCCGACCGGGGCGGGGAGCGACCCGCCACCGGGCGGCGTAGAGCTCGACCGGTAGCTCCACCAGCAACCCGGCCGTCCGGCCGATCAGCTCCGCGCCCGGGCCACGGGCGGGCAACTCGGGCAGGTGGGGGAGGAGGGGCAGCTCACCGAGGGCGATCCGCTGGGCCTCCGCGATGTCGGTGCCGGGGAGCGACCCGACACCGGTCGCCGCACCCGCGGGCCACGGCCACGGCTGATCACTCACGGTCGAAGACTATCCGATTCGCGGCCAACCGCCGCCGCCCCACCCGGGTGGGTCAGGCCGCGATGGTGGCGGAGCCGAGCACGATGTCACCCGCCGGGTCCGGGCGGTAGGCCACGATCGCCTGCCCGGCCGCCACCCCGCGCACCGGCTGGTGCAGCTCGGCCCGGAGCCCGTCACCGGTCACCGCCACGGTCGCCGGCACCACGTCACCGTGCGCGCGCAGCTGCACCTCGCACTCGACCGGAGCCGCCGGCCGGGGCCCACCGATCCACACCGGACGTCGCGCCTGCACCTGGGACACCGCCAACGCCTCGGCCGGGCCCACCGTCACCGTGTTGGTCTTCGGGGTGATCGACAGGACGTAGCGGGGGCGACCGTCCGGGGCCGGGCGGTCCAGGTGCAGCCCGCGCCGTTGCCCGACGGTGTAGGCGTACGCCCCGGTGTGCCGGCCCACCACCTCGCCGGTGGCGGCGTCAACAACATCACCGGGCGTCGCACCGAGCCGCTGGGCGAGGAAACCCCGGGTGTCCCCGTCGGCGACGAAGCAGATGTCGTGCGAGTCCGGCTTGTCGGCCACCGCCAGGCCGCGCCGGGTTGCCTCCGCTCGGACCTGCGTCTTCGTCGAGTCCCCCAGCGGGAACATCGACCGGCTCAGCTGCTCGCGGGTGAGCACGCCGAGCACGTAGGACTGGTCCTTGGCGAGATCGACGCTACGACGCAGCAAACCGTCGGCGCCGAGCCGCGCGTGGTGGCCGGTGACCACGGCGTCGAAGCCCAGGGCCACGGCGCGGTCCAGCACCGCGGCAAACTTGATCTTTTCGTTGCAGCGAAGGCAGGGATTCGGCGTACGGCCGGCCGCGTACTCGGCGACGAAGTCGTCCACCACGTCGGCCTGGAACCGCTCGGCCATGTCCCAGACGTAGAACGGGAGGCCGAGCACATCGGCGGCCCGTCGGGCGTCCCGGGAGTCCTCCAACGTGCAGCAGCCCCGGGCGCCGGTGCGATAGGTCTGCGGATTGCGGGCCAACGCCAGGTGCACCCCGGTCACGTCATGCCCCGCCTCGGCGGCCCGCGCCGCCGCGACCGCGGAGTCCACGCCGCCCGACATCGCCGCCAGCACCCGCACCCCGACCACCTTCCCCACACCGTCGGGCACCGCGGTGGTGCCCGGACGAGCGTAACCACCCCGGCCGCCGCCCCCAAACCCAGCGCGCCCGCCCTGCCGGCGGTGTCCACGGAGCCAACCGCCGCCGTCGTGCGGCGACGGGATCAGCGCGAGGTGCGGAGGCTACCGGCCCGCCGGGCCCGGTCGACCGCCTCCGGCAGAGCCGCGATCAGCGCGCCGACCTCCTCCGGTGTGCTGGTGTGGCCGAGCGTGAAGCGCAGCGAGGAGCGGGCGCGGGCGCTGTCGGCGCCCATCGCGAGCAGCACGTGGCTCGGCTGGGCGACCCCCGCCGAGCACGCCGAGCCGGTGGAGCAGGCGATGCCCTGCGCGTCGAGCAGGAGCAACAGCGCATCCCCCTCACAGCCCGGGAAGGAGAAGTGGGCATTGCCGGGCAGGCGATCATTCGGGTCACCGTTGAGCACCGCGTCGGGAACCGCCTGCCGTACCCGCGTCACGAGGTCGTCTCGGAGGGCGGCGACCCGGGCCGCGTACTCCTGTTGGTGCCGGACCGCCGTCTCCAGGGCGACCGCGAAAGCAACGATTCCGGCCGTGTCCAAGGTCCCCGAGCGGACGTCCCGCTCCTGGCCACCACCGTGCAGCAGCGGGGTCACGGCGACGTCCCGGGCGAGCACCAGGGCGCCCACTCCGGCCGGCCCGCCGAGCTTGTGCCCAGTCACGGTGAGCGCCGAGACGCCGCTGGCGGCGAAGTCCACCGCCACCTGACCGACCGCCTGGATCGCGTCGGTGTGCAGCGGCACCCCGTACTCGGCGGCCACCGCGGCCAACTCGGCGACCGGCTGAACCGTACCCACCTCGTTGCTGGCCCACATCGTCGTGATCACCGCCACCTGGTCGGCGGCGGCCAGTTCGGCGCGAAGCCGCTGCGGGGTGACCCGGCCGAGGGCATCGACCGGAAGCCAGCTCACCTCGGCGCCCTCCTGCGCGGCCAGCCAGTCGACGGCGTCGAGCACCGCGTGGTGCTCCACCGCACTGGACACCACCCGGGTCCGCCGCCGGTCGGCCGACCGGCGGGCCCAGAAGATGCCCTTGACCGCGAGATTGTCGCTCTCGGTGCCGCCCCCCGTGAAGATCACCTCGGCGGGACGGGCGCCCAGCGCGGCGGCCACCCGCTCGCGCGACTCCTCCACTCGACGGCGGGCCTGCCGGCCCGCCCCGTGCAGGGCGGAGGCGTTGCCGACCTCGCGGGCGGTGGCGACGTACGCCTCCAATGCCACGTCGAGCATCGGAGTGGTCGCCGCATGATCCAGATAAGCCATCAGGCTCAGCCTAACGACCGGATCGGCGTCAGCCGGAAACCGGCGGGCCCCGGGAAGGACGCGCCGCACCGCGCGGGCGAGCCGGCGCTGCTCAACCGAGCCGGCGGCCGAACCAGCCGAACCGCTTGTCGAGTGCCACGACGGCACCGGCCACAAGGGCGACACCCAGGATCCGCAGCCACGTACCGAGGCCGATGGGCGCCGTCCGGAACAAGGTGTTCAGCACCGGCAGGTAGGTGAGCGCCACCTGGCCGAGGGCCTGAAGCAGCACCCCACCGATCAGCCAGCGATTGGTGAACAGCCCCAGCCGCCACGCCGAGTGGCGCAACGAGCGACAGCTGAACAGATAGAAGACCTGCACGGCGACGACGAGGTTCACCGCCGCCGTACGGGCCTGCGCCAGTTCCGCGCCACCGCTGCGCTCCCACTCGAACACCCACCAGGCGCCGGCCACGACCAGTGCGGACACGAGCAGAATCCGCATCACCAATGCGCTGGTCAGCAGCGGCTGGGCCGGATCTCGGGGCGGCCGGGACATGATCCCGTCCTCCTTCGGCTCGAACGCGAGCGTCAGGCCAAGCAGCACCGCCGAGGTCATGTTGATCCAAAGGATCTGGCTGGGCAGGATGGGCAGCGCGGTGCCGAGCACAATGGCGACGAGGACCAGCATTCCCTCCGCCGCGTTGGTGGGCAACGTCCAGGTAATGAACTTGGTGAGGTTGGCGAAAACCCCCCGCCCCTCCTCGACGGCCGCCTCGATCGTGGTGAAGTCGTCGTCGGTGAGGATGATGTCCGACGCCTCCTTGGCCACCTCGGTGCCGCTGCGTCCCATCGCCACCCCGATATCGGCCTGCCGCAGGGCCGGCGCGTCGTTGACCCCGTCCCCGGTCATGGCGACCACCTGCCCGTCAGACTGCAACGCCTCCACCAGCCGCAGCTTCTGCTCCGGCGACACCCGGGCGAAGACCGCCGCCTTGTCCACCGCCGCCGGGCTGGCGGCGGGCGAGAGCCGCGCGAGGTCGGAGCCGGAGAGCACCGCGCCGGGCCCCGGCTCCGCGTCCAGGAGTCCGAGACGACCGGCGATGGCGCACGCGGTGCTCTGATGGTCACCGGTGATCATCTTCACCGAGATACCGGCTCGCTGGCTGGCGGCGACCGCCGCAGCAACCGCGGCCCGGGGCGGATCAAGCATGGCGTGCAGGCCGGTGAAGACCAGGCTGCCGGGCAACTCCTGCTCCGCCAGCTCGGCATCACCGTCCATCCGCACCTGCGCCGTGGCCAGCACCCGTAGCCCCTCGCCGGCGAGTGCTCCGGCGGCGGCCAGCACCTCGTCCCGGTCCAGTGGCACCGGTTGCCCCTGCTCGTCCAGGGCCGCGACGCTCCACTCCACCAGCCGCTCGACCGCACCCTTGACCAGCACCACCCGTCCGCCGTCCCGGGTGTCGTGCAGGGTCGCCATGAACTGCCGCTCCGAGGTGAACGGGATCGACGCGACCCGGGGCAGCTCGTCGGCCACAGCCGCACCCCACAGGCCACCCTTGGCCGCCACCACCAGCATCGCGCCCTCGGTCGGGTCGCCGAGCACCACGTACTCCTCGTCCCGCTCGGCCAACCGGGCGTCATTGCAGGCCACCCCGGTGAGCAGCGACCAGCGCAGCGCCCCGGCACCGGAGATCCGAGCGGCCGCGCCATCGGGACCCCGGATCTCACCGGCTGGCTGGTATCCGCTGCCCGTTACCTCATGCCGGCCGGCGATCGTCCAGAGCGTCCGCACCGTCATCTGGTTCTCGGTCAGGGTGCCGGTCTTGTCCGTGCAGATCACCGTCGTGCTGCCCAGCGTCTCCACCGCCGGCAGCCGCCGGACCACCGCCTGCCGGCGGGCCATCCGCCCCACCCCGATCGCCAGCGTGATCGTCACCGCCGCCGGCAGCCCCTCCGGGATGGCCCCGACCGCCAACGCCACGGCGGCGGTGAACATTTCGCTGCCGCTCTCCCCCCGGAGGAGGCCGACGCCGAAGGCCACCCCGGCGAGCACCAGGATCACGACGGTGAGCAGCCGGCTGAATCGGGCCAGCTTGGTCGTCAGCGGGGTGTCCAGCACCTGGGCGCTGCCGACCAGGCGATGGATGCGACCCAGCTCCGTCTCGGCCCCGGTGGCCATGACCAGACCGGCCGCCGAGCCGCCGGTGAGGAGCGTGCCGGAGTAGAGGACGTTCCGGCGATCGGCCACCGGCGTCTCGTCCGCCACGACGACCTCGTCCTTGTGGACGGGCTGCGACTCACCAGTCAGGGTCGACTCGTCGACCCGTACCTCGTCGGCGCGGGCCAGGCGCAGATCGGCGGGGACCTTCTCCCCCGCCTCGACCAGCACCAGGTCTCCGGGGACGACCTCCGCCGACGGCACCCGCCGCGGTCGGCCATCCCGGACCACCCGGGTCTCGGTCCGCACCATCGACCGCAACGCGTCCAGCGCGGCCTCGGCCTTGGACTCCTGCAGGAACCCGACCAGGGCGTTGACCAGGACCACACCAAAGATCACGACCGAGTCGACGTACTCGGCGAGCAGCAGGGTGACGAGGCCGGCGCCCACCAACACGTACACGAGGGGGTTCTGGAACTGGCGGAGCAGCCGGCGGAGCAGGCCACCACGGGTGGCGGCCGGCAGGACGTTGGCCCCGAAGCGCTCCCGGCGGTCGGCCGCCGCCGCGTCACTCAGGCCACGCTCGGTGTCGGTCTCGAGCAGCAGCACGACTTCGTGCAGGGCCAACGCGTGGTGGCCCCGGTCGGGCGTCCTCGACATCCGCGCTCCTCGTTCCCTGCCTCGGCGGGGGTGCGTGCGGGGCACGCAGGCCATCCTCGCAGGTTGACGCGGCGACCGTAGGGTTGTGGGCGGACGTGGACCCGACCAGCGCCGGGAACCCGACGGGTTCCCGGCGCTGGTCGGGTCTGGCGAGTCAGCTCACCGGCGCTTGCGAATCTCCTCGGCGGTCTGCGGTACGACCTTGAACAGATCGCCCACCACGCCGAAGTCGGCGAGCTCAAAGATCGGCGCCTCACCGTCCTTGTTGACTGCGACGATCGTCTTTGAGGTCTGCATGCCGGCCCGGTGCTGGATCGCGCCGGAGATACCGAGCGCGATGTAGAGCTGCGGGGAGACCGTCTTGCCGGTCTGACCCACCTGGAACTGGTGCGGGTAGTAGCCCGAGTCGACGGCGGCGCGGGATGCGCCGACAGCGCCACCGAGCAGGTCCGCCAGCTCCTCGACGAGCTTGAAGTTGTCGGCGGTGCCGACCCCACGGCCGCCGGAGACGACGACCGAGGCCTCGGTCAGCTCCGGCCGGCTGCCCTTCTGCTCGGCGACCCGGTTGACGACCCGGGCCAGCTTGTCGGCGGCCGGGACCGAGACGGTGAGCTGTTCGACGGCCGGGGTGGCCGCGGCCGGTTCCGGAGTGATCGAGTTCGGCCGAACGGTAACCAGCGGCAGGCCACGGGTGACCTTGGACTTCACGATGGTGGAACCGGCGAAGACGACCTGCGTCGCGGTGCCGTCGGCGTCCAGCCCGACCACGTCGGTCAGGATGCCGTTGTCGAGCTTCACCGCGAGCCGAGCGGCGATCTCCTTGCCCTCCTGGGCGGAGGCGAGCAGCACGGCGGCGGGCTGCACCCGCGCAACCAACTCGGCCAGGACGGTGGCCTTGGGCGCGACCAGGTAGCCGTCGATCTCCGCACTCTCGGCGGCGTAGATCTTCGCTGCCCCGTACTCACCCAGCTTCGCGCTCAGCGCCTCGGCGGCGCCGGGGCCACCGAGCACGACCGCGCTCGGCGTGCCCAGGCTGCGGGCGAGGGTGAGCATCTCCAGGGTGACCTTCTTGACGCCGAACTCCCGGGTGGCTTCGACGACGACGAGAACCTCAGACATGTCCAGACCTGCTCTCACACGAACTTCTCGGTGGCGAGGAACTCGACCAGCTGCGTGCCGCCGGCGCCCTCGTCGGTGACCTTCGTGCCGCTGGAGCGCGGCGGGCGCTTGCTGTGCTCCAACACGGCGCTGGTCGCGCCGGCGCGGCCCACCTCGGCCGGGGCCACACCGAGGTCGCCCAGGGCCAGGGTCTGCACCGGCTTCTTCTTGGCGGCCATGATGCCCTTGAAGGAGGGGTAGCGCGGCTCGTTGATGGTGTCCCAGACGGAGACCACGGCGGGGGTCTCGGCGGTGACCACCTCGTAGCCCTCCTCGGTCTGCCGCTCGATGGTGAGCGTGCCGCCGTCAACGGTGAGCTTACGAGCGCCGGTCAGCGCGGCGACGCCGAGCCGCTCGGCGATCATGTGCGGCAGGACCTGGACCCGGCCGTCGGTGGACTCGGCACCGCAGAGCACCAGATCGGCGTTCAGCTGCCCGAGCGCGGCGCCGAGCACCTTGGCGGTGGTCACCGAGCAGGAGCCGGCCAGGGCGTCGTCCAGGACGTGTACGGCCTTGTCCGGGCCCATGGAGAGCGCCTTGCGGATCGACTCGGTCGCCTGGCCGGGCCCCATGGTCAGGATGGTGACCTCGCCGCCGTGCGCCTCCTTGATCTTCAACGCCTCCTCGATGGCGTACTCGTCCATCTCGTTGATGACGTTGTTCGCCGAACCGCGGTCGACGGTGTTGTCGTCAGTGCGCAGGTTGCGGTCCGCGCCCGAATCGGGCACCTGCTTGACGAGTACGACGATATTCATCGCGCTTCGACGACCCTCCTGTGTTTGGTGCGATTCGCTCGCCCGGTCTGGGGCGCAGCCTCCCGCGTAACTCAACGCGCGGTCAACCGCGGACGCTGTGCGGTTGCCCACGACGCCATGTTACCCACAAGTAGCTTCCAGCTCCGGAGACCGTATGGTGACACAGCTCACCGACGCGGCTCAGGCCGGCTCCGCCAGCGCGTCCCGGATGCGCTCGATCATCGCCGCCTCCGGCGGGGTGACCCCCCGGTGCGCCCCGGCCGCCTGGTCGGCAGCGGCCAACACCACCTCCCGGTAGGTCCGCACGTCCTGCGGAGATTTCTCGCGCAGGATCGCCACCGCCCGGGTCAACGCCGGAAGCACCACGGATTCGATCTCAAGCTCCGACTCGCGCGGCAGCCGAGGCAAGGAACCGCTGGTCAGCGCCGCCTTGACCACCCCGCTGGAATCCGCCAACGGGGCGGAGGCCGCGAAGCTCTCCCGGACCAGCGCCAGCACACCGGGCTCCACATTTGACACGAGGACGACCGCGCCGAAGGCGCCCGTACGGAGGGTCAACCGCTCCTCGTCCGTCAACCGCTGCTCCATGATCACGGAGTGTAGATGTCGCACCCGCCGTGGGGTGTGGCAACAACCACGGGTACGTCATGATGGTGTCATGGCTCGGCTGTACGTTCTCCTCTTCCTCGCGCAGGTCGTCCTCGCCGTCGTCGCGTTGATCAGCTGCCTCTCGGCCGAGGAGGGCGACATCCGCGCCCTGCCCCGGATCGCCTGGGTGCTGGTCATCCTCTTCTTCCCGCTGGTCGGCTCGATCGCCTGGTTCGTCGCCGGCCGCGAGTCCAGAGTCGGTCAACCCGGAGCCGGACGGCCGGTCGGCAACGGTCTCACCGGGCGCCGGCGCCGCCCGATCGCCCCGGACGACGACCCCGAGTTTCTCCGTTCGGTCGAGGAACGCACCCAGAACCGGGCCGACCAGGAGCTCTTCCGCCGCTGGGAGGAGGACCTGCGCCGCCGCGAGGACGATCTTCGCCGCCGGGATGATGAGCAGAAGCGGCCCGAGGCCTGACCCGCCTCAGGCGAGATTCGACGACCGGGGGTACGCGTCAGCCGGGTCAGTCACCACGTTGACCAGATACGGCACCCCGGCCTCGAAGGCCCGCCGCAGCGCCGCCCCCAGGTCGGCTGCCTTCGTCACGGTCTCGCCCGCGCCGCCCAACGCCTGGACCACCTGGTCGTAACGCAGCTCCGGCTGAAGGTCGGCGGCCACGTCGTAGCCGTAGAGTGCCCGCATCGGATGCTTTTCCAGCCCCCAGATGCCGTTGTTGCCCACGACGATCACCACCGGCAACCGCTGCCGGACCAACGACTCCACGTCCAGCAGGGAGAAGCCGGCCGCACCGTCCCCCATCAGGACGCAGATCTGCCGGTCGGGGTGGGTCACCCGAGCACCCATGGCGTAGCCCATCCCGGTGCCGAGGCAGCCATACGGACCGGGATCGAGCCAGGTGCCGGGCTGGGCGGGCTCCAGGTACCGGCCCGCGTACGAGACAAAGTCGCCACCGTCGCCAATGGTGATCGCGTCCCGGGCCAGTACCCGGCGCAGCTCGCCGTAGACCCGGGCGGGCCGGATCGGGTCGGTCTCCGCGGCCATCTCCACGGCGTCACGGGTGCGGGCGGCGTCCTCGGCGGCCCGCAACTCGGCGACCCACTCTGTGTGGTCGGCGCGGGTGCCGGGGTGGTCGGCGAAGGCGGACAGGATCAGTCGGAGGTCGCCAGCGGGCGCGGCGGCCAGCTGGCGGTGCTCGGCACGCTGACTCGGCGCGTCCACAACGTGCACCACCGCCGCGGCGCCGAATTCGCCGAAGTTGAGCCGGAAGTCCAGCGGTGTGCCGACGACCACCACCACGTCGGCCTTCCGCAACGCCGTCCGGCGGGACTTGACGAACGCGAGCGGGTGCTCCGGCGGCAGCACGCCCCGGCCCATGCCATTGGTGAAGACCGGCACCGCGAGGGCCTCGGCCACCGCGCGCAGGGCGGCAACGGCATCGCCGGCGTAGACGTCGGAGCCGGCGATGAGCACCGGGCGCTGCCCCTGGGCGATCAGGTCGGCGGCCTTCGCCACCTCCGCCGGGTCCGCCTCGATCGGGGCGATCGGGGCGACGGCGGGCAGGTCGGCGTCGGCCACCGAGAAGGCCACCTCCAGGGGGAGGTCCACAAAAACCGGGCCACGATGCGGGGTGAGCGCCGTGGTCAACGCGGCACCCACCGCCCGGGGGATGTCCTCGGGGCGCAACACCGTCTCGGCGTGCTTGGTCACCGGGGTGACCAACGGCAGGTGATCCAGCTCCTGGAGACTGCCCGCCCCCCACCGAAACTGTGGTGCTCGTCCACCGAGCACCAGGATTGGTGACCCGTTGAAGAAGGAACTGGTCAGGCCGGAAATGCCGTTGGTGACGCCCGGTCCGGCGGTCAGCACGGCGAGGCCGGGGCGGCGCTGCAGCTTCGCGACCGCCTCGGCCGCGAAGACCGCCGACTGCTCGTGCCGGACATCATAGATCGGAAACCCGAGCTGGTGCGCGGCGGCGTAGAGCGGGAAGACATGCCCACCGGAGAGGGTGAACATCTCCCGGACCCCGTGTGCCCGCAGCGCCGCCAGCGCGAGCGCCCCGCCGTGCCCCTCGATCCGCTCCGACATGACCAGCTCCCCTGCCCGCGGAAGATCTGGGCATACGCTACCCAGGGGTAGCCGGAATGGGAACGCCTCGGATCAACGTCCGGTGAAGTCCGGCTTGCGCTTCTCCACGAAGGCCGCCATGCCCTCCCGCCGGTCGTCGGTGGCGAACAGCGCCGCGAAGAGCTGGCTCTCCCAGGCCAGGCCGGAGGTCAGATCCATCTCCAGGCCACCGTCGACCGCCAGCTTCGCCGCGCGCAGGGCCTGCACCGGCCCGGTCAGGTACGGCTGCACCAGGGCCACCGCAGCGGGGTAGACCTCGGCGGCGGGAACCACCCGGTCGGCCAACCCGATCCGGAGCGCCTCCGGGGCATCCACCATCCGACCCGACATGATCAGATCCTTGGCGCGGGCCGGGCCGACCAGGCGGGCCAGCCGCTGGGTGCCACCGGCGCCGGGAATGACCCCGAGCTTGATCTCCGGCTGACCGAGCTTGGCGTCCTCGGCGACCACCCGCCAGTCGCAGGCGAGGGCCAGCTCGCAGCCGCCGCCGAGGGCGTACCCGGTGATCGCGGCGACCACCGGCTTGGGGATCCGGGCGATCGCCCCCAGCGCGCTGGAGAGCGCGACGGCCCGCTCCGACATGTCCACGTAGGACATGTCCGCCATCTCCTTGATGTCCGCCCCAGCGGCGAAGACCCGGTCCCCGCCGTACACGATGACCGCGCGGACGGCCGGGTCACCCTCCGCCTCGCTCGCCGCGGCGCGCAGTTCCTCCTGCACCTGGGTGTTCAGCGCATTCATCGGCGGCCGCTCCAACCGGATGGTGCCGATCCCGTCCTTGATCTCCAGCCGCACGAACTCGCCCACGCTGTCCCTCACTTCCTCGTCGAAGTCGCGTGCCAACCTTACGGCCCGGCCACTGGGGCCGTAGTCTGGCGCCAGCCCCGGCACCGGGAGTTCCGAGATGGTCACGTATTACCACGATAAATCGATTCAGGTCACCTCCACAGCTGTCCAGGTGGTGGACCAGACCTTCCCGCTGGCCGAAATCAGCGCCCTGTGGCACCACCGCGGCAGCCGCTCCTGGCGAGTGCTGGCAGGCCGCGGCGCGATCGGCGCGGCCCTGGCCGGCCCGCTGGTCGCCGCTGCGGCGGGCATCGCGCTCGCGCTCTGGCTCGGCCGCTCCCCCACCATCACCCTCGCCATCATCGGCGCCTCGGTGCTGGTCGGGCTCGCGGTCGGGCCGGTCGCCGACTTCCTCTTCGAACACCTGGTCCGCTCGTACGCCCGGGGCAGCCGCCGGCTGGAGATCTGGCTCCGCTGGCAGGGCCGGCCAATGCTGCTGCTGGCGACCGCGGACGCGGTGCGGTTCGGACAGATCTACCGAGCCCTGCAGCGCGCCATCGAAGCCAGTCAGCCGGCTCCCCAACCACCGCACCCGGCGGCGAGATCGGACCGCTCCCGCGCCACCAGCCCGTAGCGGCCCGGCACCAAAGTAGGGGTCGGCACCCGACCCGATCGGGCCGACCCGCACCGACCGACCCCGGTTAAAGTTAATGATGACCCTCTATTACCGGGACGACGCGGTGCAGGTGACCTCCGAGGCGATCCGGTCGGGCGGGCTCCGGGTGCCGGTCGCCGAGATCAGGTACGTCTGGCACACGAAGGGGCGCACCACCCTCGCCGTCCGCGGGCGGTTGCTCAGCCGCACTGGCCTGGTACTGCTGTTGTCACTGCCGCCCCTGGCGGCAGTGGTCTGCGCGCTCTCGCTGGTCTGGTCAGCACCGGAGCGAGGTTGGCTGCCGGTGCTGCTCACCCTCGCCGGGTGTCTGCTACTCGCGCTGGCCGTGGTGCCCTTCCTGGAGATCCCGCTCGGCTGGCTGGACCGCTCCTACGAGCGGGGAAACCGCGTACACGAGCTGTGGGTGCAGGCGCAGGGCCGCGAGCTGCTGCTCCTGCGCACGCCGGACGCGCTCCGGTTCGGCCAGATCTACCGCGCCGTGCAGCGCGCCGTCGAACAGCAGACCTACGACCGGTGACCGGGCGGCCAGGACATCCCGCCCGGGCCGCCACGGCCACCCCCGCCGTGGCGCGCGGTGCTGAAGAGTCAGCCCGGCCGGTACAACTCGTCGATCTCGTCCCGGCGGGGCAACGCCACCGATGCGCCGAGCCGCCGGACACACGCCGCGCCGGCACCCGTCGCCCACCGCGCCGCGTCCACCAGGTCGCGCCCCTCCCCCCAGCCGACCGCGAGCGCGGCCGAGAACGCGTCCCCGGCCGCGGTCGAGTCAACCGTCTCGACCGGCACCGCCGGGACGCGCACGCAGCCGCCGTCCCGGTCGCTATACCAGGCGCCGGCGACGCCGAGGGTGAGCACCGCCCGGGGGGTCAGCTCCAACAGCGCCGCTGGCTTGTCCCGACCGTGGCCGGTGAGGGTCTGTGCCTCGCTCTCGTTGACCACCAGCACGTCGGTGGCGGCGAAGAGCTCCGGCGGCACGGTCCGGGCCGGCGCAGCGTTGAGCACCACGCGGGTGCCGGCGGCACGCGCCGCCACCGCCGCCTCGGTAACGGTCTCTACCGGGATCTCCAACTGGGCGACCAGCACATCCGCTTCACGGATGGCGGTCAGCTCCGACTCGGTCAGCTCGGTCATCGTGGCGTTTGCGCCGGGGCTGACCACGATGGCGTTCTCCCCCTCGGCGTTGACCATCACCAGGGCGACCCCGGAGGCGCCGTACGCGACCCGCAGCTGGCTGGTGTCCACTCCGGCCGCGGTGACGCGGGCGCGCAGGGTGACGCCGAAGGCGTCGGAGCCGATGGCGCCGAGGAACGTGCAGGCCGCGCCGGCTCGCGCTGCCGCGATGGCCTGGTTGGCACCCTTGCCCCCCGGCACCATGACGAAGTCCGCGCCGAGCAGCGTCTCCCCCGGTCGCGGCAGCGCCGCGGCGGTCGCCACAAGGTCCATGTTGGCGCTACCCAGGACGACCACCCGGGTCCGTGACATTGAGCACCTCCGGTTGTGCGGGTTGGGGGCTGCGGAATCCCTACCCGGTCACGGCCAGACACGGGCCACGCCGTGCCTCAACCGGCGCGGGCGGTGTAGCGGTCGCCGTGCCGCTCGACCACCAGGGACAGCCCGAACGCTTTGCTGAGATTGTCCCCGGTGACGACATCGGTCAGCAGGCCCTGCGCCACCACGTCCCCGTCGCGCAGCAGCAACGCGTGGGTGAAGCCGGGCGGGATCTCCTCCACGTGGTGGGTGACCAACACCAGGGCCGGGGCATCCGGGTCCGAAGCCAGCTCCGCGAGCCGGGCCACCAGCTCTTCGCGGCCCCCCAGGTCAAGCCCCGCGGCGGGCTCGTCGAGCAGCAACAGCTCCGGGTCGGTCATCAACGCTCGGGCGATCTGTACTCGCTTACGCTCGCCCTCGGAGAGGGTGCCGTACCGGCGGTCGGCGAGGTCTCCGACGCCGAGCTGGCCGAGCAGGGCTCGGGCTCGGGTCTCGTCGCCGCTGTCGTACTTCTCCCGAAAGCGGCCCACCACGGACCAGGACGCGGTCACCACCACGTCCACGACCCGCTCCTCGGTGGGGATCCGCTCGGCGAGGGCTGCGGTCGAGAGCCCGATCCGCGTCCGCAACTCGGTCAGGTCGGTACGACCGAGCTGCTCGCCCAAGACGTGGGCGAGCCCGGCGGTCGGGTGCAGTCGACCACCGGCCAGGTTGAGCAGCGTGGTCTTACCGGCACCGTTGGGGCCCAGCACAACCCAGCGCTCGTCCAGCTCGACCTGCCAGTCAACGTCGTGCAGCAGGGCCGCACCAGCGCGGCGCACGGTCACGCCGTCGAGGCTGACCACCAGATCCGCGTCCACGGAGGCGGGGGCGGGGGCGGCACCGGAGGGGCCGGAGATCAGGGCACCAGTCACAACTCCATCCAACCACGCACCGGTGAGCTACACCCGGGCCCCCGAAGGAGCTACCGAAGCGAAGCGCTGTCCGACCGGTGGAGCGTCGGCCAGCCGCACCACCACACCGTCCCCGCCGGTCAGCTCGTCGTGGAGCCGAACACCTCGTCCCGGACCGCCTCCAGGGCGGTGTGCAGCGCGCCGCGCAGTATCGGCTCCTCGGTCAGCCCGGTCGGCACCACCCGCGGCCGAACCAGAGCGATCGCCGCCACCTCTCGCTGCACTCTTTCGGCCAACGCCGCCCCGCCGGCCCGGCCGACCGCACCGGCCAGGACCACCAGCGGTGGATCCAACACCACACAGGTACTCGTCACGCCGAGCGCGAGCCGACGGGCCAGCTCGTCCAGCATCGGGGCACCCGCCGCGCCGTCGGCCACCGCCGCGGCGACCCCACCGGCCGCCGTGTCGGCGGGATACCCATGCTCCTGGGCGAGCCCGCGAACCGCTTCCCCGCCGACGAGCTGCTGGAACGCGGGCTTCGTACGAAGGGCAGCGGCATGCGGGATCGGCACCCCGGGCACCGGCAGCCAGCCGATCTCTCCGGCGGCGCCGGTGCTGCCGTGGTGCAGCCGCCCGCCGATCACGATGGCCAGCCCGATCCCGGCGTCCACCCAGGCCAGGACGAAGTCAGCTACGCCCTGCGCCGCTCCCGACCGCGCCTCGGCCATCGCCACCAGGTTGACGTCGTTCTCGAAGACCACGGGGGTGCGCAGGTCGTCCCGAAGCGCGCCGAGCAGGCCAGCGTGCCACCGCGGCAGGTTGAACGCGAAGGTGATGTCGCCACTGGTCGGGTCGACGAGACCGGGGGCGCCCAGGACGACCCGGCGTACGGTTGACAGCGGTGCCTCGGCGCTGCTCGCGGCCGTAACGACGGCGTTGTGCACCACGTCGACCGGGTCGTCGGTATCGCCGGTTGGCTGCTCGGAGCGGCCGACCACCGCCCCGGTGATGTCCGCGCAGGCCGCGACCACCCGTTCGGCCCCGAAATCCACCCCCACCACGTGGGCGCTGCCCGGCCGGACCGCGTACAGCTGGGCGTTCGGGCCCCGGCCACCCGCCTGCTCACCGACCCGGGTGACCAGGCCCCGCTCCTCGAGCCGCTCGACCAGCTGGGACGCGGTCACCTTGGACAGACCGGTCAGCTCGCCCAGCCGCGCTCGGGTCAGCGGGCCCTGCTCCAGCAGCAGCTCCAGCGCCGCGCGGTCATTGAGTGCCCGCAACAGGCGGGGGGTGCCGGGGAGCCGGGTCATAGTCATGCCAGTCCTCGAGATTTCATAAAACCAGCCACACGCAACGACGAAAGAGGTAACCGTAGCGTAACGGTCACCGACGGAGCGGGTAATCGACCGTATCGACAGGAGACAGGGGAACACATGGGGCCGGACCCAGGGATTCGCCGCCTCGCGTTGGGCACCCTGCTCGCCGCCTACCCGGGCCCGGTCCCACCACAGTGGGCGGTCGACCTGGTTGGTGCGGGCCTCGCCGGACACACGCTCTTCGGCACCAACGTGCACAGCCCCGAACAGGTGGCGGCGAGCACCGCCACCCTCCGTGCCGCCCGGTCCGACGTACTGATTGCGATCGACGAGGAGGGCGGAGACATCACCCGCCTCGCGCACGCGACCGGAAGCCCGTACCCCGGCAACGCCGCACTCGGCGCGATCGGCGACGTGGCGCTGACCCGACGTGTCCACGAGGCCATCGGAGCGGAGTTGGCCGCCCTCGGCATCACCGTCAACCTGGCCCCGGCCGTTGACGTCAACAGCACCGACGAGAACCCGGTGATCGGCACCCGCTCCTTCGGTCGCGACCCGGACCGGGTGGCCGCACATGCTGCCGCCGCGGTGGCCGGCCTGCAGCACGGCGGGGTGGCCGCCTGCGCCAAGCACTTCCCCGGCCACGGTGCCACGCTCGCCGACTCGCACCACGAACTACCCACGATCAATGCCCCCCTGACGCTCCTCCGCCAGCGGGACCTACCGCCGTTCGCGGCGGTGGTCGCCGCCGACACCCGGGCGGTGATGACGGCGCACATTCGGATCCCGACGCTGACCGGGGAGGGACCGGCCACCTTCAGCCGGGCAGCCCTGGTTGAACTGCTGCGCCACGAGTACGGCTTCACCGGGGCCGTCGTCACCGACGCCCTCGAGATGAAGGGCGCGGCGTCGGCCGCGGGCGGGGTGGGCCCGGCCGCCGTCGCGGCGCTTGCCGCCGGGGCGGACCTGCTCTGCATCGGCGCGCGGGTCGATGCTGGCCTGGTCGAGCAGGTCGCCAACGAGATCGGGGCAGCGCTCGCCGACGGCCGGCTGGAGCGGGCACGGGTCGAGGAGGCAGCCGGCCGTACCGCCGAACTCGCCGCCTGGCCCCGGAGCACGGGCGCCACCGACGCCCTGCCCACCCAGCTCGGGTACGCCGCCGCCCGCCGGGCGGTCCGGGTGGAGGGCACGCTGACCGGGCTCGGCCGCCCCCTGGTGGTGCAGCTGCACGCCACCTCGACAGTCGCCGAGGCACGGGTGCCGTGGGGACTCGGCCCGCACCTCACCGACGCCGAGCAGCTACGGGTCGTCGCCACCGACACGGACCCGGTGACCTTGCGGCGGATCGCCGGCGAGCGGACGATCGTCCTGGTCGGCCGGCGGCTACACCTGCTGCCCGGCGCCACCGGCCTGGTCACGGCGCTCGCCGCACAGCACCCGGTGGTGGTGGTCGAGATGGGCTGGCCCGGGTCGTGGCGGCCGCCGGGAGTGCGCGCCTTCGTCACCACGTACGGCGCCAGCCACGCCAATGGCCGAGCAGCCGCCGAAGTCCTCGGGCTGACCACCGGACACGCCTAGCACGCTCCGTCACTGGCCACTCCAGCCGGCTGTGCAGCTTCTACCGCAGGTCAGAGTCCAGTTTTCGACACACCAACACCTCTGATCACCCCTTGCCTACCCGCCGCTAAATACGTAGCGTCACAACTGCATCCGGCGATCCGCCCCCGGGCGGCCAGCGGGGCCTGGGGGAAGGACGCGGACCGGGGTTCCGGCCCGGGAACTCCGGTCCGCGCCCTACCCACTCCCGACGGCGCGAGCCGGCCGACTCAGCCCGGGTAGACCCCGAACGACCGCCAGCCCCGGTCGGGGAACCCGGCCGCCTCGGCCACCCGGGCCGAGGCCACGTTCCGTCGACTGTGCAGGTACGTCGGTACCGCTCCCTCGGCGAGGACTCGGCGCGCCGCCTGGGCGACCAGCCGACGGGCCAGCCCCCGCCCCCGGGCTGCCGGTACGGTGCCCACCGCCAGTTCCCCGCCGTACGCGTCGTGCCACTTGACGCCGACCCCGGCCCGGTACCGGCCACGGTCGTCGCGCACCACCAGCACCGGCCGGTCGAACAGTCGGAGCCAGGGCGGCAGGCCGGGCGACGTCGGTGGGATCCACTCACCGACCTCCGGCAGTGGTGCGGGATCCTCGGTCCACCGAAACACGTCGTCGTGCACCACCCAGTCGGGGTGACCGACAGCCGCCGGCAGGCCGGCAAGGAGCCGCCGGGACGAGCCCCGGGCCAGTTCCCGGATGACGGCGACCCGTTCCGGCGCTACGGAGAGCACCTGGTGCTCCCCGGCGGAGACGGCGATCGCCGGTCGGAGCCGACCGTCCCAGGCGGGCTGGGCCCGACGTCGAGCGGCGACCACGTGCAGACCCGGGCCAGCGGGCCACTGCCCCAGCCAGGTGGCCAGGTGCAGGTAGAGCCGCCGACTGCCCATCGCCCTCCTTCGAGGTCCGCTCGTCGCGCACCGCCCGCCGCGTCCGGAGTGCCCCACGGTTCGCGGACCACCGCCGGTGGCGACGGCCGTAACCGCCTCGCAAGATCTTAAGCTGATTGTCGCGGCTACGCTGGGCAACGACGAGGGAGGCCCGGTGACGCAACGGGTACTGGTCGTTGACGACGACCGAACAGTCAGTGACGTGGTCTGTCGCTACCTGGCACACGCCGGCTACCAGGTGCGGCACGTCGGCGACGGCGACTCGGCGCTTGCCGCGGTCGCCGCCGAACCGCCCGACCTGGTCGTGCTGGATCTGATGCTGCCCGGGCTCGACGGTCTGGAAGTGTGCCGGCGGCTACGGGCGAAGCCGGGTGGGGTGCCCATCATCATGCTCACCGCCCGCGGGGACGAGGCTGACCGCGTCCTCGGCCTGCAGCTCGGTGCGGACGACTACCTCGGCAAGCCGTTCTCGCCCCGGGAGTTGGTGTTGCGGGTCGGGTCGGTGCTGCGGCGCAGCGGTGAGCCCCGGACGGCACCGGCCACCGTGCTCCGTGACGACGCGCTCGTGGTCGAGACCGGCCCCCGGGTGGCCCGGCTGCACGGCCACGAGCTGACCCTCACCGTGCGCGAGTTCGACCTACTGGCGTACCTGATGCGACACCCCGCCCGGGCGCTGGGCCGGGCCGAGTTGCTGGAGCGGGTGTGGGGCTGGAACTTCGGTGACCAGTCAACGGTGACCGTCCATGTTCGACGGCTACGGGAGAAGGTGGAGGCCGATCCCGCCAACCCGCGCCGGATCGTGACGGTCTGGGGCATTGGCTACCGATACGAGCCGATCGATGGGTGAACTGGCGCTAATCTTCGCACTCGCGCTCGGCGCGGCGCTCTGCGTCGGCGCGGCCGGTGCGCTCACCCTACGCCTACTGCGCGGATGCTCGGTGACGGTACACATCGTCACCCTGCTGATCATCACGGTGACCGCAATGGTGGCCGCGGTGACCATGGTCGCCTACGAGATGTTCCTCTCCCCGCATGACCGGAACGTGGTGCTGATCGCGGTGGCGGCGGCGGCCCTGGTGAGCCTCACGGTCGGCTGGCTCTTCGGACGCCGCCTGGCCGCCGCCGCGGTCTGGGCAGACCAGGCCCGGCAGCGGGAACGCCAGATCGAACAGGGTCGGCGGGACCTCGTCGCCTGGGTTTCGCACGACCTGCGAACCCCACTGGCCGGGCTGCGGGCGATGGCTGAGGCGCTGGAGGACCGGGTGGTCGACGACCCCACGACGGTGAGCGAGTACCACCGCCGGATCCGGGCGGAGACCAATCGGATGACCCGACTGGTGGACGACCTCTTCGAGCTCTCCCGAATCAACGCCGGCGCCTTGCGCCTGACCCTGGCGGCGGTACCGCTGGGCGATGTCGTGTCGGACGCCGTCGCCAGCGCCGCACCGCTGGCGGCCGCCTGCCGAGTCCGCCTGCTGGCACCCGACTCGGGCTGGCCGACCGTACTGGCCAGTGAGCCCGAGCTGGCCCGGGTGGTAGGGAATCTCCTGCTCAATGCCGTCCGCTACACACCGTCGGAGGGGACCGTCCGGGTCGAGGCCGGGGCGGACACCGACTGGGCGTGGCTGGCCGTGGCGGACACCTGCGGCGGCATCCCCGAGGCGGACCTACCCCGCGTCTTCGAGGTCGCCTTCCGCGGCGAGCGCGCCCGCACCCCCCGCCCCAGCACCGGTGAGACGGCCAGCTCCGGGGGACTGGGACTGGCGATCGTCCGAGGGTTGGTCGAGGCGCACGGCGGCCGGGTGCAGGTCCGCAACACCACCGGTGGGTGTCGGTTCGAGGTCCGGCTGCCCCTCCCGGGAGCCGCCTAATCCCATCGACTGTTACCACTGAATTCAATAGATGTACACCATTCTCTGGCATGGTGGGATCCATGCCGAACCAGCCACCGAACCGCCGCCGCCACGGCTCCAGGGCACTCTGGCCAACCGCCTGGATTGCCGAGGAGTCCTTTCCGGCCCAGCCACCACACCGCGGCACCCGCGCCTCGCCGCTGCTCACCTGGGTTGAGCTGAACCGCCGACCCACCGGCGATCCCGACGCCCACTGACCAACCGTCGGGCCCGCCCGGGGCGGCACCGGGGATCACCACCGCCCCGCACCGACCGGCGAGCCGACGCCGGCATTCGCACACCTGTCGGGTAACGTCTGCTGGTCCTCCAGACCGGCCTACGACAGGAGAAGTTCCGCGCATGGGCAAGAAGACGATCCGCGTCTCCGACTTCAGCGGCCGGGTGCTCCAGCCCGACGACGAGGCCACCCGGGTGGTCGTCCTGGAGCACCCGGACCTGGTGGCCGGGCCCGTACAGTTGGACGCCACCCCGGCCGAGGTGGAGAACATCGACGACGCGGCCCTGGATATCGCGATCGTGGAGATCCACGACAGCCACGGTGGGGGCGAGCCACGCCGGGTCGTACTGACCGCCAGCGAGTTCGACGCGATGGCCACCGACACACCGATGGCGCAGCTGCTGCGGACCGCCGAGCGGGTTCGCCCGCCGAAGACCCGCCGCGCCGCAGAGAAGGTCGACTACGGCACCATCGAGCACGCGGGCCGGCCGCACCGGGGTCGGGTCACCGAGGAGGAGGCCCGGCTGGTGCGGGAGCAGCTGGACGAGGTCAACAAGCGCCTCGCCGACGCCGGCGTACGCCAGATCGACCCGGCCGATCCGGAGCACGCCGCCCGGTACAGCTTCCCCACCTCGGACTGACCAGCTCACTTCCGGCGGGTGGGGTCGTGGCGACGCTCGTCGCCGCGACCCCACCGCCACGCCCCGCCCCCCGACCCGACCGCTCCGCTTGGCGCGGCGGCCGGCGCTGGTACGCCGGCCTCGTGGGCCAGCGGGGCCGAGGCCAGCTGTCGGCGTTTCGGCGAAGGGATACCGCGTGCGGCTCCAGGTGGGATGCGCGATGTGGACGCACCGGGCGTGGCAGGGGCGCCTGGTGGCCCACCCCCTGCCAGCACCCGAGCGCCTACGGCACTACGCCGGGTGGTGCACGGCGGTGGAGGGGAACACCACCTTCTACGCGACCCCCTCCCGGGAGGCGGTCTCCTCCTGGGCGCAGCAGACCGACCCGAACTTCGGATTCGTGCTCAAGCTGCCTCGCGTTGTCACGCACGAGCGCCGCCTCGGCGAGGTGAACGAACCGCTGCGTGCCTTTCTCGACGCGATCGAACCCCTGGGTCCCCGGGCGCAGGCTCTCTGGATCCAGCTGCCGGGTTCCTTCGCTCCGGGCGACGTGGCCACCCTCGCCCGCTTCCTGCGGCGCCTTCCCCCGACCCACCGGTACGCGGTCGAGGTGCGCCATCCCGCGTTTTTCGTCGACTCCGACGCGGCCCGGCTGTTGGTCCGGACGCTGGCCGCCACCGACACCGAGTGGATCCCCTTCGACACCACCACGTTCTTCGCCCGTCCCCCGACCAGCGACGCGGAGCGGGATGCCTGGACGAAGAAGCCACGGATGCCGCTCCGCGCGGCGGCGCTGACCGACCGGCCGATCGTCCGTTACCTCGGCCGGGATGATCCCGACCAGACCAGTGCGGGCTGGCAGCGCTGGGTCGACACCATCGCCGACTGGCTCCACGAGGGCCGCTCGCCCACCTTCTTCGTCCACACTCCAGACAACGCCGACGCCCCGGTGCTCGCCCGCCGCTTCCACGACGAGGTCCGCGCCTGCGTCCCCGCGGTCGAGCCGCTGCCCCGACCGGCCCCGGTGCAGCCGCTGACGCTCTTCTAAGCACCGCCGCCTGAGCGCCCCCCTCCTGAGCGCCGCCGCTTCCGGCCACCGCCACCGGCGCCAACCCACGTCGCGGAAGCCGAGTCAATCGTCCTTTTGCCCAGACCAACACCCTTAACGCCCGGTACGCGTTGATCCTGACGGTAGAGACATTTCTACCCGCACAGGGGGATAGGTGGCTAAAGATGGCTGCTGCCCTATCAGCGGTCATTTGTCGGCTCGGAGGTATGCACGATGCAAGGAATCGGTCAACGGCTCGGCCGAGGCGTTGGAGGGCACCAGACGGGACGCACCGCCGCCGGCTGGCTCTCCCTCGCGCTGGCCGTGACGGTCACGCAGGCGGTCGTCGTGTCGCCCGGGTTCGCGCAGAACAAGCCACCGACGGCCGCAGCCGTGACGGACACCGCCCTGGCCTGGGGAGACAACAAGGCCGGGCAGGTGGGCGACGGGACCAACGACGAAAGGGACATGCCCGTCGAGGTCAGCCTGCCCACGGGAACCCTGGTCACCGACATCGCCGGCGGTGGCGCCCACAGCCTGGCGTTGACCAATACCGGCAGCCTGCTCGCCTGGGGCGACAACTCCTCCGGTCAACTCGGCGACGGAACCCTAACCAGCAGCAGCAACACCCCCGTCGCGGTTGACCTGCCCACGGGAGTCGAGGTCACCGCCATCGCCGCCGGCGGCAGCCACAGCCTGGCGTTGGCCTCCAATGGCACCGTCTATGCCTGGGGTGCCAACACCGAGGGGCAGCTCGGTAACGGGACCTTCGACAACACCAACACCCCCGTCGTCGTTGACCTGCCCACGAGCACCACGGCCACCGCCATCGCCGCCGGCGCCGCCCACAGCCTGTCGCTGACCTCCGACAACACCGCACTCGCCTGGGGCAGCAACAGCAAGGGGCAGCTCGGTGACGAGACCACCGACAACACCAACAAGCCGACCACCGTCGCCCTGCCATCGGGAACCACGCTCACCGCGATCGCCGGCGGTGGCGCCCACAGCCTGGGGATAACCACCGACAACGCCGCCCTCGCCTGGGGAGACAACGACGAGGGGCAGCTCGGGGACGGAACCAACGTCGCCGCCCTCGCACCGGTCAACGTCGCCCTGGCACCGGGCACCACGGTTACCGCCGTCGCCGCCGGCCTTATCCACAGTGTGGCGTTGCTGGGCAACGGCACCGCCGCCAGCTGGGGTAACAACTCCTCGGGCCAGCTGGGCAACGGGAACAACATCACCAGCAATACCCCGGTCGAGGTCGTCCTGCCCACCGACACCACGCTGACCGCCATCGCCGCCAACAGCAGCGACCACACCGTGGCGATAACCAACACCGAAACCGCCCTCTCCTGGGGCGACAACACCTTCGGTCAACTCGGTGCCGATCTCACCACCACCAGCGGCGGGGTCGGCATCGCCAGCAGCAGCAACACCCCCGTTGCGGTCAGCCTGCCCACCGGCACCACCGTGACCACCACCGCCGTCGGCAGCAACCACAGCCTGGCCCTGCCCACGCTCCAGGCGACATCCACCACGGACCTGCAGGTGTCGCCGCAGGACCCGACCGCGGATCAGGACGTCACCCTCACCGCCACCGTCACCTGCAACCCCGGACCCGCGACCGGCGACATCACCTTCCGCAACAACAACACCGACCTCGCCACCGTGCCCCTGGACAGCACCAGCACCGCCACCTACACCACCCGGCTCCCGGTCGGCGCCAACACCATCACCGCCCACTACACCAGCAGCACCACTCTCTGCCCCAACAGTGACTCCGAGGCCGTCACCATCACCGTCACCGAGCCGACCGACCCCACTGACCCGACCGACCCGACCGATCCCACCGACCCGACCGACCCCACCGACCCAGACCTACCCATCACCGGCGCCAGCCTGCCCAGCCTGCTCGGCACCGCCACCCTGCTCATCCTCGTCGGTGTCAGCTTCATGTTCCTCACCCGCCGACACCGGTCCAGCCACCACCAGAATTAGCTGGTAGTAGGCACAAAGCCCGGCCGGGGTTGCTCGTCGCGATGACGACGAGCAACCCCGGCCGGAGCGTCAGTGCCGGAGGTACCGGAGCGTCAGTGCCGGTGGTAGTTGTCGGGCTGGTTCGGGTCGCCCGGGTGCTCCAGCCCCGGCACCAGCTGCAGCCGGTGCGCGCGAGCGTGGTCAAGCCACCGGACAAAGGTGACCCGACGCGCGGAGTCGTTGATCCGATCAGTCGGATCAAGAGCCGGATCGACCAACTCCCGGCGCCCCCGAAGCACCACCGTCCACGAGTCGACGGTGACCGTCTCCCCCGGCGTGGCCGAGCGCAATGCCTCCGCCAACGCCGCCGGCAACGAGTCCGGGGTCGCTTCGAAGTCGCCGTCCGCGGAGGACAGCTGCCACACGACGCCAGCCGAGGACGCAGCGGTCGCCGCACGATAGGCAGCGACCTGCTCCGCTGGCGCGGTGACCTCCGCGGTCAGCTCCGCGTACAGGGCTCGGACCGCGGCGCAGCCCTCGAACGCCGCCGCGGTGATGGATCCGAACTCGACGGCGGCCAGCTGATCCAACCGAACCAGTGGCGCATCCGTCACGTCGAGACCACGGGCCTCGGCCTCCGCGATGCAGAGCTGTTCGGTCAGGATCACCTGCGCCACCCAGCGGGTCAGCTGCCGGTCCTCCGCACTCCCGGGCACCGGCAGTGCGGAGGACCGCAGCCCGCCGCGCAGGGCGGCAAGCCGGCGGTCAAGTTCCGTACGGTCCAGTGGCCGTCCGTCGAGCCAGCCCAGCACCGACTCGTCGAGCTGCGCGGTGGTCATGGCTCCAGCACCAGTTCAACCGTCGGGGCGTACTGGCAACGGCCGAACCACATCACCTTCACCAGCGCCCAGAAGCGGCCCGGATCGGCGTCCCGCGGGGGAACGACGTCGAACGTGATCGTGTCGGACTCGCCCGCGGCCAACGCGACGCCGCGGATCGGCTCGGCGATGGCGTCCCAGGTGCCCCAGGGCGAGACGAGCTGGAGCTCAGCCCGGATCTCTCCCCGAGTGCGGTTGTGCAGAGCCACGCCGACAGTCGCCCGCCCACCGGGGGCAACGGTGACCGAGGTGGTGGTGACGTCCACCGTGAGCCCGGTGTCGCGTCCCGTCTCGGCCTTCGTGCCCTGCGCCGCGTCCCAGTCCTCCGGAATGTCCCCGGGCACCGGCAGCAACGCGGGAAGCTCGCCGACCGCGACCGTGGTGACATCCTCGATGGTCTGCCCAAGGTGCTCGGTCCGCGCCGTGATGAAGTACAGCCCGGACTCCACCCCCTCCGGCGGCGTCACGGTGACGTCGAAGCGAAGCTGACCGTCGGGGTCAAGCCGGTACGGGCGGCTGCCCAACGAGGCCGTCCACCCCTGCGGGGCGAGGATACTGACGGTCCCCTCGACGGCCGCGTCCCGCAGGTGCGAGGCGAGCACCACGGAGACCTCGACCGGCTCGCCGACGGTCCGCAGCAGCCCCGGGGAGACACCCACGGAAACCGGCAGGTAGCCCATCGGCGCCGGGCCCCGGTTGTGCAGCCAGTACCGGGAGTGCACCGGCTGGGCGATCTCGACCTCGGGCCCGAGCGGTTCCTCGCTGCGCGGGGCCGCTGCCGGTACGCCGACGACGGTGGTGACCTGCGAACCCGCCAACTCGATCAAGTCGGCGAGCGCCGCACCACGACGCTCCAGCAGGTCGGCCTGGTGCTTGTCGGACAGGGCCAGCGCACCGGTCAGGGTCGCGGAGCGGCCGAGCCCGGTGGACTCGAGCAGCCGCAGACTGACCGCGTCCGCCGGGTCCGAGGACGCGGCGGCGCCGTGCGCGATCGGGTTACCGGTCGGCTTGAGCGTCCCGATCAGCACCTCCCGGGCGGGCTCGACCCCCAGGTACGAGTGCGTCGCCGGCTTCGTCCCCGAGTGGTTCTCGGCGACTCGGCCGTACAGCGGGTGGTTGTACTCCTGGCCCTGCGCGGGCAGCGTGAGCGCCCGCCAGTCACCGTCACCACTGGTCAACGCGTAGTTGAACTCGTGGGTCCAGTGCTGCAGCTGGAACGACGCACCGTCGGGCAGGGTCCGCTTCGGCGGGTCGATCCACACCCCGGACGGCCAGCCGGTGCACGAGCGCATCAGCGACAGGTGCAGCGCGCCGGTCGGGTCGATGGCGAAACCGGGCAGCCCGTAGGTGAGCATCGCGACGGTGTGGTCAACCAGCAGCTCCGAGGCCGGCACCGAGCCCGGGCAGCACGCCTGGATCTGGGCGTCGGCGACATCCTCGGTGAGCGCGGCGACGTCGGTGACCACGAGCGCCGGCAGCGCCCGCAGGTCCCGTAGGTCGGCGTTGGGCTGCCACACCTCGTGCAGCGGCTTCTCCGCGGGAATCCAGACCCGGCCGTGCTGCTCCAGCGCCTCGACATACTCCGGGCCCGCCCGCTCCAACAGCTCCCGGGCGGCGTCGTTGGTCTGCGACCCCCCGATGACGATGCGGAAGTCGGGCAGGTTCGAGTCGACATCGAGCCAGCCGTACCGCGCCCAGTCGGCGCTGGCGGTGGTCACGGTGACACCGACCGCAGCCAGTGCGACGACCAGGTCGCGGGCGTCGGCCGCCTCGTCGAGCGTGGGCGTGACCACCTCGGCGACACCGAGGGCCCGGTCACCCAGCGGGGAACCGGCGGCGTCGGAGAGCGAGACCCGCGCCGTGGAGCCGAGCCCGAACCAGGTGTTGGCCGGGTTGTCCAGCGTCCAGGGTGCCTCCGCGGCATCCACGTCCGGCAGCGCGAACCCACGGCCGACCACGGCGGCGGCGACCTCGGAGACCGGCAGGGCGCCGGGCAGGTCGACCGGGAACCGCACCCGGACCAGCCGGTCAGCGCCGGCGAAGTCGACGATGCGGGTACGGCAGTCCACGCGGCGCACACCGTGCCACAGCGTGATCGTCTGCTCGTAGCCGATCTCGTCCACGACGCCGGAGACCACCAGGCGGGAACCGATCGGGCTGGTCTCGACGCGGACCGTCGCCCCCGCCGCCGCGCTCCCCACGACCGGGCCCTTCGGGATCAGGTGCCACGGGCCCTCGCCGAAGTCGGGGTGGGCCGGGTACTCCTCGTAGATCCGCAGCTCGTTACCGAGGTGGTCGGCGCGGATCAGCTCCCGCTTCGAGATCTTGTCGTAGACGCTGTCAAGTCCACCACCGCGCTCGGCGTCGGCGGTGACCCGGTAGTAGGCGTTCTCGATCGCGGCACCGTCGGCGGGCGTCCAGGCCGGCTCGGCGCTGGAGACGCCCGGCAGCAGCCGCCAGGTCCGCCACCCCAGGGCGGGGACGTCGGCGGCGTGGAACCGCAGCGTTCCGCGGTCGACGACGGCCGGCACCTCGGCACCGGTGTCGTCGATCACCCGGCCACCGTCGTGGCCCTCGGGAAGCCGTACCGACACCAGGTCGGAGCGGACGAAGGAGAGCGTGTTCGCGACGACGATCGGGGTCCCGTCACCGGTGGTGTCGACCGTCCCGACGAGCACGTCCAACGACCGGTCCCGGACGGCGGCCGCCAGGTCGTACGCCTCCCGCCAGCCGGAGAGCAGGTCGATGTAGACCTGGTCGGACTCCGATCCGGTGATGGCGTCGTGGTGGGCGCCGTAGGCGAGCTGCCGCCAGACCTTGTCGAGCGCGGCGTCGGGGTAGCGGCCGAGCCCTTCCAGCGCGGCCAGCGTCGCCAGCTTCTCCGCGTCCACGGCGGCGACCTCGCCGGCCCGCTGCGCCTGCTTGGTGTCGATATAGGAGACGTCCTTGCCCGTGTAGATCGGGTTCATGTCCCGCGTCTGTGGGCTGGGGCGGCGTCCGGTCGCGGCCAGCTCGGCGCGGACGGCGGCGAGGAAGTCCCGCGGGTTACCGCAGACGAAGCGGGGCCAGACGTACTTCTCGGCCCACGAACGGTGGATCTCGGTGACCCACTTGTTCGGCGGGGTGTAGTCGGTGCCCACCGGCAGCAGCAGGTTCTTCGTCGCACCGACCGGCTTGAGGCGCTGGTACAGCTCGTAGACGGCCTTCTCGGCGCTGGCCAGATCCGGCGAGGAGTCCATCCACCAGCCGGCCGAATAGTGGTGCGGCATGAAGTGGGTGAGGACACCGAGCCCCGACGGTGAGATCCACTCGAACTCGCTCGGGAACTGCATCACCGTCGCGTCGTTCTTGGCCTCGCGGAAGTTCTTCTGGATCGGCCCCCACTGGTGGAACGGGCCGCGGGCCCAGGCGGAACCGGTCAGGCCGGCGTCGGCGAGGTAGCCCGGGAACTGCGGGTCGTGCCCGAACACATCCAGCTGCCAGGCCGTCTGCGGGTCACCACCGAGGATGTCCCGCTGGTAGCCGACGCCGTAAATGATGTTACGGATGGTGGTCTCGGCGCCGGTGAGGTTGGTGTTGGGCTCGTTGTAGGTGCCACCGATCAGCTCGACCTGACCGCGCTCGATCAGCAGACGCAGGTCTGCCCGACGCTCGGGATGCAGATCGAAGTACGGCTTCAGGTAGTCGATCTCGGCGAGGACGAAGGTGTACACCGGGTCGCGCAGGGCGAGGTCCATGTGCGCGTCCACCAGCGCGAAGCCGTTGCGCTCCCAGAGCGGACGGGTGGTGGCGTCGCCGGAGAGCAGCTCCCACGGCGAGGTGTACGCGGCCTGGGTGTTCCACCACACCGGGTCGTAGTGGAAGTGTGAGACGAGGAACATCGTCCAGCCCGGCTCGGCGACCACGACCGTTGCTTCCGCGGTCGCGTCGCCGGCCGTGACGGTTACCGGCAGCTTCGTGCCGGGGGTTCGGTCGTCGATGTCCAGGGGGACCTCGACGACGCCCGTGCCGGTCGCGTTACCGGAGACACCGGGCCCGGTGACGGTGACCGGGCCGGAGGGTCCGTCAAGTGTCACACGGAGCACCTGACGCGGATTGTCTTCGGTACCGACGAACAGGTCGGTGGACTCGACGGCGGTAATCATGACCGACACGGGGTCATCCTTTCTCTTGGTACGCCCACCAGCGCAAACATGTCGCGCCGGTGGCAGTTGGGGAGGCTATTCGCCGCTGGCCACAGACTCGTGGGCGCAGGCGACGAGGTCGTCGTTCTGGGTCAGGGGGGTGACAACCAGCCGCACGTACCGGGTGTTGACGCTCACTGGATGTGTCGTCATCTCGGCGCGGTGCCGGACCAGGTGACGGTGGTGGTCGCCGCAGTGGAGCGGCCGTACTCGGTCGAGACCGCCTCGACCTCGATGGTCACGCTGGTCTCGGCGCCGACCCGGTCGAGCTGCGGCACGAAGTACGCGTCATTCGGCGTGGCACCCAGGAGGGTGCGGCTGCCATCCGGGTTGCGACGGTACACCTCGTAGTGGTGCACCGTCCCCTCGGCCGAGGGGGTCCAGGCCAGCCGCAGCGTCTGCTGGCTCGCCGAGACGTCGGTGCTGCCCAGGACGGTCAGATCGGTCGGCGGGGCGACCGGGTCCACCTTGCCGTCGTAGACGGCGAGCTGGCCGACCTTGATGTCGTAGGACGGGACCGCCTCGGCGGCCGACGCCTGCAAACCGATCTGGGCGATCGTCTTGCCGGCGTACTCGGAGAGGTCCAGGACACGACGCTCCCAGCCGATGCCGGAGGTTGAGCCCAGGTCGAGGGGGATGAAGGTGTCCGGGGCGTCGGTGAACGCCACCGCCGCGCTCAGGTGGGTCGCACCGGCCTGCGGGGTCTTGACGACCGCCGACAGCTTGGTGTCCGTGCCGACCTTCAGCTGGGTCTGGTAGAGGCGCACGGTGTTCGTGGCGTCCAGCGTGCCGTTGAGGCGCAGCGTCGAGCCGCCCTCGTAGGCGTCGGTGAAGTCCAGCGACGGCGTCAGCTTCGTGCCAGTCGAGGAGACGACCCACTGGTACGTCGGCGGCACGTCCTGCAGCGACAGGTTGTTCCAGCCACCGGTGTGCACCCGCTCACCCAGGGCGTGGTAAGCATCACCGTTTCCGGTGTTGAAGCTGGTCACGAAGGGCTTCTGGGTCACCGGAGTGGACTCGGCGACGTAGTTGGCGAGCCCCTTCCAGGGCGAGGAGGTCGCGGTGTTCGAGGGGTCGCCGTTCGCACCGACCCAGTAGCGAGAATCACGCTCCCGGAAGTCAGCGGGCCCACTCGACGACTTCCAGGTCCACTCCGGGCGGTAGATACCCAGGGAGGTGACGTGCGACTCGTCGGCCGGGAACAGGGCGTCCCAGTCGACGTTGGTGTCGTAGCCGTTGGCCTCGGTGTCGATCCCGGCGTGCAGGTCGTACTCGCTGCGCCGCAGCGACTGCGCATGGTCCCGCGACTCCGCGAGCAGCTCGCTGTTAGACCACCAGAAGTTGAGGAACATCGAGTCGGCGACCGGCTTCCGGCCACTACCCAGGAACGCGTCGTTGGCGTCGGTGAGCGCGTTCTGCCAGGAGATGGGGCCGGATTCGGTCATCGCGTCGTACCACATGAACTCCAGGCCCTGCTTACGGCCGTAGGTCATGGCGTTGCGCATCTCGGTGGCGAGGGCGGCGTCGCCACCCGTCGTCTCCTGGTTGATGAACCAGCCCTCGAAGCCGTAGTAATCGGCCACCTCGGCGAGCTTGTCCACGACCGGATAGGTCGAGCCCGACTTGGCGACGAAGTCATGCACCCAGTCGATCTTCCCGCCGTAGGCGACCGGCGGGAAGAAGACGGTGCCGTACACCTTGACGCCGTTGCGGTGCGCGGCGTCGATCACCGTGGGGTTCGGCGCGAGGATCAGGCCCTCGACGGACGATCCGCCCCAGAAGACCAGGGTGTCGATGTACTGCCAGTGACCGAACGCGTAGTAGTCCTCGTCGAGCGAGCCCTGGGACGGGTTGTCCGACGTCGGGGCGAACGACACCAGCGACGCCACCTCGCCCTCGCCGGCCCGCGCGTTCGGGTTGGCCTTCAGCGCGGGGTCGGAGACCCGCTTCTGGAGCGGAACAGTCGCTCGGTTGAAGCGGGCGTCGGGGTCGGTCGCCGGGTCCCAGTCGAGGATCTCGTTCGGGAACCAGTACGAGGCGTACGGCTGACTGCCGTCCTGCTCGTTGGTGTTGGCTGCCGCGGTGGGGGCCGCGTTGAGGGTGCTGCCAGCCACGACTGTGGCACCAACCAGCAGGGACAGAAGCAGGCGTCGCATCCAGGATCACCTCCAGTGGGGGTAGGGGGTGGGGGGGTGGTGGGGCGAGGGGGGATTACCCCTTGATCGCCCCCTCCTCGACGCCGCGGAAGAAGAACCGTTGCAGCGTCGCGAAGACAATGACGATCGGAATAAACGCGATCATCGTGCCGGCCGCGATAACCCGCGGGTTCGCGGTGAAGGCACCGCTGAGGTACTGCAGGCCGACGGTGAGGGTGTAGTTCTGCGGGTCGGTCAACACGATCAGTGGCCACAGGAAGTCATCCCAGGCGCCGATGAACGCGAAGATCGTGATGACACTGAGCATGCCCCGAACGTTGGGGAGTCCGACGTGGATCAGCCGTTGCCAGGCTGACGCACCGTCGATCACCGCCGCCTCGTCCATCTCGTCGGGGATCGCCATGAACGCCGCGCGCATCAACAACACGTTCAGCATGGCGACGGTGGTGGGCAGCGCCACACCGATCAATGTGTCGGCCAGACCGAGGCTGCGAACCGTCACGTACTGCGAGATGATCGTCACCTCGCCGGGCAGTACCAGGGTGCCGAGCACCAGCGCGAGGAACAGCGTCCGACCCCGGAAGTGCAGCTTGGCGAGGGCGAACCCGGCCAGGGTGGCGCCCACGGCGTTACCGATGACCGTCATCGCCGCCACGATCAGCGAGTTCTTGGCGTACGACAGGACGGGGATCGTCTCGGCCACCCGCAGGTAGTTGTCGAACGTCGGATCGGAGGGAATGAACTGCGGCGTCGAGGTGTAGATGTTCTCGCCGGCGCCCTTCAGGGAGGTGGACAGCTGCCACACGAACGGCCCGACGGTCACCACCAGCGCCAGCAGCAGCAACGCGTACCGGAGCAGCTTCTCGCGCCGCCGCATCGTGCCGAAGCCCGAGCCCCGACGCCGTCGCTTCGGCGCGGGGGCCGGCGTCTTCGCCGGAGCGCCGGCGGGAGGGGTGGTGAGCTGCGTCATGGCTAGGCCGCCTTCCGGTTCAGGCGCAGGAGGAGAAGCATGGGGCCGACAGTGATCACGAACAACAACAGGCTGAGCGCCGAGGCGTAGCCGAGGTGTCCGGTGAAGCCCCGGCTGTACATCTGGATGAGCATGACCAGGGACATGGTCCGGCCGCCGGGCCCGCCGGTGCCGTTGGTGAGGACGAACAACTCGGTGAAGACCCGCAGCGCGGAGACGGTGACCAGGACGCTGACCAGCAACATCGTGGTGCGCACCCCGGGCACGGTGACCGACCAGAACCGACGGATCGGACCGGCGCCGTCAACCGCAGCCGCCTCGTGCAGCTGACGCGAGACGTTCCCCAAGGCCGACAGGTAGATGATCATGTAGTAACCCAGCCCCTTCCACACGGTGAGGCTGATCGCGCTGAACAGCAGCAGCCAGCGCCCGCTGAGGAAGGGCAGCGGTTCGGTGAGGAAGCCGAGCTGTTGGGCCAGCCCGTTGACCAGGCCGCGGTCCTCCAGCAACCAGGTCCAGATCAGCGCCACGACCACCGCGGAGGCGATCACCGGGGTGTAGAAGGCCGTGCGAAAGAACGTGATGCCCGGCAGCTTCTTCTCCAACAGCACCGCGAGCAGCAGCGGCAGGAAGAGCAACAGGGGTAAACAGACCAACATATAGACGATGCTGTTCACCAGCGCGTAGACGAGTTGCTCGTCGTTGAGCATGCGCTCGAAGTTGGCCACTCCAGTGAAGCTTCCACCGCCGAGTGGCTTGGCGTTGGTGAACGCGAGGACCACGGTGTTGATCGCTGGCCAGAGGTTGAACACCAGCAGCCAGACGAGGGCAGGCCCGAGCAACAGCCAGGGGGTGAACCAACGCTGAGTTTTCATTACGTCCCGCTTTGCTTTTCCGGTGGGTGGCGTGGCGATGCGGTAAGTCGCGCAACGACAGGTGACGGCGGGGGCGGCGCCGTGGCAGGGGGCGGCGCCGGTGCTCGGCCGGCCGGGTTCCGGTCCGGCCGAGCACCGCTGGTCAACGTCTGACCGGCCCGGCCGGACCGATCAGTTGTTGAGCAGTTCGTTGCACTTCTCGACTGCCTTGTCCAGCGCCTGCTGCGAGGTGATCTCCCCGCTGATCGCGAGGGAGAACTGCTGATTGATGAAGTCGGTCATCGCCTGGTCGACGATGACCGGCTTCAACAGCTCCGCCTCAGCCAGCGAGGTGAAGGCGATCTTCTTCGCGTCCCCGGCGTTGGTGCCGTCGCTCTCGCTGAACTGCGGATCCTCAGCGGAGGCAACTGTACTCGGGAAGATGCCGGGCACGACCTCAGCGAAGGCCGCCTGGTTCTCCGCGTTGGTCACCCAACGGGCGAGGGCGATGGCCGCGGGCAGGTTGTCGCTGCCCTTGGCCACCGACAGCCCCTGGGTGTACAGCGGCGGGGTGCCGATCGCCGGTGACGCGATGATCTTCTCGGCCAGCGACGGGTTGTCGACCCTGATGGTGTTGATCGAGTTACCGCCACCGGTGGTCCAGGCGACCTGCTGCTTCTTGAACAGCTCCATGTTGCCGAGGTAGGCGTCGGTCAGCACGTTACGGGGCAGGAGCCCTTCGGCGAACGCGTCCCGGTAGGTGTCGAGGACCGCCGCGGCCTCGGGGGTGTTGAAGACGAACTCCTTGCCGTCCGGGGAGAGGATGTCGACTCCGGCCTGGGTCAGGTCCTCGACGCTGGGCATCCGGCTCAGCAGGTGGACCTTGCCGTCGGACTCCTCCTTGACGATCCGGGCCTGGGCGACCAGCTCCTCAGTCGTGGTCGGGAGCTTGGTTTCGTCCAACCCGTACTGGAACAGCAGCTCCGTGTTCCAGAAGTTCACGTCGGTGTTGAGGTACCACGGGTAGCCGTAGACCCCGGTCTGACCGGCGTACTCGTAGGAGGCGACGGCGCCCGCGACGTACTCCGCACGGAGTTTGTCGTCGGCCTGGTCGACGTCGAGCAGCAACCCCTGCTCGGCGAGCGGCAGGGCGAAGTCTGGTGGGAGGTTCGTCACGTCCGGCAGCTCATTGCTGGCCGCCTGGCTGAGCACCTTCTCCGAGTAACCGTCACCGGGCTGGTCCAGCCACTTAACGGTCGTTCCCGGGTACTTCTCCTCAAAGCCGTCGATAACACCCTGCATGTAGTCGGTGAACTTGGGCTTCAGGGCCCACGTCTGCAGGGTGACAGTGCCTTTGACCTCGCCGGTGATGTCGACCTGGTCGTCACTGGAGTCCGTGCCGGACAGCCCGCATCCTGCCAGCGCCGTCAACACGGCCGACGACAGGGCAAGCCCGGCCAAGCGTGTTCGCATCTCTCTCTCCGCCCCTAACTTTTAGTCAGCCGGCTACCCCCGTCGGATCGGGCGTGTCCGGTGCTCACAGGCGATCCGCCGGCAATGATAAACCGGTCTAGTGAACGGACTATCCCCCCGGTTAGAATCACGTGTCAAGAGCGGCCTACCGACCGTCGCTTCTCGGTAGCCGCGTGGAGGGAGAGCGTCGCCAGATGCAGCGACCGACAATCGCCGACATCGCCCGGCGGGCCGGGGTCTCCAAGGGCGCCGTCTCGTTCGCGCTCAACGGCCGGCCCGGCGTCAGCGCGGCCACCCGGGCGCGCATCCTCCGCGTGGCCGAGGAGATCAACTGGCGCCCGCACAGTGCGGCGCGGGCCCTCGGCGGAGCCCGAGCCGACGCCGTTGGGCTGGTGATCGCGCGCCCCGCGCGCACCCTCGGGGTGGAGCCTTTCTTTGCGCGCCTCCTCTCCGGCCTACAGGCGGAGTTCTCCAGTCAGTCGATCGCGCTGCACCTGATGATCGTCGAGGACACCCAAGCGGAGATCGAAATCTACCGCAGCTGGGTCTCCGAGCGCCGGGTGGACGGCCTGGTGTTGATCGACCTGAAGGTTCGTGACCCACGCATCGCCGTGGTGGAGCAGCTCAAGATCCCGGCCGTCGTGGTTGGCGGGCCGGGCCGGCACGGACGCGTCTCCTCGGTCTGGGCCGACGACCGGGCGGCGATGCTCTCGGCGGTGGAGTACCTCGCTGTACTCGGCCACACCCGGATCGCCCACGTGTCGGGGCTACCCGAGTTTCAGCACACCCAGCGCCGCTCCCGAGCACTGCGGGACGCCGCCGCCCGGCTGACGCTCCCCCGCGCCCGGTCACTGCACACCGATTTTAGCGACGCCCAGGGCGCGGCAGCCACTCGCAAGCTACTCGCCGGGGCCGGCCGCCCAACGGCGATCATCTACGACAGTGACCTGATGGCCGTCGCCGGGCTGGGCGTCGCGCTGGAGATGGGAGTCACCGTCCCACACGAGTTATCGATCATCTCCTTCGACGACTCGGTGTTGGCCCAGCTCACCCACCCCTCCCTCACCGCGCTGTCCCGCGACACCTACCGCTTCGGCGTGCAGGCGGCCCAGGCCATGATGGCGGTCCTGGCCGACCCCACCAAGACCAAGAACCACAAGACCGAGACGCCACGGCTGATCGCGCGGGAGAGCACCTCACCGACCCGCAACTAGTACTCGGGTGTCGATACTCGCGTGTCGAGCGATACTCAGGGTGTCGAATAAATCGGTTTAGCATCCCATCTGTGCCTGGCTATCCACATGGAGGACCCTTTGATCACTAATGCCCCTACTCAGCCCAACCGAAGGCTCCGCCTCGGCGCCAACTACGTACCGTCCGACGGCTGGTTCTACAGCTGGCTCGACTTCTCGGCTGACGCGGCCCGCCGCGATTTCGAGGACCTGGCGAGCATCGGCCTGGACCACGTACGCGTCTTCCCGATCTGGCCATGGATCCAACCCAACCGCGCACTCCTGCGCCAACAACCGATCGACGACCTGCTCTCGTTGATCGACGTAGCGGCGGAGTTCGACCTCGGGGTCTCGGTCGACCTGCTCCAGGGGCATCTGTCCAGCTTCGACTTCATGCCCTCCTGGGTGCTCACCTGGCACCAGAGCAGCATCTTCACCGACCGGACGGTACGCGACGGCATCAACGAGTACGTCCGACGGCTCAGCACCGAGGTCGCGACGCGCCCCAACGTCTTCGCCATCACCCTCGGCAACGAGGTCAACAATCTCTGGCCCGCCAACCCCACCACCCCCGACGCCTCCCACCAGTGGGCGGCGGAGCTACTCGACGTGGTCCGTGCCGCAGCGCCCGACGCGCTCCGCCTGCACTCCGTCTTCGACGACGCGTGGTACGCCCCCGATCACCCCTTCCACCCCGCCGAGGCGGTCGAGCTGGGCGACCTGACCACGGTGCACTCCTGGGTGTTCAACGGCACCTCGCGCATTGATGGACCGCTCGGGCCGGCCACCACCTCACACGCCGACTACCTGCTGGAGCTCGCCGCCTCGAGCGCCCCGGACCCGACCCGCCCGGTGTGGCTGCAGGAGGTCGGGGTACCCCGGCCGGACGTACCGGCGGAGCAGGCCGGCGAATTCGTCGCGCGCACCTTGTCGACCGTCGCCAGCAACCCAGCGCTGTGGGGCGTCACCTGGTGGTCCTCACACGACATCGATCGTCGCCTCGCCGACTTCCCGGACCGGGAATACGATCTGGGCCTGTTCACCGTTGACCACCGACCGAAGCCGGCCGCGCTCGCCCTGGCCGAATTCGCCCGCGACACCGCGGCCCACGCGGCAGCCCTGGCTCGACCAGCGCTGGTGGCCCCGATCAACCCGCTCCAGGAGCCCGCACGGCGGGCGGAGGTCGCGCCGGGGAGCGCGTTCCACCGGGAGTGGGTGAAGGCCCGGCAGACCGAACCCACCGCGATCGTCGCCCCGGACCGGGCGACCGACGAGGGCTACCTCGCCGCCCGCGGCCTCGGCCCGGTCCGCTGACCCGGTACCCGACCGGCCCGGGTCGGGTCAGCGCCACCGGCGGCTGCGGCCGTCGGCGCTGACCCGGCCGGCCGCTCAGGTACGACGCCAGGCGAGCAGGCCGAAGAGCAACCCCGCCGCCCCCGCCACCGACACCATCCGGTGCCGGGACAGCCACGCCTGCGGGCTGTGCCGCAGCGATCGATCGGTGAACGCGCCGTGCGCACCGAAGTCATGGCCATCGGGTCCATCGGCCGGCTGCCACAGGTTCACCGGCTGGTCCGGGCCGACGGGCTGGTCGGTCTGCTGTGAGTCGTACCCCGTCCGGCCCAGGTAGCGATCCAGCAGCCCCGGCACCAGCCGGTTACCCAGGATGGTCAGGACGGTGGGCGTACCCACCCAGTACGCTCGTCGCTCCGGCCGGGCGGCAGCGGCGACGATGGAGCGGGCAGCGACCTCCGGCTCGTAGATGGGCGGCACCGGCTGGGCGTGCCGCGGCAGCCGGGACAGCAGCCACGAGAACTGTGGGGTGTTCATCGCCGGTAGGTGCACCATGGTGACCTTGACGTTGCTCTTGTCGTGCAGCAACTCACAACGGAGCGACTCGGTGAACCCGACGATGGCGTGCTTGGCCCCACAGTAGGCGGCCTGCAGGGGAATCCCCCGGTACGCCAGCGCCGATCCGACCTGCACGATGGCGCCCCGGTCCCGCGGGACCATGTGATCCAGGGCCACCCGCGTGCCGTAGACGTAGCCGAGGTAGGCGACCTCGGTGGTCCGGCGGAACTCCTCGGGCCGAATCTGCTGGAAGGGCGCGAAGACCGAGCTGAACGCCACATTGATCCACACGTCGATCGGCCCCAGTTCGTCCTCGACCCGCTGGCCGGCGGCGGCGACCTGGTGATAGTCGGCCATGTCGACCTCAATCGGCACGGCGTGGCCGCCAGCGGCGCGGACATCTTCGGCCGCGGCGTCGAGACCGGCACGGCCGCGGGCCAACAGGGCGATCGTGACCCCCGGCCGCGCCAGCTGCCGTACGGTGGCCCGCCCGACCCCGCCGCTGGCACCCGTGACCACCGCCACCTGAATCTCCCGTAGCCCGTGCCCCATCCGCGCCACCTCCCGTAACGGGTTGACCTGCTCTGGTCCTACTCGGGTCGGCCCGCTGTCTACCCGGCCCGGGTCGAGATAGTCGGCGGGCGGGTGGGCGGCCGCGGGTGTGCGGCGACGCCGATCGGGTACGGGGCACGGGGAGGTGCTGCCGTGGCCCGCAACGAACGGACAAGTCGACCCGAGGCGCCGCACCAGCATTCCCCGACCGTGCTCCGGGAGTACTCCCTACTCGCCGACGGCCAGCGCGCGGCGCTGGTCGGCCCGGACGGCAACATCGTCTGGCTCTGCGCGCCCGGATGGGCCGACCCGCCGCTGTTCAGCAGCCTGCTCGGCGGCCGGGGCAGCTACCTGGTGACCCCGACGAACCCGCGCTTCGTCTGGGGTGGCCAGTACGAGCCCGAATCGTTGATCTGGATCAACAGGTGGGTGACCACCGACGGAATCATCGTCACCCGGGAGGCCCTGGCGTTCCCCGGCGACCACCGACGGGTGGTCCTGCTCCGCCAGGTCCACGCCCTGGACCAGGACGCGGCGGTCCGGGTACGGCTCGACCCTCGGGCGGACTTCGGGCGAGAGCGGATCCGCCAGGTGCGGCAGGACGGGGGGCTTTGGCACGCCCGCACCGGCGACCTGTACCTGCGACACCGCTGCGACCAACCCCTCGAATCCGACGCCGAGGGGACGCTCGGCGGCGAACTGCGGGTGCCCGCCGGCGGGCGGATTGATCTGGTGCTGGAGATCTCCACCCAGCCACTCGAGGAGGCGCCGCCCGACCCCTCCGAGCTGTGGCGGATCACGGAGAAGTCCTGGCGGAGCGTACTGCAACCACTGACCCACGGCACCGCGGGACGAGACGCGGTCTTCGCCTACACCGTGCTCCGCGGGCTGACCCGGCCCGGCGGTGGGATGGTCGCCGCGGTGACCACGGGGCTGCCGGAGCGAGCACTCGCCGGCCGCAACTACGACTACCGGTACGCCTGGATCCGCGACCAGTCCTTCGCCGGGCAGGCCGCCGCCCTGATCGGCCGGCACGACCTCCTCGACGACGCGGTGCGGTTCCTCACCGACCGGGTCCTCGCCGAGGGCGATCGACTCGCGCCCGCCTACACCGTCGACGGCAACCCCGTACCGCCGGAAGAGGAGCTGACGTTTCTGCCCGGCTATCCGGGGGCCAGGGCCCGGACCGGTAACTGGGTTCGGGGGCAGTTCCAGCTGGACGCCTACGGCGACGTGCTGATGGTCCTGGCGACCGCCGCCGAACGGGGCCGGTTGGAGGCCACCTCCTGGCAGGCGCTGACCGTCGCCGCCGAGGCCATCGAGAAGTGCTGGCGGTCACCCGACTCGGGTATCTGGGAACTTCCGGCCCGGCAGTGGACCCACTCGAAGCTGACCTGTGTGGCCGGGTTGCGCGCGGCGGCCCGGGTCGCGCCGGGCGGACTGGCCGGCCGTTGGGCCTCCCTCGCCGACACGATTCTCGCCGACACCACCGCGCACGGCCTGCACCCTTCCGGGCGCTGGCAGCGCGCCTACGACGATCCCCGGGTTGACTCGGCGTTGCTGCTGCCGGGAATCCGCGGCGCTCTGCCCGAGGGGGATCCCCGGACCGAGGCGACCCGTCGGGCCGTCCTGACCGAGCTCCAGCAGGACGGCTACCTGTACCGGTTTCGACCCGACCGTCGTCCGCTGGGCGACGCCGAGGGGGCCTTCCTGCTCTGCGGTTTCGCCGCGGCGCTCGCCGAGTGGCAGGCCGGCGACGCCGTCGCCGCGAACCGGTGGTTCGAACGCAACCGGGCGGGGTGTGGCCCACCGGGGCTCTTCACCGAGGAGTTCGACGTGGCACAACGGCAGCTGCGGGGCAACCTACCGCAGGCCTTCGTGCACGCGCTGATGCTCGAAACCGCCGTACGCCTCGGCCACGCCGCTCCCTGCGCCGACTGATGCCGTGACCACCAACGTTCGCGGCGCTGGCTGACCCGCCAGGCGCGCCGGTCTGGCACCCAGCACCCCGCAGGCGGCCAACCATAGAGCCCGCAAGTGGACCGTGCCGTCCGCCAGTACGACAGCCAGCGACTGCTTCACCGGCGGCTACGGGCACCCGCCCGACTCGCGGCGATACCGTCGTGGACGGTCCAGCCGATGGCGATGGCGGCATCGGTCACCGCGACGCGACGCCGTCGCCGGTCAGCGGTGAGCGCCACCGCGGTCAACGCGTGCACCCCGTCGGCGACCGCGCCGAGCCGGAACGCCTCCGGCGTCGGCCAGCGGAGCAGTACCGCCGCCTGCACCAGATGCCGGACTCCAAGCACCCGCAGGATCACCAACGGGGTCGAGCTCGGGTGGCCGCCCATCGCCCGCAGCACCCGGCCGGGCGCGGCCAGAAGCAGCCCGCCCCAGACCAACCGCGTCAGCTCCCCCACCGCCGCCATCGGGGTCAGCTCCCCCACGCTCACGGTCGGGTTCAACTTCCCCATGGCCATAGTCGAGGTCAGCCTCCCCATGCCCACGGTCGGAATCGATGCCCGTTTCGCTGCCATCGCCTCGCCCCTCAGTTTGGTGCCGGACCCGCCCTCACCACCACCGCCGCCGCGGCCCTGGCCTCCCCCACCACCGCGCCTTCGCCCCGACCAGGGCGGCCACCGGGGCGAGCACGGCCAGGCCGGCCAACCCGACCGCGGCCAGCCGGGCCCGGCGGGAGGACGGCTGCGGCCGGCGCCCCCACCGCTGTTCCGGCCGAGACACCACCGACTCGCCGCGCAACCCGGCGCGCAGCAGCTCGGCCAGATGAATCGCCGAGCGACCACCGGCCGCGCTCTGTTCGACCTGGGTCCGGCAACTGAACCCGTCAGCGAGCAGCACATCGGTGTCGGCAGCGTCCCGAACAGCCGGCAGGAGCACCCGTTCGGCGCACGCCGTGGAGACCTCGTAGTGCCCCTGCTCGAAGCCGAAGTTGCCGGCCAGACCACAGCAGCCCGAATCGAGAAAGTCGGCTCGCACCCCGGCACTGGTGAGCACTGCCTGGTCAGCGGCGGTACCCAGGATGGCGTGCTGGTGGCAGTGGGTCTGGATCAGCGCGTGTGCCGGCAGCCGCGGCGGCTGCCAGCCGGGGCTGTGATCATGAAGTAGCTCGGCCAGGGTGACCGTCTGCTGGCGGAGGCGAGTGATGTCCTCGTCGTCTGGGAAGAGTTCGTGGGCGTCGCTGCGGAACATGGCCGTACAGCTCGGCTCCAGACCAACCACCCGGGTGCCCGCCCGCAGGTGCGGCCGCAGGACCGCAACAGTACGCCGCAACATCCGCTTGGCGACACCGAGCTGACCGGTGGAAACCCAGGTCAGCCCACAGCAGACCGGCTCCTCCGGCACGCGGACCCGCCAGCCGGCGGACTCCAGCACCTCGACGGCGGCCTGGGCCACCCCGGGATGAAACCGGTTGGTGAAGGTGTCCGGCCAGAGCAGAACCTCGCCACGGTGGCCGTCCCCGGCCGGGGACCGGTTGGCGAACCACCGCTGGAAGCTCTGGGCGGCGAAGGTCGGCACGTCCCGCCGCTGGTCGATGCCGCCCACCACCTTGGCGAGCCGGCCCAGACCGGGTGCCTGGGTGAGGGCGTTCACCACCCCGGGTGCGACTCCGGCCACCGCCGCCAGCATCGGCAGCCACCCCATCGAGTAGTGCGCGCGAGGACGGGGCCGGCCGGCATAGTGGTGGGACAGGAACTCCGCCTTGTAGGTCGCCATGTCCACGTTCACTGGACAGTCGGCCTTGCAGCCCTTGCAGGCCAGGCAGAGGTCGAGGGCGTCCCGGACGGCGGTGGAGCGCCATCCGTCGTCGATGCTGCCGCCCCGGGCGCCGCCGTCGAGCATCTCGAAGAGCAGCCGGGAGCGCCCCCGCGTGGAGTGCTCCTCCTCTCTGGTGACCATGTAGGAAGGACACATCACTTCACCGTCGTGCCGGCGGCACTTGCCCACTCCGACACAGCGAAGCACGGCGTTGGCGAAGCTACCCTGGTCATCGGGGTAGGCGAAGGTGGTCCGCACCGGGCCGTGGTCATAGTCGACGCCCAGCCGCAGGTGGCTGTCGAGCGGATAGGGCGCGACCGTCTTGCCCGGATTCATCCGGTCGTCCGGATCAAAGATCGCCTTGAGCTGGCCGAACGCACGCATGAGCCGGCCACCGTACATCCTCGGCAGCAGCTCGCCCCGGGCCTGGCCGTCTCCGTGCTCACCGGAGAGGGAGCCGCCGTAGGAGAGCACCAGGTCAGCCACCCGCTCCAGAAAGGAACGGAACCGGCGTACGCCGTCGGCGGTGTTCAGCTCGAACGGAATGCGGGTGTGCACACACCCCTGCCCGAAGTGGCCGTACAGCGAGGCCTGGCCAAGGCCGTACTCGTCGAGGAGCCGGCGCAGGTCCCGCAGGTAGTCGCCGAGCTTCTCCGGAGCGACCGCCGAATCCTCCCAGCCCGGCCAGGTGCGCTCGGCACCGCGTACCTGTGCCGTCGCCCCCAGGGATGACTCCCGGACCTGCCACATCTGCTGTTCGTGGGTCGGGTCGGTGAACTCGTGCACGGTCCCCGCGCCACCGTCGCGGACGGCGGCGATCAACCGGCTGGCGGCGGCACGCGCCTGGTCTGGCGTCTCCCCGCCCATCTGGATCATCAACCAGGCGCCGCCCTCGGGGATCTCCCGGAGCCCCGCGGACTGCTGGCGTTTGCGCCGCTCGTCGGCGACCAGCCGGTGGTCGATGCCCTCCAGCGTGACCGGTCGGTGCGCCAGCACCCGCATGACATCGTCGCCCGCCGCAGCGATGTCCGGATAGTTGACAAAGACCAGGGCGGACGCCTTGACCACGGGCACCAGCCGCAACCGCGCCCGGAGAATGGTGACCAGCGTGCCCTCGGAGCCGACCAGCGCCTGCGCGAGGTGGAAGCCCTTCTCCGGCAGGAGGCTGTCGAGGTTGTACCCGGAGACCCGGCGCGGAATATGCGGGTAGCGGGTACGGATGTCGGCCAGGTACTCCTCGCGCAGCGCCCGCAGCTGCCGGTAGATCTCGGCCGGCCGACCGCCGCGGAGCTGGATCTCGGCGTACTGCTCGTCGGTGGTCTCGCCGACCCAGATCCGGGTGCCGTCGTAGAGCAGGACCTCCAGCTCGACGATGTTGTCGACCACCTTGCCGGTCCGCTGGGCGGTGGCTCCGCAGGAGTTGTTGCCGAGCATCCCGCCGAGGGTGCAGCGGCTGTGGGTAGCCGGGCGGGGGCCGTACTCCAACCCGGTCGACGCGAGCTGGGCGTTGAGTGAGTCCAGGACGATGCCGGGCTCCACCAGGCAGGTCCGCGCCTGTGGATCTACCTCCAACAGGAGGTGGCAGTACTTCGACCAGTCCAGCACGACAGCGGTGTTGGTGCACTGCCCGGCCAGGCTGGTGCCACCACCCCGGGAGACCAGCGGCGCCTGATGCCGACGACACACCGCGACCGCCGCCGCCCCTGCCTCGAGCGTCCGGGGCAGCACCACCCCGAGCGGCACCTGCCGGTAGTTGGAGGAGTCAGTGGAGTAGGCGGCCCGGGAACCGACATCGAACCGGATCTCCCCGTCCACCTCGGCCCGAAGGTCGGCGACGAGTGCCGCCAGGTCGACCTCCGGCGCCGGCCCGGGAGCGCGTACGACGGGGTGGGGCAGCAGAACCTCACTCACGGCCGCCGCTCCCGCCGCCGTGGGGCCCGCCTTCCCTACTCCCCCCACCACGCTCACCGCCCGATTCTTGCCAACTTGACACAATTCTCGGGCCCGAGGTACCCGGGCGAGGCCACCGGTAAACCCACCTCCCCGCCGTTGTCCGCGCCACCGGGGGCAACCAATAAGCTCAGGTCGTCCGGGAGCTGGTGCGCTGTCCCGACCGCCCCTGTGGCCCCGCCACACCGGAGGGGGCCGGCCCATCAGTACGGGTGACGTGGCCGGCGCTGACGGGTGAGGTGGAGGAGGGCGGTCCCGCTGAGGATGAACAGGGCTGCCGCCCCGAGCAGGGTGGGCAGGTTGGGTCCGGTGGTGGGCAGATCGGGAGGTCCGGCGATAGTGATCGTGGTCGCTTCGGACCGACTGTTGGGGCAGACGCTGGTGGTGCTGGTGTAGTCGGCGGTGAGGGTGTTGCCGCCGACCGGGAGCCGGGTGGTGTGGGTGGCGGTGTTGGTGCTGTCCAGCGGCACGGTAGCGAGGTCGGTGTCGTTGCTGCGGAAAGTGACGCTGCCGGTCGGGTCACCGGCGTTACAGGTGACGGTGGCGGTGAGCGTGACGTCCTGATCCGCGGTCGGGTCCGGCGGCGAGACCTGCAAGACCGTGGCCGAGGCCGCCTGGAGCGTGGGCAGGGCCAGATTGTGGTCGTTGCCGACGGCGATCGTGTCCAGGGTGGTGCCGGTGGGCAGGCTGACCGCCACCGGGGTGGCGCTGTCGGAGGTGGTCCCGTCCCCCAGGTGACCCTGCGAGTTGACACCCCAGGCCAGAGCGGTGCCGTCGCTGGCTATCACCACGTTGTGGTCACTGTCGCCACTGGCGATGGCGGTGAGCTGGGTGCCGACCGGAAGAGTGACCGAGACCGGTTCGCTGCTGTCGAAGGTGGAGCCGTTGCCCAACTGCCCCAGCTTGTTGCCGCCCCAGGCGAGGGCGGTTCCGTCGGAGGCCAGCACCGCGCTGTGCGTACGGCCGGCGGCGACCGCGGTGGCCTCGGTGCCGACGGGCAGGGCGGCGGTGACGGGTACGAGGCTGTCCGTGGTGGTGCCGTCGCCAAGTTGGCCGCGAGAATTGCTGCCCCAGGCCAGGGCCGCGCCGTCGGCGGTCAACGCCAGGCTGTGGTCGCCTCCGCCAGTGACGGCGGTGACGATGGGCCCGGGTGGCAGCGCAACGGCGACCGGGGTGCTGCGGCCGAAGCGGGTTCCGTCACCCAGTTGGCCTTCGCTGTTCGCCCCCCAGGCGAGCAGGGCCGCCGGCCCGGTCGAGGTCAGGACCAGGTTGTGGTCGCGGCCCGCGGCGATAGCGGCGACCACGGTCCCCGCTGGCAGGCGTACCGCGATGGGCGTACTGCTGCTGGTGACCGTGCCGTTGCCGAGCTGGCCGGAGTTGTTGGCGCCCCAGGCGAGCAGCGAGCCGGTGGAGGTCAACGCCACACTGTGATTGGCGCCGACGGCTACGGCAACGACCCGGACACCCGCGGGCAGGCGCACCGGGACGGGCTCGCCACTGCTGACGATGGTCCCGTTACCGAGTTGACCCTCGTAATTGCTGCCCCAGGCGAGGAGGGCGCCAGCGGAGGTCAACGCCAGACTGTGGCGTTCACCGGCAGCGACGGCGGCGACCGTGGTATCGGCGGGCAGGCGCACCGCGAGCGGCTCACTGCTGTTGTCCGTGGTCCCGTCGCCCAGCTGGCCCCCGGCGTTCCCACCCCAGGCGAAGATCGCGTCGGAGATGGCGGAGGTCGATGCCGGTTGGTGTTGCGCCGATCCGGGTTGGTGGTGCGCCGACGCGGACGATCCGCCGATCACCGGCGAGAGCGCCACCGCCAGCGCGAGGGAGAACCAACCGGCGACCGCACGTCGCACGGGCTGCACTCCGCCACCCCGGCCACGCCGCTGGCAGAATCCCTGCATCGCACCCACCTCCGAGCGGATAGCCCTCCGCTAATAGGACAGAAGCCATTATTAGCGACCTATTGCCGAATCGACGCGCAGAAACGCCCACCCCCATGGCCCTGGTCAATCCGCCGATCGAATACCAGACCAACGGCGTTCCGCCGGCCGAAACCAGCTCGCCCGCCCCGGAGCATCAGTTCACGCGCCACCGAACAAAGGTGAAAGCATGTGCCGCCGGCTGTTGTTCGCCGCCACCGTTAGCCAGCGGCAGGAGCCAGGAACGTACGGGCACCGCGGAGCTGCGTGTTCAGTTTCGACTGGGTCTCGGTGCAGTCGAGACGGACCCGGATCGGACCAGGAACGGTGGTGTCGGCCCGCCGGCCGGCGGGCAGGACCGTGTCGTCGAGACCGTCGCGGCGGGCGATGAGCCGGCCGAGTTCGTAGCGGCTGACCGCATCGGCGCCAGCGACGTGGTGAATTCCGGCGGACCCGGAGTCGGCCAGCTCCAGCAGCGCCGCGGCCAGGTCCGTGACGTGGATCGGGCAGCGCAGGTCGTCGGTGAAGAGGACACCACGGGTGGGATCGGCGGCGAGGGCGTGCACCAACCGCTCCGAGGAAGAGCTACCACCAGCTCCAATGATCAACGAGGTACGAGCGATGACCGCACTCGGATCCAGGCCCCGGGTCGCCGTCTCGACCGCGGCCTTGGCCGCACCGTACGGGCTGATCGGGTCAGGGCTGGCCGTCTCGTCGTAGCGCTCCGCCGCGCCGGAGAAGACCGCATCACTGGAGACCTGCACCAGGCGGGCCCCGTTGGCGGCCGCGGCGGCAGCCACGTGCATGCCGCCGTCGGCGGTGATGACCCAGTCATCCTGTTGGTAGGCCACATTGATGATCGCAGCGGGTCGAAGCTGGTGCACCAGGGCGGCAACCTCGCTGCGGCGTCGGATGTCGAGCCTTCGCCAGTCCACCCCCGCTACCGCCGCCACCCGATGGTGGAAGGTCGCCGCCACCTGACGGTTGGCTCGCCGCGCCTGGCGGACGAGCTCTCGGCCCAGCAGTCCACTACCGCCCACCACGAGAAGGTCCATGGGACGCAATATTGCCCGATGCCGCTGGCCACCTCAGTGGTGGGTCGACCGGTGTCGGCGGGTGAGGTAGATGAAGCCGGCACCGACAAGGATGAGCAGGGCGGCGGCTCCGAGTAGGCTGGGCAGGCTGGCCCCGGTCATGGGCAGATCAGGGTCAGTCGGATCGGTGGGATCACTCGGATCCGAGTTGCCCGGCGCTGTTGTCTCCCCCGGCGAAGACGGTGCCGGCCGAGGTCAGCGCGGCACTGTGGATGCGGCTGGCCACCATAGCGGCAACGTCGGCACCGAGGGGCAGAGCGACGCTGACCGGCGCGAGCCGGTTGGTATTGGTCCCGTCCCCGAGTTGACCGGAGTTGTTGTACCCCCAGGCGAGGGCGGTGCCGGTGGAGGTGACCGCCAGGCTGGCCGGGTCTGGTACCCGGACCTGGTCGAGCAGCGGGATCAGTTGCTGGGTGTCGGCTGCCTGACCTGGAGTGATGCGGGTAGCCAGAGAGCGGCCACGTCCGTCGGCCAGGGTGTGGATCTTCGTGGTCAGTCCGCCGCGGGACCGGCCGATGGCTTGCGCTGCCCGCGCATCGGTACTGCTCAACCCCCTTTTCGGGCACCTGCCGCGTGCTGATGGGTACGCACGATGGTGCCGTCGGCCGCCCAGCGGCGAAACCGTTGATACGCGGTCTTCCATGGCCCATACCGTTCGGGCAGGTCACGCCATGGCGAACCGGTCCGCTTGACCCAGCAGATCGCGTTGATGACCTGCCGATGATCACGCCACTGGTTACCTCGCAGGGGCTGCGTCGGCAGCAGCGGCGCCAGCACAGCCCACTCGTGGTTCGTCAGATCTCCTCGTGCCACAAAGGTCTAACGAGCGAAACTCATGATCCGCGAGACAGAACCTGGTCGGATCGGGCTGGCCATCTCGTCATAGCGCTCCGCCGTACCAGAAAATGGCATCATTAACCATCTATCCCCGCTAGCGTGAGTGAAAGTACCTATATCAGGAGTTCAGCTCGAGCGAGGCACCGTTGAGGCACATGCCTCAGCCTTGGTTCGATGGGATGTGCGTGCTGGAATCTACTCAGTTCGGAGCGGAACCGACAATGCTCGGTTCCCGAGTGGGATATCGCCACAACGGCGGGAGTCCCGTGACCGTGGTGCGGCTGCAGCGGTCGACACCCTCCGGGCACTGTCCGCGCCGCGTCCCTCGGAGTGCGGCTCCGGGACCAGGAAAGTGGAGACCACAAACATGATGATCGCCAACTATGCACGGGAGGATTTCCTCGCTGACGGCCTTCCTGGCGGGGACGCCCTGCCGCCTGCGCCCGCACCGACTCCGGGTCGCCACCGGGTCCCCGTACGCCGCAGGGTCGAGCACACGGGAAGACCAGGACGGGTGCGCCGATGAGCGATGACTACGACGCCATCGTCATCGGTGCGGGCAACGCCGGGCTCAGCAGCGCGGCCACGCTCCAACGCGGTGGCAGGCGTACGCTCCTGCTGGAACGCCATAACATTCCCGGTGGTGCGGCGACCTCGTTCGTGCGGGGGCGGTTCGAGTTCGAGGTGTCGCTGCACCAGTTGGGCGGCATGGGGAACGGCCCACTCCGGCAGGTTCTCGACCAGCTGGACGTCACCCGCAGGTTGAAGTTCGTGGAGGAGCGTGACCTCTACCGCACCGTGGTCCCCGGGGTCCTCGACATCACCCTGCCCGCCGAGTGGCAGGGTGTCGCCGACGCGATCGAGGACAGCTTCCCGGGCAACCGCGCCCGAGTCGAGTCCTTCCTCGAGTTGTGCCATGAGGTCGGAAACTGGCAGCTGGCAGTTCGGGCGAGCCTGCATCAGCCCCAGGAACAGGCCGCGTGGCTGCGCGGGCTGCCCCGGGTGCGCCGCAACGGCCTGCGCCCGGCGAAAGAGGTGCTCGACGAGTACTTCGACGACGACCGGATCAAGCATGTTCTGGCGTCCTACTGGAGCTACAACGGACAGCCGCCCTCCACCCTGCCGTTCATGGACCTGGCGAGAATTCTGACGCTCTACCTCGAATACAAGCCCTACCACCTGCACGGCGGCAGCCAGGCCATGTCCTCGGCGATGCTGGACTCCTTCCTGGAAGCGGGCGGCGATGTCCGCTTCAACTCGAACGTCGCGGAAATCCGCACCCGCCAGGGCACCGTGGTCGGGGTCCGCCTGGACAACGGCGACGAATACGACGCTCGGATGGTGGTATCGAACGCCTCCGCCGTCACCACCTACACCCGGATGCTCGACCCCACCGTCGTCCCCGATTCCGTCCTGCGCGATCTCCGCAGCAGAAGGCTGGGAATCTCCGGCACGATCACCTACCTCGGCCTGGACGCCACGGCACGCGAGCTGGGCTTCACCGCGGGAACCAACATGATCACCAGCGAACTCGCGGAGAACACCGTCCGGGACAGCATGTTCTCCCTGGGTCCGACGCCTTACGTGGTCGCGAGCTGTTACGACGTCAACCCGATCGGGTTCGCGCCGCCCCGGGCATCCCACGTGGCGATCTTCTCCGTCCAGTACGGCCGGGTGTGGGACACGCTCGCACCGGAGGACTACGCCCGAGCCAAGTACGCGTACGCCCAATCCCAGCTCGACTTGGTCGAGGTGATAAGCCCTGGGCTGCGGGACGTCATCGAGGAGGCCGAGGTGGCCACCCCGCACACCCTCCGGCGCTACCTCGGCCACCCGGGCGGCGCCATCTACGGCTTCGACCAGGACATCACCGACAGCTGGCTCTTCCGCGACGCGGATCTCAAGCCCAATGTGCCCGGCCTGTTCCTCCTCAGCGCGTGGACCACCGCGGGCGGGTACAACCCAACGATCGTGACCGCGGCACGCTTCTCCCAGCGGCTTTTGCAGCTCTAGACCTCCCTTCGACAGACCGGGGAAATCTGATGCCCGCCCATCCCCTCGCCCGCTTCTTCGATCATGTCGACGATGTCACCGCCGAGATCGCCCGCCGAGAGGCCGGGGGTGTGGCGCACCCCGCCGCTGTGGACGACGAAATCGCGGTGTGTCACCCGAAGCAGCTCGATCTCGTCGTGGACGAGGTCATCACCGAGACCGCGACGACGAAGACCTTCCGGCTACGCCGGGCCACCGGTGAGCTACTTCCACCGTTCCAGGCAGGTCAGTACATCAGCCTGCGGCTTCAGATCGACGGTGTCCGTACCAGCAGGGCATTCTCGGTGTCCTCCAGCCCCACCGAACGCCGCCACTACGACCTGACGGTCCGGCGGGTTCCCGGCGGCTGCGTCAGCAACCACCTGCTCGACACCATCACTCCCGGCGATCGGCTGGTCAGCAGCGGCCCCATCGGTACGTTCCACCACAACCCGCTCTTCCACGGCGAAGACCTGGTCTTCCTGGCCGGTGGTTCGGGTGTCGCCCCCGCCATGAGCATGATCCGCGAGGTCGTCAACCGCGGCCTGCCGCGCACACTCCACCTCGTCTACGGATCGCGCCGCGCCGACGACATCATTTTCCGGGCTGAGCTCGACCAGATCGCCCGCGGCAATCCGGAGATCATAGTGGACCACGTGATCTCCGAGCCGGACGCAGACTGGTCGGGACCTACGGGGTTCTTGTCGGCGGCAGTCGTCGAGCGACTCGCGGGTCCGCTTCGTGGCCGGATGACCTACGTCTGCGGCCCGCCCGCCATGTATGCCTACCAACTCCGGCAGCTCGACCGGATGGGCCACCCGCGCCGCAGGGTGCGGCTGGAGGCCAACGGGATCGCCCTGCCCGCTGGCGAGGACCGCGACTGGCCCGCCGAGGTGGACCCGACCGCGGAGGTGACCGTCGCGGTGCGGGGGCGTGGAGCCTTCCGCACCCCGCGCAACCGCCCACTGCTTGACGCGTTGGAGGACAACGGCTTCCAGCCGGAGGCGCCGTGCAGGTCGGGAGAGTGCAGTATGTGCCGGGTCCGGGTGGTACGTGGTTCTGTCTTCACTGCGGCCGAGGCCCGCCTCCGGATGTCGGATCGTGACTTCGGGTTCACCCACTCCTGTGCCGCATATCCGGTCACCGACGTGGAAGTGGACTTCTGAATGCCGGGCGTACCTCGCAGCTCATGACCCGGATCCCTCCCTGTCACGCTGATGGGAGACAGCCACGTGGGCATCATGCTGATCGACCGGTCATGTGGTGAACGTGGGAACCGTCCCTGGTCGCCCCCGGGTCCGGGCATCCAGGCCGGGGGGGTAGGTCTGTCGCCGACCGGTGGCCGTGGGGCGGGGCGGAGGCCCCGTAGCAGTCCGAGGCAGGGAAAGCTCGACAGGCTCCGGACCGGGCCGTACCGGTGTCAGTCGGACGCCGACAGCAGCGCCTTCACCTCTGGCAGGTGCTGGTAGTCGCGCAGAGCGAGTCGCACGTGTTTGGAGACCGCCACCCGAACACCGCCGAGTAGCGTGGTGGCCCGGGCCACTGACTCCACGCTCCCGGCCGTGTCCCCGACCGCCGCCTGGGCCTCCGCGGCGCGCAGCAGGTACAGCGAGCGCAACGACGGCGGCAGGTTCAGCTCCGACACGTGTTCGGAGAACAGCGGCTCGAAGGCTTTGACCGCCTGATCCGGCCGGCCCAGTTCCAGTAGAGACACGCCGTCCATCATCTGCAACCAGCAGTTGCTGCGGGCCGGCAGGATCGCCATGGGATCCCCGTACGGCACGCTCTCCAACGCGTTGCGCCCCGCCGAGAGTGACTGGCGCCGGCCAAGGTCGTCACCGAGCTGGGCGTGCACCCGGGCGATCTGCGCGTGCATCAGCGTGGGCAGCGCCGGATCCCGCACCGGTATTCGGGATCGGCGCAGGAACGTCCGCGCGGACGTGAGGAGCTCGGTGGCCTCCTTGTGTAGCCCGAGGTCCAGGTACTGGGCAGCGTGGATCGTCATGATCGCTGCAGCGATCTCCGCCGCGCCGGCGGCCGTGGCACAGCGCAGACCCGCCACGTAGTACCGCTGGGCGCTGACGTGTTCCCCCTCGAGTCGGGCGATGAAGCCGCACAGGGACAGTCCTTCTGCGGCGAGCGTCAGCAACCCACGGCCCTTTTCCGCGATCACATCTGTCGTGGTGGCGAAGTGGTTGGCCACATGCCGCAGTTCCTGCTCGCTGGCCGGCACCAGCCATCCGGCGGTGAACCAGCCCGCGAACGTGAGCAGCGCTTGCAGTCGGGTGCACGCCTGGAATACCGATCCCAGCTCGGCATCCGTTCCGAGTTGCCCCATGAGAGGCGCCCGGGCGGGTTGCGGCAGGTGCTGTGGCACCTTCGTCAGGGCCTCGGTCATGGCGTCCTGCCAGTTCTCCGCGAGCGACTTGGCTGCCGGTCCGGTTGCCAGCAGGTACCCCTGTTGCGCCTGTTGTCGCTCCGCCACGGCGTCGAGGATGGCCTCTGGGGCAGCCGCGGGTGTCCAGGGGAGCTCCAGCTGACGTGCGTCGCCGTATGCCAGGTGGAGCCATTCGGGCCAGGCCCGATTGTCGACATACTCCTGGGCGACGCCATGGATATGGGCGATGGCGAGCTGTGCGGTCCGTTCCGGGACGGCTCGGCCGGCCTCCCAACGGGAGACCTTTTCTCGACGTGCCGCCATGTGGCCGAACCCCAGCGTGGCGTGCGTCTCGGCGATCAGGCGGGCGTACTCGCCATGGGTATGGCCGGCCTTGGCGCGTAGCACAGCGAGGGGGTGGCGCCGTGGTGCCGTAACTACGGTGCCTCGAACGCTCTCGCGCATTGACATCCTGCACTCCTCGATGACTCGCTCACTTGAGGCGGTTGTGGCCGTCAAGCCGATACCAGCGTCAGCTACCCAGAAGACAGCGCGGCGGAATCAATGGTTACGGCACCAATACACCATTTCCCGGACCCAAGAAAACAAATTGGTTCGACATTTTCCAAACACTCAGGATCGGCAAATTCATATATCAGAACTCACTATAAATGGCCAAACAAACCGATAGATACGCCATATCGGCTAATGAGTACGACCACATCTCTGCGCTTACGACGAGACGAAGACGTGATGACACGGTGGCGACGCTTCGGGGATCTTGTTTCGATGAACACTACCATCCACGCCGCTCATTATGTCAACACCGTTGCACTATACTGCAAACCAATCAAACCAGCCAAAATAGGACACTTTGATTTTGTTGATCTTCGGTGCAAGTCCGGGATAGCGGCCCGGCCGGCCGGCTTTGACAACCAGCGATTTTCCACTATGGATAATCCCAGTATGTCTACAGCAGCTACCAGCGGCGGATGAGGGCAGACATCCCATCGACCCTCCGCCGCCCCGACACAACGAGGCAATACCATGCAAACCTCGAGGCGTCCACCCCGCAGGCGTGCGTCGTGATGCGGCGACAGCTACCACCCCGCGATCAGGGTTACCAACCTTTATGCGTGACGGAGACCAGGTCACCGGTAACAAAAGAGTACCTCCGAAGCGGTAAACAAGACCCCGCCACCACGTGAACGTGCCTTCGATGTGCCCTGCATCGAGACACGTCCGAGACACCCGATCTCCCATGGTTATTCACCCAGCCTGAGGCCAAACTTGCGATGTCGGCACGGCGAGGAACCGCGGCCGCTCTTGGCACTCGGATACCGCCTGCACAACATCCCACCAATCCGGCAGGAGTTTTGCCCATGAGTCGGTCTGTCTTGGTAACCGGCGGGAGTCGTGGAATCGGCCTTGCCGTGGCTCGACGACTCAGCGCCGACGGTAACCGGGTCGCGGTGACCTACCGATCGGGCGAACCCCCGGACGGACTGCTGGCCGTGCCGTGTGACGTCCTCGACACGGCTGCCGTGGACGAGGCATTCACCAAGGTCGAGGCGGAGCTGGGGCCGGTGGAGGTGCTGGTGGCAAACGCCGGCATCACCAAGGACACGTTGCTGATCCGGATGTCGGAAGGCGACTTCACCTCGGTGATCGACACGAACCTCACCGGCACGTACCGGGTGGTCAAACGCGCAGCGAGGAACCTGGTGCGGGCACGATCCGGGCGGGTGGTGATCATTTCCTCGACGGCCGCGCTGAGCGGCGTCGTGGGCCAAGTGAACTACGGCTCCTCGAAGGCGGGCCTGATCGGCATGGCCCGATCGCTGGCCCGTGAGTTCGCGCCGCGCGGGGTGCTGGTGAACGTGGTGGCGCCCGGACTCACCGACACCGCCATGAGCACAGCCCTCTCCGACACGACCCGCGACTCTATCGTCGGCCGGATTCCGTTGGGCCGGATGGCGACCCCGGAGGAGGTGGCCGCCACGGTTCACTTCCTCGCTTCCGAGGACGCCTCCTACATCACCGGGGCCGTCATCCCCGTCGACGGTGGCATGGGAATGGGGCACTGAGATGTCGAGGAGGCTACCGGTGCACAGTAGCGATCGGGCGGGCCGGACCAGCAGGACGGTCACCGTCACGGGAGCGGCGGTGACCACCGGCTACGGGCACGGCGTTGACGCGCTACGGGCGGGAATCTGGTCCGGTGAGCCGGCATTCGTCCCGGTGACCCGCTTCGACACCAGCAGGTACGCGGTCGGCGTGGCCGCCCAGGCCGCAGACGCGTTCGACCTCGACTCGGAACTGATCACACTGACCGAAGAAGCACTCAAGCAGGCCGGTCTCTCCGCGGACGAACGCTCCGACGCCCCACTGGTGATGGCCCGACACCCGGACCCCGCGGTGTCCCGGCTGCCGCGCGAGGAGCAGGAGTCACGGCCCATCAGTGAAACCGCCCGCTGGCTCTCCCGCAAGTTGGGCCTGGGCCCAGCCGGACGCACACATATCAATGCCTGCGTTGCCGCCAGCACCGCCATCGCGGAGGCCGCGGCCCTCATCTCCGCCGGCCGTCACGATCGAGTTGTGGTCGCCGCCGGGCACCTCGTTGACGCGGAGTCCTTCACCACCTTCAATGCGGGCAAGGCCCTCGCGAAAGACGGACGGCTGAGGCCCTTCAGCTCCGGGCGCAAGGGACTGTTACTGGGCGACGGGGCCGGCGCGGTGGTGCTGGAGGCAGCCGACAGCCGTACGGGCATGCGTCCGCTGGCCCGGCTGACGGGTTGGGGCATGGCCGGTGACGCCCACCATGTCTGCCAGCCCCACCCACAGGGCCTGGGAATGGCCCGCGCGATCACCCGTGCCCTCGACCGAGCCGGCCTGGGACCGGTCGACCTCGACTACGTCAACGCCCACGGCACCGGTACGCCGTACAACGACGCCGCGGAGACCGCCGCCCTGCACCGAGCCTTCGGGGAACACGCCGAACGGGTTCCCGTCAGCTCCACCAAGTCGATGCACGGACACGCCCTGCAGGCAGCGGGCCTCGTCGAGTTCGTCATCTGCCTGCTCGCGCTGGAGTTGGGGAGCCTGCCCATAAACTCCGGCTACCTCGGGCCGGACCCGGACTGCCGACTCGATCTCGTGCTCGATGCCGCCCGGCCGGTCCAGGCACGCCATCTGCTCAGCCTCAACGCCGCGTTCGGCGGAGCCAACACCGCTCTGGTGGTGAGTGCCGCATGACGATCACCACGACCACGCCGGGCTCCCGGCCACTGACCGTGCTCGCGCGGGCGTCCTGGTTCGCGGCGACCGACCAACAACCCCCGGACCTGCCCGGTTTCACAGCCTCCCCGTTCGCCCCGATCATCGCCCATGTCGCGGACCTGTGCCTGACAGCTCGATACCAGGGGTCGCCGGTACCGCCGGACCGCGCCGAGTCGACCGCGATGGTCATGGTCTCCCAACTCGGTGACATGGCCACCGAGGCCGCGGTTGTCGGCTCGGTCGACCAGGGCACCAAGGCGTCCCCGCTGTTGTTCTTCCAGTCGGTGCCCAGCGCGGTACTCGGGGTGGTGTCGGCCCGTTGGAACCTCGGCGGTGCGGTCATCGCCATCAGCCCGGCCGGTGACCCACTGGCCGAGGGCATGGACCTGGCGCAGCTACTGATCGAGGACGGTAGCGCCAGGGATGTCCTGCTGGTGCTGGTCGAACTCGCCGTACCGGAGGACCTGTCGGATCACGCCGAGGCGCTCCTGGTGTCCGCCGAGGAGTCGCCATGACCGACACCGCGCCAGACCTACCGCTGGCGAAGGAGGTCGACCTGGTGCGCCAGGGCTGGTGGCTGCACGACGCCCGCTGGTACCAGGCGGTGAAGAACCGCTTCGGGCAGGAGGCCGCGAACGAGCTCAACGCCGAGGTCATGCAGTTCGTGGCCCGACGAGTCGCGACCGTCTACACCCGGCAGCGCCCCGTCGCCGACAACGCGACGTCCACCGAGGTGGCCGCGGCGCTGGAGAGCCTGGCCCGGTTGATGTTCTCCCGCGCGATGGTACGGCTGGACACCGCCGACGTCGATGGCGAGAACACCTGGGAGACCATCGTCAGCGAACACTTTGCGCTACGGATGCTCAGGGCCAGCCGCTCTCTGGCGGGATACCAGTGCCCCTGCATGCAGCTGCGTGCCGGCTGGTTCGAAGGCATCGGGGTGCAGGTCTCCGACGAGACCGTCGAATGCATGCGCGAAGGCGCCGCGGTCTGCCGCTTCCGTGCCTGTCTGAAGTCCTGAGGTGAAGGGGATCCGATGCGACTGGCCGTGACCACCGTGTTCGTGCCGCCGTGCGGCGTCAGAACGAGGACCGGCGACACCGCAGGGCTGATCGCGAGAGCCGCGAACGGCCGGAAGGGCTGGTACGCATGAGCCACTTCACCGATCTCCGTGGCTACCTCGACGCACTCGACGCACTCGGTGACCTGAGAACCATCGAGCGGTCCGTGAGTGCCGACCTGGAAGCAGCGGCGATTACCCGGCGCTCATACGAGATTCGCGCCGCCGCACCGCTGTTCACCAACATCGCCGAGGACCGGACTGGCATGCGGATGTTCGGGGCTCCCGCCGGTGTCAGCTCCCGAGCCGACATGCCACTTGCCCGGCTCGCACTCTCCGTCGGCCTGCCACCGGAGACCAGTGCGGCGGCACTCGTGGACCACCTGGTCCGCGTCCGCGACGCGGAGCCCGTACCGCCACGGGCGGTGCCGCGCGAGAACGCGCCATGCAAGCAGAACGTGCTGCTCGGCAGTGCGGCGACCCTGGACCGTTTCGCGGTCCCACGTCTGCACGAGTCCGACGGCGGCCGCTACCTCAACACCTGGGGTGTGATCGTTGTCAGGACACCCGACGGTGCGTGGGTCAACTGGTCGATCTCGCGGATCATGATGCTCGACGGCAGGCGGATGACAGGCCTGGTGGTGCCACCACAGCACCTTGGTCTGGTCTGGCAGGCGTGGGCCGAGCGCGGTGAACCGATGCCCTACGCGCTGGTGCAGGGCGGGGCGCCGGCGATTCCCTTCGTGGGCGGTATCCCGCTGCCGCGCGGGGTGGACGAGGCCGGGTACATCGGCGCGCTGCATGGGGAGCCGGTCGAGGTGGTGCGCTGCGAAACCTCTGACCTGGAGGTACCCGCGCACGCCGAGGTGGTCATCGAGGGACACATGTCGGTGGGCCGGGACAGCCGTGAAGGGCCGTTCGGCGAGTACGCCGGCTACGCCTCCACCCAGTCCTCCACCCAGCCGGTGTACTCGGTGGAGGCCATCACCTACCGCGACGACCCGATCTGGCCGATCGTCCCGGAGGGCCGGCCGCCCGACGAGTACCACACCGTGACCGGCACCGGTCGGGCCGCGAACGTCCTGCACGCGCTGCGACGCACGGGGCTGCCGGTGACCACGGTGTGGATGCCGTTCCCGGCAGCGATGCACTGGACCGTGGTGACCGTCCCGGACGACTGGCGGTCGCACCTACCCGGGGTGGACTCCGGAGAGTTCGTACGACGGGTCGGCGAGGTCATCCACAACAGCGGTGGACCCAGCGCGATGATGCCGGTCACCTTCGTTCTGGATGATGACATCGACCCTTCCAACGAGGCCGACCTGCTGTGGGCGCTGTCCACCCGGTTGCATCCGAAGGACCGACGCCTCGCCTGGGACGGTGTGGTCCTACCGTTCATGGCCTGCTACACCGAGGACGAGCGCAAGGCGATGCGTGGTCCGAGTGTCGTCCATGACGGGCTGCTGCCTGCCTGGGGCGAGGGCCGGCTGCACCACAGTTCCTTCGCCCAGGCCTACCCCGCCGACATCCGCCGCAGGGTGCTCGAGCACGAAGCCAGTTGAGCTGCCGTGGCTTTCCGCGCACCCCACCAACCGTTGCCTTCTCGACCGCGATCTGATGGAGCGACAGCGACATGGCGTTGAACCCGAGCTGCGTGGGTAAGTCGTACCCGCTCTCGCGGCCCTACCCGGTCGAACCGGAGACGATCCGACGCTTCGCCGAGGCGGTGGGCGACCCCGCCGCCGTCTACACGGACCAGCAGGCGGCCCAGGCCCTGGGCCATCCGTCGGTGCCCGCGCCGCCGACCTTCCCGTTCGTGGTGGTCGCGCGGGCGTTGGACGAGGTGTTCAGCTACGACGAGATCGGCTTCGACCCGACCTATCTCGTGCACGGTGACCAGTGCTTCGAGTACGCCCGGTCGGTCCGGGTCGGCGATCGGCTGGTCACCGCGGTGTCGATTACCGGGGCGAAGAACCTGCGCGGCAAGGACGTGCTGACCCTACGCGCCGACGTCGCCGACACCAGTGGTGAACACGTCGTCACCCTACGCCTGACCTTCGTCTCCCTGACCGCGGTGAAAGGTGGTGTGGGTGATGCCGCTTCGCGCTGAGAACGTCGAGGTCGGAGACGAACTCCCGGCCAGGACCGTGACGGTCACCCGGCAGGGCCTCGTGCGGTACGCGGGGGCCTCCGAGGACTTCAACCCGGTCCACTGGAACCCACGGGTGGCGCGGGAGGCGGGCCTGCCCGACGTGATCGCCCACGGAATGCTCACCATGGCGATCGCCGCCCGCACGGTCACCGACTGGGCCGGCGACCCGGCGGCGGTCGTCGAGTACCGGACCCGGTTCAGTCGACCGGTCGTTGTCCCCGACGATCCCGCCGGGGCTTCGGTCGAGGTAGGGGGCCGGGTGGTCGCCCGCCTCGACGACGGCCTGGTTCGCCTCGACCTCGTCGTGACCAGCGGCGGAACCAAGGTGTTGAGCGACGCCCGGGTGACCGTACGCCTCGCCAGCTAGCCCACGCCGAACCCAAGACCCTTCCCGCCCGGTGATCCCAACCTGGCAGTTCGAGCAGACGGAGGTGATGGACGGATGGACACCTCACCGGTGCTCCTCAGCGCGCCCCGCTATGTCCTGGGTGAGATCGAGGAACCGTACACCGCGGTCCAGGACCTGGCGGCCCGAGTGGCGCAGTTCGCCATCCCGATGGCTCCCGAGAGTTGGGGCTGGGGCAGCTTCTTCCGCACCGAGGGCACGTTGGTGGAACTGGCGGTCGCTAGTGGGAACGCCACGCTCGACGCCTCCAGGGCAGCGCGCGACACGGTGGACGGGCTGATCATCTGTACCAGTTCGTTCCCGCGGTCGGTGGACGACCATGCGGGTTTCCTCGCCTCGGTGCTGGACGGACTGGGGTTGACGAAGGTGGCGTTCGCCGCTGGGATGACCCTCAACCGGTGCAACAACCTACTCGCGGCCCTGCATCTGGCGCGCTGCCTGGTCAGCTCCGGTAGTCACCGGCTGATCCTCGTGGTGGCCGCGGACCGGGTCGTCGACGAGGCGGCACGGCTGGAGAAGTTCGCGCTGTTCAGCGATGGCGCGGCGAGTTGCCTGGTGGGTGCCGAGGAACAAGGGCCGGACTCCTTCGAGGTCCTCGCCTCCGCCTCGGCGCAGGACCCGACGGTGCTCGGGGTGCGCGACGAGATCGACTCCCGGCTAGCCATCACGGTCAACGATGAGCTGGAGCGCACCACCGGTGTCTCTCCGGAGAAGGTCACCGCGCTCCTTCCGGCCAACCTGGTCCGACCGCTGACGACGCTGAAGGAGCGTCAGGCGGGCTTCACCCCCGCGCAACTGCGCCTGGGCAATGTCGAGCGGATCGGCCACTGCTTCGCCAACGACCCGATGATCAACCTCGCCGATCTCGTGGCCTCGGGAGAGGGAGAGATCGATGGGCACTACCTGCTGGCCTCCAGCGTGCCCGGTGCCCGCCACGGCGTACTGCTCCGGAAGGTCTCGTGACACCGCTGATGAATCCACTCGTGAGGTCGAGGCCGAAGGGGAGACACCCGATGACCGCCCACGCCACAGCCGCGAAGGCGTCCCGATGACCGCCCCCGCGCCCATCCCGTACCTCGAACTCAGCGGCGACAGCCACGAGTTGGGACGCCGGCATGGTGCCGCACGGGCCGCGCAGCTGCGCGCGTTCCTGGATGACGGCACCGCCCGGCTGAACCACCTGCTGGACGTCCCGGTGTCACCGGAGTCCCTGCAGCCGGTGCTCGACGCGTTCCGGTCGGAGGTCGAGTCCTGCGTCCCCGATCTGGCCGAGGAGATCCGCGGACTCGCCGACGGGGCGAATCTCACCCCGAACGAGGCCCTGCTGCTCCAGGTACGACGCGAGATCCTCGGCTACCGCAGCACCCGCCGCCCCGGCGGTGACTGCACCACGTACGCGCGGGTCGCCACCGGCCGGTGCGCCACCCTCGCCCAGACGGTCGACCTCAACGGCAATCTTGACGATCAGGTCGGGGTCCTGTCGATCCGGAGGTCCGGATCCCCGCGCCAGGTGCTGGTCCTGAGCTTCGGCGGGCTGCTCGGCTACCTCGGCCTGAACAGTGATGGCCTGGCCATCGGCATCAACCTGGTGCTGGGCGGGCCATGGCGGCCGGGGGTACCGCCATATCTCGCGGTACGCCACCTCCTGGACAACGCCGGGTCGGTGGACGAGGCGCTGCACCTACTCGGCGAACTACGGCTGGCCAGTTCTCGGTCGCTGATGCTGTGCGACAAACGCGGCGCCGCATGGACGGAGTTGATGGACGGCCGGATGTGCGTGGTCACCGGCGCGACGCTGGTGCACACGAACCACTTTCTGCACCCAGAGTTCGTCCCCTTCGACGAGTTGAACGTGTTTGCCAGGAACGGTTCACTACGCCGGCTGGACGCCTGCGCCCAACGGCTGCGGGCGCTGCCGCAGGACGCCCCGCTGGTCGACCACCTCGCGCTGCTGTCGACGCCTCCGATCTTCGTGCCGGACAACGGGGATATCCGCCGCGAGCGCACCGTCGCCACCGTGGCGATGCGACCGAAACTCGGCGAGATACGCCTGGTGGGCCCCCAGCCGTCCGCGCAACCACAGATATTCACCGCCGGTGCGACCCGGACGGCGGCGGACAGATGAGGGCCGAGGCAACGGGCTGGCTGATCGCCCTGCACGACACCACGCGCTCCACCTGGGACGACGCGTGCTGCCGGGCAGACCTCTCCCCGGAGGAGGAACGGCGAGCCGAGCGGTTCGTGCGTGCCGCGGCGGCCGTCACCTACGTCCGGGGCCGCTCCGCGGTCCGCAGGGTGCTCAGTCACGTGCTGGACGAGCCGCCTTCGCAGGTGCGGATCGCCGCCGCACCGCACGGCGGGCCGATCCTTCCGGATCACCCGGACCGAGGGGTCAGCTGGTCAACGACGGCGGGTGTGCTGCTGGTCGCGGTGAGCCGGAACGCCCGGATCGGCGTCGACGTCGAGGTGCTCCGCCCCGTCGGGTCGCCCGCCGAGGTGCTACGGACCTTCTACCCGGACGTGGACATGCTGGGCGCGTTCCGTGAGTCGGAGACGTTCTTCTCTGCCTGGACGCTGCTCGAGGCGGCGGTCAAGGCGACCGGGCGCGGCCTGGCGCGGGGCGCACGCCAGGTCCGACTGCACCGGCCCCCCGGCACCAACCGGTGTGCCCTCGCCGAGATCCGCGACGCCGACGAGATGGCGTGGTCCGGTCGTACCGACCGCTTCCCGGTGCCCGGATCGTCCGCCGAGGTGATGACGGCCTTCGTGACCAGCGGCACCCGCGTCCCGTTGTGGCTACACACCTGGCGGATGCCGACCGTCGCGGGCTCCCCGGCCGGCGACATCGCGCAGCCCGGACCCGGAGTCGTCTCGTGAGCGCCCGGACTGCCCCGCCTGCCACCGGTGACCCAACGGCCACCTGTATGAGAGGAGCCAAGTTGTCCGCAACGGAGAACACCCGGCCGGCCGGCACCGACTCGGGGTTGCTGTCCCCGGTCTGGGCCGGCACCCCGGTCGAAGCTGTCACCTCGGACGAGGCGTGGCTGGCGGCGATGGTCGAGTTCGAGGCCGCGCTGGCCACCGCCCAGGCACGTCTCGGCGCGGTCCCGGACGGTACGGCCGCCGCGATCCGCAGGGCCGGCGAGGGTGGCCAGCTGGACCTGGTGGAGTTGGCCCGCCTCGGCCGGGAGGCCGCCAACCCGGTCGTCGGCTTCGTCAAGCACCTCACTGGGCTGGTCGCCAGCACCGCCCCGGAAGCGGCCGGGCACGTGCACGCCGGAAGCACCAGTCAGGACGTCCTGGACTCTGCGGCCATGCTGGTCGCCACCCGCGCGCTGTGCCTCGTCCGAGACGACCTGGTGCGCATCCGAACCGCTCTCGCGGAACTCGCCCGGGACCACCGCGGCACCGCAGCCGTCGCCCGCACCCTGACCCAGCACGCGGTCCCCACCACGTTCGGAACCAAGGCGGCGACCTGGCTCACCCTGATCTGCGACGCTCACGAACGGGTGGACGCCCTGCTGCGTCAGGGACTGCCGGTGTCGATGGGTGGGGCGGCCGGCACGCTCGCGGCATACCACGACCACCTGACCGCCGCCGGCGTGGCCGACGATCATCCCGAGCTTCGACTGGCCACACTGGTCGCGGACGAGTTGGGCCTCGCCCAGCCGACGCTGCCCTGGCATGCCGTCCGCACTCCGATCGCCGATCTGGCCGCCGTGCTGAACTTTGTGGGCGGCGCGCTCGGCAAGTTCGCCGCGGACGTGCTCATCCTGTCCCGCACCGAGATCGCCGAGGTGGCCGAGCCCGCGGCGGTGGGTCGCGGGCAGTCCTCGGCAATGCCGCAGAAGCGCAACCCGGTGCTGAGCGTCCTGGTCGCGACGGCCGCCAGGCAGATCCCGGTGTACGCGCTGGTGCTGGGTCAGTCGATGGTGGCCGAGGACGAGCGGTCCTCGGGAGCCTGGCACGCGGAGTGGCAGCCGCTTCGGGAGTGCCTGCGGCTGGCTGCCGGCGCGAGCCACACCGCAGCCGAACTGGCGCAGGGTTTGGTCGTGGCGACCGAACGAATCCGCGCGAACCTGTCCCTGACCGGGAGCAGTCTGGTGGCCGAGCGGTTGTCCGTGGCGCTCGGTCAGGAGTTGGGCCGCCAGCGGGCCAAGGAGGCGGTGACCCGCGCGGTTCGGGACACCGAGATGGGAATGCCCGCGGCCGACGCCCTGCGACATGCGCTCAACGAGGCCGGACTTGTCAACGGACGGTCCGCGTGCCTCGACTCGCTCGATGAACTTCTCGATCCGGAGGGCTACCTCGGGGCCGCCGCGCCCCTGGTCGATCGTGCCGTGCACCGCGCCCACACGGCAGCCACCCCTCTCACCCCGTCACAGGAACCGGAGGCGAAACAATGATGATCAACGAGCAACTCCGCCGGACGATTCTCGACGACCGGGCTCTCGGTGCGGGCAACGTGCTGCACCGGCTCACTCGCTACGGTCGGTCCCTGGAGGGGCAGGTGCTGTGGCTCGACGGCACGTGGCGCGATCCCGCCGGCAACCACCCCGAGGTACTCACCCTCGGCGAACTGCACGAGGTCGTGGCGACCTACGCCGGGTTCTACCGGCGCAACGGCGTACGGGCCAAGGACGCGGTCGCCATCGTGACGACGTCGATCACCGACTTCGCGCTGAACCTGATGGCGCTCACCAGCATCGGTGCGATCGCGTCCCTGGTGAACGCCAACATGCCGCTGGAGACCCGGCGCGAGTACATCCGTCGACAGCGGGTCGTGGGCATCATGACACGCGAGCCCTGGCACAAGGAGCTACAGGACCACCTGCGGGACGACGTTCCGCCGTTGTTCGTGGCGCTGCAGGCCGAGATCACCCCCGAGGACCGGGCGCACCGTCCCGAGAACTACCCGTTCCGACACGCCCCGAACGACCCCATTCTCATCTCCCACTCCTCCGGCACCACGGGTATCCCGAAGTCGGCGTTCCACACCCACACGACGCTGTTCCACGGGGCCCTGAGCCGGTTGTCGGATGGCTTGGACTGCAGCACCCGCTCGCGGCTGCTGGCACTGCCGGGACACCACGTATCGGCGATGTCGAACACTTTGTTGGGCCTGTTGCTGGGGGCACCGGTGATCCACTTCACCGATCCGAGCGGTAAGGGCGTGCTGGACGGGATCGAGAGGTTCCGCCCGACCATCGTGTTCGGGTTCACGCACACGTTCATGGAAATGGCCGGCGAGGACCTGACGGACCGCGATCTGTCCTGCGTCGAGGGGTACTACGCCTCCGGAGACGCCGCCCACGTGGTGCACATCAGACGGCTCCTGGAAAAGGGCCAACATCCGGTAACCGGCCGTGACCTGAAGCCAAAGCTGGCTCCGGGTGCGATCTTCCTCGACATCTTCGGCTCGACCGAGATGGGCTACGTCCTGTTCGACTATGTCCACCGCCCGGGCGCCCCGAGCATGGGTCGCTGTATCGGTCGTCCGATGCGCTTTGCCGAGGCCGCAGCACTCTCCGAGGACGGTGAGGTCCTGCCACCCGGCGCGGTGGGCCGACTCGGTGTGCGATCCCAGTCACTGACGCCGGGCTTCTGGAACGACAACGTGCGCTGGCACCAGCAGTGGCTCGGGGGCTACTTCCTCACCGGTGACCTGGTGTACCGGGACGCCGGCAACAACTTCTACCACCTTGATCGCACCAGTGACGCCATCCGTACCTCCGAAGGGTTCGTCTACAGCGCGTACACCGAGGAGCTGCTGCTCAGCGAGTACGAGGAGATCCGTGACTGCACCATTGTCGGCCTGGCCGACGAGGACGTTCGGTTCGGCTGGGAGGACGAGGGCGTCGCAGAGACGTACGTCCTGCTGGAACTCGCCGATGGGGTGACGGCGCCGGAGGATCCGACGGCCTGGGTGAACGCGGCGCTGACCAGGCACGGCCTACCCACGGTAGCGGGCGCCGTGCTCGTCCCGGAGGACACGATTCCCGTGGGCATCACCGGCAAGGTCCTCAAGCGGATCCTGCGCGAACAGGCCAGGACGCTGGTCGCTGGTCGCTGACCAGGTTCACTACCCGCCCGGTTGGGCGGCACGGGGCGCCGACCCGGTCCGGGAAAGGAGATTCCAACATGAGTACCAACTACGACGTGATCGTCATCGGTAGCGGGCTCGGCGGCCTCGCCGCAGCCACCACCCTGCAGCGTGGGGGCAGGCGAACGCTGCTGTTGGAACGGCACAGCGTTCCCGGCGGCGCGGCCACCTCCTTCGTACGGGGCCGCTTCGAATTCGAGGTATCGCTGCACCAGCTGGGCGGCATGGGCGGGCACGGTCCCCTGAAGGCGGTGCTGGACGAGCTGGACGTGACGCGCCGATTGGAATGGCTGGAAGATCGTGATCTGTGCCGGACGGTCGTGCCGGGGGAGGTCGATGTCCGGCTGCCCCACGACTGGTCGGGTCTGGCGGACGTGCTGGACGGCCTCAGCCCCGGCAACCGGCCACAGATCGTGCGGTTCCTGGAGATCGTCCGGGAGACCGGGCTGTGGCAGCTGACCGCGCGGGTCAACCTGCACCGGATTCCGGAACAGCTGGAGTGGCTGAAGACCCTTCCCGACGTACGCCGTTACGCACTGCGGACCTTCCGTGAGGTACTGGACGAGTTCTTCACCGACGAACGGCTGAAGCTCGTGTTGTCCTCGTACTGGAGCTACAACGGACAGCTTCCGCACCGAATCGCCTTCATGGACATGGCCCGACTCCTGACGCTGTATGTGGAGACCAGGCCGTACCAGGTCGTCGGCGGCGGTCAGGCGCTCTCCTCCGCGCTCGTGGAGTCTTTCGAGGAGGCCGGAGGCGAGCTGCGACTGAACACCGAGGTCGTACAGATTCTGACCCACGGGGGGTCCGCGGTGGGAGTGCGGTTGGAAAACGGTGACACGGTTGGCGCCAAGCTGGTGGTCTCCAACGCACCGTCGACGACGACGTACACCCGGCTGCTGGACGACCCGGGGGTGGTACCCGCCAATGTTCTGCAGGGTCTGCGTGCCCGGCGGCCCGGGGCATCGGCGACGTGTCTGTTCCTCGGAGTGGACGCGTCGCCGAAGGAGTTGGGCTTCACCGCGGCGACGACGTTTCTCTCCGCCAGTCTGGACGAGCAGTCGGTGCTGCGTGGGGCCTACTCCCTCACCGAGCCCTGCCCATTCCTGATCGTGACCTGTTACGACGTGCAGCCGACCGGCTTCGCCCCCAAGGGCTGCACCCAGGTTGTGCTCTCCGCGATCCAGTACGCCGAGCCGTGGGAATCGCTGGCGCCGGAGGACTACGCCGCGGCGAAGGCCTCCTACGCGGAGTCCCAACTGGACCTGGCGGAGACTCTCGTACCCGGCCTCCGGGACGCGATCGAGGAGGCCGAGCTGGCCACACCGCTGACTTTCAAGCGCTACACCAACCAGCCCGGCGGTGCCATCTACGGCTTCGACCAGGACATCACCGACAGCTGGCTGTTCCACGACGAGGACCTCAGGCAGAACGTGCCGGGCCTGCTGCTGACCAGTAACTGGACGACGGCCGGCGGCTACAACTCCAACCTCGTGACAGCTTCCCGGCGCTGCCAGGGGCTGCTCGCCATGGGCCAGTGACTTCGAGAGAGCGGAGTGGGACATGACAAACCCGCCATATACCCCCTCGGTCAATCCATTGGCCCGTCTGCTCGAAGGAGCGGACGGCGTCGTCGAACGGCTCAAGGCGCACGCGGCGAACCAGGCGGCGCACCGGGCCGACGCGCGGGTCGAGGTCGAGCCCTACCACCCGCGGAAGCTCGAGCTGACGGTGACGGAGCTGATCGATGAGACATCGACAACGAAGACCCTGCGGCTGCGACGCGCCGCCGGGGGGAGCCTTCCGCCGTTCCGCGCCGGGCAGTACCTCAGCCTGGACGTTCAGGTCGGCGACATCCACACCAACCGGGCCTTCTCCATTTCGTCCAGCCCGACCCGACGGGACCACTACGACTTGACCGTACGCCGACTACCCGGCGGTCTCGTCAGCAACTATCTGCTGGACGAGGTATCCATCGGTGACCGCTTCACCAGCGGCGGGCCGATGGGCACGTTCACCCACGATCCGCTGTTCCACGGGGACGACCTGCTGTTCCTCGCCGGTGGTTCCGGGGTGGCGCCAGCGATGAGCATGATCCGGGAGATCGTCGAGTTGGGCCTGCCACGCCGAATGACACTGCTCTACGGCTCCCGGCGCTCGGACGACATCATCTTCCAGGACGAACTCGAGGCAATCGAGCGGCAGTACCCGAACATCGTGGTCCACCACATTCTGGCCCAGGCCGACCCCGGCTGGACCGGCGCGGTGAAACCACTCAACGCCCCGCTCATCGTCAAGCTTGCCGGACCGTTGACCGGACGCATGACGTACGTATGCGGGCCCGCGTACAAGTACCCGTATCTCGTCGGGGAACTGGAGTCGCTCGGGCTGCCCGGTCGACGCATCCGAATGGAGGCCAACTACGTCGCCAAGTCGCCGCCGGACGCCCCCGACTGGCCGAGTGGCGTCGATCCCACAGGTGCGGTCACGGTCAGCGTGCGGGGAGGTAAGAGTTTCCAGATGCCCCGCGGCCGGGAGCTGATCTACGCACTGGAGGAGAACGGGATGCCACCGGCGGCGTCCTGCCGCTCCGGCGAATGCGGGGACTGCCGGGTCAAGGTCTGCTCCGGCGAGGTCGTCCACGCCGAGGAAGCCCGGCTACGCACGAGCGACCGGAGGTTCGGCTACGCGCACTCCTGTGTCGCCTATCCCCTGACCGACATCGAAGTCGACTTCCAGCCCGGTAACTACTTCTAGGAGCGAACCCGGAACAAAGGAAACCGCCGGCAAACCAACCCACTACCACCCTTCCCACTTTCGCACCTGTCCTCACCCATTCCCGGGGCGCTCCCACGCACCCAAAAACCCCTGATCAGGGAGGTACAACCATGTCCACTGACCTGCGAGAGTTCATCTTTTCCGCGCTCCGTGACATGAAGTTCGATGTGGAGTCGGCGACCGACGAAACCCCGCTGGGCGACGGCGGACTCGAATTGGAGTCACTCTCTTTGGCCGAACTCGTCATGCAGCTCGACAAATTCGGCGTCGAATTCTCGGACGAGGAGATGGAGAAGCTGACCGACCTGGACCTCGGTGAGTTCACGAAAGAGGTAAATCGTCGCGCCGAAGCGAAATAGCCGTCGCCATGACCGCTTCCTGGCACTCGGTGCGTTCGCGCACGCCGGACAAAGGAGATGTGACCTTGCCGCAGCCGATCCGTGCGATGTGCGTCGTGGGAGCCGGACCACGCGGACTCGCTGTCCTCGAACGGTTGAGTGCCAATCACCCCGGCGGGCACCGGCTGCTGGTCCACGTCGTGGACCCCTACCCACCGGGGCCCGGCCGAACCTGGCGCACCACCCAGTCCTCCCACCTGCTCATGAACACGGTGACCTCCCAGGTCAGCCAGTTCACCGACGACAGTGTCCACTGCTACGGCCCAATCCGGCCGGGTCCGAGCCTGCACGAGTGGCTACACCGTTCCCCGATGCACGCGGGCCGGGCCTGGCCCGGCCCGGAACAGCTCGGCCCCGATGACTACCCGTCCCGCGTCCAGTACGGCCACTACCTGTCGTGGGTGTTCGAGGACCTGGTCGCGAACGCCCCCGAGGGCCTGCGCTTCGTCGTCCACCGGGCGACGGCGGTGGCACTGGACGACGAGGCGGACGGCCAGTGCGTCACGCTGGACGAGGACACCCGGATCACCGGCCTGGACGCCGTGGTGCTGGCGCTCGGGCACGGAGCCAACGAGCCGACCGAGGAGGAGCGGCGGTTCACCACGTACGCGCGCCGCAACAGGTTGCGCTACCTACCGCCGGGCAATCCCGCCGACGCCGACTTCGACGGCATCGGCCCCGGGGAGACCGTCGCCGTCCGGGGGCTCGGGCTGGCCTTCTTCGACGTGCTGTCCTTGCTCACCGAGGGCCGGGGAGGCAAGTTCGTCAACTCGCCCGAGGGCCTGCAGTACCTCCCCTCCGGGCAGGAGCCGGTCCTGTACGCCGGATCCCGACGCGGAGTGCCGCACCACGCCCGCGGGGAGAACCAGAAAGGACCGGCGGGCCGGCACGAACCGCTGTTCCTGACCCTGGAGGCGGTTCAGCGCATCCGGAACACCCCCGGCGCGACATTCAAGCGGGACGTGTGGCCACTGCTGGACGCGGAGGTACGCGCGGTCCACCACCACGCCCTGGTGGCCCAGCGCACGGGACGGGCGGCGGCCGATCGTTACCTCACCGACCTGCTGGCGGCCCCCGCGGACGGTCGGGCGGACGTCCTGCGCGAATACGGTCTCACCGAGCGGGACGACTGGGACTGGCGAAGGATCGAATGCCCGTGGGGCGAGCAGGCGTTCACCGACCGCGCGGACTTCAACCGGTGGCTGCTGGGCCACCTACGCGACGACGTGCGGCAGGCCAGGAACGGCAATGTCGACGACCCGTTGAAGGCCGCCCTGGACGTCCTGCGCGATCTACGCAACGAGGTACGACTTGCGATCGACCACTCGGGGATCACCGGCAGGTCGTACCGCGACGAGGTAGTGGGCTGGTTCAACCCACTGAACGCCTACCTGTCCATCGGCCCGCCCCGGTCGCGGATCGAGGAGATGATCGCCCTGATCGAGGCTGGCGTGCTCCAGGTCGTCGGACCGCGTACCCAGGTCCGTGCGGCCCCCAGTGGTGAGGGCTTTCTGATCGGCTCCACTCAGCTGGGGGGACCGGAGGTGCTGGCGACAACGCTGATCGAGGCACGCATCGCCGAGCCGGACCTACGCCGCAGCACGAATCCGCTGCTACGGCATCTGCTCGCGACCGGGCAGTGCCGGCCCTACCGGATCGCTGACGGGGACGACGACTACGAGAGCGGCGGCCTGGAGGTCACCGCCCGGCCCTACCGCGTGATGGACGCGTCGGGCGTTCCCCACCCGAGGCGGTTCGCCTACGGGGTGCCGACCGAGTACGTGCACTGGGCCACCGCAGCGGGCATCCGCCCCAGCGTCGGCTCGGTGATCCTCGAGGACGCGGACGCCATCGCCCGCGCGACATCACCCTCATGACGACCCGTCACGAGGTCCCCGCCCCCGACGAACGTGACCCACCTGGAGTCACCACTGTGGACGAACCGACCATTTTCGACCCCGATATCCTTCACCTCCCCTTCTACGACGACGAACACCGCCGGTTCGCCCACCAGTTCGCCACCTGGTGTGAAGGCCAGGTCGACCGGTGGGAGACCATCCGCGGCGCGCACCCGGACGACTCCGGGCGCAGGCTGGTCGAGCTGCTCGGCGCGGACGGCTGGCTCGCCGGGCTCGACCCGGAGGCGGGAACCCACCAGTACCCCGCCGACCTGCGGAGCGTGTGCCTGGCCCGGGAGGCGCTCGCCTACACCGAGGACCTGGCGGACTTCGCATACTCCATCCAGTCGTTGTCGGCGACACCCATCATCCGGTTCGGCGACGAGGAGCAGCGGCGCCGCTACCTGCCGGCGATGGCCAAGGGGCTGCGGGTCGGCGCGTTCGCCGTCTCCGAGAAGGAGGCGGGTTCAGAGGTCGTCGCGGTCGGGCTGAGCGCCCGGAGGAAAGGGGCCGACTATGTGCTCGACGGAACCAAGGCATGGATCGCGCACGCCACGATCGCCGACTTGTTCGTGGTCGTCGCGCGGACCGGCGAGGGGCCGGGCCCACTCGGGCTGACGGCGTTCGTGGTGCCCGCCGACAATCCTGGTGTAAGGGTGGAGCCACTCGACGCGATCGCCCCACGCTCGTTCGGCCATCTCGTGTTCGAACACTGCCGGGTGCCTACCGAGGCCGTCCTCGGCCGGCCCGGCAAGGGCTTCATCATCGCCATGGACCTGCTCGAAAGGTTCCGGATGACAGTCGCCGCCGCCGCGATCGGCTTCGCCCGCCGCGCCGCCGACGCCGCACTGGCCCATACCCGCAGTCGCCGGGCCTTCGGCAGCACCCTGTTCGACCTTCAGCTGGTGAAGGCATCGCTGGCGGACATGGAGGTTCGACTCAACGCCGCGACGCTGCTGACGGCACGGGCCGCCTGGGAGTGCGACCGGGGTAGCCGACGCTTCGCCCGGTACTCCAACATCGCCAAGGTGTACGCCACGGAGGCGGCCCAGGAGACCGTCGACGCCGCCGTCCAGCTGTTCGGGGCGGCGGGAGTGATCCGGGACGGTGTTCCTGAGCGCCTCTACCGGCAGATCCGCTCCCTGCGCATCTACGAAGGCAGCACCGATGTGCTGCGACTCGCCGTCGCCGACGCACTGGACGTCCGACGGGCCGGCCACACCATGAAAGCCACGGCGAAGGAGGAGCGCTGATGCAGCGTCCACCCCATCTGTGGGTGCGGCACGAGACCCGCACCACCGAACGCCGGGCACCACTGGTGCCCGAGGACGCGGCACGACTCGTGCGCCAGGGTGTGTCGATCACCGTGGAGGAGTCCCCCCAGCGAGCCTTCCCGATCGACCAGTACCTCCGCGCGGGCTGCGCCCGGGCGCCGTCAGGCAGCTGGGTCGAGGCGCCCGAGAGCGCCTACGTCCTGGGGCTCAAGGAGCTACCCGCACAGCCGCGTACGCTGCGCCACCGGCACATCTTCTTCGGTCATGCCTACAAGGGCCAGACAGGCTCCGGCGACCTGCTCGCCCGGTTCACCAACGGCGGCGGGGTGCTACTGGACCTTGAGTATCTGACCGACGACAGCGGCCGGCGCCTGGCCGCGTTCGGCTACTGGGCGGGCTACCTGGGTGCGGTCCTCGCCATGCTGCACCGCCGCGAAGTCCTGGACCTGCCGCTGCGGCCTCGGGGCCGGTCGCAGTGGGACGCGCGGCTGCGGGCGAGTGCACGCCGCACCATGGACAGGGCCGTGGTGATCGGGGCGCTCGGCCGCAGCGGACGCGGAGCGTGTGACGCCCTGGTGGCCGGCGGAATCGACCCGGTCCGTTGGGACGTCGAGGAAACCCGCGTGCTGGACCGACCGGCCCTGCTGGGTTCCGACATCCTCGTCAACACCGTCCTCGTCACCCAGCCCATCCCGCCATTCCTGACCCCGGCGGACCTGGACGCGCCGGAGCGCCACCTGTCCGTGATCGCGGACGTCACGTGCGATGTCGACTCGGCGTGCAACGTGCTGCCCGTCTACGACACAGTCACCGACTGGGACCAGCCGGTTCGACCGCTGAGAGCGGGCGACCGGGGGGTGGACATCATCGCCGTCGACAACCTCCCCTCCCTGCTGCCAGTCGAGGCCAGCGTGGCGTTCTCCGCCGAGTTGTGGCCGCAGCTACTGCGGCTGGGTACCGGGGATGGTGCCTGGGTCCGCTGTCTGCGGGCCTTCGTCCGAGCGATCGGCACAAGCGCTGTGGCAGAGACTGCGAAGGAGAACGCCCATGTTCGCTGAACCACCGACAGCGAGCGGTACCGTCCACTGGATCGGCACCGGCCGGTCCACCGGCCGCACCGGACTCGGCCTGCTCTGCGACCAGGCCAAACGGGTCATTGTGTGGGATCGCACCCGCGAGCGCGCCCGAAGCCGGCTCAGCTCTCTCGGGCTGGCGGAACGGGCGGAGCAACGGTCGCTGAGCCGCGACTCCCTGGAAGCCGAGGTACGCCCCGGTGACGTGATCGTTTCCATGCTGCCCGCGACCGAGCACCCAGCCCTGCTTCGGCTGGCGCTCTCCCGCCGGGCCCACTTCGCCTGTACCAGCTACACCTCGGCGGAGTTGGCGGCGGTAGCGAACGCGGCGAGCACCGCCGGGCTCGTCGTGCTCACCGAGGCCGGTCTCGATCCGGGCATCGATCATCTGATGGCCCACCAGCTCATCGAGCGAGCCCGGCGCGATGTCGGCGACACGGCGACAACCGTCGACTTCACCTCCTACTGCGGAGGTGTCCCCGCGCAGCCGAACGACTTCCGCTACCGCTTCAGCTGGTCACCCTACGGGGTGCTGACCGCCCTCGGCTCGTCCGCGCGCTATGTCGAGAACGGGGAACAGCGCACGGCCGAACGCCCCTGGGAGGCCACCCGCCCGCTGGTGCTCGGCGAAGAGGCGTTCGAGGTCTACCCAAACCGGGACAGCCTGCCGTTCGTGACACAGTACGGCGTCCCATCCGGCTGGCGGCTGGCGACGTTCATCCGGGGCACGCTCCGCAACGAGGGCTGGTACACGGCCTGGACCGACGTCTTCGACACGGTACGGGCCGGTGACGAGGTCCGGATCCGGGCGCTGGCGGCGGAGTTAGCCAACCGGTACCCGACCACGGACGCCGACCGCGATCGCGTCGTGCTCACCGTCGAGCTGACCGTCCGTGACTCCGATGGTGCCACCTGCTGGCGTGGAACCCAGCTGTTGGATGTCAGTGGCGACGCCGCCGAGAGCGCGATGGCCCGCTGCGTCTCGCTGCCCCTCGTCGGCGGGGTGATTCGTATTCTCGACGGCGCGCTGCCCGTGGGAGTCAACCGCGCGGCCGAGACCGCCGACGAAGCCGATCGCTGGATGGACTTCTTGAAAGAGCACGGCCTCCCCGTCACCTCACACTGCCCACCGACCAATTCGGACGACCCGCTCAACGAGCGCGGCGAGCGGTCGAAAGGAGAAGCCCGTCATGGTGCCTGAGCCAACACGCTCCGGCGCGGAGCACTACCGCTGCCTGGGAGTCGGCGTAGGGCCGGCCAATCTGAGCCTGGCGTCGCTGCTGTACAACCGGCCGGACGTGACCAGTATCTTCCTCGACCGAAAGGCATCCTTCAGCTGGCACGACGGCCAGCAACTGCCCGGGAACACCCTCCAGGTCTCGCTGTTCAAGGACCTGGTCACGCTGGCCGACCCGAGGAACCCGTTCTCGTTCCTGTCGTACCTACACGACGAGGGCAGGCTCTACCACTTCCTGAACGCCCAGTTCGACGCCGTGCCCCGGGTGGAGTTCCGTAACTATCTGGCGTGGGCAGCCCAGCGTAACGAGAACTGCGTCTTCGGTGAGACGGTGCGGGAGGTGTCCTTCCGCGACGTCTTCACGGTCCACACGGACCTACGCACCCTGACCGCGGACAACGTGGTCGTCGGCGTCGGCAGCCGGCCCTGGGTGCCATCGTACGTTCGCGACCGGTTGGGGCCGACACAGTTCCACGTCAGCGACTACCGGCACACGGCCGCGGACCTTCGGCACAAACGGGTGGTGGTGATCGGCGGCGGGCAGTCCGGAGCCGAGGTCTTCCTCGAACTGATCTCGCAACGGCCCGACAGGTTGCCGCGCCGCATATCGTGGCTGTCCCGGAGGGGAAACTACTTTCCGATCGACGACTCACCGTTCACCAACGACTACTACATGCCGTCGTATGCGGACTACTTCTACACCCTCACCCGCGAGGCACGGCACTCCTTCAACCGGCAGAACCTACTCACCAGCGACGGCATCTCGCAGACGACACTGCAGGAAATCTACCAGCGAATCTATATACACAGATTCTTGGACCACAACGTCGACCTGGTGAGCCTCTACCCCAACCGCGAGGTCACCGACGTCGGCAACGGGCTCTACGGAAGCTGGCAGGTGACCTCCCGGCACAACGACCACCCCGAATCCACCGAGGTCTTCGAAGCCGACATCGTGATCTGGGCGACGGGCTTCCGGCCGACCCGCAAGGACTTCCTCGCCCCGATCGCCGACCGCCTGGAACAGGATGGCGACGAACTACGCATCGACGAGGACTACGCCGTGTACTGGGACGGACCAGAGGACCGACGGGTGTTCGTCCAGAACGCCGCCCGCGGCCAGCGTGGCCTGGCCGACCCGAACCTGAGCCTGAACGCCTGGCGCAGCCAACGCATCGCCGACCGGCTCAGCATGGTGTCGAGCAACGAACAGCTTCCCTCGTTCATCGAGTGGTCGAGCAAGCCACCCACCGGGAAGGCACCCTGATGGCCCGCCGTCCGGGCACCGTCGTGGTCGGTGCCGGCATTCTCGGCTGCCTTGTCGCGCGGGAGATCCTGGCCACCGACTCCCGAGCCTCGGTGACGGTCATCGACCGCGACCTGATCGGCAGCGGCGCGAGCCGTCGATCGGCGGGCCTGCACTTCCCTCGCGGTGCGAACCCCGCGGTACGAGCCCTCACCACCGAGAGCCAGCGGTACTACGCCGACCTCGCCGCGCGTCGACCCGATCTGCCGATCCACCCGATCGGCATGACCGTCGTCGCGCGGGAGAGCACCGAGGCGAAGGTGCGCAGCACGTACCTGCCCGAGGCGAACCTGCGACGCGTCACCAGGGTCCCGGACGGCGTCGCCCTACCCAAGGGCACCGTCGCCTGGGCCGGGGACGGCTGCCAGTACGCCGACGTTCCCACTCTCACCCAGGCCCTCGCCGCCGAACTACGCCCAACAGTCGAATTCCTGGAAGGCGTGACGGTGACCGATGTGAGCTCGAGTGTGGATGGCGTCCGACTGTCGCTGAGCACCGGGCCGCCACTCATCGCCGAGCGGGTGGTGCTCGCGCCGGGCCCCTGGCTCGCCGCCAGGGCATGGCGAGACCTGGTGGCGCCCCTCGGGGCACGCGTGAAGAAGGTCGTGGCCCTGCACATCGAGCAGGCGCCGACGAAGCAGGACGGCGCGATCGTCTTCCAGGAGGAGGACGCCTTTCTGCTGCCGTACCGACGTCGCGGTCACTGGCTCTTCAGCTACACCTGCAGCGAATGGGACGTGGATCCGGACACCGTCGAGCCTGGCTTGAACCCGGCGCATCTGGCGGAGGCCCGCGAACTGCTACGCCGATACGCGCCGCGGCTGGCCGACCGCTGCGTCTCGGGTCGGGTCTTCTGCGACGCGTACGCCCCGGACGCGGTCCCGCTGGTGCGTGCGCTCACCGACGATGGCCGACTGGTCTTCGCGGGCGCCGCGAATGGCTCCGGGTATCGGCTGGCTCCAGCGGTCGCCGCCGAGACCATCCGTCTGTTGTCCACGCAGGCCCCGACTCCCACCAGCCGGAAGGACACGAGATGATCTTCAGCAAGTACGATCCGGAGCTCCTGGAACCGGCTTTCGGCATCGGCATGAGCGACGTCGAGGGGCTCGGGACAGGCGCCGGTTGGGGGCGGGTCGCGCCGGGCGGGGCGTCCACCAGCCACCAGCACGACGAAACCGAGTTCTTCGTCGTCGTCGCCGGTGAGGGAGAGTTCGTCGTGGATGGTCGCCGCCACCCGGCCCGGCCCGGCACGCTGGCCCTCTTCGAACCGTTCGAGTCGCACGTGCTGGAGAACACCGGCGATGACGACCTGGTCTTCCTCACCCAGTACTGGCGCGACACCGAACGTGCCCTGAACTCGGCCGGGAACAACGAGCGGCTCGCGTTCGGTGAACGCCCGGTGTTCGTCTTCTCCACCCCGCCGACGCCCAATGGTGACCTCCACCTCGGGCACCTTTCCGGCCCCTACCTGGGCGCGGACGCGTTCGTCCGGTTCCAGCGGATGAACGGCACTGAGGCATGGCACCTGACGGGAAGCGACGACTACCAGAGCTACGTGGTGAACACCGCACGGCGTGAGGGCCGCGCGCCCGCGGAGACCGCCGCACGCTACAGCGCCGAAATCGCGCGCACGCTGGCCATGATGGACATCAACCCTGACCACTACATGGTCACCGACGCCGAGCCCGGCTACCGGCAGGGCCTGCGGAACTTCTTCTCCCGGGTGGTCGCCTCCGGGCGAGCCACCGTCACCGAGCGGGACGCCCTCTTCGACGGCGAGAGCGGCCGTTACCTGTACGAGGCGGATGTCCGAGGTGGCTGCCCCGGCTGCGGCGAGAGCACGAGCGGAAACATCTGCGAGGAGTGCGGCGAGCCCAACACCGTGGTGGACCTCAGGCAGCCGAGGTCGAACGAGTCCGACGCCGAGCCGCGGCGGGCCCCACTGGCCCGCTGGTCGCTGCCGCTGCACCAGTTCCGGGACGAAATCTCCACCCACCACAGCCTCGGCCGCGTGCCTGCCCGGCTGCGGGAACTCGGCGACCGCCTCTTCGCCCGCCCCGTCCTGGACATCCCGCTGTCGCACCCCGCCGACTGGGGCGTCCCCCCGGCGGAGAAGGACGTCGACGACCAGGTCATCTGGGTCTGGCCCGAGATGTCGTACGGATTTCTGCACGGCATCGAGGCGCTGGGCGCCCGACTGGGCCGCGGTTGGCAGGCCGCCGCACCCGAGCAGGACTGGAAGATCGTCCACTTCTTCGGCTACGACAACAGCTTCTACCACTCGGTGCTCTACCCGGTGCTGTACCGGCTGGCCCATCCCGGATGGCAGCCGGACATCGACTACCACGTCAACGAGTTCTATCTACTGGAGGGCGAAAAATTCTCGACCAGCCGGCGGCATGCCATCTGGGGCAAGGAGATCCTCGACGAGGACACCGTCGACGCGGTCCGCTACTTCCTCAGTCGCACCCGGCCCGAGGCCGAGCGCACCAACTTCCGGCGCGCCGACTTCCGTTCAGTGCTGAACGACACGCTGATCGGAACCTGGCAGCGCTGGCTAAACGACCTCGGCGCCCGGATCACCAGGCACTACGACAGCAAAGCCCCCGACGCGGGTGTCTGGACGCCGGAGCACTCGGCGTTCCTGGCCCGGCTCGGCGGCCGGCTCGACGCGGTCACCGGCTGCCTCCGCGCCGACGGCTTCAGCCTCAACCAGGCCGCCGCGGAACTCGACGCGTTGGTCGCGGAGACCCTGCGCTTCGTCGGCCGGGAGGCCCGTACCGCGCGGAGCGCCGGGTGGCAGGACGAAGCCCGAACCGCCATCGCCCTGGAACTGGCCGCAGCCCGCCTCCTCGCCTCGGTCGCAACGCCACTGATGCCCCGCTTCGCGGGTCACCTGGCCACCGCTCTCGGCCTGCCGAAGCCCACCAAATGGCCACAAGCGGTGGAACTCGTTCCACCAGGGAGCGGTGTCTGCCTCGCCACCACCGTGTTCTTCCAGCCCACCACCGAGCCGGCCGAGAACAAGGACCGGGGGTCGGACCGATGACGCGGGAAACCTTCGGCCGGCTGGTCACCACCGAGCCGGCCACCGGGCGCATCACCTTCACCGAGCTGTGGGGCGCCCGTACGCTCGACCTCGCCGACCTGTACCGGCGTTCCGCCCGAGTGGCTCGCTGGCTGCTCGGGCACGGGATCCGACCCGGCGACCGCATCGGCATCCACGCGGCGAACGGGCTGGAATGGGTGCTGCTCGACCTGGCGGCACTGCGGCTGAAGGTGGAGACGGCCGGGCTCGAGCCGGGCAAGTTCACACCCGACAGCGACCTGCTGACCCGCTACGACCTGACGCTCCTGTGCACCGATCGGCACACCGAAGGGCCCGGCATCGTACCCATCAGTGAGGTGACGGAGGCCGCCGGACGCCGCGACCTGGACGAACCCGCGCTGCCGCCGGTGACGTGGCAACCCGAGGACGTCACCACGATCAAGTTCACCTCGGGCAGTACCGGCGAGTCCAAGGGCCTAGGTGCCACCGCGGGCAGCATCGACAGCTCGCTGCGGGCCGTCCAGGAAATCTTCGAACACGGGCCGGGTGACGACCTGTTCGTCTTCCTGCCGCTCTCCCTGCTCCAGCAGCGCTACTGGATCTACTCGGCATTGCTGCACGGCCACGACGTCACGGTCAGCACCTACGAGGCGGCCTTCGCGGCGCTGCGCCAGGTCCGACCCACCGTGGTGATGGGGGTGCCCGCCTTCTACGAGACCGCAAAACGCCAGATCGAGGCAAGGCAGCGTCGCGGTTCGTCAGTGACGGAGGCCGCACAGGCGGTGTTCGGCGACCGCATCCGATATCTGTGGACCGGTTCCGCGCCCGCGGCCCCGAGCACCCTGCGCTTCTTCGTCGACGCCGGTCTTCCCATCTACGAGGGGTACGGGCTCAACGAAACCTGCATCGTCACCAAGAACCACCCGAAGGCCCATCGCGAGGGCAGTGTGGGCCAGGTGCTGCGGGGCAAGGAGGTCCTGATCGACGCGGACGGTGTCGTCCACGTCCGCAGTGACCACCCCGTCAACACCCGCTACCTCTATGCCGAACCCGGCAGCTCTGAGCAGATCTTCGCACCCGACGGCACCGTGCGAACCGGTGACCTCGGGCACCTCGACGAGGACGGTTTCCTCTTCATCCGGGGGCGGGCCGACGACGTGATCGTCCTGGACAACGGGAAGAAAGTCATCGTTCGGCCGATCGAAGAACAGTTGAAGGCAGACCCGGCGATCGCCGAGTGCGTCTTGTTCTGTCCTGGTCAGACCGAGTTGGTCGCCGTGGTCTCGCCGGCCCACGTACCCGCCGACCGGACGGCGATCACCGCCCAGCTCGCTTCGACCAACGCCGCGCTCACCAGTGACGAACGGATCAGCCGGATGATCCTCGCCGACGAGCCGTTCAGCATCGACAACGGCCTGCTCACCTCGCAGTACAAGCCCAGGAGGCGGCAGATCCTCGCCGCCCACCACGCCGCAGTGCACGACCCCAAGGAGGGAATCCATGCTCCCTGAGCTGGAAGTGACCGCCCGCGAACAGTTCGCCGCCGTGCTGACCCACGACGTCGCCCCGGCCGCCCTCGACCTCGACGCGGACATGGTCGGTCACTACGCCCTCACCTCCCTCAACAAGGTGCTGTTTCTGACCGAGCTGTGCGAAACCACCAAAGTCGACCTCGCCAACTTCACCGAGGACGACCTCGCCGGAATGCGCACGCTGCGCGACGTCACCGACGCCATTGCCCGGCATGTGGGCCCGGTGGGAAGCTGAATCATGACCTGGGCTGAGAAGGCGGCACACGTTCTTGAGAACCAGCACGTCCGGCTGCATCCCGTCACGGAGTCCGACCGAGAGGGGATCCGGGCGGTCGCCATGGACCCGCACATCTGGCGATACTTCGTGACGGCCGTGGAGAACGAGGCAGACTTCACGACATTCTTCGACACCTGCCTCGCCGACCAGGCCGCTGGCCGGCGGGTGGTATTCGTCGTCACCGACCTGACCACCGGCCGCACCGCCGGCAGCATGAGCTACGGCAACCTCGCCGAGGCCGACGCCCGACTGGAGATCGGCTGGTCCTGGCTGGGCCGCGACTTCCGCGGTAAGGGTGTCAACCGCTGGGCCAAATACCTTCTCCTGGAGCACGCCTTCGACCGACTCGGCGCCGAACGGGTCGAGTTCAAAACCGATGTGCGCAACGAACAGGCACGCAAGGGCCTGCGCAACATCGGCGCGGTGGAGGAAGGCACGCTACGCAGCTTCAACTACATGCCGGGGGGCCGGCGCCGCGACGCGATCTTCTACAGCGTGCTACGGGCCGAGTGGCCCGGGGTGAAACAACACCTGATCGCTGGTCGGACGTAGGGGTGTGGGGGTGGGCGGCGTCCCGGGCTCAGCGCCAGTTGCGTGGACGCGAAGGCCCGGGCACGTAAGGGTTCACGTGCCCGGGCCTTCCAGCCAACCACCGGAGGCAAGCTACTTATACAGCTCAGTTACCTCGTCGGCGAAGTCCGCCATGATGACACTGCGACGCAACTTCAGCGACGGCGTCAGGTGGCCCGATTCCACAGTGAACTCCTTGGGAAGAACACGGAACCGACGTACCGCCTCGGCCGTCGACACCGCCGCGTTGCCCTCGTCCACGGCGCGCTGCAGCTCGTGCAGAAGGTCGGGATCGTCGATGAGGTCGGAGACCGCGGCGTCGGCGGGTTTGCCCGCGCCGGCCTTCCAGTGCTCCAGGTACTCCGAGTCGACGGTGATGAGTGCGGCGATGTACTTCTGCCCGTCACCCACCACGAGTGCCTGGGCGACCAGCGGAGCGGCGGCGATGCGGTCCTCGATCACGGCGGGCGACACGTTCTTACCGCCGCTGGTCACCAAGATCTCCTTCTTGCGGCCGGTGATCCGCAGGTGCCCGTACTCGTCGAACTCCCCGATGTCACCGGTCCGGAACCAGCCGTCCTCGGTGAACGACTCGGCATTGGCCTCATCGTTGTTCCAGTAGCCCGCGAACACCGGGCCACCGGTGCACTGCACCTCGCCGTCGTCGTCGATCCTCATCTGCACGCTCGGCAGGACCCTGCCCACGGTCCCTGGCCGGAAGGATTCCAGCGAGTTGACCGTGACCGCTGCACTGGTTTCGGTTAGTCCGTAACCCTCGAATACGGTGATGCCGCAGCCGCGGTAGAAGTGCGTGAGGCGCTCGCCTAGGGCCGCGCCTCCGGAGATCACGAAACGCAGGTTCCCACCGAAGGCGGCCCGGAACCTGCGGTACACGAGTCGCTCGAACAGGGCGTGTCGCATGCGTAGGCCCAGTCCGGGCCGCTGCGCCTCCGAGTAGGCGGTCGCCGTCGCCGCCGCGGTGTCGAACACTTTGCCCTTGCCAGCTTCATAAGCCTTGCGCCGGGCGGTATTGTACGCCTTTTCCAGCACGTAGGGCACCGAGAGCAAGAATGTCGGCTTGTAGCTGACCAGTTCCGCGGGCACCTGCTTGACGTCGGAGCAGTGCGCAATGGGCGTCCGCGCCACCATGGCACCGACCTCCACCATCCTGCCGAAAACGTGGGCAAGGGGCAGGAACAGCAGGGTCGATGCCGGGATGTCACCGAGCGGACCGAACATGGCGCGCAGCAGAGCTACGGCGTTACCCGCCTCGGCGAACAGGTTGGCATGGCTGAGAACGCAACCCTTGGGCATCCCGGTGGTTCCGGAGGTGTAGATGATCGTGGCCGTGTCCCCCGGGAGTACGGCCGTCCGACGCTCCTCGACGGCGGCGGGGTCAACGTCGGCACCCGCGGCTCGCAGTTCCTCCACCACGCCACCGTCGATCTGCCAGACATGTCGCAAGGCGGGTAATTTGCCCCGCATTTCCTGGATCAAATTCTCGTGCGCCTCGGTCTCCATCACAACCGCTACCGCACCAGAGTCGCCGAGAATCCACTCGATCTGCTCGGGTGAGGAGGTCAGGTAGATCGGCACCGGCGCCGCGCCGATCACCCAGAGGGCGAAGTCCACGAGCGACCACTCGTACCGGTTGCCGGAGAGAAGACCCACGCGGTCCCCACGCTCGACACCCTTGGCGATCAACCCTCGGGCGAGGTCGGTGACCTCAGTGTAGAACTCCGCGGCACTGACCGGCTCCCACCGGCCGTCGACTTTACGGTGGAATGCCGGCGCATCCGGCTCCTCCACGGCGTTACTCGCGATGAGGTCAGCGAGCCCGCCCTTCTCCGGCACCACGTATAGCGATGGCGATGTCGATTCCCGCACCCGTTCCCCTCCAATATTCAGTGGCGGTGGTCGCCGCTGCTGACATCAGGGGAACCGGCCGCCCAGCCTGTTAAGAGATTTCAGAGCTCCGACAGTGGTGCGTCGCCGGACTCAACGCAGACAGCCCGGCATTACTGGGAAGACCACAAACAAGCCGGCGGGAACGATCTGCTGCGCCCCACCAACCGCGCATTCACGTTAACCGAATTCTTGGCTAACGGGAAGGTCCGTTCGGCGCCACTCTCCGCCCACCAGGTCGACCCACACACCCTGAGGTCAACTCGGGCGGTCCGGCTACTGCGAGCACCCACTCCCACCCCGGAACCCGCCGGGGCAGACCACCCACACCCAGGGACAGCTCCTCGAACGCGACGCGCTGAGCCGACCCAACCCATCGGCGATGCCGGATCGACAAGGCGGTGGGGAAAAGAGTCCTTTGATGACCTTCCGCAGGTATGGCAATCAGATCAACGCCACCCCGTCACAGCGCCACCGAGCCTTCCACCGATTAGCGCTTGGGCAGCCTGGCCGTACGAGTCGGCGTCGAGGTGGGGGTCCCAGGAGCGCTGCAGGATGAAGCCTTGAATGATTGAGATCAGGACCTGCGCCGCCGCGTCCGCGTCGATGCGGACGCCACTGTCGGCGCAGTTGACCTCGATGCTCTCCCGCAGCGCGGCGCGGGCCCGCCGCAGCCCTTCCTGCATCCGCTCGGCGAGGGCTGGGTCGCGCAGCGCCTCCCCCCACGCCTGCACTGCCAGCCGCATCCGCTCGTCGATCTGCTCGAGGGCGAGCAGCGCGCGTGGCAGCGTAGCTACCAGGTCGGCGACGGGACGACCGGCCTGGACACCGTCCCGGACCACCGTCTCGACCACGCTGATCGCCTCCAGGGAGATCGCCATGACGATGTCGTTCTTGGTGCGGAAGTAGCGGTAGACGGCACCGAACGACAGGCCGGACTCGTCCACCACGTCCTGCATGGAGGTGCGGTGGAAGCCGTCGCGGGCGAAGCGGGTGGCGGCGGCCGACAGGATCTGCCGGCGGCGGGCAGCACGGTGATCTTCGGAGACTCTCGGCATCCGCTCATCGTAAAGCGAGCACTCCCTCTTGACGGCACCCAACGGACGGGCGCACGCTGAAAGAGAGCGAGCGCTCGCTTTTATTGGTCGTCCGCAGAGCAGAGGTGCACGACATGCCACACCCGCAGGTGCTGATCGTCGGGGCCGGCCCCACCGGCCTGGTTCTCGCCGCCCAACTGACCCGACTCGGCGTCGACGTCCGAGTCATCGACAAGCACGCCTCCCCGCTGGAGCTGACCAAATCCGCCGCACTGCACGCCCGTACGCTGGAACATCTCCGTGACCTCGGGGTGGCCGACCGGATCCTCGCCGAAGGGGAGCGGGTCGACGTACTCACCCTGCGAACGAGTCACCGCGACCGACTCAGCGTCGACTTCCGCGTGCTCGACGACACGGCGTACCCACACCTGGTCGACATTCCGCAGTACCGCACCGAGCAGATTCTCATCGATCACCTGACCCGGCACGGTGTTGCGCTACACCGCAACACCACCCTGGTCGGCCTCACCTCGACCGACAGTGGAGTCACCGCCACCCTCACCACGCCGGACGGCGGCACCGAAACCGTGACCGCACAATGGGTCGTCGGCTGCGACGGCGCGCACAGCACGGTTCGGGACCTGCTCGGGATCGACTTCGACGGCACCACGTACAGCGATCCGTGGGTGCTCTGCGACGCGGTGGTCGACTGGCCGTTGCCGCGCAACGAGATGACCTTCTCCAGTGACGGCAACGGAATCTACGGCGTCTTCCCCCTACCCGGGCGACGGCGGTTCCGGCTGGCATACACCCAGACCATCGACGCCACCGGCCGGCCGGTACCACCTACCCGCGACGACGCGCAGGCGGCCCTGTCCCGGACCGGCATCCCCGCCACCATCGAATCCACCGACCAGTTCTGGACCTTCAACCTGGCCCGCAAGCAGGCGAACAGCTACCGCGACGGTCGAGTCTTCCTGGCCGGCGACGCAGCGCACGTCCACACCCCGTTCGGCGGCCAAGGCCTCAACCTCGGCGTAGCCGATGCGATCAACCTGGGCTGGAAACTCGCCGCGGTGCTCGCCGGTTGGGCCCCGACCGCACTACTCGACAGCTACCAGGCCGAACGGCACCGGATCGGACGACAGGTCGTCCGCTTCACCCACCTCGGCGCGGAGGCGATGCTGTTGCGGGGCGACCCGCGCCGGCACCTGCGTGACATCGTGCTGGCCGGGCTGCAGGCCAGCACACCGGCCCGCCGACTGCTCGCCCACCGACTGTCCCAACTCGCCCACAGCTACCGCGGCACCGCCGGGGTGACCGGCCGCAGGGGCGGACTACACGGTGGCGACCGCCTACCCGACCCGACGCTGTTCGACGGGATCACCCACCAGCCACAGCGCCTGCACGACCACCTCGCCACCGACCGCCACACCCTCCTGCTGACCACGCCGAAGCCCGACCCGGCCCTGCCGACACAGCTCAACAGGCTCGCCGACACGCTGGCCCGCCGCCGGCCCGGTGCGGTGGAACTGCGGCTACTGACCCCCGTCTGGCAGGTGGCCCAGGCCGTACTCGCCCAGGTTCCGGTCCTCCTCGACCGGGGCCGCAACGCCCAGAAGCTGTACGACGCCGGTGCCGCGGCCTTCGTGATCCGGCCGGACCGGCACATCGGCTACGCCGGCCCACCGGAGCCGACCCGAATCGAGCGGTACCTGTCTGGCGGGTAGGCAGGGCGGAGCCGGTCGAGCCCTGCCTGGGTGTGGGACAAGAGCCTCGCGCAACTGCTGTTTCGTCGAACCCGCTCCACGGGCGGGCGCCCGGCGTGATCCAGCCGGGTTCGCCTCTGCGCTACGGCAACGTCGTGAGTAGGCGTTGCAGAGCGTTCGTGGCCCAGTCCCGCCATCGCGTGTGCGCCCAGCCCTGGTGGTGCACGAGCAGGTGGTATGTCTCGGGGCTGAGGATGGCCAGGGCGGTGTCGGCGGCCGCGTCGACGGCCATGTTGGCGGCCAGCGGCGTCTTGCGGGCCAACGCTTCGGCGAAGATGCGTTGCACGGTGAGCCGCTGCTGAAGGTTGGTCGCCCATACCTCGGCTAGTTCGGCGTCGATGGTGGCAGCGCTGCGCACGACGTCCAACAGTGGCGCGGCGCGCCGATAGACGTCTGCGGCGCCGGCGACCTGCCGGCGGATCTGCCCCTGTGGGTCCGGATCGGCGAGTGCGTCCCGCACCCAGGGCCGCTCAAGTGTGGGAACAGGTTCGTCGTCACCGGCGATGGCCAGGTCGAGGGCCGCGGTGAGGATGGCCCGCTTGGTGCCGAAGCTGTAGTAGACGCTCTGCTCGCTCACGCCGGCCCTGGCGGCGATGGCCGCGATGCTGGTGCCGCTGTAGCCGGCGGTGATGAACAGCTCGGTGGCCGCCGTGGTGATGCGCGTCCGGGTGGACCGGGATCGCGCGGTCCTGCCGTCCTCGGGTGGCTTCTTCACGGTTGGTTGCTGACGGTTGCGGTGTGGTGTTTCGCTCACACCATTGACTATAGCTCCACTACAAAAACATTCTTATAGCGTGACTACTAAAACTTGGGGGCGAGGTGGGCTCGCCGCACTGCTGCTGCTCACCTCCGTAGAACTCGTGGTGTTTCTTGAGGTGTCGATCGTCAACGTCGCACTGCCGGCGATGGGTGCAGCGCTGGCGTTGACCGAGTCCGGGCTGACCTGGGTGGTCAACGCCTACCAACTCACCTTCGGCGGCCTGCAGCTGGTCGCCGGTAGGGCCGCGGACGTGTTCGGCCGGCGTCGCATGTTCCAGGCCGGAATCGCGCTGTTCACCGGTGCGTCGCTACTGGCGGGCCTCGCACCCGACGCGGGCACACTGCTGCTGGGTCGAGCGATACAGGGCGTTGGTGCGGCGATCGTGGTCCCCGCCGAGCTCGCGTTGATCGCCGCGATCTTCACGGAGCCCGCTGCCTACCGTCGGGCGTTCGCGGTATGGAGCGCCATGGCCGCCGCCGGTGCGGGCTCGGGCGTGGCATTGGGCGGCGTCCTGACCCAGACACTTGGATGGCCCTGGATCTTTCTGATCAACGTCCCGATCGGTGTGGTCGCCCTTGTCCTGAGCCCGCGCCTGCTCCCCGCCGACCCGCCGTGGGCTGGGCGCGCCAGCGGCGCTCGGACGCGGCTGGACCTAATAGGTGGACTCACCGTCACCGGATCCCTGCTCGCCATGGTCCTGCTCGCCACCGAGTTGCCCACCGCCGGGTGGACGCCGCTCACCTACACGGCAGCCGTCGCCACCCTCGGGCTCGGTACGGTGTTCACGGTCAACCAGCGGCGCCATCCGGCCCCGATCCTGCCGCCGCAACTGCTGCGGATACGCCAGGTACGGGCCGGCGTCGCGGCCAACGCCCTCGTGGGCGCCTCGCACGTGCCAGCGTTCGTACTGCTGTCGCTCATGCTCCAGCAGGCCATGGGATACTCCGCCCTCGCCGCCGGATTCGCCGTACTGCCCATCGCCGCGGTCAACATGGTCACCGCGCGTACCGCGCTGCCCTGGGCGATCGGCCGCTTCGGGTCACGCGTGGTTCTCGCGGCCGGGATGTTCCTGGTCGCGCTCGGCCTGGCCGGATACGCGATCCTGCTGCACCCCGGCGCCAGCTACCTGACCGCCGTGTTGCCGGCCAGCCTGATCTTCGCAGCCGGCCTGCCTGCTGTGTTCGTCGGTTCCACCGCCCCCGCCGTACGCAGCGCACCTGAAAATCAGCAAGGAGCCGCCTCTGGCCTGGTCAACACCGCCCAACGCCTCGGCGCCGCCCTGGGCCTCACCGCCTTGCTGATGGCCTCGGCGGCATGGACCGACAGCCGCGGCAGCGGCGACGGGGCCACCGCGCTCGCCGATGGTCTGCGCCTGGGGTTTGCGGGCGCGGCCGCCATCGCCGTCCTGGGAATCCTCTGCGCGCTGGCCATGGGCACCCGAGAACCGAAGAAGCCGACGAGCGGCGATACACCACCACAGGAGGCGGTCGCCCGATGAACCGGATCCTCGTCCTCGGCGGATACGGCGCCGTTGGCATACACGCCGTGACCGCACTGGTCAGTCACCTACGCACAACAGAGGTGGTGGTGGCCGGCCGTAATCCACACCGCGCGCCGCACGTGCCGGGGTCCACCGTGGTTCGCTTGGACGCCGCCGATCCCGGCGACCTGGCCACCGCGCTCAGCGGCGTCGACGCCGTGCTCATGTGCGCCGAACTCGACAACGCGCGGATCGCCCGCGCCTGCCTGGAGCGGGGTATCCACTACGTGGACATCTCGGCTTCCCACCAGCTGCACGTCGAGATCGAACAACTGGACAAGCTCGCCTCCCAGCGACAGGCCACAGCGGCCCTCAGTGTTGGACTGGTCCCCGGGGTCAGCAACCTGCTTGCCCGACACTGCGTCGAACAGGCAACAACACGGCAGGTGCACATCGGCGTGCTGCTCGGTTCCGGGGAACGGCACGGGCCAGCGGCGCTCGCCTGGACTCTCAATGGGCTGGGCCGTCTACACGGCTCGTGGGCAATGCGATTTCCGGCTCCGCACGGCGAGCGAACCGTGTATCGGTTCCCGTTCTCAGACCAGTACACGCTGCCCAGCACGCTGGGTGTCGCCGCGAGTACCGGCCTATGCCTGGACTCCCGGCTGACCACCACGCTGCTGGCAGCCGCCGGGCGACCCGGCATCGCCCGCCTGCTACATCGCCCCTGGATCCGCCGCACCATGCTGAACGCGCTGGCCAAGATCAAGCTCGGCGGTGACGAATTTGCCGTCACCGTCGACTCCGGCGCCAGTCAGGCAAGCTTCAGCGGTCGCCAGCAAAGTCGCGCCACCGGTCTCGCTGCGGCGCTACTCATCCGAGACCTGCCCGCTATGCCCTCGGGAGTACGGCACATCGAGCACCTCGTGGAGCCGAGAGCCTTTCTCACCGAACTCGCCGCCAGCGGGTTCACCCTCAACCTGTGAAGCTGACACGCCGATTTCTACCGAGCGATCCCCCCGCTGGCCGATTCGCCCAGCCGGACGATGTCGCCGGCGCGGTCACCTGACTGGCTGGCGACACCGCCAGTTATGTATCCGGAGCGATCATTCCGGTCGACGGCGGCCTCAGCATGGGACATCAGGGGCTGACGCCTTCCAACGTCCGATCGGCCGTTTGACGTGACGACCACGGGGTAGCCGCGCTCGGCGACGCCCGCGTCCGCGCGCCGGACCAACCCGATGGTGAGGGGGAAGACATCCGATGGCCGCCCAGACCAAAGTCACGGTGATCTACTACAGCGCGACCGGCATCACGTACCAGTTGGCCAAGGCCGTGTGTGAGGCGGCCGGCGACACCGGCGCTGAGGTGCGGCTCCGCAAGGTACGAGAGCTCGCTCCGGACGAGGCAATCCGGGCGAACGCGGGCTGGCAAGCCCACCGGCTGCAGACCCAGGACGTGCCAGAGGCCGAGCCCGACGACCTGACCTGGGCAGACGTGGTGATCCTCGGATCACCCACCCGCTACGGTTTGGTCGCCGCGCAACTTAAGCAGTTCATCGACACCACCGGGCCACTCTGGATGCGTGGCGCGTTGGCCGACAAGGTGTACTCCGCCTTCACCTCCACCGCCACCCTGCACGGCGGCCAGGAAACGACACTGACCTCCCTTTTCTCCGTCTTCTACCACTGGGGCGGGATCGTGGTGACCCCTGGTTACACCGACCCGAGCCAGTTCGTCGCCGGCAACCCGTACGGCGCTTCGCACACCAGCGACAACGCGGAGGTCGCCCCGGACAGCACCGCGCTCGGCGCGGCGGCGCTTACCGCCCGACGGGCGGTGCGGATCGGTGCCGCGCTGAAACAGGGACTTGCCGGCTGACGTCGGCGGAATTCGCCGCGTCAAACAGGTCGGCGAGGACATCCTCCGGGCTGAGCACCGACTCGGGGTGGAGCTGAACCCCGGCACGTTGGTGACCGCATCGGCGAAGTCCGGGCGGTCCGGTGGGAAGACGCCGACCGGGACTGAGCCGACGTGGCCTCACCGGTCCACCCCTTGAGCAGATGCTCAAATCAGCCTACCCTCTGTTTGAGCGGTCGCTCAAACATGGGAGGAAACATGACCAGTGAGCCGGAGCCGGAGCCGAGACGCACCTGGGCCAACTGGACGCTCGCCGGCCTCATCGCGACCTTCGGGATCGTCGTCTACGCCGTCACCGTGGCCCAGGGGCGCGCCGACAGCGCCCTGCTCTTCGTCGGACTGCCGGTGCTGCTGGCCGCCGCCCTCGCCCTGACCCCGGGCCGCACCACCCACGGCCGGGTCTTCGCCGCCACCACGATCGCGCTGCTGCTGGCCTCGGTGGCGCTGCACGAAGGCGCCATCTGCGTCATCCTGTCCGCGCCGCTGGTATACGCGATGGCCCACGGCACCACCGCCCTGATCAGGCTGGCCCGCCGCAACACCACCCGGGCGTACTCGCTGGTCGCCGTGCCCCTGCTGCTCGTACCCGGGCTCGAGGGCACCGGGCTCGCCCCACGGATTGCCCCGGAGCAGTCGGTCGAGGTGGTCCGGGTGGTTACCCTCCCGGCCCACGCGGTCGGCGAGCGGCTGGCGACCGGCCCTCGCCCGGTGCCGGTCCGGTCGGTGCCGCTGCGCCTGCTCGGCGTACCCGTGCCGACCCGGGTCACCGGCGACGGCCTCGCCACCGGGGACCGTTGGATGTTCGCCTACCCCGACAGCTCGCACGGGCCAGGCGGGCATCTACTCACCGAGGTCACCGGCACGGAGCCGGGCCGGGTCGGCTTCCGGTTCGTCGAGCACACCGCCATCACCGGTCGGTGGGTCACCTTCCGGCGCGCGGAGGTGACCTGGCAGGCGGTGGACCGGGAACGTACCGAGGTGCGCGTCCGGGTGGCGTACGAGCGCGGTCTCGATCCCTCCTGGTACTTCGGGCCGCTCTAGGACGGCCTGCTCCACGAGGGCGCGGGGCACCTGCTCGACATGCTCGTCCTGCCATGACCGCCGCCCGTTGGCTCGCCCTGGGGGTGCCCCTGCTGGCGGTGCTGGCCGCGGCCCGACTGGAGCGCGACCGGCGGGCGCGGGCCGCCGCCCTGCTCGCCGCCGTGGCCGCCGCCCTGGGCGTCGCCGCGCTGAACGAGTCGGCCCGCCGGACGGGCTGGTACGCGTTCGCGCCGGTGCACGGGGCCTACCGGGGGATACCGGTCGACCTGTGGCTGGGTTGGGCGGCGCTCTGGGGCGCGCTGCCGGTGCTGCTACGTCGGTTCCTGCCCCTGCCCCTCGCGCTGGGCCTGCTGCTCTGGCTCGACGTGGTGGCGATGCCGGCGCTACACCCGCTTGTCCTGCTCGGGCCGCACTGGCTGGTGGGCGAGGTGGTGGGGCTGCTCGCCGTGGCCCTCCCCGCGCAGCTGCTCGGCCGGTGGAGCGCCGACGGCCGGCACCTGCGGGCCCGGGTGCTGCTCCAGGTCGTCGTCTTCGCCACGCTGCTGCTGTGGTTCGTGCCCAGTGTCGCCTTCGAGCTGGGTGGCGGCTCGTGGTCCCCGCTCACCGGGCTGCCCCGGGCCGCCCTCCTGGTCCTGGCCCAGGTCGCGCTGCTGGTGGCCACCCCGGCGCTCATCGCGGTACGCGAGTTCGCCGGACGGGGCGGCGGCACCCCGTACCCGTGGGATCCGCCGACCCGGCTCGTCAGCACCGGGCCCTACGCGTACCTGGCGAACCCGATGCAGGTCGGCGCGGCTGCCCTGCTCCTGCTGACCGCTGCGGTCACCCGCAGCTTGGCGCTGCTGGCCGCAACCGCCCTCGCCGTGGCCTCCAGCACGGCCGTGGCCCGGCCGCACGAGGAGCACGACCTGGCCCGCCGGTACGGGGACGCCTGGCGGGACTGGCGACGGTCGGTACACGACTGGTGTCCGCGCTGGCGGCCGTACGCCTCGGGCGCGCCCGCGGTGTTGCGGCTCGACGCCGGGTGCGGGCCATGCGTGGCGGTCTGGCGGTTCCTGGCGCGGCGAAACCCGGTGAACCTGACGATCGCCCCAGCCAAGGAGGGGCAGCTACGGGCCGGGTACACGGGCGGCGACGGCCACGCGGAACGGGGGGTGGCCGCCGTCGCCCGTGCTCTCGAGCACCTCAACCTCGGCTGGGCCTGGGTGGGCTGGACCCTGCGGCTGCCCGGCATGACCTGGCTGGCCCAACTGATGACGGATGCGATGATCGCACCGCCACACCCGGCGGGAGGAGAGCGATGTCCGACACCAAGCGACGCCTGCTCCACGGCACCCTCGCCGCGATCCGCCAGCACGGCATCGCCGGCGTCTCGGCCCGCACCATCGCCACCGCCGCCGGAGTGAACCAGGCGCTGGTCTTCTACCACTTCGGAACGCTCGACGAGCTGCTGGCAGCCGCGTGCCGGACCGGCACAGCCGAGCGGGTCGCCCACTGGTCCGCCCGGCTGCGCCAGGTCGGGTCGCTGCGCGAACTGCTCGACGTCGGGCGCGCCCTGCACGAGGAGGAACGCGAGCTGGGCAACGTGTCCGTGCTGGCCCAGATGCTCGCCGGCGCACAGGCCGACGAGCGCCTCGCCGCCCCCACCGCCGAGTCTCTGCAGCTGTGGGTGGACGAGATCGAGCTGGTCCTGCGCCGGCTGCTGGCCGGGTCACCGTCCGCCGAAATCGCCGACGTTCCCGGGCTCGCCCGCGCGGTGTCGGCCGCCTTCATCGGCCTGGAGCTGTACGACGGCGTCGACCGGCCCTCAGCCGAGCGCGCCATCGAGGCGCTGGACCAACTCGCCGTGCTCATCGAGATCGTTGACGACCTCGGCCCGATCGCCCGGCGCGCCCTCCACAACAAGATCAGCAAAGCGACCCGACGCTAGGCCCGTCACTCGCTGACGGGCCACGCCAACCGCGTCCATTTTCACTCATGCATCCCGGTGAGCATATCGACGAAAGAATCGCCCACGTTCCCGTCCTGGGTTCGTCGATCCGGAGGTGATCGATCCCACGGTCGAGAACCTGTCCAGCGCGCCGCTGAACACCGTCGGCCTGGCCTTCACGAGCTCGTCGTCCAAGGTCGAAGGCGAGAAGGATCTCCTCGCCCGGCTCGCCAAAGTGAGTCACGAGATCCCATTGGTGACCATGGGCACGGCGACCGTGACCGCGATCCGGGCACTCCAGCTCGACCGGATCGCGGTGATGGCCGCGTCCTGGTTCGACGAGGACCTGTGCGGCGTGGGTGAGGCGTACTTCGCCGAGCATGGCGTGGACGTGATCTCGGTGGTCCCCAACGGCCCGCCTGGCGGACCGTTGGCGATCACGCCGGCGACGATGGCGAGACCATAAGAAACTGGCGCTGCGGACGCAGGCGAGAGCGGTTTTCGTGGCAGGAAAGGGTCAACGGGCTATCGGGGCCATCACCAGGTGGAAGATAATTTGGGCATTTCGGTGCTGACAGCCAATCAGGTCCTCGTCTGGGCGCGCCTGGAAGGCAGTGAGATCCGCGAGCAAATAACGGAGTACGGAAAGCTGTTCGCCGCCGCCAGATCCGTCGCCGCAATTCGATGAGCGACCAACACCGGGATGAACTAACACAATTATTTCGGTGGTAGAGTCGTCTCTATGTACATGGAACGTCCAAGCGATGGAGAGCTGGTCACCGGGGACCCCAGCGCATCCTGGTCACAGATTGCCCTCTTCGCCTCGGCGGTCGAGGCCAGGCTCGGCAAGTGGCTCGCCGACAACCATAACTTGGGTCTGACCGAGTACCGCGCGCTCGTGTTGCTCAGTCGGGCGCCAGACAGGGAATTGCGAGTCAACGACCTTGCTCAGCAAGTCGGACTGAACCAGAGCTCGGTGACACGGCTGCTGGGTCGACTTGAGGCCAAGTCGCTGACCTACCGCGACGTCTGTCCAGAGGATGGCCGTGGCGTGTATGCGGTCCTCGCCGATCCGGGCAGGGCCGCCCTGCGGGAGTCCCGCGCGGGTTACGAGGCGAAGGTTGCCGAGGTACTGGTGGAGGTCGCTGACCTGGGTGCAGGGATCAACCGCCGCCAAGTGAGCGATGCCCTCGCAGTGATTGGCGGCCTTCTGGCCACCTAGACGAGTAGTTCCGATGTCAGGGGTCGATGTCTGGGCATGAAGAGGGCATCCGTGATCGTGTTGTGACGCAGGACCTGGATACCCTCTTGACCACACTGTACGTCAAGATCGACGACAGCATCCGCACGCCCCGGTGGCGGGGCCGGCCGCCGCTGTTGACCGACTCCGAACTGGTCTGCCTGGCCGTGGCGCAGGTCCTGCTCGGCGCCCGCTCAGAAGCGCACTGGATCCGCTACGCCCGCATCCACCTGGCCGGCATGTTCCCGTACCTGCCACAGCGACCCGGCCACAACAAGCGGCTACGCGCCGCGCTGCCGTTGATCAAGAAGACCATCCGGGACGTGGCCCGGGACAGTGACTTCTGGTTCGACAACCACTGGATCATCGACTCCACCCCCATCCCGTACGGCATGTCCCACCCCACCGTGCAACGCTCAGACCTGGCCGGCTGGGCCGGATACGGCTACTGCGCCTCCCACTCCCGGTTCTTTCTGGGGACTACGGCTGTACCTGGTGTGCACCCCGACCGGCATGCCGATCCTGTGGGCCCTTGCCAACCCGAAGATCGGCGAACGGGAAGTCCTCACCTCGATGCTGCAGGTCGAGGCCGGTGTGGTCGCCGAACATGACGGGATCCTGCTGATCTCGGACAAGGGCTTCGCCTCAAGCCATTCGAGCGGCAGTTAGCCGAACAGGGCATCGAGCTGCTGCGCCCGTCACGCAAACGGGAGAAGGCCCGCCACGGCGAGGCGATACTCACGAAGGTCCGCCAGCTCATCGAGTCGGTCAACGACACCCTCAAGGGCCAGCTTGACCTCGAGCAACACGGCGGACGGACCTTCGCCGGCGTGGCCGTCCGAGTCGCCCAACGCCTCCTCGCGATGGCCGCCGCGATCTGGCACAACAACACAACCGGCGCACCCGCCACCCGGTCACCGACCGCCTACGACCACTGAAGGACTTCGGAACAACTCGTCTAGCTAGTTCCGCCATGCCGGCAGCAGCGACGTGTAGGATGAAACATGCATGTACATGCAATGGCTTATGGAGAGGTTGAGGTCAGGTGACAACTCGAATCGACGTGTTCATCGACTACGTATGCCCGTACTGCCTCCTTGCGGAGGGGGCGATCGAGGCGCTGAGGCGCGAACGTGACGTTCAGGTGAAGCTGCAGCCCTTCGAGCTGCGCCCGGACCCGGTCCCGACGCTGCGGCCAGAAGAGAACTACCTGCCGAGCGTGTGGCGGAGCTCGGTCTATCCGATGGCGCGCCGGCTGGGTGTCCCGATCTCTCTGCCCACCATCTCGCCGCAGCCGCGCACCGAGAAGGCGTTCCTAGTGCTGCAGCTGGCGGAGGAACGAGGACAGGCCGCGCCTTACTCGCACGCGATGTTCGCCGCGTTCTTCCAACAGAACCGGGACATCGGCCGAGACGAGGTGATCATCGATATGGCAACGTCGGTGGGCCTGGACCGGTCCGAGGTCGAAGCGGCCCTGACGAGTCCAGAGCGGCGCGTACGCCACGCCGAGGAGCTGCGGTACGCGGCCGAGACGGTCGGTGTGACAGGTGTGCCCAGCTTTCTGATCAACGGTCGGCTCGTCTCCGGGGTCGCCGACCTCGCGCGGCTGACGGCTGCTGTCGACCGGTTCGCAGCGGCAGAGGTCCTCCGATGAGCTGGTCCACCGAACGGCTGACACGTCTCATGCGCGGCGCGGTCGAGTTCAGCGTCACGCATGTGGAGTCCGGTGGGCTGCCTTTCGTCGGGGTGGTGACCGATGAGATCGAGTACGTCTCGGAGTACGGCGTCAACGAGGTACGCGAGACCGGTGACCTGACCGCGCACGCCGAGATCGTCGCCATGCGTGGGACGATGCGGCAGCGCGGACTTACGAACCTGGACGGTGCGTCCTTGCTGGCGACCGGCGAGCCCTGCGGGCTGTGCTACCGCTTCGCTATCAGGCACGGCATCGGGCGGGTCTACCCGGGACATTCACCAGGTGGTGATCTTGTAACGGTTTCGTGAGGTCCGGAAAGGCGAAAGTGCCTGCCAGGCAAGGGAAAATGGTGATTGCGACATCTACCAGGATCTCTTGCGAGGAGGCACTTCCGACGTGCGTGAGCTTACCGGATGGTCGAAGGGCCTGCGCGTCACGGCTGACGGTGACGGGGTGGTGGCGATGGTGGGGGTGGCGGGCCTGCGGATGCTCGCCGACCGTACCGGCCTGACCGCGGGCATATCGAGGGTACTGGCCAAACCCGGGTTCCAGCCGGTCCACGACCGGGGCCGGGTCCTGACCGACATCGCGTGTTCGATC